>NZ_JAVIIR010000018.1:0-142822 GCF_033977325.1 Mesorhizobium vachelliae
CTTCATCCATCCCGAGCGCTTCGAGGAGGACGGCTGGTCGCCGCCGGGCTTTGCCGCCTTCGTCTCCTCGATCATCGAATCCGGCGTCGATCCGAACCGCATGGCCGGCATCCGCGGCCAGCTGAAGTCGATCGGGCTTGAGCCCTATGACTGCCTCAGCCCCGGCTTGATGGACTATATCGCCACCTGGACGGCGAAGAAGTCGGGCGCGCTTCCGGCCTGACAGGTCCCGCGATTTCTGCCATGGGGCTGGCTATGCCGGCCCCATATTCATTTGGAGTGACGATGCCCGCGCCTGTCATCTACGTCGATGCCGACGCCTGCCCGGTCAAGGCCGAGGTCGAGAAGGTCGCCGAACGTCATGGCGTCATCGTCACTTACGTCTCCAACGGCGGCCTGCGGCCGTCGCGCGATCCGATGATCCGCAACGTCGTCGTCTCCAAGGGCGCGGACGCCGCGGACGACTGGATCGTCGAGAACGCCAGGGCCAATGACATCGTTGTGACGGCCGACATTCCGCTTGCCGCGCGCACGGTGGCGCTCGGTGCTCATGTGCTGGGACCCACCGGCCGCCCCTTCACGCCGGAAACCATCGGCATGGCGGTGGCGATGCGCGACCTCAAACAGCATCTGCGCGAGACCGGCGAAAGCCGGGGCTTCAACGCCTCCTTCACGCAGAAGGACAGATCGCAGTTTCTCGGCGAGCTCGACCGCATCTTGCGGCGTGCCTTGAAATCCGTCACACCGGACTGATCGAGCGCTTTCCGGAGGCTCCGCCATGGCTGACGACGCATCCGTCAAATCACCGATGCATCGCCACATGCAGTTCGCAATATCCGCGATAATCGGCATCGTCGCGCTGGCGATCGCGCTCATCTTGCGAGCGCCGCTGGCCTACCAGATCGGCGCCAACGCCTTCTTTGCCGCCTATGTCGTTCTGGTCGTGCGGCTGATGCCGAAACTCACCGGCCGCTACCTCAGCAAGAACGCGCGCTCCGCCGACCTGCCGTTGCGAATGATCTTCGCGGTCACGCTCTTCGTCGTCGGCATTGCCATCGGCTCGCTGTTTCAGATCATCAACCAGAAGGGCGCGCATCCGATAGCCATCGTCTTCGCGATGCTGTCGATCCCGCTCGGCTGGTTCACCATCCACGCCATGGCTTCGCTGCACTACGCTCATGTCTACTGGATGGATGGCGACGAGATAGACGCTGCCACCAAGAAGAAAATGCCCGTCGGCGGCCTTGAGTTTCCAGGTGGGAAACGGCCAGAAGGCTGGGACTTCCTCTATTTTTCCACCGTCATCGGCATGACCGCGCAAACCGCCGACACCGGCATCACCACGACGCATATGCGCCGCGTCGTGCTCCTCCATTCGATCCTTTCGTTCTTTTTCAACGCCGTGATCCTCGCCGCCGCAGTCAATCTCGCTGTCAGTCTCGGTGGCCCGTAATAAATCCGTGATCGCATGAAACATTACCTTGTGCGGCGACGTATTGAGGGGGAGACAATGACCTGAAAAGCCGCCTCCCGATGGCGGCCGGAGGCAAGATGGACACTGTTGCCAACAACCAATCCGCCGCCGAGGCGGACGGCAAGGACAAGACCCTCATCTATCGGCAATCACGCTGGACGCGGTTGACCCATTGGATCTGGGCTTTCGCGCTGTTCTTCATGCTGCTTTCAGGCCTGCAGATCTTCAATGCGCGGCCGCAGCTCTATATCGGCAAGCAGTCCGGCTTCGAGTTCAACAACACGATCCTCCAGATCGGCGCCGAAAATACCGCCAACGGTCCGCGCGGATTCACCGAAGTCTTCGGTCATCGCTTCGACACCACGGGCGTGCTCGGCTGGTCGGGGCCACCCGGACAGGAGACGCCCCGCGCCTTCCCTTCCTGGGCAACGATCCCGTCCTATTACGACCTCGGCACGGCCCGCGTCGTCCATTTCTTCTTCGCTTGGATCCTGACCACGACGCTGCTCGTCTGGCTGGTCGCCGGCCTGATCAACGGCCATATCCGCCGCGATCTCGCCCCTCGCGTGTCGGACCTGCGCAAGCTGCCCCGCGACATCGTCGATCACGCGAAGCTGAAGTTCCATCACACGAGAGAATACAACACGCTGCAGAAAATGGCCTATGGCGGCGTGCTGTTCGTGCTGCTGCCGCTGATGATCATCACCGGCCTCGCAATGTCGCCGAGCATGGATTCGGTGCTGCCCTGGCTCAATGAAATCCTCGGCGGCCGGCAGACGGCGCGCACCATCCATTTCACCGTCATGCTGCTGCTCGTCCTTTTCTTCATCGTCCACATCCTGATGATCCTCGCCGCCGGCCCGATCAACGAGCTGCGCTCGATCATCACCGGCTGGTATCGCACCGACCCGCCCGCGAAGCACGACCAGCCAACCGAGAGGAGCGCCTGAGATGGCAAAATTTCAGATCAGCCGCCGCAAGTTCCTCACCGCCAGCAGCCTCGGCCTGTCCGGCATCGCGCTGTCGGGCTGCGATGCCTTCGACAGCGGTCTGGGCATCGGTGGCGGCCTGCGCAGCTTCCTTGAAAACGCCAACGACCTGACCTGGCACGCGCAGCGCCTGCTTACCGGCAGGGACGCGCTGGCACCGGAATTCACCGAGGCCGATATTCGGCAGCCGCAGCGGCCGAACGGCAGCACGGCGCCCGATGACGACACCTACAAGGGTCTGCTCGCCAACAATTTCGCCGATTGGCGCCTCGAGGTCACCGGCCTCGTCGAAAAACCCCTGTCGCTGACCCGCGAGCAGCTCCAGAATATGCCGAGCCGCACCCAGATCACCCGCCACGACTGCGTCGAAGGCTGGAGCTGCATCGCCAAATGGACCGGCACGCCGCTGTCGCTGGTGCTCGACCAGGCGGTGGTCAAACCGCAGGCCCGCTACGTCATGTTCCACTGCCTCGACACGATCGAGCAAAGCCTGTCCGGCGACATCAAATATTACGGCACCATCGATCTGATCGACGCCCGCCATCCGCAGACGATTCTGGCCTATGGCCTGAACGGCAAGCCATTGCCGGTGGAGAACGGCGCGCCGCTGCGTGTCCGGGTCGAGCGCCAGCTCGGCTACAAGATGCCGAAATACCTTTCCAAGATCGAGCTGGTCGACAGCTTCGCCAATGTCGGCGGCGGCCGCGGCGGCTATTGGGAAGACAATGGCTACGACTGGTATGGTGGGATTTGACCGTCGCCTGGTGATTCCCCGATAGCCGTCAGCCGGTAGGTCCGACGGTTCAGCACGCTGGACTCGGCGACCCGATCAATCGTCCGAGCTGTCGAAAGTGGTTTGGCCCGGCTCAGGCGGCGCGTCCCCCATCTCATCCGGATTGTCCACCGCGCAGCCCATGCCGTGGCATCCCTGATAATTGCCATGGGTATCGAAATTGGGATTGCCGTCCCTGTCGAATTGCGGCGTCGGGTCGATCCATTGATCGTCACGGCGCGGCTTCGGCCTCGGATAGTAATTGTCCGAATGGTGGCCGTGCCTGTCGTTGTTGTCGAGGATGGCGCCGACAATGCCGCCGACGATGATGGCAGCCGCCGCATCGCCGGGAGACGGCCGGCGGCCGGAGCCGGCAACCAGGAATTGCGCCGAACAGCCCTTGTCCACCCAGATGCCGCCGCCGTCATAGCCCCAGCTCGTGCCGAACTGGCAACGCGACTTCGACAGCCGGTTGGTCAATTGCACGCCGCCGCGCGTGTCGATCCCGCAATAGGAGTAGCGATAGTTGGAGCTCGAGCAGACCAGGCGCATCGGGCCTGCGGCCTGCGCCGCATCGGGCAACAGCGACAGTTGCGCCGGATTACCCAGCAAGCTGGCCAGCAATACCATCGAACCGGTAACCGCCATCCGCGCCGACATCGCAAATCTCCAATTGGCTTCGCTATCGACAGAATGGCACCTCTGTGTAAGTCTTACAACCAGACAGGCTGCAGCGAGGATATATTCATGAGCGCTAACAAAATGGTCACGGCGACCATACTTGTTCTATCTGCCTGGCTGGCGTTACTGCCGGCTCGCGCGGACGACAGCTTGAAGCGCGTCATCGACCAAAAGACACTGACGGTCGGCGTGGCGCTCAACCCGCCATGGATCCTCAAGAACGCGGATGGCAAATTCGCCGGCTACGATGTCGACCTGACCAGTGCCCTGGCGTCCGATCTCGGCGTCGAGCTGAAGCTGGTCGAAGTGCCGTGGAACGATCTGAAGGCACGTCTGCTCAAGGGCGATTTCGATCTGATCGCCGCAGGCTACGCCAGCACGCCGGAGCGCGCCCGCGAGGTTGTGTTCTCCAATCCGACCGGCACTGCCGACATCCGCATGGTGGCCTCGCTCGCCAGCCTGGGCAAACGGCCTCGAAAGGCGCTGACGGCGCCGGGATACAAGATCGCCGTACTGTCCAATTCGACGGACGAGGCGGCTGCCAAGGAAGCCTTCCCGAAGGCGAACATCCTGTCCTTCGACAACACCGCCGATGTCTTTGCCGCGATCATCGGCGGCGACGCCCAGGCGATGGTCGCCACCTCGCCGACGCCGCAGATGGCGGCGAGGCTCTACGATGCGAAATTCAGGCTGGTCGGAGGCCCGCTGCTGCGTGCGCCAGAGGCCTTCGCGTTGCGGCCGGACGATGTCCGCCTGATCCAGTATGTCAACAACTGGATCGGCGCGCGCACCGCCGACGGCACCATCGCCGGTGTCCGCCGCTACTGGTTCGGCGGCTTCAAATGGATGTCGCGGTTTGATACCTCAGCCAAGCCGAACCAGGCCAAGACAGACCAGGCCAAACCGGAAGAGACCAAGCCGAAGCAGTAAAAGGCTAAGCCACCTTCTCAAGCAACGGCTTCAGCGCCGGATGGATTTCCGGCGACGCTTGCCTGATCAGAGCCAGCAGCGCGCGCTCGTTGTCGCGCAGCGGTCGCTGGCCGCCGCCCACGCGCTCGGCCAGCCATTCGGCCTCGCTAGCGTCGATCGTCTCGGCGCGGCGGGCAAGCGCCTCGGCGGCCCGGTTCCTGGCTTCCCATTCGGCCTCGATATCACCAGGCGAATGATAGGCTTCGAGGATCGCAGCGAACCCGCCCGAGACCATCCGGCTGAAGAAACCGCCAAGCGTCGGGCTTGCCTCGTCGAGGAAGTTTTCATGGCGCAGCGCTACTTCCCGCGTCGGCGGCTCGTAGCCGGTCGAGCACATGACGTAGTTGGCGATCGCCTTGACGAAGAGGTCGTTCCAGGACGGATCGTTGTCGGCGGCCGCGGTCCGGTCGTTGATCTTGAACAGGACCTCCGCCTCGGCCTTGCTGATGGCGATGTTGCCGTTGCCGCCATAGGCGTAGAGGATGCGGCGCAGGAGATCGACCTCGGCCTTGCCGATATGGCCGGGAACCAGGCTACCGCCATGCATCAGCGGCCCCTTGCCGTCGATCACTGCATGCGCGACCTGTTCCAGCGCATAGGCCGAGAGCTGGCCGGGCGAGGATTTTGCTTCCTCCAGCACATGCACGAGCAGTTCCAGTTCGGTGCGGCTGTCGACCACGCCGTCGCGCGAGATCGTGCGGACCAGCCAGTCGGCATTCTGCTCGGAGATATAGCCTTCCGGCTTTTCCTGGTGGACTATGTAGTCGGTCAGCGCCTCGACAAAGAACGGCGCCCATTCGCCGCATTTGTCGCGCGCCGTCTGGTCGAGCGCGAACAGCGCCTCCGCCTCGCCCCGCGTCACGACGCCATCGGCGAACACCTCGCGCCGCAGCATCGTCACGTCCTCGGCCGTGATCTTGTTCTTCGAGGTCAGCCCCGCCACCGGAGCGCTCATGATCAATTCGCCCATTTGCCGTCCCTGCCCGTCGCCTTTGCCGGCGTTATCCCGTCAGCTTTATCAACATTGTCTTGAGAAACCGGCAAATGGCGTGGTTAGCGAAGACTTGTGGGTGCTGCGCTTTAGGTGCGTTGATATTCAGGTCAGACCGGCCTCACCTGAATATCGACGCAGCTTTGATGTCGCTGGGAGGTGACAAGGTGTCGCCGACGGGCTATGGATGGCGCGTCGGGGGCTCAGGCGACTGAGTCCCACCTGTTTGCGGGAGAGAGCAGCGCACGCTGTCGCCGAAGGGGAAATCGCCCGAAATCTCTCAGGCAAAAGAACCGTGGACGGGAAAGACAACTCTGGAAAGTCGGGATTCGTCCCGCGCCGAAGGTGTAAGCGCTGCCGACAGAGTTACGGAGCGCAAGTCTCTCAGGCTTCAGACAGAGGGGCACGAACTAGGCCGCCTGCGGCGGTCGATTGCGTGCGACTCTGGAGAAGACATGACAGGCGACGACACCAGACATCTGCCCCTTGAGGATTTGCATCAGGCCGCGGGCGCGCGTTTCGGCGCCTTCGCCGGCTGGTCAATGCCGCTGACATACCCGCCCGGCGTGATGAAGGAGCATCTTCACACACGCGAGCATGCCGGCCTGTTCGACATCTCGCATATGAAGCTGTTCGAGGTCTCCGGTCCGGGGGCCTCCGCGTTGTTGAACCGCGCCTGCCCGCTCGATGTCGGCGCGTTGGACATCTCGCAGTCCAAATACACCTTCTTCCTCAACGAGGCGGCAGGCATCATCGACGACCTGATCGTCACGCGACTTGGCGATGACCGGTTCATGGTGGTGGCCAATGCCGGCAACGCGGTGGAGGACGAGAAGCATCTGCGCGCGCTGGCCGCCGATTTCGACGCCAAGGTCGAGCCGCTCGACCGCGTCTTCCTGGCGATCCAGGGCCCGGATGCCTGGGCAGCTTTGGCGCGGGCCGGCATCGAAACCGGCTCGCTGCTCTTCATGCACGGCATCGAGCCGCGTCAGAACTGGTTCATGAGCCGCTCCGGCTACACCGGCGAGGACGGTTTCGAGATCGGCCTGCCGGAGAAGGACGCGCGTGATCTGGTCGCGAAGCTGCTGGAGGACGACCGCGTGCAGTGGATCGGCCTTGCCGCCCGCGACAGCCTGCGCCTCGAGGCCGGGCTTTGCCTGCATGGCCATGACCTGACGCCGGAAATCGACCCGGCAAGCGCCGGATTGATGTGGGCGATTCCCAAGGAGGTCCGCGCCGCCGGCGGTTTCATCGGCGCCGACGCGCTGCGTTCTATCCTCGAACGCGGGCCGTCGCAGAAGCGCGTCGGCCTGAAGCCCGACGGGCGCCAGCCGGTTCGCGCCGGCGCGGCGCTGGTCGACGCTGACGGCAATCCGGCCGGCCATGTCACGTCCGGCGGCTTCGGCCCTTCGACCGGCCACCCGGTCGCCATGGGCTACGTTGACACTGCGCTGGCCAAGGCCGGCACGAAACTCTTCGCCGATGTCCGCGGGACGAAGATCCCGGTCGACGTCACGTCCCTGCCCTTCACCCCACACCGCTACCGCAAAGGATGATTTCCAGATGGCAAAGACCTATTTCACTGAAGACCATGAATGGCTCCGCGTCGAAGGTGGCGTCGCCATTGTCGGTATCACCGACTATGCGCAGGAACAGCTTGGCGACCTCGTCTTCGTCGAGTTGCCGGAGATCGGTCGCAAGCTCGCCAAGGGCGATACGGCCGTGGTCGTCGAATCCGTCAAGGCGGCATCGGACGTCTACGCGCCGGTCGACGGCGAGATCACCGAGGCCAACGCTTCGTTGTCGGCCGACCCGTCGCTGGTCAATTCGGCCGCGACCGGCGACGGCTGGCTCTGGAAGATGAAGCTGGCCGACGAAAGCCAGCTCGACAGCCTCATGGATGAGGCCGCCTACAAAGCCCATATCGGCTGATATCAGGACATAAAGACATGACCGCAGCGCTTACTCCCTTCTCGGCCCGCCATATCGGCCCGGGCATCAACGATGTCAGAGCCATGCTTGCCGTGCTCGGCGTTCCGTCCGTCGAAACGCTGATCAGCCAGGCCGTGCCGCGGTCGATCCGCCTCGACCAGCCGCTCAACCTGCCCGCTCCGGCGAGCGAAGCGGAAGCGCTGGCCGAACTGTCTGCGATCATGGCGAAGAACACGGTGCTGAAGAGCTTCATCGGCGCTGGTTATCATGGCGTCCACGTGCCGCCGGTCATCCAGCGCAACATGTTCGAGAATCCGGCCTGGTACACGGCCTACACGCCATACCAGGCCGAGATCAGCCAGGGCCGGCTGGAAATGCTGTTCAATTTCCAGACCCTGGTCACCGAGCTTACCGGCCTGCCTGTGGCGTCCGCCTCGCTGCTCGATGAAGCCACCGCCGTCGCCGAAGCCGTCGGCATTGCGCTGCGCCACCACCGCGACAAGCGCACCAAGGTGGCGCTTGCCGGCACGCCGCATCCGCAGACGCTGGACGTCGTGCGCACCCGCGCCGAGCCGCTCGGCACCGAGGTCGACGGCGAGACGATCGACGACAACACCGCCGCCCTGCTCGTCTCCTGGCCGGACACGTTCGGCATCTATGGCGACCACAAGGCGGCGATCGAGAAGGCTCGCGCCATCGGCGCGCTGGTCGTCTTCATCGCCGATCCGCTTGCGCTCACGCTGACGGACGCGCCGGCAAAGCTCGGCGCCGACATCGCCGTCGGCTCGATGCAACGCTTCGGCGTGCCGATGGGCTTTGGCGGCCCGCACGCCGCCTATTGCGCGGTCTCCGACAAATTGACCCGGCTGATGCCCGGCCGCCTTGTCGGCCAGTCGACCGACACCAAAGGGCGCCCTGGCTACCGGCTGGCGCTGCAGACCCGCGAGCAGCACATCCGCCGCGACAAGGCCACCTCCAACATCTGCACTGCGCAGGCGCTGCTGGCCAACATGGCGACGGCCTACGCGATCTGGCACGGTCCCGCCGGGCTGCAGGCGATCGCCGGGAAGATCCATAGCCTGGCCGACCGCCTCGCCTCAGGTCTCAAGGCCGCTGGCGTGTCGGTGCTCGGCGCGAGCCGCTTCGATACGGTGACCGCGGAAGTGAAGGGCAAGGCCGCGGCAATAGAAGCCGCCGCCGAGAAGACCGGCCGGCTGTTGCGCGTCATCGATGCCGACCATGTCAGTATCGCCTTCGACGAGACCTCGACGGAAGCCGATCTCGAGGCGATCGCCGGTCTCTTCGGAGCCAAGCCCGGCACGGAAGGCGGCTCGATGCCGGGCAAGCCGCGCGGCAAGGAGTTCCTGACCCAGCCGGTCTTCCACGATAACCATTCCGAAACCGAGATGATGCGCTTCCTGCGCCGGCTGGCCGACAAGGACCTGGCGCTCGACCGCGCCATGATCCCGCTCGGGTCCTGCACGATGAAGCTTAACGCCGCCGCCGAGATGATGCCGGTGAGCTGGCCGAGCGTCGCCAACCTGCATCCCTTCGCGCCGGCCGGCCATTCGGCGGGCTATCGCAAGATGGCCAGCGACCTGGAGAGCTGGCTGTCGGAGATCACCGGTTTCGACGCCGTCAGCCTGCAGCCCAATGCCGGCAGCCAGGGCGAATATGCCGGCCTGCTCGCCATCCGCGCCTATCACCGCGCGCGCGGTGAAGGCCACCGCACGGTCTGCCTGATCCCGTCTTCCGCGCACGGCACCAATCCGGCGAGCGCCGCGATGGCTGGCATGAGTGTCGTCGTCGTGCGTTGCCTGGACGACGGCAATATCGACATGGACGACCTGCGCGCCAAGGCCAACGAGCATTCCAAGAACCTCGCGGCGCTGATGTTCACCTATCCTTCGACACATGGCGTCTACGAGGAAGGCGCGCGTCATCTGTGTGCCCTGATCCACGAGCATGGCGGCCAGGTCTATTTCGACGGCGCCAACCTGAACGCTCTGGTCGGCCTCGCGCGCCCAGGCGACATCGGTGCCGACGTCTGCCACATGAACCTGCACAAGACCTTCTGCATTCCCCATGGCGGCGGCGGCCCGGGCGTCGGCCCGATCGGCGTCAGGGCGCATCTGAAGCCCTATCTGCCGGGCCATGTCACCGAAGGCTCGGCCCACGCCGTGGCGGCGGCTCCTTTCGGCAGCGCTTCCATCCTGCCGATCACCTGGATGTATATCCGCATGATGGGCGGCTCCGGCCTGAAGCAGGCGACGGAAACGGCGATCGTTTCGGCCAACTACGTGGCGACGCGGCTCGCGCCGCACTACCCGCTGCTCTACAAGGGCCGGAGCGACCGCATCGCGCATGAGTGCATCCTCGACACACGCGTGCTCAAGGAGAGCGCCGGCATCACCGTCGACGATATCGCCAAGCGCCTGATCGACTACGGCTTCCACGCTCCGACCATGTCGTTCCCGGTCGCCGGCACGCTGATGGTCGAGCCGACCGAGTCCGAGCCCAAGCGCGAGCTCGACCGTTTCTGCGAGGCGATGATCGCCATCGCCGGCGAGGCGGCGAAAGTGGCGAAGGGCGAGTGGCCGTCCAACGACAACCCGCTGGTCAACGCCCCGCACACCGCGGCGGAAGCGCTTGCCGGTGAGTGGAAGCACCCCTATTCGCGGCTGGAGGCGGCCTATCCGGCGGGCGATGCGGACCTTTCGGCGAAATACTGGCCGCCGGTCTCGCGCATCGACAACGTCGCCGGCGACCGCAACCTGGTCTGCTCCTGCCCGCCGCTGTCGGAATATCTCGGCGCGGCGGAGTAGCCGATAGAGCGGTTCGCCGTTTCACGGAAACGGTGAACCGTTCTCACACTTTTCCTGGAATTGCTCTGTGCTCAGGCAGTCTTCAGGGCCGGCCCGGCATTGGGCTGGCCCTCTCTGTCCTGAGCGATGACGCGGTTGCGCCCGGCGCGCTTGGCCGCATAGAGCGCGGCGTCCGCTTGCGCCAGCACCTCGTCGAGCGGACGGCCCGCGGCCGAGCCGAATCCCATGCCGCCGCTGACGCTGCTGCGCAGCGGGCCGCGATGGGTAGGCACGATCTCGGTGCCGAACGCGACGCCGATCCGGCTTGCCATGTCATGCGCCTTTTCCGGCGTCACGCGCGACATGACGAGCGCGAATTCCTCGCCACCCAAGCGGAAGGCGTCGACCCCGGCCCTGCCATATTTCTTGATCACCGCCGCGAAGCGGCAAAGGACCTGGTCGCCGACGGGGTGGCCGAAGACATCGTTGGTCATCTTGAAATGGTCGAGATCGAACATGGCGATCGCCATGAACGGACCGAAGTCGCGGTCGCCGTAAAGCTCGTTGAGCGCTCGGCGGTTCATCAGGCCGGTCAGCGGATCGGTCATCGTCTCGGCCTTGAGCTCGATCTGCGCCTGCAGATGGTGCAGCGACAACGTCAGCGCGCCGAGACCGGTCATGCAGGCGACCGCGACGACGGAGTTCAACCGCTCCGCCCAGTTGTCGGGCGCCGCGCCGAGGACCCATTGCCCTTGCGCCAGCAACGTCAGGCCGCACAGCGCGAAGGACAAGCCGCAAGCGCCGCTGAGGAACGAAACCACGAGCAGGATCCGGCGATCGTGATCGCCCTTCATCCAGAACATTGTGCCGATCGCCGCGAGCAGCGCCGTCACGGCCGCATAGGTGATCTGGAAGCCGATACCGTCGAAGCCGAGAAAGGTGACGATTGCGCAGGCGGCCATCGCGGCCAGGGTCGGCACGACGGCGCGGCGGTAGTCGCGGAAGCCGAGATACTGCATGGCTGACAGGCAGATCACCAGGAAACCCAGGGTCAGCAGCGCCAGCACGACCTGGCATAACCAGGGTTCGGGATCCTTGGTGTAGCGCCAGAACGCGACGACATGGGCGACGAGCACGAAGATGCCGCAGGCGACCGTGAGCACGAAGCGCGCCCTCGGCGTTGTGAGCCAGATCGCGAACATGGTGATGCTGAGGCATGTGCCCGACAGCGCCGCCGCGAGCAGGAGCGAACTGAAATCCAACATCCGTGAAGAACTGCCTCTAGGTGCCCGTCCCTCAATGTAAACTGGCGGCGGCTGGCGCAAACCGTTTTCGGACGGTGCCCAATGCTACCTCGACACAAGGTTTACAAAGCGTCGACATACCAGGCGAAATCCCGTGACAATACACGGGACACGCGAACCCGCAGACGGATCAGCCCTTGTCGAGCAGCGCCAGATTGGCGTTGACGACCGTCTGGTCGGCCATGCCGGCCTTGGCTTCGAGCAGCAGCGCGCGCGCCTTTTTCTTGTTGCCGCGCAGGAGCTGCGAATAACCCATATTGTTGACGATCTGCGGCTTGCGCCCGGCGACCTTCAACAGCTGCGCATAGGCGCGATCGGCGAAGTCGAAGCGGCCAAGCTCGTCATAGGATGCGGCAAGCCCCATCCAGGCCTCGGCATTGTCGGATTTGAGCTCGACCGCCTTGCGGAAATGCTGTTCGGCAAGGCCGAAATTCGCCTCGCGGAACTGCGCCTTGCCTTCGACGAGGTCGTTGGCGCTGACATCCTTGGCCACCGGCTGGATCGCCGTGGTCTTGGTCGTGTCGACGTTGTTATTCGTCGTGCAGCCGGTGATCATCAAGACGGCAGCCAACGCCACCGCTGCCCTGGGAAGTCTCTGACGCATGCCCCTGCCCCATCGCCCGATTTGCCGGGTCGTTCTTCAGGAAAAGACGATACCGGAGAGCGATTAAGCTTCGGTGCCGAAATGCAGCTAAATTTTGGTTGCCCGCCAAGGATGCGTTAACCAGCCCGGATGTCGTTGAGGTGTGCTGAGATTCGGGTCAGGTCGAGTCGAGAATAGTGGCTTTCGAGAACCGGCGCGGAGCGTACTTGAAGTACGCGAGCACCGGCCTTCGCAGGCTGGCCTCACCTGAATCTTCAGTGGTGGGCGGTCAGCTTCACGATGATCGGTATAATGGCGATCATCAGCACCACCGGCAGGATGCAGACCGTCACCGGCACCGACATCTTGGCCGGCAGGGCATGCGCCTTCTCCTCGGCCATCGACATGCGCTTGTGCCGCATTTCGTCGGAGAAGACGCGCAGCGAGCCCGACAGGCTGGTGCCGAGCTCCTTGGATTGCTGCAGGAGCGTGGCGAAAGAGCGAACCTCGTCGAGGCTGAGGCGGTCGGCAAGCGCCTTCAGCGCGTCGTCTAGGCTGCGCCCGGCCCGCAACTCCAGCGACACCAGAATGAGGTTCTGGCTGAGCGACGGATAGGTCCTGGCAAGCTCCTTGGAGACGCGCTCGATGCCGGCCTCCATGCTCATGCCGGCATCAGAGCAGACGATCATCAGATCCATGAAATCGGGAAAGCCGTTGCGGTATTCGCGCATCTTTTCCCGAACCTTCTGCGTCAGCACAAGGCCTGGCAGGAAATAGCCGCCAGCACCAGAGAGGATGATGAAGGTCCAGCGGCTGGTCATGGTCGACTCGGCGCTGGCCGCCCAGTGATTGATCAGGAATGCGCCGAGCGCCGCGCCGACCAGGGTGGCGAAACGGACGAGGAAGAACATGCCAACGGCGCGCGGCTCCATATAGCCGGCCTGGATCAGCTTCAGGCGCAGCCGCGCGACATTTTCCGGGTCGCTCTTGGCGTAGAATTCCTGCGCCCGCTTCACTGCCTTCTCGCGCACGGCATTGGCGTTCTTCTTGGGCGTGGGCTCCGCCTGCTCGGCCGGCTGCAATGTCTCGACCTTCAGCCGGCGCTTGACCTCGCCGCGATCGCCCTTGGCGAGCACCAGCGGCCAGGCGACGGCGCCTCCGCCCAGTACAAGGAGCAGCACGGCGACCGGCACCAGCGACGTCGGCGCGAGCGAGGCGAGGAAGCGGATGACGTCTTCCATCTCAGAACCTGAAATTCGACATCTTGAACATGATGGCGTTGCCGAGTAGCAGCCAGATGATGGAGCCGCCTAGCATGTACCAGGTCTTCGGCACGTCCCAGACATCCTGGTAGAACTGCGGCATCAGCACCATGATGGCGGTGAACAGAAGCACCGGCACCGCGGTCAGGATGTAGGCCGACATGCGCCCTTCCGTCGAAATGGCGCGCACCTTGCGGCGCAGCTTGCCGCGGTCGCGGATCGTCGCCGACAGGCCGTCGAGGATCTCGCGCAGATTGCCGCCGGAACTGCTCTGGATCGACACCGCCGTGACGAACAGCGGCAGGTCTTCGTGCCCCACCCGGTCGAAGAGATTGTTTAGCGCCGAGACCAAATCGGAGCCATAGGTCACCTCGTCGGCGACAACGCCGAACTCGGTGCCGATCGGATCGGCCATTTCGCGCGCCACCATCGCAATCGCCACAGGCACCGGATGGCCGGCCTTCAGGCCGCGCGTAATAAGCTCCAGCGCCTCGGGCAGTTGCATCCCGAACCGCTTGTGCCGGCGCTTGCGCATGAAGCGCATGGCCATCACCGGCAGCACCGGTAAGAGAACGACAAGCAGGATCAGGCCGAGCAGGAGCGGCAGGCCCTTCCAGATGGCTAAAAGCGCCAGCGCCGCGGCCACGCCCCAGGTGATCATCAGGAACTTCGGCAGCGGCGTGGTCATCCCGGACTGCGTGCGCAGGGCGCGAAAGCGGTCGAGGGAAAAGATGGAGCCGCCGCCGTCGATACCGCGCTCCTTGCGCAGTTGGATCAGCACCTGCTCCTGGCTGATCTTGTTCTCTGCGAGCTTCATGCGCCGGTTGATGGCCGTGCGCTTGTCGCTGCGCCCGGCATAGAGCAGGTAAAGCCCCTCGGCGATCATGATGCCGGTGAGCGCCGCCGCGGCGTAAACGACGTAGACCGGGCTGAATCCCTCGAACACCGGCCTAGTCCTGCGGCCGGCCGGGTTCGAAATACTTGCCCGGGAACTCGATGCCCATGTTGCGCAGGTCCTCGAGGAAGCGCGGGCGGATGCCGGTCGCTTCGAAGTGGCCGAGGATCCTTCCGTCCGCCTCCATGCCGGTGCGCACGAAGCGGAAGATCTCCTGCATCTGGATGACGTCGCCTTCCATGCCCGTCACCTCGGCGACGCTGGTCACCTTGCGCTTGCCGTCGGAAAGGCGCGTCAGCTGGACGATGATATCGATGGCGCTGGAGATCTGGCTGCGGATCGACTGCACGGTCATCGGCATGCCGGTCATGCCGAGCATCTGCTCCAGGCGCGAGATGGCGTCACGCGGCGTGTTGGCATGGATGGTGGCCATCGAGCCTTCATGGCCGGTATTCATCGCCTGCAGCATGTCGAATGCTTCCTCGCCGCGGCACTCGCCGAGGATGACGCGGTCGGGGCGCATGCGCAGCGCGTTCTTGACGAGATCGCGCTGCTTCAGTTCGCCGTGACCCTCGATATTGGCGGGGCGCGTTTCCATGCGCGCGACATGCGGCTGCTGCAATTGCAGCTCGGCCGCGTCCTCGATGGTGATCAGGCGCTCGTCCTCCGGAATGAAGGCCGATAACGCGTTGAGCATTGTCGTCTTGCCGGTGCCGGTGCCGCCGGAGATGATCGTGGTCTTGCGGGCATGCACGGCCGCCGCCAGCACTTCGGCCATGTTCTGGGTGATGGCGCCGAACTCGACCAGCTTGTGCAGGCCGAGCTTGTTTTTCGAGAATTTGCGGATCGATACCAGCGGTCCGTCGACGCCGACCGGGCGGATCGCCGCGTTGAAGCGCGAGCCGTCGAGCATGCGGGCGTCGACCATCGGCTGCGATTCATCGACGCGCCGGCCGACCGCCGCGACGATTTTGTTAATGATTCTAAGCAGATGAGCCTCATCCTTGAACGGGATGTGGACCTGCTGAAGCTTGCCGCGCTTTTCGACGAAGCAGTTCTGGTGGCCGTTGATCAGGATATCGTTGATCTCGGGATCCTTGAGCAGCGGCTCGAGCGGGCCGAGGCCGACCATTTCGTCGACGATGTCGTCGACCAGCGCGTCGAGCTCGGCGATGTTGATCGCCATCCGCTCCTCGCGCGTCTTTTCCGAAACGAACTCATGCACCTGCCGGCGCATCTCATCCTTGGGCAGCCGCTCCAGCGCCACGAGGTTGATCTCTTCGAGCAGCATGCGATGGATGCGCACGCGTGCGTCCAGCACCTTGTTGGCGCTCTTTTGAGGCGCTGCTTCAGGCCGCGGCGGCGCCGGCTTGCGGGTCGTCGGGATGACGACCGCATTGTGCGTGACAGGCGCGGGTTCCGGCACCCGCTGCGGACGGACGTCGCGGCTCTGCAGGTTGGAAAAGCGGCTGGTCATCCTGCCTTCCTCTTCAGCAGGCCTTTGCCCAGGCCAAACAGCGACTTCGACTTGACCGCGGTCTGGACGGCCTCTTCCGGCAGGATGATCTTCTTCAGGTCGTTGACGACATTGGCGTTGGGGTCGATGGCGTGCAGCGGCACGCCGCGATCGACCGCCTCGCGCACCAGCCGGTAATTGTTGGAGATGCCGCCGACGAAATGCTCGCCGAGTATCTCCTCGACATCGGCCTGCTTGATGCCGCTGTCGAACATCTTCTGCTCGAAGCGGTTGACGATGACATTGGGCTTCACTTCCTTGCCGGCGGTCTCATAAACGGCCTGGATGAGACGTTGCGTATGGCGCAGGCATGGCACCGTCATCTCGGCGACGATGTAGAGCTTGTTCGAGCCCAGCAGCACCGTCTCGGTCCAGGGAAACCAGGTGCGCGGCATATCGATGACGACATTGTCGAAATAGGCCGCCACGAGATCGAGCATGCGCACCACGACGTCGGTCTTGAACGAGCGCATGTCGGACGGGCGCGTGGGAGCGGCAAGCACGCACAGCCCGCTCGCATGCTTGGACAGCATCACGTCAAGCAATTGCCGGTCGAGGCGCTCCGGCTGGTTCTCGATTTCCGTGATGTCGAAGCGCGGCTCGAGGTCGAGATATTCGGCGCAGGCGCCTTGCTGGAAATTGAGGTCGACCACGCATGTCGAGGCGCCGCGCGTCACCGAATGATGCAGCTGGAAGGCCGTCTGAAGGGCGAGCGTGGTGGTGCCGACGCCGCCGGCGGCCGGCATGAAGGTATAGACGTGCGATTCGGTGTTCTCTTCCCGCCCCGGCCCTTGCAGCGCACGGATGACCGAACGCACGAGGTCGGCCGTGGTGATCGGCTTGACCAGGAAATCGGCGACCTTGAGCTGCACCAGGATGCGCACCGCCGCCGCGTTGAATTCCTGGGTGACGACGACCACGGGAATGCGGCCCTCCAGCCGCCGCATGACGCGCTGCAGCGACTCGATCTCCTCGAGCTTGGCCGCATCCATGTCGACGATGACCGTGCCGAAGTCCGCTTCGAGGATCTCGCCGCGCAACTCGTTGACGCTCTTTTCCAGCGTCAAAAGCTGGATGACCTCGGAGGTCGCGAAAGCGGTCCGCGTGTCCTGCAAAAACGTCCCGTCCGTCGAAACGAGCAGGATCTTCTTTGTCTTGCTGCCAGATGCCATCGGCGTCAGCCCATCAGTTCGATGTGGTTGATGATGATGTCGTCGATGACGGCGCGGAGCCGGCTTTTGCGCCGACGGCAGCACTCTCCGAACCCGGACGCTGGGCCGGCACCAGAAGCCTGGTGTTCTGTACGCCGTACTTCCATGGATCGACCATCTGCATGACGGTGTTGGATGCCTGCGCGTTGCCGACTCCCGGCGTCACGCCTTCGGTGCGCACATAGTCATCGCTGGTGCAGCCGCTCACGAACCCGGCCAGGAATAGAGCAATCCAAAGGGTGCTGCGCATGGCCTTAGTCCTTCGGCAGATCGAGGAAGTGGCCGGACGTCGTGGCAGCCACCGGACGGGCGGCGCTGCCGTCTGCCAGGGCCACCGGGCGCTTCGGCGCCGAGGCATCCACTTCCTCGGTGTTGTTCAGGAAATAATCGGCCGGACTTGCCGGCTGGGTGCCGTCGGTCGGCTCGACCATCTTCTTCGAGGGATCGACCGGCTTGACCAGGTAAGGCGTGACGATGATGACCAGATCGGTCTCGCGCCGCTGATAGGATTTCGAGGAAAACAGCGGACCGAGCACCGGCAGCTTACCGATCCCCGGCACCCGCGACGTCGTGATGTCGTTCTGCGACTGCAGGAGACCGGCGATCATGAAGCTCTGGCCGTTCTTGAGGTCGACCGATGTCCTGGCGCGGCGCACGATGAAGGCCGGAATGGAAATGCCGTTGCTGACCTGGATGGAAGCTGACGGGTCGATCGAGGACACTTCCGGCGCGATGTCGAGGCTTACCAGCCCGTCTTTGAGCACCGTCGGCGTGAAATCGAGGCCGACGCCGTATTTCTTGTAGGTGACGCTGATCTTGCCATTGTCCTCGGAAACCGGGATCGGGAACTCGCCGCCGGCAAGGAAGCTCGCCGTCTGGCCTGAACGCGCGATCAGGTTCGGCTCCGCCAGCCGCCGCGCCAGGCCGCGTTCCTCCAGCGCCTTGATGGCGATGTCGATTGAAACGCCGTTCGACAGCAGGCTGCCGATGATCTCACCGGTTCCGGCTCCCGACACGGTCCCCCCGTCCGGGTTCAGCACGACTTTGCGGTTGCCGATGCCATAAGCGAAATTAGCAGCGTATTTGGCGCCGAGATCCTGGCCGGCCTGACGGTTGATCTCGACGAAGCGGACGTTGAGCTGAACCTGCTGCGAGGACGAGATGTTGACCGAGTTGATGACTTCCTCATTGCCGGAAAAGCGCGACGCGATCTTGCTGGCCTTGTCGGCGGCGACCGCATCGTCGGCCTCGCCCGACAGCACGACGCGGCCGTTCGCCGAACCGACCTTGATCTTGGCGTCGGGCACGCTGGCGCGGATGGTGCTGGCCAGCTGGTCGGTATCCAGCGTCACCTCGATGTCGATGGTGCCGACGAGCTGCTTGTTCTGGTCGAACAAGGCGATACCGGTGGTGCCCAGATTGTTGCCGAGCACATAGAAGGACTTGTCGGTCAGCGGATTGACGTTGGCGATCTCCGGATCGCCGATGACGATCTGGTAGAAGGCGGCGCTCGTCATGATCGTCTTCGGCTTGCCCTTGGCGACCTTGATGGAGGCGTTCTTGTTCGCCGAGACATAGACGACGTCATTGCCCGCCCTCGCCGGCGCGGCGGCGCCAAGCATTGCCGCCGCCAGCGCGATCGCGCCGAGAAGACGCCATCCCCCGGTCGTCCGAAATGCATCAAACCCGAACATCTGTTGCCCCGTCCCCGCCGGTCCCCACCGGCTATTGCTGCAGTTCCTGCGGCGTTTCCCGTGAAGGAACCTTGTATTCCTCGACCTTCTCGCCGCGCGTCACGATCACCGTCTTGAATTTCGGCTCGTCGGATTCCTTCGTCACAGCATTGACGAGCGAAGCCGCGCTTGCCTGTGCGCTGGCGGCAACCGAGCCGCCGAAGGACGAGATGGTGGTCAGCCCGCTTTTGCTCGCGCTGGCGTCGGCCGCGGACCGCAAGGACAGCGACAAGGTGCCGACGGTGCGCGCAAGCGCCACTTTCTGCGCTCCTTCGTTGGTCACCTCGATGGTCACCGAATTGGCGACTTGCGGCTCGGTCTTGCGCTCGTCCGCGCCCTGCCCGACCGAAAGCACCTTGGCATCGGCGACGACGACCTCGGACGTGACGGTCGAGCCGGCCGCCCCTTGAGCATTCTTGGACACTTCCTGGATGTCTCCCGCGTCACGCGTCAAAACGACGTCGACGCGGTCTCCGGGCGTGATGAAGCCGCCGACGCCGGCGATCTCGTCGGTGCGGATGGTGACCGCCCGCATCCCCGGCGACAGCATGTTGGAAAGCGTGGCGCGACCGTTCGGTCCCGACAGCTTGGTGAGCAGCACCGGTTCGTTGACCTCGATCGGCGACAGCACGACCCGGCTGCCGTCCGCAAGCAGCTTGTCGATCGTCGGGAAAGCGCCCTGCGGCAGGGAATCCTGCGGCCACGGGATCTCGGCGAGCTGCGGCCGCGCGAGCTCCATGCCGTAGCGCAGCGGCGCCTGAGCCACCACGATGGTCTTGAACTCGACCTTGGGCTGCGGCGCCGCGACGGAGATGACCTTGACCTCGGGCTGAGCCTTTGCCTGGCTCTTGACCCAGAAATCCGCCGCAAAGATCGAGATCGCGCCGAAAACGGCGGCGATGCCGATCATGGTTATGGCCCTGCCCCTCACAACGAAACCCCTGACGCCCGTGGTCTTTTGTTGGTTGGGCCTCACGCTAGGCGTTAATGTTAAAGAATCAGGAATCCCGCGACCCGCCGATCGCCCTATTTCGGCCGGCTTGGTTATCGAATGGTTTTGGAATAAGAGACAGTTTGATCCCTGAACGGAACAGGAACTCGTTCGCCCGCCAAAAGCGTGGCAGTATCCACGAGTGATTCGCATTACCGGACGCTAGGCCTCGCATGGACGACAACAACGACCTCTTCGGCAAGATGGAAAAGCCGGCGCAGCCGGTGCGCGCGCCGTCGCGCCCCGCCGATCCGCTGGTGCAGGCAGCGAAGCGCTCGACCGCCGTCCGCGACGGCAGCGAAAGCTACAGCGCCGCCGACATCGAGGTGCTGGAAGGGCTCGAGCCGGTGCGCCGGCGTCCCGGCATGTATATCGGCGGCACCGACGACAAGGCGATGCACCACCTGTTCGCCGAGGTCATCGACAATTCGATGGACGAAGCGGTGGCCGGCCACGCCACCTTCATCGACGTCGAGCTTTCCGCCGACGGTTTCCTGACCGTTACCGACAATGGCCGCGGCATCCCGGTCGATCCACATCCGAAGTTCAAGAAGCCGGCGCTCGAAGTCATCATGACGACGCTGCATTCGGGCGGCAAGTTCGACTCCAAGGTCTATGAGACCTCCGGCGGCCTGCATGGCGTCGGCGTTTCCGTCGTCAACGCGCTGTCCGACCACCTCGAGGTCGAGGTCGCGCGGGGTCGTCAGCTCTACCGCCAGCGTTTCTCCCGCGGCGTCCCGGTCAGCGGGTTGGAGCATCTCGGCGAGGTCCACAACCGTCGCGGCACGCGGACCCGCTTCCATCCCGACGAGCAGATCTTCGGCAAGGGCGCCGCCTTTGAGCCGGCGCGGCTTTACCGCATGACGCGCTCGAAAGCTTATCTGTTCGGCGGCGTCGAGATCCGCTGGACCTGCGATCCGTCGCTGATCAAGGACAAGGACCAGACCCCGGCCAAGGCAGAGTTCCATTTCCCCGGCGGCCTCAAGGATTATCTCAAGGCGACGCTCGGCGACGAATTCCAGGTCACGCGCGAGGTGTTCGCCGGAAAGAGCGACAAGCAGGGCGGCCACGGTTCGCTGGAATGGGCCGTCACCTGGTTCGGCGGCGACGGTTTCCTCAACTCCTACTGCAACACCATTCCGACCCCCGAGGGCGGCACGCATGAGGCGGGCTTCCGCAACGTGCTGACGCGCGGACTGCGCGCCTACGCCGACCTCATCGGCAACAAGCGCGCCTCGATCATCACCACCGACGACGTGATGATCTCGGCCGCCGGCATGCTGTCGGTGTTCATCCGCGAGCCGGAATTCGTCGGCCAGACCAAGGACCGGCTGGCGACCATCGAGGCGATGCGCATCGTCGAAAACGCCATCCGCGACCCGTTCGACCATTGGCTGGCCGACAATCCGCAGGAAGCCTCGAAGCTTCTCGAATGGGTGATAGCGCGCGCCGACGAGCGCGTGCGCCGTCGCCAGGAGAAGGAAGTCTCGCGCAAGAGCGCGGTGCGCAAGCTGCGCCTTCCGGGCAAGCTCGCCGATTGCACGCAAAACGCCGCCGCCGGCGCCGAGATCTTCATCGTCGAGGGCGACTCGGCCGGCGGCTCGGCCAAGCAGGCACGCGACCGCGCCAGCCAGGCTGTGCTGCCGCTGCGCGGCAAGATCCTCAACGTCGCCAGCGCCGGCAACGACAAGCTTGCCGCCAACCAGCAGATCTCCGACCTGATCCAGGCGCTCGGCTGCGGCACGCGCTCGAAATACCGCGACGAGGACCTGCGCTACGACCGCGTGATCATCATGACCGACGCAGACGTCGACGGCGCGCACATCGCTTCGCTGTTGATCACCTTCTTCTACCAGGAGATGCCGAACCTGATCCGCGGCGGCCATCTCTACATGGCCGTGCCGCCGCTCTATTCGATTAGGCAGGGCGGCAAGGTCGGCTATGCCCGCGACGACGCGCACAAGGACGAGTTGCTGCGCACCGAGTTCACCGGGCGCGGCAAGGTCGAGATCGGCCGCTTCAAGGGCCTGGGCGAGATGATGGCCTCGCAGCTCAAGGAGACCACGATGGATCCTAAGAAGCGCACTCTTCTGAGGGTCGACGTGATCGATGCCGAGCAGGCCACAAAGGATGCCGTCGACGCGCTGATGGGCACCAAGCCCGAGGCGCGCTTCCGCTTCATCCAGGAGCGCGCCGAATTCGCCGAGACGGACGTGCTGGATATCTGAACGACGTCCGGTCCATAACAGGCTCCGATATGGAGACGGGCATGTGACCTGGACGCGGCTGAAAGAGCTTGCCGAGACACCGTTAAGCGGCCTGACACAGCCGACCCGTTCGGATTGGATTTTCGCCTTGCGCACGGTTTCGGCGGGGCTGATTGCGCTGCTTGCCGCCTACGCGCTGAAGCTCGACCATCCGCAATGGGCGATGATGACGGTGTTCATCGTCGCGCAGCCGGTGGCCGGCATGGTGCTGGCGAAGGGCTTCTACCGGCTGCTCGGCACGCTGGCCGGTGGTCTGGCGGCCGTCGGCATCACATCGCTGTTCGGCACCAATCCCTGGCTGCTGGTCACCGTGCTGGCGCTGTGGATCGGCGTCTGCACGCTCGTCTCCTCGCTGCTGCGCAACCCGGAAGCCTATGGCGCCGCCCTCGCCGGCTATACGGCGATGATCATCAGCCTGCCGGCGCTTGGACAGCCGCATGTCGTTGTCGAGCTGGCGATCGCGCGGTGCGCCGAGATCGTGTTTGGCATCGTCTGCGCCGGGGTCACCAGCCGGCTGATCCTGCCGAGGCTCGCGGCCGACGCCATCATCTCCAGGCTGAAGCGCAGCATCCTCGATCTCGCCGAATATGCGTCCGGCGCCTTTTCCGGCGGCGACCCGGCAAGCCTCGCCGCGCTCCAGCGCAAGCTGATCACCGATGCCCAGACACTCGCCGAGATGCGCACCTATGCCCGGCTGGAAGCGCCGAGCTTCGCGACCCGCGCCCACCCGGTGCGGCGCACGATTGGCCAGCTTCTATGGGCCCTTTCGGCGGCGCGCGCGCTGCACAGCCACCGCAGGCCGAAGAACGCGGCGCTCATTCCCATGCGCCGGGACCTGAAAAACTTCGTCGGCGAACTGGCAGCGACGCCCGGCGCGCTCGATGACACCGCTCCCTGGGTGGCCCGGCTCGACGCGATCGCAGCCAAGGCCAGGGAGATGCCCGACCTGCCCAAAGATAGGGCCCCCGATGGTAGCGGCCCCAACAATAACGGCGAAGACAAGGTCGGCACCATCACCCGCCTGACCATCGCCGGCGATTTCGCCGAGGCGCTCAAGCAGGTGATGCGCGGACTGGAGGCGCTCCGCTTGCCCGTCTCCCGCAAATCGAGCGAGCGAAGCCAGCCGGCGCTGGTCGTTCACCGCGACTACCAGGCCGCATGGCGCAACGCCGTGCGTGCCGCGCTGGCGACGTTTCTCGTGGCGATCTTCTGGCTGACGACCAAATGGTCGGAAGCGGCCGGCACCGTCATCCTCGTCGCCGTCGTCTCCAGCCTGTTCGCATCGCGCCCCGATCCCGTGCAGTCCGCCTGGGGCTTCTTCACCGGAACGCTGATCGCGCTGCCTTTCGCCTTTCTGGTCGGCCAGGTCGCGCTGCCGGCTCTGCCGGGCTTCGGCTGGTTCACGCTCTTCGTCGTGCCGATCCTGGTGCCCGCGGCGCTCGGCATGGCCAATCCGCGCCATGTCGGCGTCGCCACCGCCTTCGCCATCAACTTCCTCGCGTTCCTCAGCCCGCATCAGCGGATGATCTACGATCCCGGGCCGTTCTTAGCCGGCTCGGCCTCGATCCTGGTCGGCATCCTGATCGCCATCGGCGTCTTCCTCGTCGTGCTGCCGGCCGATCCCTGGGTCACCGTGGAGCGAATCTCGCAGGCGATGCGCGAGGACCTGGCGCGGCTTTGCCTGCATGAGCGCATTCCCCGGCGCTCGGCCTTCGAGAGCCTCGCCTATGACCGGATCAACCAGTTGATGCCGCAGGTGCAGCAGACGGGCCGCAGGGGCGACCCCATGCTTGGCGGCAGCATCGCCGCGGTCACCGTCGGGTTGGAGGTGCTGCGGCTGCGCCAGGCGCAGCTGAACTCCGCTATCCCGCACGAAACGGTCGAGTCCATCGGCAATTTCCTGCGCGGCCTGGCGCGCGAATTGCTGTTTCGGCGGCCGGGCGAGCCGCAGACCGCGACCGTCGCGGTGGCGAGGCAATATGCGGCCAGCATCGCCCAACGCAGCGATCGGCTCGAAATGCTGCAGATCGCCGCCTCGCTGCGCATCATTGCCGCGGCGATGGAAGATTATCCGGATTTCTTCGCGAAGGCGCGCGCTTGAACAATTCGGGGCGTGCCGCGTTTCAAGCCGGAGCAGCTCGGGAATGGTTCCTTGTTAGACCGGTCGACACTTTTTAGGGTGGACATAATGGCGCTCAAACGGATGGACAACATCGGGATCGTTGTCGAGGACCTCGATGCGACGATTGAATTCTTTCGCGAGCTCGGCCTCGAGCTCGAAGGGCGAGCCACGATCAAGGGAGAGTGGGCCGGCCGTGTCACCGGGCTCGGCGATCAGCATGTCGAGATTGCCATGATGCGCATGCCGGACGGCCACGGCCGTCTCGAGCTGTCGCGCTTCCTCAAGCCCCGTGTCGTGGCGGATCACCGCAACGCCCCTGTGAACGCCTTGGGCTATCTCCGCGTCATGTTCGCCGTGGATGACATCGACGACACGCTGGAGAGGCTCCGCAGGCGCGGCGCCGAGCTCGTCGGCGAAGTGGTCCGGTACAAGGACGTGTATCGGCTCTGCTACATCCGCGGACCAGAAGGGCTTCTGATCGGACTCGCTCAGGAGCTCGGCTGAGACCTGATTGTCGATCCGCCTAGGCAGCCGCGATGGCCAGCGCATGGCCGCGCGCGTTTTCGCGCAGCGCGTCGAGATGGATCGATTTCACCAGCCCGGCAAGATCGCCCTCGGCCGATTGGCCGCCGAGCTCCTTCAGCATCAGCCAGCTCACTTCCTGCACGCCGGCGAGACGCCGGCCATTGGCGACCTCGCGCCAGATCTTCAGCGCGCGCAGGATGATGCCATGCGTCGCCGGCGCAAGTCCGGCGCTGCGGAACAGCGCCTGCAGCGCCACGTCGTGCCCGCCGGCGAGAAGCGCGGTCACCCGCTGCTCGGACTGTTGGGCCAGAGCCACCAGCGTCGAGCCGAAAAAGTCCACCTTGCCATGCGCGATGGTGCGGATGATGAAACCGGCGGTGAGGTCGCCGCGCAGCCGCAGATGCTCGATCAGCGCGGCATGTTCTTCCATGCGCGTTCCTTCGATCAGCGTGACGGAGGCCTTCACACAGGCGTCGCGCATCACGCGATCGGCGCGCGCCGCCCCCATCATCGCCAGCACCAGCGGCGATCCTTTCAGGGTCTCGCCGAGCTTGACCAGCAGCATGTGCCGGCAGTCTGCTGGCAGGCGCCGATCGGCAATCAGCGCCTCGCGCACCAGCGGCAGGTGTCCGTGCCGCTCGGCCATGCGGCGGAAGCTGAGGGAAGCAATCTCCGCCCCGCTGTTGCCGATCAGCACGGCGCAGGCTTCCGGTTCGCCGATCTCGGCGATCGCCGCCGCCAGCGACATCGAGACGACCGGACGGTTGGCGATCAGCTTCTGCGTTGCTTTCTGGCCGCAGGCGACGCGCTCGACCAGGTCGGCATCGGTAAGCAGCGGCGAACGCGCGAGCACCAGCGCCGCGACTTCCGGCTGGTCGGCGGCCAAGGCGCTGATCACCTGCGGCGGCGCGTGATGGCTCATCGACAACGCCTCGGCGAGCGCCAGGCGGACCTTGGAGGAAGCGTCATCCAGAAGCAGTGTCAGCGCCGCCTCCGCGGCACAGCGATCCTCGAACGGCAGATCGGAATTGATATAGGCGCGCGCCAGCGCGCTCGCAGCGGCGGCGCGCTCGGAAACCCTTGCCGTATCAATCCATTTTAGAAAGTGCGAAACAACCATGCCGACCAGCTGCGCCCCTGCCGGAAAGGTCCCGGCCCCGTTGCGAACGGTAGGCTGGAAATGGTTTACGAACGGTTCACCATGTTTCTTAACCGGCTTGATGGCGGCGCGGCCAACGCCTATCAAGCAAGCAAATTGGAGGAGATCGAACCATGGCCGGGCTTTATCTGGAAGAGTTTGTCGTCGGCCATGTCTTCCGCCATACGCTGCGCAAGACCGTGACCGAAAGCGACAACATGCTGTTTTCGGTGATGACGCTGAACCCGCAGCCCCTGCACATCGATTTCGACTTTGCGGCGAAAACCGAATGGGGCAAGCCGCTGGTGAATTCGCTGTTCACGCTCGGCCTGATGATCGGCATTTCGGTGAACGATATCACCGTCGGCACCACGGTCGCCAATCTCGGCATGAAGGAAACAGTGTTCCCGCACCCTGTCTTTCACGGCGACACCATCCGGGTCGAGACGACAGTCGTCTCCGTGCGCGACTCCAAGTCGAAACCCGACCGCGGCATCGTCGAGTTCGAGCACCGCGCCTACAATCAGAATGACGTTCTTGTCGCCAAATGCACCAGGCAGGCGATGATGCTGAGGAAGGCCGCCTGATGCGCTCGCTGCTGTTCGTGCCCGGCGACTCCGAGCGCAAGCTGGAAAAGGGAATCGCAGCCGGCGCCGACGTGGTCATCGTCGATCTCGAGGATTCCGTAGCCGCCGCCAACAAGGCTGCGGCGCGCGCGACCGCGGCCGGTTTCGTCTCCAGCCAAAGGCACCGGACGGGTTCGGTCATCTATGTGCGGGTCAACGACCTTTCCACCGGCTTGACAGACGACGACCTCTCCGCCCTTGTCCCGGCGAAGCCCGACGGCATCATGCTGCCGAAGTCGAACAGCGGGCAGGACGTCCAGCAACTGTCGGCAAAGCTGCGAGTGCACGAGGCGGAGAACGGGCTGCCGGATGGCGCCATAAGAATCCTGCCGATCATCACCGAGACCGCGGCGGGGGTGCTGGCGGCGGCGAGCTATACCGGAACGAGCGCGCGGCTTTCCGGTCTGACCTGGGGCGCGGAGGACTTGTCCGCGGCGATCGGCGCACGCACGACCCGCGACAGGAGCGGCCGCTACACCGACGTCTTTCGCCTGGCGCGCACCATGACCATTCTGGCGGCCAGCGCGGCCGAAGTCGCTCCCATCGACACGGTCTTCCCCGATTTCCGCGAGATGGCCGCCTTCGAGAAGGAATGCCGAGAGGCCGAGCGCGACGGCTTCACCGGCAAGATGGCGATCCATCCGGCGCAGGTGCCGGTCATCAATGCCGCCTTCACGCCGTCCGCCGAAGCGGTCGAGCGATCGCGGGCGATCGTCGATGCCTTCGCGGCGGCGGGGAATCCGGGCGTCGTCGGCATCGACGGCAAGATGTACGACAGGCCGCATCTGCGCCTGGCCGAGCGGCTGCTCGCCCGCGCCAAAGCGACAGGCAGCTCTGTCTGACCGTTACCAGACCATCGGGATCAGTTTGTAGCGGACGCGCGCGGCATAGTCGTCATAGCCTTGCAGGCCGGTCCGCAAGGTCTTTTCCTCGATGAAGGTGCGGATGGCGAGCAGGACGACGAAGGCAAGCACCGATGCCAGTCCCCACCAGGAGCCGAGCAGCAGCGCCGTCCCGGCGAAATAGAGAATGGCGCCCGCATACATAGGGTGGCGGACATAGCCGTATGGACCGGTGGTGATCACCTTCTGTCCACGCTCGTCCTGGATCTTCACGACAGGCGCCGCGAAGCTGTTTTCCAGCATCGTAAGATAGCAGATCCAGATGCCGACGAGCAGGACCAGAGCGCCGACCACCTGCGCCCAGACGGGAACTGCCGACCAGCCGAAACGGGTATCGAGCCCCATCAGGACCAGCCAGGCGAAAATGCCGAGCAGCAATATGCTCTGCACTATCTTGTCGGCCGCGGTCTGGGTTTTCTGGATCGGCGGGCGCAGGCGTTCATTCATCAGGCCTGGATCGCGCCGGGCCAGCGCCACGCCCATCGTAAGGCTCAACCCGACCATCACGACCATGTACACCCAGGCCCCGGTCCAGTGCAGCGTTCCGGCCGACAGGAACAGCAGCACGCCCATGATGCCGAACCATACGAATGTCTGGAAAACCAATCTCGAGATCATGACCAACCTTCCGTGACGTCCCCCGCTACTGTTGTCGAATCAGACCAGTGGTCTATTATACCGACCGACGGTCTATTCTCAAGCGCAATCAGCGTGAAGCATCTGGACGGAAACGGCCACCGCGTGCACAAGGTTTCGTCATGCCACGTATCATCAAGCACCCGGAGCTCAGGCGAGAAGAGCTGCTGGACCATGCCCAGGCGCTGTTCCTGACGCATGGCTACGACAAGGCGAGCCTAAACGACGTCATCGCCGCCGCCGGCATCTCGAAGGGCGCCTTCTATCACTACTTCGCCTCCAAGGAGGCCTTGCTGGAGGCATTGGCGGAACGTTTCGCCAGACAGGCGCTCGCCGGCGTTCAGGATGTGCTCGGCGATCCGGCGCTCGATCCGCTTGGACGCCTCAACGCCCTGCTCGCGAAGTCACGGCAGGCCAAGGTCGAGACCGCGGCGGAAGCCTGGGCGCTGTTCGAGACAATGTTCCGGCCGGAAAACCTGGTGCTGTTTCACCGCATCAACCAGGCGGCCAGCGCGGCCTTTTCGCCCTTGCTGGTCGAAATCATCAGGCAGGGTGTCGAGGACGGAACGTTCCGCACCTTCGATCCGGAAGGCGTCGCCGACATCGTCATGCAGTTCGGCATGGCCACGCACGGTGTGATCGCCAAGGCGTTCGCCGGCGGCAGCGATGCCGATATGGAGATCGCCATCGAAACCCTGGAGAAACGGGTACGGCTTTACGAGATCGCGCTCGACCGTATCCTCGGCCTTCCCGACGGCAGCATCCGGATCGGCGAGCCGGGGTATGTGCGCGCCGTCATGACGGCGCGTCGGGCTAATCCTTCCCCCAGCGCGGCCGCCGCATCGAGAAAATCTCGTTGACGCCGGCATAGTCCATATAGCCGAGGCGCGCGACGTTGCCGGCCCTGACGATGTCGAACAGCCCGTCCTTGAGATAGGCGTCGTCGATGTGGACGCCGACGACCTCGCCGGCAACGACGACCGCGCCGGTCTGGGTGCCGTCCAGCGCCCTTGGCCGGAATATCTCCGTCACCCGGCATTCCAGCGCCGCGGGCGCTTCGGCCACGCGCGGCGGCGCAACCAGGCGCGATGGCGCCATGGCGAGATCGGCGTAATCGAATTCACTGACCCCGCGCGGCGCATCGACCGCCGTGCGGTTCATCTTCTGCGCCAGCTCGCGGCTCACCAGATTGGCGACGAACTCGCCTGTTTGTGCTGCGATCGCGGCACTGTCCTTCTCGCCTTCCGACGAAAACCAGACGATGAAGGGACGTGTCGAAAGCGCATTGAAGAAAGAATAGGGAGCAAGGTTTACCTTGCCCTCCTTGTCGATCGTCGAGATCCAGCCGATCGGCCGCGGCGCCACGATCGCCTTTGACGGGTCATGCGGCAGGCCATGTCCCTTGGACGGCTCATAGAACATGGCGCTACCCGGCCCAGGGACCAGAGTAATCGGCATAGAGCTTCGCCGGATCTGGCCGTGGCCGCTCCGGCGCCGGCCCCTGATAGGAGCCGATATGGACGAAGCCCACGACGCGCTCCTGCGGCGAGAGCCCGAGGATCGCCCTGCCCTCCGCAACGTCGGAATACCAGTTGCTGATCATGTTGGTGCCATAGCCCAGCGCGTTGGCCGCGATCATCAGGTTCATGGCCGCCATGCCGCCCGACAGGAACATCTCCCATTGCGGGATCTTCGGGCTCTCCTTCGGCACCGATACGACGCCGACCACCAGCGGCGCGCGCGAGAAGCGCGCCAGTTCCTGGTTGCGCCGGCCTTCCGGCAACGGCCCCTCGCGCTGCTCGGCAAGTGCCGCCAGCTTCTTGCCGATCTCGACGCGCGCCTCGCCGCGATAGAGGATGAAGCGCCACGGCTCAAGCCGGCCATGGTCGGGAACGCGCGAGGCCGCCGCGATCATCGTCGCGATCTCGGCATCGCTCGGCGCCGGCTGCTTGAGGTCGGGGATCGGCGCGGAATTGCGGGTAAGCAGGAAGTCGATGATCGGCGACGCCATGGGCGCAAGTCTCCTGAAGGCACTCGATTTTGAGCTGAAGCACGCCATCGGGAGGTCGGGCGGCTCGGGCGGTGGCGTTTTGCGCCGGATAAGAAGCCGCCGCGCAGGGAGGCTCGCTTCTAGGCCTTGAAATTGCCACCGCCTTGGGCTTCAACGCAAGGCATGTTTGAGGGGACTCTGCGCCTTTTCGTGATCGCACTCGTCACTGCGTTGTTCGTGGTGCCGGTTTCTTTCGCGCTGGCCCAGAACGCCAACGATGTCGGCGACATCAAGCTTCCAGGCATTTCGAGCTACGCGACGCCCAAGACGGGAGGACCGCTGGCGCTCGGCAGTGGCGGCGCCATCACGCTGTCGGCGCAGTTGACCGACAAGGGCGCCGACATCAGCCGCGGCATCGTCTGGCGGGTCTTCAAGCCGCAGCCCTCCAGCGACGGCAAGCTGCCGATGGTGGCATCCGCCCATGGCGGCACGGCCGTATTCCAGCTCGACCCGGGCAGTTACCTCGTCCATGCCTCCTACGGACGCGCTGGCGCCACCAAGCGCATCACCGTCGGCAAGGAGCCCCGGCGCGAAAGCCTCGTGCTCGACGCCGGCGGCTTGAAGCTCGATGCGGTGACCTCGGGCGGCGCGCCCATCCCGCCGAAGAAACTGCGCTTCTCGATCTATGAAGGCCAGGCCGCGGCCAATGGCGACCGGCCGCTGATCGCCCCCGACGTCGCGCCGAACACGGTGGTGCGGTTGAACGCCGGCACCTACCACGTCGTCTCCACCTATGGTGCGGTCAACGCCGTGATCCGTTCCGACATCCGCGTCGAGGCCGGCAAGCTGACGGAGGCGACCGTGGAGCACCGCGCCGCAGAGATGACGATGAAGCTGGTGCGCGAACCCGGCGGCGAAGCGATCGCCGACACGTCCTGGTCGCTGCTCAACGAGAGCGGCGATCCGATCAAGGAAGCGGTTGGCGCGTTCGCTTCGATGGTGCTGGCCGAGGGTGACTACACCATCATCGCCAAGAACCGCGACCGCATCTACCAGAAGGATTTCACGGTGGTTGCCGGCCAGAACCAGGAGATTGAGGTCGTGGCCAATGAACAGTCCGCCATCGATCCCGAGGAAGGCGCGGACTAGTTACTGTTATTCAGGCCGCCTTGCGCATCCGCTTGGGCAGGAACGGCACGCGCCCGCGCTGCGCAGAAGGCGTCGCCAAGTCGAAGACCGCACGATAGAGGCGATCGAGCAACGCCTTGCGGTCGCGCAGCGGCTCAAGGTCGCTCCATCTTAGCACGTCGCCGATACGCACCTCGATGGCCTTGCCTGAAAGGCGGGCGAACTCGCGGATCAGCAAGGAAGTGCGCAGTGTCAGCGATGCCTTGCCGATGAATTTCGCCACGCGGTTGTCGTGCTCGGCCATATTCATCGGGCCGCTGACGAGATGGAACAGGCGACCGTTCTGGCCGGAAAAATGCATCGGGATGACCGAGGCCTTGGCGTCCTGGATCAGCTTGGCCGGGAACATCTTCCACGGCAGGTCGATGGCGCGGCCGAAACCCTTCGGCGCCGTGGCGACGCCGCCGGCCGGGAAGACGACGATGGTGACGCCTTCCTTCAGCAGCCGCACCGCTTCATGGCGCACCGCCATGTTGTTCTTCATCGCTTCTTTGGTCTCGGAAAAATCGATCGGCAGCGAATAGGGCTCCATCTCGCGGATCCTGAGCAGATCCTTGTGGATCATCACTCGGAACGGCCGGCCGAGCTGCTCGACCAGCGACAGCACCGCAATGCCGTCGCCGATGCCGAAGGGATGATTGGCGACGATGACCAGCGGCGTGTCCGGCAGCGCCGCCGGCGGCCATTGCACCGCGTTGCGAACCTTGACGTCGATCAATTCCAGCATGCGGCTGAACACGCGGTCACCGGTCGGCACCACCTGGCGGCGCCAGAAATCATAGAGGACGGCGAAGCGGTCGCGCCCCGACAGGCCCTCGACGGAATGGATGAACCAGCGCGTCAGCACCGGCTGATGCGCATTGGCGTAGGAGAGCTCGGGAAAACGTCTTTCCCGCAGTTTCAATTTGAGCATGGCGGCTCGTTACAGGGCTGGCGTGACAGGCATATGAAAATGGCGGAGGACGCGCCACCGCCATTTTAGAAAGTGCTGGTATGTCAGGCGGCGCGGCGCCTGCGGTCGGGCGAGACTGCCTCGTCGGCCAGTGACTTCACTGCATCCTCGAGCTTTAGCGATTCCTGGTCGCGGGAGCCCAGGCGGCGGACATTGACGGTTTCCTCTTCCGCTTCGCGCTTGCCGCAGACAAGGATGACCGGGACCTTGGCCAGGGAATGCTCGCGCACCTTGTAGTTGATCTTCTCGTTTCGCAGATCGGCCTCGGCGAGCAGCCCAGCGGCCTTCAGCCGCTCGACCACCTTGATGGCGTATTCGTCCGCATCCGAGGTGATCGTCGCCACCACCACCTGCAGCGGCGCGAACCACAGCGGGAAATGGCCGGAATAGTTCTCGATCAGGATGCCGAGAAACCGCTCCATCGAACCGCAGACGGCGCGATGCACCATCACCGGCTGCTTCTTCTCCGAATCCGAGCCGATATAGAAGGCACCGAAGCGCTCCGGCAGGTTGAAGTCGACCTGCGTGGTGCCGCATTGCCATTCGCGGCCGATGGCGTCCTTCAGCACATATTCGAATTTCGGCCCGTAGAAGGCGCCCTCGCCCGGATTGATCGAGGTCTTGATGCGGTTGCCGGAGCGCGTGCGGATCGTCTCCAGCACGTTGCTCATGATCGCTTCGGCATGGTCCCACGCCTCGTCGGTGCCGACCCGCTTGTCCGGCCGGGTCGAGAGCTTCACGCTGACCTCGTCGAAGCCGAAATCGGCATAGGTCGACAGGATCAGATCGTTGATGCGCAGGCACTCGGCCGCGAGCTGCTCCTCGGTGCAGAAGATATGCGCATCGTCCTGCGTGAAGCCGCGCACGCGCATCAGCCCGTGCAGCGCGCCCGACGGCTCGTAGCGATGCACATTGCCGAACTCCGCAAGCTTGACGGGCAGTTCGCGGTAAGACTTCAACCCATGCTTGAAGATCTGCACATGGCCAGGACAGTTCATCGGCTTCAGCGCGAAGACGCGGTCGTCATCCGTGTCGTCGCCGGCGACGGTCACCTTGAACATGGCGTCGCGGTACCATCCCCAGTGGCCCGACGTCTCCCACAGGCTCTTGTCCAAAACCTGCGGCGCGTTGACCTCCTGATAGCCGTGTTCGTCCAGGCGGCGGCGCATGTAGTTGATCAGGTTCTGCACCATCTTCCAGCCCTTGGCGTGCCAGAAGACGACGCCCGGCCCCTCTTCCTGGAAATGGAACAGGTCCATCTCGCGGCCGAGCTTGCGGTGATCGCGCTTCTCGGCCTCTTCCAGCAGCGTCTGGTAGGCGTCGAGCTGCGCCTGATCGGCCCAGGCGGTGCCATAGATGCGCGTCAGCATCGGGTTGTTCGAGTCGCCGCGCCAATAGGCGCCGGCGACCTTCATCAGCTTGAAGGCGTTGCCGATTTGCCCCGTCGAGGCCATGTGCGGGCCGCGGCAGAGATCGAACCAGTCGCCCTGCGCATAGATCTTGAGGTCCTGGTCTTCCGGTATGGCATCGATCAGCTCGAGCTTGTAGCGCTCGCCCTTGTCGGCGAAGACCTTCTTCGCCTTCTCCCGCGACCACACTTCCTTGGTGAACGGCTTGTTGCGCTGAATGATCTCGCGCATCTTCTTCTCGATCACCGGGAAATCGTCCGGCGTGAACGGCTCGTTCCTCGCGAAGTCGTAATAGAACCCGTTCTCGATCACCGGCCCGATGGTCACCTGCGTTCCCGGCCACAGCTCCTGCACGGCCTCGGCCAGCACATGCGCCGTGTCATGGCGGATGAGCTCCAGCGCGCGCGGATCCTCGCGGGTGATGATCTCGACCTTGCCGGACGTACCGAGCGGATCGGAAAGGTCGCGAAGGGTGCCGTCGAGGCTGTAGGCGACAGCCTTCTTGGCCAGCGACTTGGAGATCGATTCGGCAAGACCAGCGCCGGTCAGCGCCGCGTCGTACTCGCGGACGGAACCATCGGGAAATGTCAGGGAAACGGAATTCGGCATCAGGGTTCTCCTATCCAGTCCCGCAAACGAGCGCGGGTGGTGAAATGCGTGCCGCTGGATGCGTTGCGGCATGCAGAGGGTTAGCCGGAGGCGTCCGGCGGCGGCAGTCTTTTATGAGGAGTTTCCGCCGCCGTAAAGCCGCCAGCCGTCTATTTGATGAGGCGTTTTTATTTGATAAGCCCGGGCAAATCCTTCAGGAACGCCGCCCGCGTCGCGAGGCCTTTCAGCTTGTCGGTACGCTTTCCATCGACGGCCAGCCTTGCAAAGACGATGCGGCGGCCGTCCTTCTTGGCCCAGCCGACGAACCAGCCGAGCGAGCGTTTGCCGTCCTGGCCAAGCCTGGTGCTGCCAGTCTTGCCTTGCACGGTCCAGTCTCCTGCCGCGAAGGTCGGCAGGATCGCCTGGGTCATCTCATGCGCCTTCGCCGACACCGGCATCTTGCCGGCAAGCAGCTGGCGCAGGAACGCCGTCTGCTCGACCGGCGATATCCCGAGCGAGGAATTGATCCAGGATTGCGTCAACCCATTGTCCTTGCCGGCGTCGCCTGAGACATCCTTGTTGCCATAGCCGAATTTCGACACATAGCCGGCGAACTTCTCCGTCCCGAGACGCCGCGTGATCTCGCGCGAGTACCAGACGATGGAATCGCGTTCCCAGATCGTCGGATCGACGGTCTTCTGGTCGCGCTTCGCCGCCTTGAAGTCCGGCTTGTAGTCCCAGCTCGGCGTGTGCTGGTCGCTCAGGATGCCGGCATCATAGCCGATCAGTGCCAGAGGTACCTTGAACGTCGAGGCCGGGCTGACGCGCTGGTCGCAGACGCCGTCCTGGTAAAGTGTTGCGCCGCTTTGCGCATCCTGGATCAGCGTGCAGTGGATGTCGTTGAGCGGCGCCGATTGCGCCCGAACCGGCAAGCCCAGCATCCAGGCCAGAAGGAAAAGGACGATGGCGAAAATGAAGGGATAGCGGTCCATCTGGCGCATGGCGAAGTCACTCCGGTATGAGATTACGGGAGCGGCTTAGCGAGGCGACTTGTCTCGATTTTGTCTCAAATTCGCAGTGTTCGTGCAGCTTCGCGTTAACCCTACCGGATCGTTAAAATCCAGGTCGACTGTGACGGCGAAGCAATCAGATTTCGGGTTCTGCTCGTCTTTTGCCGATTTGCCAGTAGCGCCACGGCATGAACCAGACATACCGCGACGCGAGCGCCTCCGGCACGCGGTCGATGCCATGCGTTCCGAACGGCCCGCAGCGCAAGATTCGGAACAGCCCCATCCAGCCGCCGGCCCACAGGCCATGGCGGGCAATCGCCTCATGCGCATATTCGGAGCAGGTCGGCAGGTGCCGGCAGCTGTTACCGACGAAGCCTGAGAGCGTCAGTTGATAGAAGCGCACGAGCGACGTGCCCAAGACGCGCCCGGGCGTCTTGCGCCAGGGTCCCTGCCAATTGCGCCCGCGCTGGACCGGCCGGACGCCATGCATATGCCCGTGATGGTCGCCCATCGCTCCGCAGCCTGTTTCACTGCGCGATAGATGTGGGCTTCAGCGCTGAAACGCAATGCTTTTGCCCTCAAGGCCTGGAGCGCCGGACGGGATGGCTGCCGGCCCATGGGCGATGGTGAGGGGAAAGATCGCGACAGCTATGGTGGTGTCCGCCGCGCACGGCTTCGCCGTGCCATTGGAAGGTCGCTATCCGTATCACGTCGCTGAAAATGGCCAGGAACGCGTTCATGGCGGGTCTCCTTCGAAACGGATTAGACCGCCGCTGGCCTTCCCTCTCAAACGAGTATAATTTCCGCGTCGAATAACTTGAGGTTATGCGACATGAAGCGTAGCCGGCTCCCGCTGACGGCGCTCAGAAGTTTCGAATCTGCCGGCCGGCACCTTAGCTTCAGCCGCGCGGCCGAAGAGCTTTATGTCTCGCAGGCCGCGATCAGCCGGCAGATCAGGGAGCTCGAGACCTTCCTGCGTCGGCCGCTGTTTCTGCGCCTCCATCGCCGTGTCGAACTGACGGATGCGGGACATCGGCTGCTCGACCGACTGGTGAGGAGCTTCGACGATATCGACCGCGTGCTTTCGGAGCTTGCGGCCTCGCCGGCGCAGACGATTGTCCGCGTGAGCGTCGAACCGTCCCTTGCTGCCGTATGGCTGCTGCCCCGGCTCAATCGCTTTCGCCAGCTGCGGCCCGACATCGACGTATCCCTCGAAGTCGATCCACGAACGATCGAGTTCCGCAGCGACCAGCCCGAGCTCGCCTTGCGTTTCAGCGCGCACGCCACCTCATGGCCGCGCAGCGAGGCCGAGCGCCTGGCCTCGACCGTCGATTCACCGGTTCTGTCGCCGGGATTGCTCGCCTCCGGCCCTCCCCTGGAAAAGCCGATCGACCTTCGCCATTACACGCTGCTGCATGAGGAAAACCGCCAGGGTTGGGCGCGCTGGTTCCGGGCAGCGGGCGTGCCTGCCGATGCGGTGCCTGCGCGTGGCCCGATGCTGGCCGACGTCTCGCTGTCGAAACAGGCTGCGCTGCTTGGCCATGGCGTGGCGCTTGGCGATCTCTTGCAGGTCGGCGAAGAGCTCGCGTCGGGTACTTTGATCAAGCCGTTCGATATCGATGTCGCTTCCGGCGCCTACTGGCTGGTGGCCAGGAGCTTGACGGATTTGCCGGAACCTGCCAGGGCGTTCGCCGACTGGATCCGAAGCGAGTTCGCTGTGACCAGGGTAGCGGCCTAAGCCATCTTCAAGCCGCCTGTCCGGCGCGCTTCTTCTCGATCTGGCCGATCGCATCGACCACCGCGTCGAAGGTCAGCATGGTGGAGGCGTGGCGCGCCTTGTAGTCGCGCACCGGCTCCAGATATTTGAGATCGGCGAAACGGCCTTCCGGCGGCGCGCCGTTTTCCTTCAGCATCTTCAGCATGGTTTCGCGCACCGTGCGCAATTCGTCGGCGCTGGCGCCGACCACATGCTGGGCCATGATCGAGGATGAGGCCTGGCCGAGCGCGCAGGCCTTCACGTCATGGGCGAAATCGGTCACCACGTCGCCATCCATCTTGAGGTCGACGGTCACGGTCGAGCCGCACAATTTGGAATGCGCCCTGGCCGTCGCGTCGGGTTGATCGAGACGGCCGATCCGCCCGATGTTTCCGGCGAAGCCGAGAATTTTCGCATTGTAGACGTCGTCGATCATATTTTTCCAATCCGTCGCCGCGCAGCGAACAGGCTTTGCCGCTCTCGCGTCTTCCTTTCGCTTTGCCGTAACCATATATAATGGTCGCAGTCGAGCATCGACAAGGCGACGAAAAGCCATTGTCCCTGCTCATCTGTTCACGCCGCTTGCGGGATGGAAATGGGCGATTTTCACCCAAAAGGTCGTGGTCCGTTCAACTCGTCCCACCTTTGAGTGGGACTACGGGAGACGCCTTTATGGATGCCGTCATCAAGAAAATCATGCCCCCGTCCGAATATATGGAAAAGCCGGTCACCGACCGGCCGACCGAGGCCGAGGTCGAGGCCGCCGTGCGCACGCTGTTGCGCTGGACTGGGGACAATCCGGATCGCGAAGGTCTGATCGACACGCCCAAGCGTGTCACCAAAGCCTTCCGCGAAATGTTCAACGGCTACGACATGTGCCCGGCCGACGAGCTTGGCCGCACCTTCGAGGAAGTGGCCGGCTATGACGACCTCGTCATAGTCAAGGACATAAAATTCCATTCGCATTGCGAGCACCACATGGTGCCGATCATCGGCAAGGCGCATGTCGGCTATCTGCCGGACGGCAAGGTCGTCGGCCTGTCGAAGATCGCCCGTGTCGTCGACATCTTCGCGCACCGCCTGCAGACGCAGGAAGCGATGACCGCGCAGATCGCCGGCGTCATTCAGGACGTGCTCAACCCGCGCGGCGTCGCCGTCATGCTCGAGGCCGAGCATATGTGCATGGCCATGCGCGGCATCCGCAAGCAGGGCTCGACCACGCTGACCTCGACCTTCACCGGCGTCTTCAAGGATACGCCCGAGGAGCAGGTCCGTTTCGTCACCATGGTGCGCGCAGGCGGCTGATTTGCCGGCCGTCGCCGGCCAGAACATATAAGGACCGGCGATGTCGGCAGTTGAATTTGCAAAAACTCCGTCAGACAAGAAGGCGCTGGAGGAAGGTTCTGTCCTTTCTCCGCGCTTCGACGCCGCGGGCCTCGTCACTGTCGTCGTCACCGATGCCGGCGACGGCATGCTGCTTATGGTCGCACATATGAATGCCGAGGCGCTGGCGCTCACTCTGGAGACCGGCATCGCCCATTACTGGTCGCGCTCGCGCAACGCCTTGTGGAAGAAGGGCGAGACCTCCGGCAACTTCCAGCACGTCGTCGAGATGCGCACGGATTGTGACCAGGACGCGATATGGTTGCGCGTGAAAGTGTTGGGCCACGACGCAACTTGTCACACCGGCAGACGTTCCTGCTTTTATCGGACGGTGGGGCTGAACGACGGCAGAGCGACGCTTGCCGACGACGGCAGCAAGCCGCTGTTCGATGCGGACACGACGTATCGGAAGCCGGTGTGAACCATTCAATATTCACAAACCACTCATATTCATTATTCTCAAATATCCTTGTGATAGAAGGGATATGGGACAAGGGAGATCATGATGCTCGAATGGGCGTCATTGCGCAGCAGACCTGACGTTCAGGAGGCCAATGGCCCTGCATCGTCCGGCGGCGTGCCCGATCCGAAGCCTGGCAGGAAGGCCGGCATCTCGCTGGCGCTCGGCGGTGGATGCGCCCGCGGCTGGGCCCATATCGGTGTGCTGCGCGCGCTCGACGAGGCCGGCATCGAAGTGTCGATGATCGCCGGCACCTCGATCGGCGCTCTGGTCGGCGGCTGCTACCTTGCCGGCAAGCTCGACGAGTTGGAAGAATTCGCCAGGAGCCTGACCAAGCGGCGCATCTTCGGCCTCCTCGATCTCAATCTGCGCGGCAGCGGCCTGTTCGGCGGCATGAAGCTTGATCGGCGCCTGCGCGAGCACCTCGACGGCGCCCGCTTCGAGGACCTGCCGAAACCCTTCGTCGCCGTCACTTCCGAAATCCGTACCGGCCATGAGATCTGGCTGTCGAGCGGCTCGCTCGTCACCGCCATGCGCGCCTCCTATGCGCTGCCGGGCGTTTTCGAGCCGGTGGCCTGCAACGGCCGCGTGCTGGTCGACGGCGCTCTGGTCAATCCAGTGCCGGTCTCGGTCTGCCGCGCCTACGAGCAGCCGCTCGTCGTCGCGGTCAATCTGCACTACGACCTGTTCGGGCGTGCGGCCGTCATCAAGCACAGCGCCGGCGAGCTGCTCGTCGAGAACGACGCGCCGAGCTCCGGTCAGTTCAATTCCCAGTCACATCAGACGCGTCTCGGCATCACCGGCGTCATGGTCGAGGCCTTCAACATCATCCAGGACCGGATCTCGCGCGCCAGGCTGGCCGGCGATCCGCCGGACATGTCGCTGCAGCCGAAGCTCAGCCATATCGGCCTGACGGAATTCCACCGCGCCGACGAGGCGATCAGCATCGGCTACCAGGCGACGAAGGCGCAGATCAGCGAACTGACCCGGCTGCAGTCCGTTTTGGTCTGAATTTCCCGATATTGTTGCTACGCCAGCGCCGCATCGCTGATGCGAAACTGCACCGTGCGGTTGCCGTTCCAATAATTGCCCGACAGCGAACCGGCGACATGCACGGTCCTGCCCCTGTTCTTGAACAGGAATTCGCCGAGCGCCGTATCGACGGCGCGGAAGGCGATCGCCTGGATGTTGCCGCCGCTTTGCGACTGCAGGTCCACGCGGATATGATTGGTGCCGATCGCGCGCGCGTCGGTCAGCCGGTGCCGCGGCAATACGAACACCGGCGCGATATGCCCGGCTCCGAACGGCCCGGCCTTCTCCAGCGCGTCGAGCAGCGCGATCGTGGCGCCCTCGGCGGCCAGGGCGCCGTCGATCGCCAGGCTTTCCTCGTTCTGCAGCCGGAACACATCGGCCGCGGCGCGCTCCTCGAAGAAGGCGCGCAACTCGCCGAGCTTGGCGCGCTCGACGGTGATGCCGGCGGCCATCGCGTGGCCGCCGCCCTTGACGATCAGTCCGGCAGCAGCCGCCTCGCGCACCAGCCGGCCGAGATCGAAGCCAGTTACCGAACGGCCGGAGCCCGTGCCGATGCCGGTCGAATTGAAGGCGATGGCAAAGGCCGGCCGGCGCGCATAATCCTTGAGCCGCGAAGCGATCAGCCCGACGATACCCGGATGCCAGCTGTTGCTGGCCGTGACGATGACGGCGGGACCGTTGCCGCCGGCAAGCTCCGCATCGGCCTCGGCGCGCGCCTGCGCCAGCATCTCCTGCTCCATCTGCTGCCGTTCCTGGTTCAGCCGGTCGAGCGTCTCGGCGATGCTGGCCGCCTCGACGGGATCGTCTGTGGCCAAAAGCCGGCTGCCGAGCGCGGCATCGCCGATGCGGCCGCCGGCATTGATGCGCGGCCCGATCAGGAAGGACAGATGGAAGGTGTTGATCGGCTCGCCGATGCGCGAGACCCGCGCCAGCGCCGCCAGCCCCTCATTCTTCTGCTGGCGCAGCACCTGCAGCCCCTTGACGACGAAGGCGCGGTTGACGCCGGTGAGCGGGACCACGTCGCAGACCGTCGCCAGCGCCACCAGATCGAGCAGCGAAAGCAGGTCGACCGGCGCGGCGTCTGGCAGCCTCTCGCGCAGCACCTTCGCCGTCTGCACCAGGCACAGGAAGACGACGCCGGCGGCGCACAGATGCCCCTGCCCGGACAGGTCGTCCTCGCGATTGGGGTTGACCACGGCCGCCGCCGGCGGCAGCGGACCGCCGACCTGGTGATGGTCGAGCACCACGACGTCGGCACCGGCTTCCCTGGCCGCCTCGATAGAGGCCGCGCTGTTGGTGCCGCAGTCGACGGTGACGATAAGCTTCGCGCCGCGCGAGATCAGCTCCCGCATCGCTTCCGGATTGGGTCCGTAGCCCTCGAAGATGCGGTCCGGGATATAGATTTCCGACGGCACGGAAAAATGCGTGAGAAAGCGTTTCAGGAGCGCCGACGAAGCGGCGCCGTCGACGTCATAATCGCCGAATATCGCGACTTTCTCGCGCGCGACGATCGCGTCGGCGAGACGCGCCGCCGCTTTCTCCATGTCGGTCAATGATGCGGGATTCGGCAGAAGCTCGCGGATGGTCGGATCGAGGAAGCGCTCGGTCTGTTCCACGCCGACGCCGCGCCCGGCAAGCACCCGCGCCACGACGTCGGGCACGCCGTGGCCCTGCGCGATGGCCAAGGCGGCCATGTCCTGCCGCTCGGTCAGCCGGTGTTCCCAGGAAACACCAGTCGCCGACTGCCTGACATCGAGGAAGAATCGTTTCTCGCCCGTCATGCGACGCGCCGTCTGCACATCATTCCTGCGCAGATATCAACATGCGACGTCTGGAGCAATTGCGGGCAGGCGGGCAAGCCGGGGAAAGGTGTGGATGGGTTTCCCCGGAACGCCGTAGTGACGCTCACGCTGGAAGATCAGAACTTGTCCAGATCCTGGTGACGCGCCTTGATCTCGCGCACCGTGCGCGAGGATGAGCGCAGCACGATGGTGTGCGTGGTGATGAAGGTGCGGCCGAACTTCACCCCGTCGAGCAGATTGCCGTCGGTGACGCCGGTCGCCGCGAAGAGCACGTCGCCGCGCGCCATGTCCTGGGCGCCGTAGACACGCTTCGGGTCGGAAATGCCCATCTTCTCGGCCCGCGCCACCTTCTCCGGCGTGTCGAGGATCAGCCGGCCCTGCATCTGCCCGCCGGTGCAGCGAAGCGCGGCCGCCGCCAGCACGCCCTCCGGCGCGCCACCCGTGCCGAGATAGATGTCGATGCCGGTCTCGTCCGGATCGGTGGTGTGGATGACGCCCGCGACATCGCCGTCGCCGATCAGCCGGATCGCCGCGCCCGTGGCGCGCACGGCGTCGATCAGCTTGGCGTGACGTGGCCGGTCGAGGATGCAGGCGGTGATGTCGGAAACCGACACGCCCTTGGCCTTGGCCAGATTGGCAAGATTCTCGGCCGGCGAAGCGTCGATGTCGATCAGGCCTTCCGGGTAGCCGGGGCCGATGGCGATCTTGTCCATATAGACGTCCGGCGCGAACAGCAGGCTGCCTTTCTCGGCAATTGCGATCACCGCCAGCGCGTTGGGCAGGTTCTTGGCGCAGATCGTCGTGCCCTCGAGCGGATCGAGCGCGATGTCGACGGCCGGACCTTTGCCGGTGCCGACCTCTTCGCCAATATAGAGCATCGGCGCCTCGTCGCGCTCGCCCTCGCCGATCACCACCGTGCCCTTGATGGCCAGCCGGTTGAGCTCCTGGCGCATCGCGTCCACCGCCACCTGGTCGGCGGCCTTCTCGTCGCCGCGCCCGCGCAGCCTTGCCGCCGCGACCGCCGCCCGCTCGGTGACGCGCACGACTTCCATCGTAAGGATCCGGTCGAGACCAGCGGCGATGTTCTGGGCGATGTTCATGGATGGCATTCCTCGTTGTCATGAGAGCGGTTCGGTTCCGAACCGCCCTAATTGTTGCTTCGAGCAATTCCAGAACGGTTGAGCGCCGGATTTGCTCCGCCTCCCGCCAGAGGCGGGCTTCTTCTGGCAAAGCTCCATGACAACGGCAAGACTCAGCCTGTCATTTTTCGAAAGGACAGCAAAATCAATCGATTGAAGGCGGAATCGGACCTGGCTTATTCCGCCCGCTCGATGCGGATCACCTGCGGCTTGTCGGTCAGGTGACCATCCTTGGTGATGCCTTCGACGGCCTTGCGCACCGCCGCTTCCGTCGTCTCGTGCGTGACGAGGATCACGGTCTTCTGCGCCTGTGTTTCCGCGCCGGCCGCCTGTTGGACGATCGATTCCAGCGAGATGTCGTTGTCGGCCATGCGCTTGGCGATGGCCGCGAAGACGCCGGTGCGGTCATGCACGGTCAGCCGGATGAAATAGCCGCCGGCATGGCTGCGCATCCGCGCCTTCCTGTAGGGCTTCAGTTCCTTTGCCGGCCAGCCGAACACCGGCGCGTGCTGGAAGCCGGGCCGGCTCTTGGCGATATCGGCGATGTCGCCGATCACCGCCGACGCGGTGGCGTTGCCGCCGGCGCCGGGACCGGAAAGCAGAAGCTCGCCCAGGATATCGGTCTCGATCGCCACCGCGTTGGTGACGCCATGCACCTGCGCGATCACCGATGCCGTCGGCACCATGGTCGGGTGGACGCGCTGCTCGATGCCGCTGTCGGTGCGTTGGGCGACGCCGAGCAGCTTGATGCGGTAGCCGAGGTCGGCCGCCGCGCGGATGTCGGCCTGGGTGATGTTGGAGATGCCTTCCATATAGATGTCGCCGGCGGCGATCTTCGTCCCAAATGCAAGGCTGGTCAGGATCGACAATTTATGCGCTGTGTCATGGCCTTCGATATCGAAGGTCGGATCGGCCTCGGCGTAGCCCAGCCGCTGCGCGTCCTTCAGGCAGGCGTCGAAGGAGATGCCCTCGGCCTCCATGCGGGTCAGGATGTAGTTGCAGGTGCCGTTGAGGATGCCGAAGACACGCGTCACCGCGTTGCCGGCCATCGCTTCGCGCATCGTCTTGATGACCGGGATGCCGCCGGCCACCGCCGCCTCGTAATTAAGCAGCACGCCCTTCTTCTCGGCGATCTCGGCAAGCGCCACGCCATGCTTGGCAAGCAGCGCCTTGTTGGCGGTGACGACATGGCGCCCGGCCTCCAGCGCCGCCTTCACCGAGAGCCGCGCTGGCCCCTCGTCGCCGCCGATCAGCTCGACGAAGACATCGATATCGGCCTTCTCGGCCAGCTTGACCGGATCGTCGAACCATTTCGCGGCGCTCAGATCGACGCCGCGGTCGCGCTTCGGGTCACGGGCCGAAACAGCCGTCACGACGATGTCGCGGCCACACTGGCGGGTGAGCTCGGCCGCCTTGTCGCGCAGCACGCGCGCCACCGAAGCGCCAACCGTGCCGAGGCCGGCAATTCCAACACGCAACGCTTCAGCCATGTCCGGCGACGCCCCTCAAAGATTGGTCGGTGTGATGTGCGGCAAGCTAGAGCATGATGCCGAAAAGTGTGAAGCGGTTTTCGGGTGACACCATGCTCTATCTTTTTGATTTAGAGCCGGATTCAGATTTCAGGTCGAACAGAGCTGAAATCATCCGGCTCTAGCGATGGGCAGCCAAAGGCACCACATTGTTGGGCTGCTTGACGGTGGTCGCGAAGAATTTCTTGATGTTGCGCGCCGCCTGGCGGATCCGGTGCTCGTTCTCGACCAGCGCCACGCGCACATAGTCGTCTCCATGCTCGCCGAAGCCGATGCCCGGCGCCACCGCGACATCCGCATGCTCGATGAGCAGCTTGGAGAATTCGAGCGAGCCGAGCTGGCGGAACTGCTCGGGGATCGGCGCCCAGGCAAACATCGAGGCGGCGGGCGCGGGAATGGTCCAGCCGGCACGGCTGAAGGAATCGACCATCACGTCGCGGCGCTTGTGGTAGACCTCCCGCACCTCCTCGATATCGGCGCCGTCGCCGTTCAGCGCATGCGCTGCCGCCACCTGGATCGGCGTGAAGGCGCCGTAGTCGAGGTAGGATTTCACCCGCGTTAGCGCCGAAATCAGCCGCTCGTTGCCGACCGCGAAGCCCATGCGCCAGCCAGGCATGGAGAAGGTCTTCGACATCGAGGTGAACTCGACGCACACATCCATCGCGCCCGGCACCTGCAGCACCGAAGGCGGCGGGTTGCCGTCGAAATAGATCTCCGAATAGGCGAGATCCGACAGGATGATGATGTCGTTCTTCTTCGCGAAGGCGACCACGTCCTTGTAGAAGTCGAGCGAGGCGACCAGCGCCGTCGGGTTCGACGGATAGTTGAGGATCAGCGCCAGCGGCTTCGGGATCGAGTGGCGGATGCCGCGCTCCACCGCCGGGATGAAGCCGTCATCGGGCTCGACCTGCAGCGAGCGGATGACGCCGCCCGACATGATGAAGCCGAAGGCATGGATCGGATAGGTCGGGTTGGGGCACAGGATCACATCGCCCGGCGCGGTGATCGCCTGCGCCATGTTGGCGAAGCCCTCCTTCGAGCCGAGCGTGGCCACGACCTGCGTGTCGGGATTGAGCTTCACGCCGAAACGGCGGGCATAGTAGCTGGCCTGGGCGCGACGCAGGCCCGGAATGCCGCGCGAGGACGAATAGCGATGCGTGCGCGGATCGCGCACCACTTCGCACAATTTGTCGACGATGGCTTTCGGCGTCGGCAGGTCCGGATTGCCCATGCCAAGGTCGATGATGTCGGCGCCGCGCGAACGGGCGCTGGCCTTCAGCCGGTTGACCTGCTCGAACACGTAGGGCGGAAGCCGGCGGACCTTGTGAAATTCTTCCATTTCAGTTCCAGACGATCGAAGGGGGCGCTTTGGGCGCGCGATATAAACCTAATTGCAGTTAGGGTCGAGGGTCGGGTCGCATTTGCCCTCGATCTGCTTCAGCGTGTCGCCGCCATGCGTCTTGGCAAGCGTCTTCAGCGCCGCGGTATTCGTCGGCGCCTTGACGCTGCCGCCCTTGGCAAGCTGCGCCTGCTGCTCGGCCTTGAGCTGGGCGAGGTTCGCCGCGGTCTCCTCCTTGGTGAACTGCTTGGCGGCCACCTGCGGCGCGATGTTGAGGTTGGGGTAGGAGCCGGTGTCCTTCGGGCCTTCGGTCAGGGCCGTCGGCGCCGCATTGCTCGGGCTGGTGCTGGTGCAGCCGCCGGCAGGCAGCAGCATACCAACCAGCCCCGCCACGGCGGCCATGCGGCAAATCGAACCCGGCCTGAGAAAAAAAGTCCCGCCAACATTAATCGTCATATTGTTTTCCTGGCAGCCGGGTTAGAGCGATAGTTGGACCCGGTCAGATGTCCCATGGTAATATGTCAAGAAAACGCTCCGGGAGGAACCCCGCGAACCATGTCCAAAGCTCCCGATTCGGACAAAGCGGAAAATGGCGGACCTTCGGCCATCGAGCAATATCTGGTGAAGGATCCCGAGCGTTTCGCCTTGAACATGGCTCGCATGATCGAGCAGGCCGGCAAGGCGGCTTCCGCCTGGACCGAACCGCGCGAGAAGGGTGAGGTGCGCGATCATGTCGCCGAACCGGTGGTCGACATGGTCAAGACCTTCTCCAAGCTCTCGGAATACTGGCTGGGCGACCCGCAGCGCGCGCTCGAAGCGCAGACTCGGCTGTTCGCCGGCTATATGACCGTCTGGGCGAACGCCATCCAGAAGGTCAACCCCAACGCCGAGGCACCGCAGGACGCGGTTCAGCCCGAGCGCGGCGACAAGCGCTTCCAGGATCCCGAATGGGGCCGCAACGCCTTCTTCGACTTCCTGAAGCAGGCCTATCTCGTCACCTCGCGCTGGGCGAGCGAGCTTGTCGAGCATGCCGAGGGCCTGGACGAGCACACCCGCCACAAGGCGAGCTTCTACGTCAAGCAGGTGTCGAACGCGATCGCGCCGTCGAACTTCATCCTGACCAATCCGGAGCTGTTCCGCGAAACGGTCGCCTCGAACGGCGAGAACCTGGTGCGCGGCATGAAGATGCTGGCCGAGGACATCGCCGCCGGCCGCGGCGACCTGAAGCTGCGCCAGGCGGACTACACACCCTTCGAAATCGGCAAGAACATCGCCTCCACGCCCGGCAAGGTTATCGGCCGCAGCGATGTCGCCGAGATCATCCAATATGATCCGGCAACCGAGACGGTGCTGAAGCGGCCGCTGCTGATCTGCCCGCCATGGATCAACAAATTCTATATCCTCGACCTCAACCCGCAGAAATCCTTCATCCGCTGGGCGATCGAGCAGGGCCACACGGTTTTCGTCATCTCCTGGATCAATCCAGACGAGCGCCACGGCGCCAAGGGTTGGGAGGCCTATATCCGCGAAGGCCTGCAATTCGGCCTCGACATGGTGGAGAAAGCCACCGGCGAAAAGGAAGTCAACGCCATCGGCTACTGCGTCGGCGGCACGCTGCTTGGCGCGGCTCTCGCCTTGTTGGCGCAGGAAGGCGACCACCGCATCAAATCGGCCACCTTCTTCACCACTCAGGTCGACTTCACCTATGCCGGCGACCTCAAGGTCTTCGTCGACGAGGACCAGGTCACAGCGGTCGAGCGCTCGATGAGCGAGAAGGGCTATCTGGAAGGCACCAAGATGGCGACAGCGTTCAACATGCTGCGCTCGGGCGACCTGATCTGGCCCTATGTCATCAACAACTATATGCGCGGCAAGGAGCCCCTGCCCTTCGACCTGCTCTACTGGAATTCCGATTCCACCCGCATGGCGGCGGCCAACCACTCCTTCTATCTGCGCAATTGCTATCTCGAGAACAATCTCTCGCGCGGCGCGATGGAGCTTGCCGGCCGCACCGTCTCGCTGGCCGACATCACCATCCCCGTCTACAACCTCGCCACGAAAGAGGACCACATCGCGCCCGCGCTTTCGGTGTTCCTGGGATCACGGTTTTTCGGCGGCGATGTCGAGTATGTGATGGCGGGCTCAGGCCATATCGCCGGCGTCGTCAACCCGCCTGCCGCCAAGAAGTACCAGTACTGGACCGGCGGCAAGCCGGTGGGAGACTTCAACGCGTGGCTTGCCGCCGCGCATGAGCATCAAGGATCCTGGTGGACGCACTGGCAGCACTGGATCGAGAACCAGGACAACATCCACGTACCCGCCCGCAAACCCGGCAAGCGTATGAAAACCTTGGGAGATGCGCCGGGCACCTATGTCAAGGTACGTGTGTAACGGACTGTAATGTCTGGTGAGTTGACGGGCCGCCAAAACAGGGCGAAATGGTGGCGTCAATCGTTCGGCGGCCTCAAATCACCTTCCGACGCAGATTAATTCCGAGGCTTGCAGATTCGACACATATCCCGTTTCCGGTTGGGAACAGGAGGGCTATCGCGGCGCGATGCTGGAGTGGCGCGGCGATAACGAACCGACCGGATACTGAGGGGGAATTTATTTTGAAATCAGTAGGTTGGCGTCTTGCACGAAGGGAAAGCCGCAGCATCACGGCAGCGCTTTTCTCCGTGCTGCTGGCCTCCTGCACGTCGACCGGCGACCCGACGATGTCGGTCGTTTCGCCCGCCTACAATTCAACCGCGACCCAAATGAGCGCGACGTCCGGCGCCAAGACAGCGACCGCGGCCGATTCGACGCCGCAGGCATCGGCGCCGACTGAGGCGGCATCAACCGTGATGAGCGAAGGCGACACGCCTTTGCCCGAGAAGGTCGCCTATGTGCCGGAGACGCGGCCGCAAGCCGCCGCCTTCCCGGCCGTCGCCGTGCCGGCGGGCTCCACCGCGATTGCCGGCAGCACGCCGCAACCGCTGGTTCAGCCGGCGCAGACGGCGGAACAGACGCAAAGTGTCGCCCAGCAGGTCGCCGCCGGCGATGCCGCCGCCATCGCCTCAAAGGCGCAGGCGACCACGCAGACCATGAGCAACGGCGTCTATGTGACCGCGGGCGAGCCGGCGCAGCCGCAGATCGCCGCGCCGAAGAAGAGCCTGTTTGCCTCGCTGTTCAGCACCACGCCGGCTTCGGCGGCACCTGCCCCCTTGATCAACAATGCGCGTTCCGAACAGACCGCGGCGCAGGCCAAGACCGCGACCGCCCCGGCGGCTCCCGCCAAGCCGATCGTTGAGCTGGCTTCCGCGACGCCGGCCGCAAAACCAGTGCAACTCGCCTCGCTGGACGATCCGAGCTATCACATCACCGGTGCCGATGCCCTTCCCGGCGTGCGCCAGACCGCGCTGTTCGAGATCAAGCGCAAGTCCGGCATAGACGACGAGAGCGACGTCGACCTCAACGAGGACGAGGGCGGCGGCTCCTACCAGGTGGCGTCGGCCGCCGGCATGGCCAGGCTCGCGCCGAACGGCCTTTTGAAGCAGAACGAAAGCGTCGACGTCGCCTGCCTGAAACCGTCGCTGGTACGGGTGCTGAAGACGATCGAGGGCCATTTCGGCCGCAAGATGGTCGTCACCTCCGGCTATCGCGATCCCTCGCGCAACCGCCGCGCCAACGGCGCCAAGAACTCGCTGCACATGTACTGCGCCGCCGCCGACATCCAGGTGCCCGGCGTGTCGAAGTGGGAGCTGGCGAACTATGTCCGCACGATGCCGGGCCGCGGCGGCGTCGGCACCTACTGCCACACCGAATCCGTCCATGTCGACGTCGGCCCCGAGCGCGACTGGAACTGGCGCTGCCGTCGCCACAGCGGCGGTGGCGAGGACGGCTGAGCCTGCCCGCCCTTCGGCCGCATCCGCACGCGCGCACGCACTTTTCTCATCCAAAGCCGCACGTTTCACGGCGCCATGAAAAAAGTTGTCGCATGTGGCTGCGGATGGGTTGCCGGTTGCGAACAACGCAATTATAAGCCGCTTCGTCTGAGCGCGCCCATCGTCTAGCGGTTAGGACACCGCCCTTTCACGGCGGTAACAGGGGTTCGATTCCCCTTGGGCGTACCAGCTGATCATACCCGCCAACGATACCAGTCGAGACAATTGTCTCGAAAAACTCAACCTTGAGATCGAAGGATTTGAGCAGCTTCTGGGTGCTCGGCTTGACGACGGCGTCGTCGAAATCGCCTTTGATGAAATGCGCCGCCGAATCCATGTCCGCCCAGAAGCTCATGACGACGAGCTCGTTGTCGGTCCCCCTCACCTTGCGCGCCAGCGTCGCGCCGAGATGCCCGGGAAGTTCGGCCATCTCAACGAACGTCGTCCGCTGCAGGTGATCCGCATAGGCATCAAGCACCTCGTCGGAGCCGGCGACGGCCCGCCAGAAACGAATGACCATGTTTTCCTCCCTGGACGCGATTGACCGGGCATCGCCATCCAATGTCAAGCTGGGCGAACATCGCCCTTTAGCCAGAACCTACTGTCACGACGGGCATCGAGGAGCTTCAGCCCGCACGAAGCGAGCGTTCCTTGGTCGGAAACGTCCCGTTAACGTCGTTCGTAGGGCTGGGATGCCGACCTCAACCCGACGATGTAACCTTGTTCTTCACGCTCCCAGCCATGGAGGCGCGAATGAACCTGCTTCGGACAGCGTTCTTATGCGCGGCAATGACCGGCCTCGCCGGGGCGCAGCCCGTCCGCGCGGAGGATCAGCCTGCCCAGTCGAACGGCGACGCCGCGCAACAACAGCAGCCGGTCATCCACTGCGAGGGGCAGAATTGCCTGCCGCCGCAGGACGACCCGGCTTTGGAGTGCAAAGGGCAGGATTGCACGCCGGCTCCGGCGACCGACCAGCCGGCAGGCCCGGAGATTAAGAAGGTCAAGTAAGAGGCAGCGCGCGCTCTGTGGCGAAAGGCATGCCGTTGATCGAGCCAGCCTGGGTTGACGACCGAAAAAGGTAGCGGCCATCCTGCAGAGAGAAATGGGGCGCCCGATCAATCCGGAACCATTGGCGCCGGCTCTTCGCACCGATAGACCATGCACTTACCGTCACGGACCGGGACATAGTTGACCATCGGGACGTAGGGAGCATCGCACTCATTGCCGTACTGGCGGACATAACGCTCATATGTGCTCGCCCCCGTGGTCAGCACCACCGCATGCCGGCTTTGGATCAGCGCCTGGGTCTCAGCGCAGGTCATCTTGCGTGTGTCAGGCCGCGCATCGGCGAAATTTGTGGCGGCAACGATCATCGCTGCCGTGCAAAACGCAATCTTGCGTATGGGCATGGTGGCGTCCTCGCAAAACATCTTATCGCCAAATTCGCATCTTGCGACGCCGCTCCGCAACGGTGGCGCGGTCACGATGCAGCGAGCGAAGTTTTGAAAAAGCAGTTGAAAGCCCGCGTCAAGAGCCTGGAATTGCCCAAGGACGAACAATGACGTCAGGTTGTGGCAAACACCACCGTCTGCAGCAATCCTCCCCCCTGCCTGTTCTCCAGTGTGATCGTTCCGCCGTAGCGTTCGATGATCTCCTTCGCGATCGCAAGCCCCAGCCCAGCGCCCGGAATGAATTGCGTGCGCGCCGGATCGACCCGGAAGAACGGCTCGAAGGCCTTGTTGAGGAGGTCCGGCGGAATGCCGGGGCCGCGGTCGGCTATGGTGAGGACCGCCTGGCCGCCCCGCCCCGCAAGCGCGATGCTGCAGCTCTTGCCATGTGTGGCGGCGTTGACGATCAGGTTGCGCAGCGCCCGACGCAAGCCAAGCGCGCCGGCTTTGACCGACACATGATCGAGATGGTCGATCGCTGCTGCATGGCCGAGCGAGGCCATCTCGACCTCGATATCGCGGACCAGCCTGTCCAGTTCCACCGGCTCGACCGTGTCCTGGTTGACCTCCTCGCGCACCAGGCGGATGGCGCTGTCGGCGATGCGGTCGAGCTCGTCGAGGTCGCTCAGCCACTTCTCGCGATCCTCCTCGAGGAACTCGGCACGGAGCCGCATCCTGGTCATCGGGGTCCTGAGATCGTGGCCGGCCGCCGCCACCAGCCGCATGCGGCTTTCCATCGCCATCCTCAATCTTGCCGACAGCTCGTTGAGCGCATGGGCGGTAGCCCTTACCTCGGCCGGGCCTTTTTCCGGCAAGGTCGCCAGCACGCCGTCCGAGCCGATCTTGCTGACGGCGGCTTCGAGCATTTCCAGCGGCCGCACCAGCACGCCGGTGAAATAGATCGACACCGGCGTGGCCCCGAGCACGATCAGCACCATCCAGCCCACCAGCCCGTACCAGACATCGCGCGGCGGGCCGAAATCGGGCACATCGACGATCATCCAGCGATGGTCGGGCAGCTCGACCGAGGCGACCATTCCCGGTCCGCCGGCCTTGCGGCTGACCACGGCCGAAATATTGAGCCCCTCGTGACGCAGGATCTCGTTCAGCACCTTTGTGTGCTTGCGGTCCTCGGAACCGTCGGCCGGGAGATCCTTCACGATGACGGGCGCGTCGCTTGAGTTCGGCGCATGGCCGGGAACCAGTTGCACCATGTATTGGATCTGGTGGGCGAGCGGCCCCATGATCAGTTCGGGCGACGGCCCGCCAAGCACCTTGACCGCGACGAAGGTGGCGAGCCCGACGACACCCAGGATCGAAACGACCAGTAGGATGATCAACCGCCGGCGCAGCGAGGTCATGCCCCGGTCTCCGCTGTCGGGGCGCGGTACTCCGTCGTCTCGACCCGCGCCGTCAACTGATAGCCTCCATTGCGCACGGTCTTGAACAGGTTCTCCTCGCCCGCCTCGGCGAACTTCCGGCGCAGCCGGCTCATCAGCACGTCGACGGACCGGTCGAGCGGCTCGCGCTCGCGCCCCTGCGTCAGGTCGAGCAGTTGGTCACGCGAGAGCAGCCGTCCCGGCCGGTCGAGAAAGACCTGCAACAGGTCGAACTCGGCGCCGGTAAGATCGATCAGCGCGCCATCGGCGTTCATCACCTTGCGCGTGTCGGGCTCCAGCCGGTACCCGGCGAACTGGTAGACACGCACCTTGGGCGGGACGGTCTCCTCGGGCGCCGAGCGCCTGAGCACGGCGCGGATGCGGGCCGAGAGCTCGCGCGGATTGAACGGCTTGCCGAGATAATCGTCGGCGCCGAGTTCCAGCCCGATGATGCGGTCGACATCTTCCTTCAGCGCCGTCAGCAGTATGACGGGAATGTGCGGCTTGCGGTCCCGTAGGCTCCGGCAGATGTCGAGACCGGAGCCGTCGGGCAGCATGACGTCGAGCACGATGAGGTCGAACTGGCCCGAGCCGAGCTTCTGCTCGCATTCGCGCCGGTCGGCCGCCACCGACACGCGAAAGCCCTGCCCGTCGAGATAACGCCCGAGCAGCGTCCTGATCTCGCGATCGTCGTCGACGACAAGGATGTGGGATTGTGCCTGCATTCTTTGCCCGCTTGCCTTTTCGTCCGTGATTATAGGGAGCGATGCCGCCAAGCGGCACGCAAAATTGCAACGGAACGTTTCCGCAAAGCCGCTGGAAACATTCGGAAACAAATCTCCTTTTTCCGGAAACCTTCGGCAACGCGCCGAAGCAATGCGGCAAAAGACGCTTCCTATCCTTCCGGCATCCGAAGCATGCAGGAAAGGATCATGTCATGCGAAGCAGACTTCTGGCGCTTGGCCTCTTCTCGGTCGCGGCCATCCACCCCGTGCTCGCCGCGCAGCCGCAGCCGGGCGCATCACCCGGTGACGAGCCGCCGGCAATCGGCCGGCAGGACGACGCAGGCCCCGACTCTGGCCCCGGCCCGATGCCGTGGCACGGCCAGCGTTGGGCGATGCGGCACGGCCCCGAGGACTTCGGCCCGCGCCGCATGGGTCCGCCGCCGGAGTTTCTTGCCGCCCGGCTCGCCGCGCTCGAAACCCGGATCGGCATCCGCTCCGAGCAGCTCGACGCCTGGCGCGACTATACCAGCGCGCTGCAAGCGGTGCTGGCGCCGCCGCCGCGGCCCGATTTCGGCCCGGCCGGCCGTGGGCCGGACGATGCCGCCGGTGGCAAGCCGGATGAGGCAAAGCGCGACCCCTTCGCCTTCCAGGAAAAGCTGGCCGACGAGGTGACCAAGCGCGCCGCCTCCGCCGCCAAGCTCAAGGACTCCATCACTGTGTTGCGGGCCAAGCTGACGCCCGAACAGCTCGAAATACTTGCTTTGGCGGATCGACCGCACGGCCCACCCCCCGGTCCATGGGGCGATCCGCCGGACGCAGCCGGCCCCGGAGGTCTGCCCGATCACGGCGGACAACTCCCTCCACCCCTACCCCGGAGTGGCGAGCAACTCTGACCGGCTGCGCCGGCCGGCTCCCCTGACCCCACCCGTTCAAGGGCCGGCCGGTACTTTTTGCGAATTGGCGGGCGCGTCCGCGCGACCGCCAGCAAGCACGGAGCGCATTATGATGTGGGAAGCCCTGATGATGCTGCGGCTGACCGCGTCGATCGCTCCGGTTTTCCCTCTCGGGCGGCATGCGCTGCGGCCGACCTTACCGGCTGTTACGATGAAGAGCGCGATCCGACTGAGCTTCCAGGGCTATCGCCTCTCGCTGCCGATCCCATCGGCAAGCGTCGAGAATCATGATCAGAAAATCGCGTGAGCCCCTTGTCCCATCGAGCAACTGCGCCCCAATCGGTAGTACGGAATGCGGACGACCGGCAAAGCGCTTGGCTTATCGCCACCGATCGGCATACTGCCGTGGTGAACGTCGCAGCCGCGCGTTCGACGGTGGCGTCGAGCGCTTCCTGGCTGTAAAGAAGGAGCGCGAGATGAGCCGCTTCGACACATCGCTCGACGCCGGGACGCGGTGGCCGGTCGGTGCGCCGGCGATGAGCGCTTCCTTCCGTCATGCTCGGCCTCGCCTCTGCCCGTCGATACCGATGCTCCCCTCGATCGATAGGGGGGCCTATCGTGCAGCAACCATCCTCCGCCGCAAATCCAGCGAAAGATGATCAGACATGCGTATTCCTTTCAGCAAGCCTCTCCGACGGACACACCGGCTGACAATTTCGGCGATGCTTGGCGCCACGCTTCTGCTGGCGGCTTGCTCGCAGGAAAAGAGCCAGGTGCCACCCGGCATGGGAGGCGTCGGCAGGCCCGAGGTCGGCGTCGTCACGCTGCATCCGCAATCGGTTGCGATCACCGCCGAGCTGCCGGGCCGCACGGCGGCCTCGCTCATCGCCGAGGTGCGCCCGCAGGTCGACGGCATCATCCAGCAGCGCCTGTTCCAGGAAGGCGCCGAGGTGGTGCCGGGACAGCCGCTCTACCTCATCGATCCGGCAAGCTACAAGGCCGCCTATGACAGCGCAGTTGCCGCCCAGCAGAGGGCCGAAGCGGCGGTCTCCACCGCGCAAGCCAAGTTCGACCGCTACTCCGGATTGCTGACCCAGCATGTGGTCTCGAAGCAGGACTATGACGATGTTGCAGCGACATTGGCGCAGGCTCAAGCCGATGTGGCGTCTGCCAAGGCCGGCGTCGAAACCGCGCGCATCAGCCTCAATCGCACCTCGATCAGCGCGCCGATCGCCGGCCGGATCGACAAATCGACACTGACGCCGGGCGCGCTGGTCACAGCCAACCAGGAAACGGTGCTGACCACCATTCGCTCGCTCGACCCGATCAATGTCGATGTCACGCAGTCGAGCACCAACCTGCTCAATCTGCGCCAGGCGATCAACGAAGGCCGGCTGAAGTTCAGCGGTGCCAATGTCAGCGTCAAGCTGAAGCTCGACAACGGCACCATCTACCCGCAGAACGGCAAGCTGGAATTCGCCGGCGCCAATGTCGACCAGTCGACCGGCACCTTCGCGCTCAGAGCCCAGTTCCCCAATCCCGACCGGCTGCTCCTGCCCGGCATGTACGTGCGCGCCATCGTCGAGGAAGGCGTCGCCCAAAACAGCTTCCTGGTGCCGCAGCGCGGCGTCACCCGCGACCCCAAGGGCCAGGCGACGGCCATGGTCGTCAACGCCCAGGGCAAGGTCGAGCAGCGTACGCTCAGCGTGCGCAACAGCATCGGCAACAATTGGCTGGTGGATTCCGGCGTCGGCGACGGCGACCGCGTCATCGTCGAGGGCTTGCAGCTGGTGCGCGCCGGCGGCGACGCGACAGCGGTCGAGGTGACGATCGACGAAACGACCGGCGAGATCAAGGATCGCGAGCAGAGCTCCGCCTCGGCCGCGCCCGCGGGCGGCAGCGCCGCCGGCGCGGCGAAGCAACCCGCCTCTGGCGCAACCGGGAACTGAGCGATGTCCGGCTTCTTCATCAACCGGCCGATCTTCGCCTGGGTGATCGCCATCGTGATCATGCTGGGCGGCCTGCTCGCGCTGCAATCGCTGCCGATCTCGCAATATCCGCAGATCGCGCCGACCACGGTCAACATCAGCGCCACCTACCCCGGCGCCGACGCCCAGACAGTGGAGAACTCGGTGACCAAGGTCATCGAGCAGGGCATGACCGGCATCGACAATCTCGATTACATGACGGCGACCTCGACCTCGACCGGCCAGGCCTCGATCACGCTGACCTTCACCAGCGCCGCCAATCCCGACACCGCGCAGGTGCAGACGCAAAATAAGCTGCAATTGGTTCAGTCGCAGCTGCCGCAGGTCGTCCAGAGCAACGGCATCACCGTCTCCAAATCCTCGACCGGATTCCTGATGGTCATCGGCTTCGTCTCCACCGACGGCAAGATGAACTCGACCGACCTCGCCGACTATGTCGACGCTACCGTCAACGACACGCTGAAGCGCGTCGAAGGCGTCGGCTCGACGCAGCTCTTCGGCTCCGGCTATGCCATGCGCATCTGGCTCGACCCCGATAAATTAGCGCAATACGCGCTGATGCCGACCGATGTCGCCACCGCGATCCAGGCACAGAACACGCAGGTTTCGGCCGGCCAGCTCGGCGGCCTGCCGGCGCGCAAAGGCCAGCAGCTCAACGCCACGGTGACGGCCAAGAGCCGGCTGCAGACCCCCGAACAGTTCCGCAACATCATCCTCAAGAGCAACACCGACGGCTCGCTGGTGCGCCTGAACGATGTCGCCAAGGTCGAGATCGGCGCCGAAAGCTACACCACCCAAGCCCACTACAACGGCAAGCCGGCCGCCGGCGTCGCCGTCAACCTGGCGACCGGCGCCAACGCCATCAGCACCGCCGAGGCGGTGCGCACGACCATCAACCGCCTGAGCTCGACCTTCCCGCAAGGCGTCGAGGTCGTCTACCCGTACGACACCTCGCCCTTCGTGCGCCTGTCGATCCAGGAAGTGGTGAAGACGCTCGCCGAAGCGATCGTGCTGGTGTTCCTGGTGATGCTGCTGTTCCTGCAGAACCTGCGCGCCACCATCATCCCGACGATCGCCGTGCCGGTGGTGCTGCTCGGCACATTCGGCGTGCTCTCCTTCTTCGGCTATTCGATCAACACGCTCACTATGTTCGCCATGGTTCTGGCCATCGGCCTGCTCGTCGACGACGCCATCGTCGTGGTCGAGAATGTCGAGCGCGTGATGCAGGAGGAAGGCCTGCCGCCGAAAGAGGCGACGCGCAAATCGATGAACGAGATCACCGGCGCCCTGATCGGCATCGCCACCGTGCTGTCGGCCGTGTTCGTGCCGATGGCTTTCTTCGGCGGCTCCACCGGCATCATCTACCGGCAATTCTCGGTCACCATCGTCTCGGCCATGGTGCTCTCGGTGCTGGTGGCACTTGTGCTGACGCCGGCGCTGTGCGCGACGATCCTGCGCCCCGCCAAGGATCACGCGACGCAAAGGGGTCCGTTCGGCTGGTTCAACCGCCTCTTCGACCGCGGCACGATCGCCTACCGCGACGGCTCGCATGGCATCATCAACCGCCCGTGGCGCTTCCTTGCCGTGTTCCTGGCCATCGTCATCGCCATGGGCTGGATGTTCGCCCGCCTGCCGAGCTCGTTCCTGCCGGAGGAGGATCAGGGCATCCTGATCACCAGCGCCTCGCTGCCCGTCGGCGCGACCCAGGATCGCACTGAGCGCGTGCTCGCCAAGGTGACCGACCATTATCTCAACGAAGAGAAGGACGCGGTCGACGGCGTGTTCACCGCTTCCGGCTTCGGCTTCGGCGGCGCCGGGCAGAATGTCGGCATCGACTTCGTGCGGCTGAAGGATTTCGACCAGCGCAAGACACCGGCGCTCGCCGCGAAAGCAGTGGCCGGCCGCGCCATGGGCGCTTTCTCCAAGATCAGGGACGCACAGGTCTTTGCGCTCGCGCCTCCCGCCATCCAGGGTTTCGGCAACACCAACGGCTTCGATTTCTACCTGCAGGACGTCAACGGCGCCGGCCACCAGGCGCTGATCCAGACACGCAACCAGCTTCTGAGCTTGGCCGCGAAGAGCACGCTGCTCGCCAACACCCGGCCCAACGGCCAGGAGGATCAGCCGCAATTCTCGGTCGACATCGACCAGGAAAAGGCGAGCGCGCTGGGCATCGGCCTCGCCGACATCAACAACACGCTTTCGACCGCCTGGGGCAGCAACTACGTCAACGACTTCATCGATCGCGGGCGGGTGAAGCCGGTTTATCTTCAGTCGGACCCGGACTTCCGCATGCAGCCGGAAGATCTCGACAAATGGCAGGTCCGCAACTCCGGCGGCGCCATGGTGCCGTTCTCGGCCTTCACGTCCAGCCACTGGGCCTATGGGTCGCCCCGCCTCGAACGCTATAACGGCTCGGCGGCGGTCGAGATCCAGGGCGCCGCGGCCGCCGGCCAGAGCTCGGGCGCGGCCATGGACGAGATCGACAGGCTGGTCGCGCAACTGCCCGCAGGATATTCGCACGAATGGACCGGGCTGTCGCATCAGGAGCGGCTGTCCGGCAACCAGGCGATGTCGCTGTATCTGATCTCGGCGCTCGTCGTCTTCCTCTGCCTCGCCGCGCTCTATGAAAGCTGGTCGATCCCGTTCGCCGTCATGCTGTCGGTGCCGATCGGCATATTCGGCGCGCTGGCGGCGGCCACTCTCTTCGGCCAGACCAACGACGTCTATTTCAAGGTCGGACTGCTCACCACCATCGGGCTCGCGGCCAAGAACGCCATTCTCATCGTCGAGTTCGCCATCGAGCGGCAGTCTGCCGGCATGGGGCTGGTCGAAGCGACGCTGGAAGCGGCGCGACAACGCCTGCGGCCGATCCTGATGACGTCGCTGGCCTTCATTCTCGGCGTCACCCCGCTTGCGATCGCCAGCGGCGCGGGGTCCGGCGCGCAGAACTCGGTCGGCATCGGCGTCATGGGCGGCATGATCGCGGCGACCGTGATCGGCGTATTCCTTGTGCCGCTGTTGTTCGTCACGGTGCGCCGCATCTTCAAAGGCAGGGCTGCCAAGCAGAATTCGGGCGGGACACAAGCGACAGCCACTCCGGAATAAAGGCTTCTCTCAAATGTTTGATTTTGAACGCGGTCTCGCGACCGCGAAGGGACTCTTTTTGCCCGCGTTTGCCGCTGCCCTGCTCTCGGGATGCGTCGTCGGTCCGGATTACCAGAAGCCTCTGCTGGCGATGCCGGCAAGCTGGAGCGGGCAGAAGGCGGCGAAGCCGGCCAAGCCTGCGCAATTGTCGAAATGGTGGCAGCGCCTGCGCGATCCCGAGCTCAACGCGCTTGTGGACGAAGCAGTCGCCGGCAATCTCGATGTTGCAAGCGCCAGGGCCAAGATCCGCGAGGCGCGGGCGAGCTACCGCCAATCGGTGGGCACATTGCTCCCGTCCGCCGACGGATCGGCCTCCGCCACCCGCAACAGGGTTTCGGCGACGTCCGCCGGCACCGCAGCCAGCGAGACCTATAGCCAATATCAGGCGGGCTTCGATTCCAGCTGGGAACTAGACCTCTTCGGCGCCAACCGCAGGGGAGTCGAGGCGGCGAGCTACGGGCTGGACGCTTCCGAAGAGGAACTGCGTTCGACCCTTCTCACGTTGGTTGGCGATGTGACCTCAAACTACGTCCAGGCGCGCGGCTACCAGGCGCGCATAGCGCTTGCCCGACGCTCCGCCGCATCGCAGCGGCAGACAGCCCAGCTCACCCGCACCATGGCTCTGGCCGGCTCGGCGACCGCGGCGGATGTCGCCAAGGCGGAAGGACAGGCGAGCAGCACGGAAGCCGGCGTTCCGAGCCTGGAAGCGAGCTATGCCGAGGCCGTGCATCGCCTTTCCGTGCTGACCGGGCGGCCGCCGGCCGCCCTCAACGAGCGCTTGAAGCGCGCAACACCGATCCCGGCGCCGCGCCTGCCGATCCCGACCGGTATCCCGGCCGACATTCTGCTCACCCGCCCGGACGTGCGCGTGGCCGAGCGGCAATATGCGCAGTCGACCGCCAAGATCGGCCAGGCCGAGGCCGCGCGCTATCCGAGTGTCAGCCTGACCGGCGACATCAGCACCACATCTCTCAAGCTCGGCGATCTCGGCAAGAACTCCACCATCGGCTGGTCCTTTGGCCCCACGCTCAGCGTGCCATTGTTCAACGGCGGCCAGTTGCGGGCGGCCGTCGACGTCGCCAAGGCTCAGCGCGACCAGTATTTCGTCGCCTACAAGGCCGCGGTGCTGACGGCGCTGGAAGACGTGGAAAACGCCACCGTTTCAATGTCGCAGGAGCGCATCAGAAACGGCAAGCTCGCCTCCTCCGCGAAATCCTACGGCGATGCCGCGCGGCTTGAAAGAACGCTTTACAAGGCTGGCGAGGCCAACCTTCTCGACGTGCTCGATGCCGAGCGTTCAGCCTATTCCGCCGACGATTCCGTCCTGCAAAGCCGAGTCTCGATCGCCACCGATTATATCGTCCTGAACAAGGCGCTCGGCGGCGGCTGGGACGGCGCGATCGACACGGCCAGGCCCGAAATCATCGATGTCGACACCGGGCCGCGCCTGGCATCGAAGACCCAATGAGACGAGACCAGTGGACCTGGGCGCACGATGTCTATTCGCCTGTTGACGACCCGTACAAATCTCCGTGAGCCATGGCCGCAAACAATATCCCACTATATAACAGCCTCGTTGAGGTAATGAGATGTCAGGCGCCTACGATCTTGGAACCAATCTGGTCCGCCGTATCTATGAAAAGCGCATAGATGCACCAGCCATTCTTGATGCCGGCACGCATTTTCCCAATGCCGCGAAGTTCGCCGCCGCCTGGCAAGATATTCGCGATGAGGCCCTGGCGGCAAAGCTGAACAAGGCGCCGCGCTTCCACGACATCATGCCGGAGCAGGCCGATATCTCGGCCAATGATGGTCTCGACTGGCGCATGTTCGTGCTCAAAGCCTATGACATGACGGTCCCGGAAAACCTCGCGCGCATGCCGGTCCTGAGCCGGCTGCTTAAGGAGTGCCCCGAAGTCAAATCGGCGGCTGTCTCGTTCCTCGCCCCGCGCAAGCATATTCCGCCGCACCGCGGGCCCTTTCGCGGCATCATGCGGTTCCATCTCGGCCTGGTTATCCCTAAACAACCGGACGGCCGTCCGGCAACGATCATGATGATCAATCACGAGGAAAGGCGCATCGCCGACGGCGAGTGCATGCTCTGGGACGACACGTTCGAGCACGAGGTCATGAACAATTCGGATCAGCCCCGCGTCGCGCTCCTGCTCGACGTGTGGCGTCCGCAAATGCCGCTGGACATGGAAATCCTGTCGCGCGTGATCGTGCGCGGCGTGCAGGTGGGTATGCGCTATCGCGGCGTGTCGTTCGGCGGCTGAATCTTGCGATCAAGACTTGCTAAAGCTTGCCCGACGTCAGTGCCCAAAGCACCTTCGACGCCATGGCGAGAGCCGGCGGACAGGGAGTCCAATGGATATGACCCCGAACATCAAGGCACCCGTTCCCAGCCCCGGGCCCGGAGGCTGGCTCAACCAGACGATCGCCGGAGCCGGCGTGACAAGCGCGCTCGGCGACTTCTGCTACGAGACCACGACAGTGATCCTTCCGGGGTTCCTTGCTGTTCTCGGCATTCCAGCAGCAGCCCTCGGCGTCATCGAGGGTATTGCGGATGCCATCGCAAGCTTCACCAAGATGGTCAGCGGCTACGTCGCCGACAAATTCGGCCATCGGAAATTCCTGGTGCTGGTTGGTTACGGCATGACGCCGCTCGGGCAGGCGTTCATTGCGCTTGCGGCCGGATGGCCGGTCATCCTGCTTGGCCGTATCGTGTCCTGGTTCGGAAAGGGCCTGAGAGGTCCCCTGCGCGATGCGATCATGGTGCAGGCGATCACGCCCGAAACCCGTGGCCGGGCGTTCGGCTTCCATCGCGCCATGGACACCATTGGCGCGGTGGCCGGGCCGCTTCTCGGCGTCTTCCTGCTTGGCTGGGCACAGAGCCTGCGTTGGGAAAATGCCGCCGGACCTTTTCGCATGGTATTCTGGCTCACCCTCATTCCCGGGGTGCTCGCGGTACTCGCCTTTCTGGTCCTGGTCAGGGATCCCGAGAAGTCACCCAATCCGGAACTGAAGTTCTTCTCGACACTGCGTGACCTGCCGGCACGCTTTAAACGCTATCTTGCGGCGGTCGGCATCTTCGGTATCGGCGATTTCTCACACAGCCTGCTGATCCTGGCGGCGACGCAGTTGCTCACACCTTCCCTGGGCGTCATCAAGGCCGCCCAGCTGGCGGGCCTGCTCTACGTCTGGCGGAACGTCGTTCAGGTGGTGACATCTTATCCGATTGGCGCGCTTGCCGATCGGTTCGGCCATCGCAATATGCTGGTCATCGGCTACGCGTTGGGCGTTCTTACCGCCGCTCTGACCGCGCTTGCCTTTGCAGGAGCCGAAAGCTTGGCGCTACTCACGGGAATTTTCCTCGTCGCCGGCCTCTATGTCGCGGTTCAGGAGGCACTGGAACCGACTGTGACCGCCGAAATGGTGAGCCAGGACACGCTCGCAACCAGCTACGGCGCGCTCGGCACCGTCAACGGCGCGGCGAAATTCGTCTCCAGCACGTCGGTCGGCGTGTTGTGGAGCGCGGTTTCGCCGATCGTCGGGTTCGGTGCCGCTGCTGTGCTGATGGGCACCGGCACGATCGCCCTCCTGCGGATTCGAACGGAACAGGGCTGACCCTATCGCAAGCAGAGCCATGCGATGGGCCCTTCTTAAGCAGGGCTTGGCCCGGCATTTACCCAAGTGGTGCTTGGCAGAAAGATGCTCCTACCCGCCGCTTGGCCCGTATTGCAGAACCTGAACTTTCTCCAGCGTCACCAGACCGCTCGGCATGATGCCTTCCAAGACCGGCAGAAACGCGTTGATCTTTTCCTCGCTATCGACGATCTCGACGACGAGAGGCAAATCCAGCGAAAGCCGAAGAATTTTGGCGGTGTGAAGGCGGCTGGAGTGGCCAAAACCCATCCCGCCACGCAGTACCGTCGCGCCCGCGAGATGCATCTCGCGGGCCTGCAGCACGATTGACTCGTAAAGTGGATGGCCGGGACCTCGGTCATCCTCACCGATGAAGATGCGTAGAAGCATAGCCTGGCTCGGTATCTGCATGATCTCCTCCCAAGCGGTTGAGACGGACTGCCGCCCTCGCCTAGGCTTGCGCTGGCACGCACCGTTGCTTTCTATGTATGCGCTCTCCAAAATATTTCATCGTACAGGTCTTGGCCGAAGCTCGTTTGCAATGGAGCTGACTCTGTCAGCTTGAAGGTCCTTGCGCCGTCCTCTCGCCTTTCGGCGCGCAGAAACATCGTATTTCGCAGGTTGCGTTCGTGGAGACCATGGGCAAATTCGAAAAGGTGCGTCACGAAGTAGGCCTTGACCCCGGTCTCGGTCAGGGCCTCGACGATCTGCCTCGCGATCTCGGAGCCCTCGCGCTCATTTGTGGCTGCAAAGGACTCGTTAAAGAGCATCAAGGAGCCGGAAGCGACATGGTCGACGATCTCGTCCATTCGGCCGAGCTCTTCATCAAGCTTGCCGCTTTTCATGGTGGTGTCTTCCTCGCGCTTGAAATGGGTGAAGACGCCGCGAGCGATGTTGGCGCGGAAGGCCGTTGCCGCCACGAACATGCCGGCTTGCATCATCAATTGAGCCAGGCCGATGGCGCGCAGGAAGGTCGATTTTCCGCCTTGGTTGGCGCCGGTGATGATGATGAGATTCTTGCCGTCGGCATGAAGGTCGTTGCCGACCACTGGCTGACTGCTGTTCAGGGCCAGGCACGGATCACAGAGCTGTTCGACGGAATGCCGATCGCCGCCGGCGCCGGAAACGATCGGAAAGCAGATGGGCACGCCGATCCCGGCCAGGCGCTCATGCAGGTTGAGGCATCCGATGTAGAACGCCAGCTCCGTCGGCATCTGGGTGAAGAAGCTCAGAATATGATCGTTTGATTGGGCAAGCGCGTTGGCAACCAGGTTCACGCCGCGATCCTGCAATTCCGACAGCGCCCGTGCGCCTTGCTCATCGCGCGGATGGAGCTGATAGGTGAAAACGGGCGGCCCCTTGACGAACAGGCGCTTCCACCAGCTTCGGTCGATATCGAGAGGCTTGCGAAGCACATAATTGCCGCCCTTGTTTCCGGCCTGCAATTCGGCGCTCATCAGCACGCCGTCATTCAGCTTCAACTGCTTGAGATGGTACTGGATTTCAGCGAAGTACTCGGCGTCCAGCTCGGCGCGGATCATGGCGAAAAAGCCCTGAAAACCGGCAGATTTGAAGCAGGACGCCTGCTTTTCGGCGATCGACCTCAGCTTGCGCAGGCGCGAGACGAACATGGTCAGTACCTCGACGGACCGGCGCAGAACGGTGTCGGGATAGCCCATCAGGAGGCCCCAATGGTTCTTCTTCTCGCTTTCGATCGTCTCCACGGCGAGAGCGTAGAGCTCGCGGGTCAGCTCCGCATTGTTCAGGCAATCCCGCAGGATTTCCTGCCGGAATAGGATCGCCTCCTCGCCTTCCAGCGGGGCGACGACGACCCTTCGAGCCACCTCTTCCAGGACCTTGTCCTTGTCCGCCATCGCCGCGAACAGGGCGCCCAGCTCGAGATCCTGCGCAAGCGCCTGCGTTTGCCAGGGCGGTTCGTCGTCGCGGCTGAAGTCCTTGTCCCTGAAGAGGAGGAAGCACTTCATGGCGCCAGTCTTTTCCTTAGGTCGCCATAAGCGAGGCGATGCCGGCTGGCGATTGCCATCGCGTGGGACAGCCCATCGGCGGGTCGCCGGACGATCTTGAAGGTTCGCCGCACTGTATTCTTCGGATCGACCGTGCTGACCAAGCTTACCGTTTTTTCATTCAGCCTGCTCAATTCGTCGACGAAGGTGACGCAGACGGCCAGAAGATCGAGCCCGGAAAGCCGCTCCATTATCTCCCTGCCGAGAAACAGCGCGTCATGCAGGGTCGTGGACGTGAAAATCTCGTTCATGACGACGATGCTGTCTGCCGTCGCCGCGTGGAGTATCTGGTGGATACGCAGCAGATCGTCCTCCAGCTTGCCATGCAGGGACCGAACGTCCTCTTCCTTTTCGAAATGGGTGAAGAGCTGGTCGAACAGCAAGAGACGGGCGCTTTTGCCGGGCACCGGGCATCCGAGGCTCGCAAGGTAGTGCAGCTGGCCGAAGGCTCGGGCAAAGGTGGTCTTGCCGCCCTGGTTCGGGCCTGTCACCACGAAAATGCGCTCGGCGCCGTTCAGATGAAAGTCGTTGCCGACGACGACCGCTTTCTCGGCGTGAAGCTTCTGCGCAAGAGCGAGATCGAAGCTGCCGGTGCTGCAGATGTCTTTGCCGCCGCTCAGGACTTCGGGATAGCAGAAATCGAGCCCGTCACGACGCAGCGGCGCAATGTAGTCCAGATAGGCGAGATAGAACTGCGCCTGCCGGTCGAAGGCGCTGATCTTCGGGTCGACGAACGTCGCGTTCGCGGCGCAGAAGGTGTCCAGCGCCTCGAATAACGGCGGATAGAGTTGCGCCACCATGCCAAGCACGGCCGCCTCGATATGGTTCATCTCGAAGAAATCGGAGAAGTTGGCGAGATAGTCCTTCACGGCGCCGCGATTGAACCTGTCGAAGGTCTTTTCCACCTCCGCGCTGTAATCGATTTCGTTCTCCGGCTTGCGCACCCTGATGTGGCCGCCCTTGATGTGAAGACAGTAGCGAACGTTCGAAAGCTCATCCTTGATCCGCATCGCCTCCCGGCGAAGGGCAAGGAACTGGCTGGAACAGGTGTGCCGGGCGAGGAAGTCCCGGAATGCGATCAGCCCTCGCGACTGCAACCGCGCCTGGGAAAAATCGCCGCTAAGATCGGTCGCGGCCTCGCAATAGCTCGTCACGGCATCGAGAACCACTCGCTCCTTCTGGTAGCGGTAGTGGAGCTTGGCTGCCTTTGCGAGGGTTTCGCGCAGCTCGCGCATGCGCTGCGCAAACCGCCTGACGGCCCCGCTCACGGCGCCGTCTTCAAGATCTCGGAACACCTCGTGCCGGTAGCGAACGGCATCGGCCTGAAGGAGCGGGGCGCGGAAGAACGGGACCAGATTGTATTCCTGACGCCCATTGATCACGGCCGCGACGATCTGATCGAGATTGAGATCGGTGAAACAGGCCGGCTCGGCACCGGCTTCTTCCGGCACGCCGCCGAGGATGCTTTCCGTGAGCGCCGGATCGGGACGCGGTTCGGGTTTTTTCGCTTCGGCCTGCATGGCGCCCGTCGGGCCTGCGCCGCTGCCGGCCGCGTCCCTGTCGCGCACGATGATCGATCCAATGGACATGATCTCTCTCATTTGACGACCAGCACATGACAAGGCGCGAGTTCGACCAGACGATCCGTCGTGCTGCCGATCAGCCTGTTGTAGATGGCGGAATGGCCCATATAGCCGATCACCAGAAGATCGAAGCCGCCGCGCTCGATGAATTCGACGATGCAGGGCACGGCATGGCCGGCGACGACATGGGCCTCGAGCTTCACCTGGGCGGCCTTGGCGTGAAACTGCGCCTGCGCGATCACTTGCTGGTAGCGGTGATCTTCATCGAGCCTGTCCTCGACGACTTCGTCGATCGTCGCAGGGATATGCGGCATTTCCTCAACCGAGATCATGGCAAGCGGGGCCTTGAGGCGGTGAGCCAGCTTGAGAGCGACAGCAAGCGCCTTGGCGGCTCCATCCGAACCGTCATTGGCGATGAGGATCCTGCCGTACATGTCAGGCCTCCTCCTCCGCCGGCCGTGCCGGGCGGGCAGCACCTTCGATCGGCTTGAAATCCGGTTGGAACCAGCGCTGCGCGATGATCGTCGGCACCAGCGCGCTGCCGATCACGGCCGTCACCAGGATCGTGTACTGCTCTCGGTCGATGATGTGGTTGGTGAGACCGAAGAGCGCCGAAATCGTGCCGAAGGTCAGCCCGGTCGACATCAGCAGCGTGGTGTACATGCCTTCGCGCGCGCCAAAACGAAAAGCCTTGGTGAGCGGCAGGATGCCGACGAATTTGGTGGCCATCTTGATCGCGAGAAAGGTGGCGATCAGGCCGGCCGCCGAGATCACGGCATGAAAATCGACAAGCGAACCGGCCTTCAGGAAATAGAAGGGCGTGAGAATCGTGAAGGCGATGATGCGCATCCGGTGCGGCAGCTCCGGATCGGCGAGGAAGGTGGGTGCCAGCGCCATGCCGACAAGGTAAGCGGGAAGCACCGCCTCGCTGCCCGCGACAGTGGCAAGCCCGCCAAGGCCGAGCAGGACAAGCGAGATGAACTTCGTTTCCGGTTCGCTGACGCGATGGCCAACCCGGTCGAAGAACCACGGGGCGAAGCGGGGCAGCATCCACAGAGCCACTGCCGTCACGGCGCCGAACAGCGCCAGCCAGTAGTCGAAATGGGCGAAGACGACGCCGAGAGCGAGCACCGTGCCGAGGTCGTTGATGAAGCAGGCGGCAAGGATGATCTTGCCCATCTCGGTCTTGTTGAAGCCAGTCTCGACCATGACCGCATAGACGACCGCGACGGAGGTCGTCGAAAGCGATATCCCGGCGATCTGGGCCTGCGGCCAGGGCCAGCCGATTGCGTAGTGGGCATAGAGCAGGACGCCGATATAGGGCGCCAGAAATCCGACGACGCCGATCGACATGCTCGATCGGAAGTGCTTGCGCACGACAGTGCCGTCGATTTCGGTGCCGGCCAGGAAGGTCAGCAGGATCGCACCGAACCCTGCCAGAAAGTTCACCCATTCGGTCAGGTGAAGGCCGATCGTATTGCCGGCGACGGCCCCGACGATGATCTCGACGAGGGCGACCGACATCGCAACCCGGATGGAGATGACGGAAGCCAGCAGCGCCAGCCCCAACCAGACCGCCGAAACCAGCCACACATTTTCCATCGCGCGCTCCTCTCCCCAAGCAGCCTCAGGCGCTGAAACGGCAACAAAAAAGCCCGCGCGATGGCGGGCCGGTCTTTCACTCGTCCGACTCCCGCCGCGCATTTCCACGCTGCAGGAGTCATCAGCCCTCATCGGGCGGTTTTGGGGGACTCCATCCCCGTAAAACAACATAGGATTGTTTCAGAGTGCCGACAAGGCCGGCCCGGCGGCATTGGCGAACGCATTTCAACTCGAAACGTGAGAGAGTTATTGTCCGGTTTTCCGGCCCTAAAGCATGCCTCCCGAAGCGGGAACCGGTTTCGGGATAGAGACATGCGTAAAATCAAAACCTAAAGCGGATGGAGCGAATCTGGAAGATTGCGACGCGCTCTAAGCCCGCGCCTCGCGATACGTCCCTGCCCTGCTGCCGAGCTTGCCGGGAAACATCGCGTCCTTCGCCAGCAATCCGCTGACACGACAGAAGGCCGCGAAGGCGCGGCAGGCTTCCTCGGTGCTGGCGACATCGACAGTCGCGCCGAAGCAGGCGTTGAACGCGGCTTCATAGACCTTGCCCTGGCGGCGCTTCGGCCAATCCTGCAGAAAATCGAGCGCCTGCTCGACGCCGTAGATTTCCTCGACCGGCAGGCCGGGCGCGGGCGCAATACGCACCGGCACCTCGAATTGCAGTCTGTCCATTCCCTGTCTCCCGAACTGGCGCAGCCGGAGCAACGCCGCTCGTTCCGAAAAGTTGCTTTTGCGGGCTTCTGACTCGCAAATGTGACCTCAGTGCGGTGAAGAATCGGTTCGCGGGCGCGGCAGATCGGCGCCGGTCCGCATCGATGCCGCCTGCATTGCCAATGCCGGATTTCCACCGTATTGCCGGCCATCACAGCTGCCGTGGGCGAAAGATGAGCGAAATCCGGGTCGAGTCCCTTATCAAGCGCTATGGCGACACCACCGCGCTGGACGGCGTTTCGCTGGCCTTTCCGCAGGGATCGTTCACGGCGCTGCTCGGCCCTTCCGGCTGCGGCAAGACGACGATGCTGCGGCTGATCGCCGGCTTCGAGGCGCCGAGCGAAGGCCGCGTGTTCCTTGGCGGTGCGCTTGTCGCCGACCCGAAGCGGCAGCTGCCGCCTGAGGCGCGCAATGTCGGCGTCGTTTTCCAGTCCTACGCGCTATGGCCGCACATGGATGTCGCCGAAAACGTCGCCTATCCGTTGAAGGCCAGGCATGTGCCATCCGCCGGCATCCCAGCCCGCGTCGCATCCGTGCTCGACATCGTCGGCCTCGGCGGCTTCGCCAAGCGCCGCATCGACGAGCTGTCGGGCGGCCAGAGGCAGCGCGTGGCGCTCGCGCGCTGCCTGGTCGCGGAGGCCGGCATCATCCTGTTCGACGAGCCGCTCGCCAATCTCGACATGCATCTGCGCTCGGCCATGGTCGATGCCTTCCGCGATATCCACCGCCGCACCGGCGCGACGATCGTCTATGTCACGCATGACCAGGCCGAGGCGCTGGCGCTGGCGGATCGTGTCGCCGTGATGAGCAAAGGCAGGCTGCTGCAGGCCGCCCCTCCGCAGGAAATCTATCGTTCCCCCGCCGACGCCGCGGTTGCCGGTTTCGTCGGCCGCGGCAGCCTGGTCTCGGGCAACACCGTGCGCCATTCGGACAAGGCCTCGATCATCGATATCGCCGGCCATCGGCTCGCGGCGCGCAGCCACGACAAGCCGGCCGGCGCGGTCAAGGTCCTGCTGCGCCCGGAAGCCTTGCGCATCGCGGCCGAAGGCCTGCCGGCGACGGTGCTGGACAGCGTCTATCGCGGACCGGTGCATGAAGTGCGGCTGGCGCTCTCCGAGCACGGACAGCATCTGCTGGTCGACAGCACCGAAGCCTTGGCGACGGGACAGCGCGTGCATGTCGCCGTGTCCGATGCCTGGGTGGTGCCGGGCGCTTAAGAGCAATTCTAGGAAAAGCGCGCGGCGGTCTTCCGTCCGGAATTGCGGAAAAATAAAAGATTAGCGCCAGGGCAACACGCCTGCCGGCAAGCGACGGCCGAACCGGTCGAGCATCAGAAGCAGCAGGATCACCACGACGATCGTGGACACGGCGATTGCCGCCGCCTGCGTGCCGAGCCCAGCCTCTTCCAGACTGAACAGCACGACGCCGAGCGTTTCCTTGCCGCTCGACCACAGCAGCGCCGAAACCGTCAACTCGTTGAATGCGCTCATGAACACCAGCAGCCCGCCCGCCACGGCCGCGGGCGCCGCGAGCGGCGCGGTGATCGTCCACAGCCGCCGGAACCGGCCGGCGCCGGACACCGCCGCCGCTTCATCGAGATCGCGCGGAATCTGCCCGACGGCCGTCGTCACCGGTTTCATCGCCAGCGTCAGGAAGCGCATCGCGTAGGCGACCAGGATGATCGACGCGGTCGCATAGAGGCTGCCGATCAGCGGCAGCGGCCGCAGGAACAGAAGGATGCAGGCGATGGCGAGCACCACGCCGGGGATCGTGTAAGGCAGGTCGACGATGCCGCCGAGCACGCGCCGCCAGCGCCTATCGAAACGCTCGAGCCGCGCGGCCATCGGAATGACGCCAAGGGCAAGCATCAGCGCCGCGCCGCCGGCAAAGAGCAGCGAATTGCGGAAGGCCCGCACCGTGGATGCCTGCCGGACAAGCACTTCCGTATAGTTGGCGATCGTTGCCGTCCGCGGGCCGAGCGGCACGCCGAAGGACGGCACCAGCGACGTCGCCAGCAATGCGCAGGCCGGAAGAACGAGGATCAGGCCGATGACCAGCCAACCGGCACAAGCGAGCGGCATACGCCAGCGTCCGAGTTCGAATTGCGCCGGTGTGCCGGCAACGATGCGATGCCCTGCACCCCGCAGCGCCAGCGACTGGAAGACCATGCCGACAAGCGCCAAGGCGCCGACCAGCACCGACAGCGCCGCGATCTGCGGCAAGACACTCGGCCCAAAACTCGACAGGTCCTGATAGATCAAGGTCGGCAGCGTGAGATAATTGACGGGCATGCCGAGCAGCGCCGGTATGCCGAAATTGCCGACGCCCGAGACGAAGGCAAGCGCCGCGGCGGCCACCACGTAGGGCCGCACGACGGGCAGCACGATGGTCCGCAGCACGCCGAGCGGCCGGGCACCGCAGGATCGCCCCGCCTCGACCAGATCGCGCGGCACGCGCGACAGCCCTGCCCGCATGGTGATGAAGACGATCGGCGCGTGCTGGACGCCATAGAGAAGGATGATGCCGGCTCGACCAAGCATCGGATTGCCGCTGCCGGGCGCAGGCGCCAGCCCAAGCATTCCGAGCAGCGTGCTCGACGGGCCGAAGAGATGCAGCCAGGCGAGCGCCGTGACCTGCGGCGCGATCATCAGCGGCAACAGCAGCAGGAAGCCGAGGATCTTTCGTCCCGGCAGATCGGTCATCGTCACCGCGACAGCGAACGGAACGCCGAGGCAGAGCGCCAGCAACGCGCCAAAGAAGGCGGTATCCAGCGTGTGCCACATCGCCTTGAGCGCGGCAGGGCTGGCAAGCCGCCCGGCGAAGGCGGTGAAATCGGCCTCACCGCCTGGCGCGATCGCTGCAAGCACGAGACGCGCCATAGGCAGCAGGCTGAGCACCGCGATGACCGAGAGCACCGCCAGCGCCGACAGACGCTGGCCGGATACCGGGGCCGACAGCTCGAAGCCGCCTGCCGGCGGCAACGCCGGGCTCGATCCGGCGATGCGATGTTCCGCGGAGGCCAAACTTGCCTTCCGGGCCGCTTACTGGCTCATCACCGCGCTGAACTTCTCCTTGTTCTGGGCGTCGTTGGCGAGCGCGGCAGCCGCATCATAATCGAGCACCTTGATCGAGGCGCGGTCGGGATAGCCGGCCGGCAGCGCAACGTCGGCGCGTGCCGGGATGTAGCCCATCTTGGCGGTCACTTCCTGGCCGTCCTTCGACAAAAGGAAATCGACGAAGGCCTTGGCGGCGTCCTTGTTCCTGGCTGTCGAGAGGATCGCGACCGGTTCGGTGACGGCCGACACGCCTTCCTTCGGGAAGACGAACTCCACCGGTGCGCCCTTGGCCTTCTCGCGGATCGGCATGTAGTCGACGATCATGCCGAACAGCTTGTCGCCGCCGCTGACCGCCTTCAGCACGTCGCCATTGCCGCCATTGGCCTGCGCGCCGTTCTTGGCCAGCGCACCATAATAGTCCCAGCCCTCCGGCAAATTGCCCGTCAACGTCACCGTGTGGATCATCGCCGCGCCCGAAGTCAGGGGGCTCGGCATCGCGATCAGGCCCTTGGCCTCCGGCTTCTTCAGGTCTTCCCAGCTCGTCGGCACGAAAGGCGCCTTGGTGTTGTAGACGATGCCGGTGGTGATCAGCTTGGTCGAGAAATAGGTCTTGTCCTTGTCGTAAAGCGCGGCGTCGAGGCCGTCGACCTTGGCCTCCGGGTAAGCGAGCAGCCGGCCTTCTTTCTTGAGGCCTTCCATGGTCACGACATCGGCGATCAGGAGCACATCGGCCTGCGGCTGGCCGGCCTCGATCTCGGCATGGAGCTTCGCCAGGATCTTCGGCGTGCCATCGCGTACCCAGTCGACCTTGATGCCCGGGTTCTTCGCCATGAAGGCGTCGACGGTCTGCTGGGCGTCGGTGTTCGGCTGGCTCGTATAGAGCACCAGCGTGCTGTCGGCAGCGGCGGCCCCCGCTACGGTGGATGCCAGCAATAGGGCGGCGAGGACGATCTGGCGCATGGAAATACCTGTTGTTGATTACGGCTGGGGAAGTCCGGCAGGCGCCGGGGCTGGAAAACCTGAGTAAGGCCGCAGGATAACCATTATGTGACAAGGCGACGCAACCCGCATCGCCCTGCCTTTTGTCCCTCTTCCATGCCCTTGCCGCTATTGGTTGGCCGGGTCGGTCTCGGCATCATAGGCCATGCGGGTGACCACCATCAGCACATAGGCGGACGGCAGCGCGAAGATGGCCGCGAGCATGATCGCCGCCGTTCCTTCCATGCGAAGGGTGGCGGCAACGGCCCAGTAAACGGTGCCGATGCAGATTACGGCCTGAATCGCCAGGAAGCAGGCCGCGGCCGCCGCGCGGGTGAGTGTCTTGAACGTCTTGATGCGTTGCATTGAACGGTATCCGAACTGACGCGCACGCAACCGACGCACGGCCAGCGGCCGTCGCCGGATCGCGACGCGAAGGAATGTCTTGATTTGAATGCCGCGCTTTGCGGCCAGGCCTTACGCGGCGGGCGGAGCGCGCGGCTGGTTGGTGCGCGAAGCTGTCGCGCTTCCCCGTACGGGCGTGACGCCCATTTCGGCGGGCAACGCCTGACCGATGACCAGGAAATCGGATGCGGGCGCGAGCGCGCCGGGATTGCCGCTGACGAGCTTTATCGGAAGCGGCCGGCTGGCCCGGACTTCAAGCGCCTGCGCCTTGCCGGTCGTCCTGAGCAGCGCGATCGTGTCGCTCTGGCGGGCGGCGCTGATGCTGGAGCCGCCCGAGAGCGAGGCGGCCGACATGGAGATTTCGGCCTGGGCGAAGCTCAGCAGCGCGAGCATCAGCAGCGCCATCAGGCCCGCAAAAGCGGTCCTGACCGGCAGCAGCTTCGATCTTTCGCGTTCAGGTGCCTTCAAGGCGGTCTCCGGATATCAGGACCGGCCTAACCGATCGAATGGCTAAAGGAAAGCCGCAATGGACGCCGCAATCGCACTTCGTCCTTGAACCTTGCGGCTTCCGGTGCCAAATCTGGAGCAGATTTTTCGCATTCGCCTCCTTTGGAGCCAATGCCGGCAAACGGACAATAATGGTTACCTATCTCGACGCCTCCACCGCACCCCTTCGAAACACCGGCCAGATCCGCCTTTATGGCGAGGAAGGCTTTGCCGGCATGCGCAAGGCTTGCGATCTCACCGCGCGCTGCCTCGACGAGCTTGTGCCGATGGTGAAGCCCGGGGTGACGACGGACGCGATCGACCGCTTCGTCTTCGAATTCGGCATGGACCATGGCGCGCTGCCGGCGACGCTCAACTATCGCGGCTACACCAAGTCGTCCTGCACCTCGATCAACCATGTCGTCTGCCACGGCATTCCCGACAACAAGCCGCTGAAGGAAGGCGACATCGTCAACATCGACGTCACTTATATCCTCGATGGCTGGCACGGCGATTCCTCGCGCATGTATCCGGTGGGCACGATCAAGCGCGCTGCCGAACGGCTGCTTGAGGTTACTTACGAATGCCTGATGCGCGGCATTGCCGCGATCAAGCCCGGTGCCCGCACCGGCGCCATCGGCGCCGCGATCCAGACCTATGCCGAGGCCGAGCGCTGCTCGGTGGTGCGCGATTTCTGCGGCCACGGCGTCGGCCAGCTTTTCCACGACGCGCCGAACATCCTGCATTACGGCACCGTCAATGAAGGCGTCGAGATGCGGCCCGGCATGATCTTCACGGTCGAGCCGATGATCAATCTCGGCCGCCCGCACGTGAAAGTGCTGTCGGACGGCTGGACCGCGGTCACGCGCGACCGCTCGCTGTCGGCGCAGTACGAGCACACGATCGGCGTCACCGACACCGGCTGCGAGATCTTCACGCTGTCGCCGAAAAAGCTCGACCGCCCCGGCCTGCCGGCGTAGAGCGGTTTTCGCTCTATCCTCTTGTTTCGACGCAATTCCGAACGGAAAACCGCTTCACACTTTTCCTGGAATTGCTTTAGTCTTTTGACCGGAAGCCTGGAGGGGATGGGCGGGCTATGGCGAAAGTCGAGGACGAGCGGGCATTCTTTTCCGAAGCCTGGATCGAACCACCACAGAAGCCACAGAAGAAGGCCGTGGCGGAGGAGAAGCCGCACTATCACGGCCATCGCGACCGTCTGCGCGAACGCTTCGTCGCCGGCGGGCCGGACGCCCTGCCCGACTACGAGCTTCTCGAATTGCTGCTCTTCCGGCTGATTCCGCGCGTCGACACCAAGCCGATCGCCAAGGCGCTGATCGCCCGCTTCGGCTCGCTGGCCGAGGTGCTCGGCGCGCCGGCATCCCTGCTCGAGGAAGTCAAAGGCATCGGGCCGGCCGTCGCGACCGATCTCAAGGTCATCGCCGCGACGGCCCAGCGCATGGCGCGCGGCGAGGTGCGCGGTCGCGAAGTCCTGTCCAACTGGACGCAACTGCTCGACTATTGCCGCTCGGCCATGGCTTTCGAGAACCGCGAGCAGTTCCGCATCCTGTTCCTCGACAAGAAGAACGGACTGATCGCCGACGAGGTGCAGCAGACCGGCACCGTCGACCACACGCCTGTCTATCCGCGCGAGGTGGTGAAGCGCGCGCTCGAGCTCTCCGCCAGCGCCGTCATCCTGGTCCACAACCATCCCTCGGGGGATCCGACGCCGTCGCGCGCGGACATCGAGATGACCAAGCAGATCATCGATACGGCCAAGCCCCTCGGCATTGCCGTGCACGACCACATCATCATCGGCCGCAAGGGCAACGCCTCGATGAAGGGCCTGCTGCTGATCTAAAGCATGTCTCCCGAAAGTGGTAACCGGTTTCGGGGCAAAGACATGCGCAAAATCAAAAACCTAAAGCGCATGGAGCGAATCTGAAAGATCGCGACGCGCTTTAGGCCAGCCGCGGGCGACGACTTTTCCTCAAAAGACAGTCGGCTCTGGAATTCCAGCGACAAATTGAGCTATTATGTACGCGGTTCTTCCTGCGGGACAGCGTCCCTCAGGATGCCGGAGGAACGGACGATGGCGGTAGCGCTCGTACTCGTTCTGATTGTCGTAGGCTCGGTCCTGTTCCATGTGCTGAGCCCTTGGTGGTCAACGCCGATAGCCTCCAACTGGGGCTATATCGACAACACCCTTGTCATCACTTTCTGGATCACCGGGACAGTCTTCTCTGCCGTCGTCCTGTTTATGGCCTATTGCATTTTCCGCTTCCGGCACAGGGAGGGACGGGAGGCCGCGTACGAACCCGAAAGCAGGAAGCTTGAAACCTGGCTGACCGTGTTCACCGCCATTGGCGTCGCGTCATTGCTCGCACCCGGCCTGTTCGTGTGGGCCCAGTTCGTCACTGTCCCCAAGAACGCGACCGAGATCGAGGTCTTTGCGCAGCAATGGCAATGGAGCTTCCGCTTGCCGGGCAAGGACGGCAAGCTTGGAACGACAAACGCACGCTTTATCAGCCCCGACGATCCGCTCGGCCTCAATCCGCAGGATCCGAACGGCCAGGACGATATCCTGGTCGTGGCGGCCGACCTGCACCTGCCCGTCGGCAAACCGGTCAAGGTCCTGCTGCGCTCAATCGACGTGATCCACGATTTCTACATTCCGGAATTCCGCGCCAAGATGGACATGGTGCCGGGCATGGTCACCTATTTCTGGTTCACTCCGACCAGGACCGGAACATTCGAAATCCTTTGCTCCCAGCTTTGCGGCGTTGGCCACGCCTTCATGCGTGGCGTCGTGAAGGTCGATTCCGAACAGGACTACCAGGCCTGGCTCCAGCAACAATCGACTTTTGCCCAACTGTCGGCGCCCGCCAAGACAGGCGCGCTGATGGTCCCGGTAACGGTGCAGGCCAACTAGGAAAGGCATTGGCGAGACGGCGCAGGAGTCGCCTCGCAGGAAAGACTGAAACGAACGAAGAGGTGTAGAGATGGTTGACGTCGCGCCTCATGGAGCAGGCCTCATTCCGGTAGCGGAAGTGCCTGAGGTCGAGCTCTATCATCCGCACAGCTGGTGGACGAAATACGTCTTTTCACAGGACGCCAAGGTCATCGCCATTCAATACGCCGGCACGGCCTCCGCCATCGGCCTCGTCGCGCTCGTACTGTCTTGGCTAATGCGCCTGAAGCTTGGTTTCCCCGAGACGTTCACCGCGATCACGCCTGACATGTACTATCAGTTCATGACCATGCACGGCATGATCATGGTGATCTATCTCCTGACCGCGCTCTTCCTCGGCGGTTTCGGCAACTACCTGATCCCCTTGATGGTCGGCGCGCGCGACATGGTGTTTCCCTATGTCAACATGCTGAGCTACTGGGTCTACCTGCTTGCTGTTCTGGTGCTGGTCGGCAGCTTCTTCGCGCCCGGCGGCCCGACCGGTGCGGGATGGACGCTCTATCCCCCGCAGGCCATCACCTCAGGCACGCCCGGCGGAACGGATTGGGGCATCATCCTGATGCTTGTTTCCCTCATCCTGTTCATCATCGGCTTCACCATGGGCGGTCTGAACTATGTCGTTACCGTGCTTCAGGGCCGCACGCGCGGCATGACGCTGATGCGCTTGCCGTTGACAGTCTGGGGCATTTTCACGGCTACGGTCATGGCCCTGCTTGCCTTCCCCGCGCTCTTCGTTGCGTGCGTCATGATGTTGTTCGACCGGTTGATCGGATCGAGCTTCTTCATGCCGGCGATCGTCGAGATGGGCGCAACTCCGCTACCGCATGACGGCGGCAGCCCGATCATGTTCCAGCACCTTTTCTGGTTCTTCGGCCATCCTGAGGTCTACATCGTGGCGCTGCCCGCCTTCGGTATCGTCTCCGACCTCATCAGCACCCATGCCCGCAAGAACATCTTCGGCTATCGCATGATGGTCTGGGCCATCATTGCCATAGGAGCCCTCAGCTTCGTGGTCTGGGCGCACCACATGTATGTCTCAGGCATGCACCCCTATTTCGGCTTCTTCTTCGCCACCACCACCCTGATCATCGCAATCCCAACCGCCATCAAGGTCTACAACTGGGTGCTGACGCTGTGGCGCGGCGACATCCATCTGACCATTCCGATGCTGTTTGCGCTCGCCTTCATCGTCACCTTCATCAATGGCGGATTGAGCGGCCTGTTCCTTGGCAACGTGGTGGTCGACGTGCCGCTGGCGCAGACGATGTTCGTGGTCGCGCACTTCCACATGGTAATGGGCGTGGCACCCGTCCTCGTCGTCTTCGGCGCAATCTATCATTGGTACCCCAAGATCACCGGCCGGATGCTCAACGAAACGATGGGACGTTTCCATTTCTGGGTAACCTTCCTCGGCGCCTATCTGATCTTCTTCCCCATGCATTATGTCGGGTTGGTCGGCGTACCAAGGCGTTACCCCGAGATCGGCGAGACTGCCTTTGTCCCTCCGTCGGTGCATACGCTCAACCAGTTTATCACCATTGCCGCACTGACCGTTGGCATGGCCCAGATGGTGTTCCTCTTCAACCTCCTCTGGAGCATCCGCCACGGCCGTGAGGCCGGCAACAACCCATGGCGGGCAACGACACTGGAGTGGCAGACTGCAGGCACGCCGCCCCCGCACGGCAATTTCGGCAAGGAGCTGCCAGTCGTATATCGCTGGGCCTACGACTATAGCGTACCCGGCGCCCCGGAGGACTTCATCCCACAGAACGATCCGCGCCCGATCACCCAAGGCGGCAGCACATGAGCGCGATTGTGATCTTCCTCGCACTTGTAGCCGCGGTGGCCGGCTGGTGGCTATCGCGCCAGCGGTTGATGTCCAAACCCTGGCTTGAGGCCGGTCCGGTGACGGCCTTTCCCGGGACGGAAGCGCCACTCATGCACCCGGCCAAGATCGGCCTTGGCGTGTTCCTCGCGGTGGTCGGCACGTTGTTCGCACTGCTCATCAGCGCCTACTTCATGCGCATGGTCTATAGCGACTGGCAGCCGGCTCCCGTGCCCAGGGTGCTGTGGCTCAACACGGCGATGCTGGGTTGGGCGAGCGTGGCGCTTCAGGGCGCGGTCTCCGCTGCTCATAAAAGGCAGATCGGCAATCTGCGGCTCGCCCTTCTCACCTGCGCCCTCGCCTCCGCCGGCTTTCTGGCAGGACAATTGCTGGCCTGGCGCGATTTCGCGGCGCAGGGCTATTTCGCAACCTCGAACCCGGCCGCCAGCTTCTTTTATCTCCTCACGGCGATGCATGGCCTTCACATCGTCGGCGGGCTGGTCGCGCTCGGCCGGGTCAACGTCCGCGCATGGCAAGGCTCCCGATCAGAAGGGTTGGTTCTGTCGACCGAACTCTGCGCGATGTACTGGCATGTCCTGCTCGTGGTCTGGCTGGCGCTCTTCTCGGTGCTCATGGGATGGGCGGCTGATCTGATCGATATTTGTCGCGGACTCCTGACCTAGGGCGCCGCGTTGAACGCGCGGCGCTGCGAATGTGGTTTTGATGCACGAATCCGTCAGAAATGGCGGCAATCCGGTTGAGCTTTGGAAGGAAAAGCGGATGACCGAGACCACGCTGGGACATGGCAATCGTCCCGTTTCGCGGCCACCTGGCCTGCGCGGCATCGCCGCTGACTGGTCTTCCGACCAGAGGGCGTTCAAGAACGTCTCCTGGGCAAAGGCCATGATGTGGATCTTTCTGCTCAGCGACACCTTCATTTTTGGCTGCTTCCTGCTGTCCTACATGACGGCACGCATGTCGACGACAGTGCCATGGCCCAATCCCAGCGAGGTTTTCGCGCTGCATTTGTTCGGCAAGGACATTCCGCTGATCCTGATCGCCATCATGACCTTCGTGCTCATATCCTCCAGCGGCACGATGGCGATGGCCGTCAACTTCGGCTACCGGCATGAACGCAGGAAGACTGCAGTCTTCATGCTGCTCACTGCCGCTCTCGGTGCGACCTTCGTGAGCATGCAGGCTTTCGAATGGACCAAGCTTATCACCGAGGGCGTGCGCCCTTGGACGAATCCGTGGGGCGCCGTGCAGTTCGGCTCATCCTTCTTCATGATCACCGGGTTCCACGGCACCCATGTCACGATCGGCGTGATCTTCCTGTTGATCACCGCGCGAAAGGTATGGCGCGGCGACTTCGAAACCGGCGCGCGCGGGTTCTTCACCAGTCGTCGCGGCCAATACGAGAGCGTCGAGATCTTGGGGTTGTACTGGCACTTCGTTGATCTGGTGTGGGTGTTTATCTTCGCGTTCTTCTATCTTTGGTGAGGTGGAGCGATGGCACAGGCGGAAGCGCAGGATCACGGGCTGCATGGAAATGTCATCGCCCCGGCGACCACAGTGACACATGCCGAAGGTCAGCAGCACCCGATCAAGCTTTATCTCGTCGTATGGGCCTGGTTGTTCATCCTCAGCGCCGGCTCCTACAGCATCGACTACTTCGGCCTCCAGGGACTTCTCAGGTGGGGCCTGATCGTTACGTTCATGATGCTCAAGGCCGGGCTGATCGTGGCCGTGTTCATGCATATGGCGTGGGAGCGGCTAGCGCTTGCCTATGCGATCCTGGTGCCCCCACTGCTGATCCTGGTCTTTGTTACGATCATGGTGCTCGAATCTGACTACACCGAACTTACCCGCGTCCTGTCATTTGGCATGGGACCGTAATCGGCTCGCCGTTTACGCTAGCCGGCTCGCGTTCTTCGTTGACAGGAAAAATGATGAGAGGACAATAGCGGTCTCGTTCTCTGACGCGTCACCCCGATAGAAAGGCGCCTACGATGACGATTGCAAGGAGGCTCAAGGACTATATTGCCGGCAAGGGCATCAACTACGATACCGTTGCCCACCATCGCACCGCGACCAGCAGCCAGACGGCGCAGGCGGCGCATGTGCCAAGCCGCAGACTCGCGAAGTCCGTGGTGGTTCACCATGAGACGGGCTATACGCTGGCGGTAGTGCCAAGCAACCACCGGGTCGAACTCAACACGCTGCAGGATGTCATAGACAGGCGGCTCGGCCTCGCCTCGGAAGATGAGGTCAGCCAGTTGTTCAGCGACTGCGATATCGGTGCTGTACCCCCGGTGGGTGCCGCCTACGACGTGCCGGTCGTTCTTGACGAGAGCTTCGGCGCGGACGGCGACGTCTACTTCGAGGCCGGCGACCACAAGACGCTGGTGCACGTCAAAAGCGATGACTTCCGCAACCTGCTGCAAGGGGCGCGGGTCGCCCGCTTCAGCCATCCGGCCTTTTGAGAAACCGGGGTCGTGGCGGCACGACGATCTGACACAACTTTCTCAAGTTGCCGGCGGTGATGATGGCGGCGGCTCAACGACCTTACGGTATACATGCCAAGTCGCATGGCCGAGGATTGGCAACACGACCGCGAGTCCTGCGAACACGGGCACCGAACCGATGATCAGCCCAACGGCGACGATAAGTCCCCAGACGGCCATCACTATCGGGTTAGCCAGGACCACGCGCACCGAAGTGTGGATGGCTTCATAGGCACCAACGTCTCGATCGAGCAACAGCGGGAAAGCGACCACGGTTGTGCACAACACGACCGCTGCGAACACGAAGCCGATTGCGTGACCCAGCACGATCAGCGTCCAGCCACGTCCCGTGGCGAATATCTGTGCAATGAAGCTGGACAGGGACGCCGGCGGCTCGGGACCGAACAGATGTTCGTAGAAGACCTTGGCGGTCAAAAGCCACGTGATGAAGATTGCAAACAGCATGATCCCGACCGCCGCGATGGACGGCAGCGCCGGAGAGTGCCTGACCTCGAATGCGTGCCGCCAGGATGCATCGAGCCCGGCTTCCCGTCTGCGGCTGATCTCGTAGAGGCCGATCGCGGCGAGTGGACCGATCAGCGCGAACCCCGACACCAGCGGAAATAGCAACGGAAGCGTGTTTGCACCCGATGTCCAGGTGGCGAGCACCACCCCGACGAGCGGATAGATCATGCACAGAAACACGACGTGCGAGGGTTTGACCATAAAGTCGTCGACACCGCGCCTGAGCGCATCGAAAAGATCAGAAACGCTGATTTTCCTGACCTTGGTATGCTCCAGCGTTTCGCTGGCACCCGCAATCACGTGAAAGCTTGCCATGGCCGTTCCTCCAAATCAGGTCCGGCAAGGTCGCGGATTTCACAGTGCTACCGCTCTACGTGGCTGGCCACGCAAACCGCGACCTGCACCATGGTCAACATACTCCCTTGTGCCCGATTTGTCGCCTTTCATCGAAGCGGTGCGGTGGCCTGTCAGAACGGCGTGCTGGTCCCAGGCACCTTTTTTCGGTATTCTCATACAGCGTCGCGCGCCTTTGGTGGCGCACAAGGGTGCAGCACCACTTTGATTGGTGCATGACGGCGGAAATCGATCCCGGTTTTCGGTTTCATGCGCCCGGTCGAAGGCGAACGTCATGGACACGCGGACGCTGCTCATACTCGGCCTTGGGATAATTATTCTGCTGGCGTTGGGATTCTGTGCGCTACCGTCGTGACGGCGCCCGGCACCACGCCTTAATGACCACCGATGGGCCTGAACGGACCGGTGTTACTTGGAGAACTGCTTCAGGTAGGCGATGACGTTGGCTATATCCTTATCGTCCTTGAGGCCGGGAAATGTCATCTTCGTCCCTTTGACCATCGCCTGGGGGGCGTGAAGGTAGGTCGTCAGGGTCGGCTCATCCCATTTGATGCCGGATTTTCCGGCTGCTATCATGGCTGCTGAATAGCTGAAATTGGGATGCGTGCCGGCAGTACGCCCGATAACGCCTTTCAGCGACGGGCCGACCATATTTTTGTCCTGGTCGGCAATGTGGCAGACCTTGCACTTGGTGAAGACCTTCTCGCCTGCTGCGGCATCCTGTGCCTGCGACGGATGGACGACGAAAGCGACAGCGGGCATGACGGCTAAGAACGCTATTGCGCGCATGGTATTTCCTCCCTGATCGTCATCGTGGGCACATGCCGCTCACAGGCGGCATGTCGCCCTTCATGGCAGAGCGAAATATCCGTACCTCCCCGGTGGAATTGCGCTACCTACATACCACAAAATCCAGCCATTGAGTAGCAAAGCGACTTTTGCGAAGGATTGCGGTCCCAAGCCGACTCACGGCGGATCGGTTTTGCAGCTCGCCGCGATCCGGCCGATCGCATCGGAGAGACCGGCGAGCTCGAAATCGGCCTCGCCACGGCCCGACAGCAGGCCGAAGCGCCAGGACAGCGTCAGCCGGTTCGCCGAAGCCAGACGCCTGATGCCGTCGTCGCCATCCCTGAACAGCGTTCTGCCGCGCGGGCCGACCGACCAGCTTTCATCTGTCTTGCCGCCGCCATCGACAATGACGGAGATGGTGATCCTGCGGCTGGCGGAGACGGCGTCGTTGAGCTGGAGCCATTCGCTCCACCGCGGTTCGCCGTCGGGCCGGCAGGCCAAGGTCAGCACCGGGCTGTAGCCCAGCGCCCCACCCCCGGTGATCAGCTTGTTGCTGGCGTGCAGCGATGCCGTGATCTGGCCATCGTCGCCGGCGCCGACGCTCCAATTGCCGAGATCCGGCTCGGCCCGCGCGGCGCCGGTTGCTGCGGCAAACAAGAGCGCCGCGGCGGCTACCACGTCTCTCATCATGAACCCCAGCCTCACCAATGCCTCCAAACAACCCGCGAATGCGATGAAACGCAGATAATATTCAACGGTTGGTATCGCCAGCGGCGGACCATCAAGACAAGTTGTCTGTGTTGCCGCGCCGCCACAATGAAGTAGCTCCTAATGCAAAAGGCCGCCCGGAGGCGGCCTTTTCAAATCGCGGAGTTGAAGCCTGTTACTCGGCTTCCTTGGCAGCCTTCTTCTTCGGCGCGGCCTTCTTCTTCGGCTCCTCGGCCTCGGCGGCGGCTTCGCCCGCCTCAGCCTTGGCTTCGGCTTTCTTCGAGGAGGCCTTCTTGGCCGGCTTCGCCTTGGTCGCGGTTTCGGCCTCTTCGTCGTCGGCCATCAGCTCGTCCTTGCCGACCTTGACGTCATTGACCGAAATCTGGCCGAGCAGATAGTCGACGACCTTCTCCTCGAAGATCGGCGCCCGCAGCGTGTTGATGGCTTCCGGGTTGCCTCGATAGAACTCGAAGGCTTCCTGCTGCTGGTTGGCCGGGAAGCGGCGCACCTGCTCGAACAGGCCGCGCTGCAGCTCCTCGTCTGACACGGTGACGCCGGCCTTCTCGCCGATCTCGGCCAGAACCAGGCCAAGGCGCACACGGCGCTCGGCAAGGCGCATATATTCGGCGCGCGCCTCTTCTTCCGTCGTCTCTTCGTCGGCGAAAGTGCGGCCGGCGGCTTCGAGGTCGCGGTTGACCTGAGCCCAGATGTTGTTGAACTCGGCCTCGACGAGCTTCGACGGCGCCTCGAAGGAGTAGGATGCGTCGAGCTGGTCGAGCAGCTGGCGCTTCACCTTCTGGCGGGTCATCGAGCCGAACTGGTTCTCGAGCTGGCCGCGCACGATCTCGCGCAGGCGCTCGAGCGATTCCAGGCCGAGATTCTTGGCCGTCTCGTCATTGACTTCGAGCGCGCCGGGTGCCGACACTTCCTTGACGGTGACGTCGAACGTAGCTTCCTTGCCGGCCAGATGCGCCGCCTGGTAGTTTTCCGGGAAGGTGACGGTGATCTGCTTCTCGTCGCCGGCCTTCGTGCCGATCAGCTGGTCCTCGAAGCCCGGGATGAACTCCTTCGAGCCGAGCACCAGCGGCTGGTCGGTGCCAGCACCGCCGGCGAACGCCTCGCCACCGATCTTGCCGACATAGTCGATGCTAACGCGGTCGCCTTCGGCGGCCTTGCCGGTCTTCGGCTCGTAGCTGCGCGCCGATTCGGCAACGCGCTTGACCTGGTCGTCGACTTCCGATTCCGGCACGTCATAGACCTGACGCGTCACCTTGATGTCGGAGAAATCCTTGATCTCGATCGCCGGGATGACCTCGTAATTGAGGCTGAATTCGAAATCGGCGCCGCCGGCCAGGATCTTCTCGGCTTCCTTCTCGTCCTCGGTCATGATCACTTCGGGCTGCATGGCAGCCTTTTCACCGCGTCCCGAGATGATCGAACGGGTCGAGTCGTTGAGGATCTCGTTGACGACCTCGGCCATGAACGACTTACCGTACATCTTGCGCAGATGCTGCACCGGCACCTTGCCCGGGCGGAAGCCGTTGATGCGCACCTTGTCGCGGGCATCGGTCAGCCGCGCCATCAGCTTGGCTTCCATGTCACCGGCCGGCACGGTGATCTTGATCTCGCGCTTGAGACCGGAGTTGAGCGTTTCGGTGACCTGCATCCTAGAACCTTTGTTTTAACAACGAGACAGGTAAACGGTCCCAACCGTTTACAGCCTGCCGGTATGATCTTGCCGGAAATGGCTTTTGGAACGGAACCTGGCGATTTGACCGCCGATGCGGTTCAAATTCCCCTGAACTAAGCTTTGCAAAATGCGAATAAGTTCTTGTTTTTCCTACAACTTTTCACATCTTGCAAAAGCGGAAATTCACGTTCCGTCACATTCGACACGCCTTTTGTCACAGGCTAGGCTAATTTTCAACTATCTTCGCTTCCCGTGCATGCCGCCCAAAAGTGCGCAGCGGTTTTGGGCGAACGGCATGCACCAAATAACGGCTTGAAGCGCCTCATCCGCCCCAGCGCGACGCGCTTTGGTGGATAAGCATGGATTGGGCCCTGACATTGACAGAATGATGGCTACATGGGATTGCCGGGGAACGCGGATGTGGCGGAATTGGTAGACGCCCTGGATTTAGGTTCCAGTGCCGAAAGGCGTGGGGGTTCGAGTCCCTTCATCCGCACCATCCTTCGCTCTTCGAGCTTCGGATGGCAGGCCACCACCTGAGGCTCGAAGAGCCGAAGGTGTCCTCCGAAGCCTTGGCGAAGGAGGACCGGCGCCGATCTTAATAAAGCGGCTCCTCGAACAGCGTCTTGTCGCCGTCCATCAGCGCCTTGATCTGTGCCGTGCCGTCGGCCGCGAGCGCGAGCTTGATGCCGAACGGCCGCACGCGCATGTCGTCCTGGATCGCCATGCCCTCGCCTTCCGGCAGATAGAAGCGGTCGATCCCATAGTCGGGCGCGATCGTCATGTCGGGGCTGCGAAGATCCCAGCCCGCAGCGACATGCCCGGCGATATCCGCCTCGTCCGCCGCGGCCGTGGCCGGCGCTTTGCCGAGCCAGGCCGCCGTCGGCTGCCAGTAACCGTCCGTGCCCTTCTTCAATCGCACCGTGATCGAGCCGTCGTCGCTTGAGAACGCGCCTTGCGGAATGTTGGCGATCAGCTTCACCGGGATGCGTGAAATGTTGTTGTTCAACGAGATGTAGTCGCCGCGCAGGAGATCGCGCGGATCGACCGGTTCGACCTTCAGGAGCACTTCCTTGCCGTTGCGCAGGATCGCCGCGCGGCCGGCGATGATCCAGCTGAGGAAGCCGATCTGGACGAGCGCCAGCACCAGCGCCGAGATGATGAGTTTCTTGCCGGTCATGCCGCTGCTCCTGTCTCGGCAGGCGCCCTCATGCGTTTCTCGACGCGGATGATGATCAGCGCCAGGATACCGAGCAGCACGGCTGCGGCCAGGAAGAACCCGGCCGTATCCAGCATCGACCGCAAGGTGACGCCATAGATGATGGCGAGTTCGAAGGCGAAGCCGGCATAGGCCAGCCAGCGCAGCCCCCTGCTCTCGCGACCCGCCAGGATGATCGCCGCCACGATACCGGCCAACGCCACGACCGAGGCGACGGCGAAACCGCTGTTGTAAGTGCTTTCATCCGCCAGGTCGAACTGGATGATCGCCATGCCGGTGAGAAAGCCGAGCAAGGCATGCAAGGGCAGCCGGCCGCCCAGTTGAAGGATCCTGTCGATCGCGTCGCCCGCAAGGACCGCCGCGGCAAAGAGCAGCGCCGATACGGTGGCCAACGACACCGCCACCGGCAACGTGTCGTGATCCGTCGCCAACAGAACCAGATAGAGGATGACGGACAGGACGATGAGGTGGCGCGCGGCCCGGCTGCGCGTCCAGAACGAGATGACGAACAGGACGATCGCCATGACGATGAAGAGATGCGGAATTTCCGCGCGCCAGTAGAAGCCGAAACCCTTGAGGACCAGCCAGGCATCAGCGATGCCGACCGCCGCCACCGTTAGCGGATTGGAACGCAGCGCCACCGCCGCCAGCGCCGTGCCGGCGCACCAGGTCACCAGCGCCGAGGCCTCGTCGCCCGAGAGATGGTACATCTGGCCGATCAGCGCGATCGAGCCACCGAAGGCTGCGGCGGCGACGATCCACAGCGCCTCGCCGATCGCGGCATGGTCGCGCGTCTTCAGCACCGCGCCCCCGACATAGCCGGCGAGGATGACCGCAAACAGCGCCGCCACGCGAACGAGACGCGGGATGACCTCCCAGTTGGCGGCAACGAAAATCAGGATCGCCGCGCCGAACAGAAGCGCAGCCATCATCGCCAGGATGGAGCCGAAGCTCAGTGAAGCGCGCTCGTTGGCGGCGACGTCGCGCGTCAATGCCTCCGCCGTGGCGGGATCAATCAGGCCGGCTTCCCGCCAGCGCGCGATATCCGTCCTCACCCGTGTCGAATAGCCCGCCATGCTTTTCCCCCGAACCCGGTCATTTCCTTAGCCGGAACAGCCAAACCGTTGACGTGGCGGCATTTTCCGATTCGGCCTTCTTTGTGGCGCGGGCGTGAATGGCCGTTAATGTTGCATTGCACAATTTGCATTGCTGCCATGCGCCAACGGCACTTTTAAACCGATACGATCCCACCTATTTTCTGTTCGTACACAAACGGAATGATCCGAACCAAAGACGAAACGAGAACTACCATGAACCTGATCCGCAACTACCGCAACTGGCGCCGCTACCGGGAAACCGTTTCCGAGCTGAGCCGCCTGTCGAACCGTGAACTGACCGACCTCGGCATCAGCCGCAGCGACATCCACTACGTCGCTCGTAAGGCGGTCTAATCCGCTTCGGGCCGCAAATGGTCCGAACCAGTTTTGAAGAGAGTAGGACAATGAACCTGATCCGCAGCTATCGCAACTGGCGCGTCTACCGCGACACCGTTGCTGAGCTGGGTCGGCTTTCGAACCGCCAGCTCCATGATCTCGGCATCGTTCGCGACGAGATCAAGATGGTCGCCCGCAAGGCGATCTAAGTAAGGAATTTCGCCAGGGTCGACCTCCTCCCCGACCCTGGCGGATACGGCCAACCCTTACCTCCTCCCAAGGGTTGACCACAGAAACGGCGCCCGCCGGACCTCCTCCCCCGGCGGGCGTTGTTCCAGAAGCGAACGTAGTTCGTCTTCGAAGGTTTCGCCCTTCTAAAAAGGCGAAAAGAATTTTTCGTCCTAAAAGGCGAAAGAGATTTCGTCAGAGCCGACCTCCTCCCCGGCGATGACGAATACGGTCGATCTTCACCTCCTCCCGAGGATCGACCCCCAAAACGACACCCGCCGGACCTCCTCCCCCGGCGGGTGTTGTTGTTTCTGGCATTGGCACCGGCCGCGTGCGTTCTCAGCCGGCAATTGCAATCGCGTCGCCAAGCGACTATTCCGGCGCTCATGAGCAAAAATCCCGTACATGTCATCGGCGGCGGCCTCGCCGGCTCCGAAGCCGCATGGCAGATCGCTGAAGCCGGCGTTCCGGTCGTGCTGCATGAAATGCGCCCGGTGCGCGGCACCGACGCGCACAAGACCGACGGCCTGGCCGAGCTGGTCTGCTCCAACTCCTTCCGCTCCGACGATGCCGAAAACAATGCCGTCGGCCTGCTGCATGCCGAGATGCGGCTTGCCGGCTCGCTGATCATGAGCGCCGGCGACGCCAACCAGGTTCCGGCGGGCGGCGCGCTGGCGGTCGACCGCGACGGCTTTTCCGATGCGGTCACCGCGAAGATCGAAGCGCATCCGCTGATCGCCATCCAGCGCGAGGAAGTGCCCGGACTGCCGCCCAAGGATTGGGACCAGGCCATCGTCGCCACCGGTCCGCTGACGGCGCCCTCGCTTGCCCAGTCGATCGCCGAAGCCACCGGCGCCGATGCGCTCGCCTTCTTCGACGCCATCGCGCCGATCGTGCATTTCGACACGATCGACATGAACACGGCCTGGTTCCAGTCGCGCTACGACAAGGTCGGCCCCGGCGGCACCGGCAAGGACTACATCAACTGCCCGATGGACAAGGAGCAGTACTTTGCCTTCGTAGGGGCGCTGCTGGAGGGGCAAAAAACCGAGTTCAAGGAATGGGAAGGCACGCCCTATTTCGATGGCTGCCTGCCCATCGAGGTGATGGCCGAGCGCGGCGTCGAGACATTGCGCTATGGCCCGATGAAGCCGATGGGGCTCACCAACGTCCACAATCCGACGGTCAAGGCCTATGCGGTGGTGCAGCTTCGCCAGGACAATGCGCTGGGTACGCTCTACAACATGGTCGGCTTCCAGACCAAGCTGAAGCATGCCGAGCAGGTGCGCATCTTCCGCACCATTCCGGGGCTTGAAAACGCCGACTTCGCGCGGCTCGGCGGCCTGCACCGCAACACCTATATCAACTCGCCGACGCTGCTCGATCCCTCGCTGCAGCTCAAATCGCGCCCGGGTCTGCGCTTTGCCGGCCAGATCACCGGCTGCGAAGGCTATGTCGAAAGCGCGGCGATCGGCCTGCTTGCCGGCCGCTTCGCCGCCGCCGAACGGCTCGGCCAGGCGCCTTCGCTGCCGCCCTCGACCACGGCTTTCGGCGCATTGCTCAACCACATCACCGGCGGTCACATCGTCTCCGACGACGAGCCCGGCAAACGCTCCTTCCAGCCGATGAACGTCAATTTCGGCCTGTTCCCGCCGGTAGAAGCGCCGAAGGTCGAAGGCAAGCGCCTGCGCGGCAAGGACAAGACCGTCGCCAAGCGCCACGCCATCACCTCGCGCGCGCTGGCCGATTGCCGCCAGTGGCTGGGGTTGCCCGAACGGGCCGAGGCGGCAGAGTAGGCTTTTCGGCCACTGTTGGACGACCCCTATAAAGTAGGATAATATCCCACTTTATAGGCACGGAGGCATGCCATGGAATCCGCCGAGAAATTGTCCATCACCGTCACGCCAGCCATGGCGCGCATGATCCGCGAAAAGGTCGATGACGGCTCCTACGGCTCGGCAAGCGAAGTCATCCGCGCGGCGCTGCGGGCCTTCCAGCGCGAAGAGGAAGAGCATGCGGAACGCATGGCCTCGATCAGAGCGCGGGTGAAGGCGTCGCTTGAGGATAAGAGGCCTGCTGTTCCACTCGACGAGGCGATCCACAGGGTAAAGAGCCGGATTTCGCAACTGGCGCGAGACAGTGATGATTCAGCGTCTCGCCGTCGTTCTTAGCGAAGCGGCCATAGCCGATCTCGAAGCCATTGCCGCCTATATCCTGGAGAACAGCGGAAGCGAAAACATCGCGGCTTTGTAGATCGGATAGAGGAGCGCTGCCGCGGTATCGGCAACGTTCCTTGCGGTGGCCGTGCCCGCGACGACATCATGCCGGGATTACGGACGGTTCCGTTCGAGCATTCCGCCGTCATCGCCTATGTCGTCGAAGGCGATGCAATATTCATCGTCAATGTCTTCTACGGCGGTCGCGACTACGAAGCGATGATACGCGGCGGCAGCGAGCCGTCCTGAATTACTCCGCCGGCTCCGCCCTCGCCGCCGGCAATCCCGGCTTTCCCGCCTCTCTCGGATTCCTCCGCACATAGGCAGCCTTCAGCGTCTCCGACGTGTCGCGCGAGCCGTCATGACTCCAGCCCGGCGGCTGGATGAGATAGTTGACGCGCTGACCGGGCGTCAGCCCGGGCGCCAGCGCATCCTTGAACATGCCGATCCATTCGTGGAACGCCACCTTCAGCGGGTTGAAGGTGCCGAGGTTCTTGACGATGCCGTAGCGCGGCCTGTCTTCCTCCAGCTCCTCGACAAAGGTGCCGAACATGCGGTCCCAGATGATCAGCGTGCCGGCGAAATTGGCATCGAGATAGCGCGGATTGGTGGCGTGATGGACGCGGTGGTGCGAGGGCGTGTTGAAGATGAATTCGAACCAGTCCCACGTCTTGCCGATCGTCTCGGTGTGGATCCAGAACTGCCAGACCAGATTGAAGCCGAAGACGAAGGCGATCACCGCCGGATGGAAGCCGAGCAGCACCAGCGGCGCCTGCAGGATGAAGGTGAAGGTGAATAGGCCGGTCCAGCTCTGCCGGAGCGCCGTCGAGAGATTGTAGTGCTGGCTGGAATGGTGGTTGACGTGCTCGGCCCACACCCAGCGCACCCGGTGCGCGATGCGGTGATAGACATAGTAGCGCAGGTCGTCGAGCAGGAAGGCGGCGACAAACACCCAGATCGACAGGCCGAGATTGAAGAAGCGGAACTGCCAAAGCCAGAGCAGCGCCCAGTAGGACACGACGCCGAGCAGCAGGCCGGCGACGACATTGCCGGTCCCCATCATCAGGCTGGCCAACGTGTCGCGCGTTTCGAACGATCCCTTGGCGCGGCCTGTGCGCACCAGGCACAGCTCGATCAGGATCGCCGCAACGAAGAACGGGATCGCAAGCTGGGTGACCTGGGGGAAATTGTACTCGTCCATCACGCCGCCTTTCGGATCCGCTCATGGCCCTGCAATGCCGCCGCCACGGCCAGCGCGCCGGCTTCGTCGGCAAAGACGAAATTGCCGCCTTTCCAGGTGAAATCATTGAGCCGCACCGAGACTGCGGTCCCTTCCGTGGTCACCGCCAGAATGTCGTGCGGCGTGACGATGCGCGTCAGAAAACAGTCGCCGATGCTCTGGACGATGCCACAGCGCTGCGGACCTAGCTCAAGGAACGCAGTGCGATTGTCGGCGGTTAGCCAGACGACGCCCGGCCTCTCGTCGGGAAAATCCTCGGCAAAGCGCGCGAGCGCTTGATCGGCGCCGGCAAGCGTCGCGGTTGTCGTGCCGCCGGTGAAATGCACGGCAGCGACCGACAGCGCGATGCCGAACACGACAAGGACGACCAGGACTGGCAGGCTCATGGAAAGACGGCTCCTCCGGCGGCCCGCATTTCTTCGATGCGAGTCCGCACGACAGAACCCCTAGCACAATTGACGTTTACGTCAAAGGGGCGCCCAGCCCCGCATTGCATGACGCAAGAGCAGCCAGTGCCGGCGCAAGGTGGAGAGCGTCGCCGTCGCGGTGAGCGGTGACCTGCCCGTCTTCTCCATCTTGTCGAGATAGGCGCGCGTCAGCGCCAGCGGCAGGAAGGCAGGCCGCAGCGCAACGGGAAGCGTCGGCGCACCTTTCTCGAAGGCGTTGAGATGTTCCCGCGCCAGCGCGATCATCGCAGCGACCGCGCGCTCCGCGGCGGCGCCGCCGTCTTTGACGAACTCCTCCGGTGTCGTGCCGGCGGCTGCCAGGATGTCGGTGGGCACGTAGCATTGGCCGCGCCGACGATGCAGCGGCAGCAGAAGCAGCAGACCGGCGATGGCCTGCGCGCAACCGGCTCTCCCCGCCAGTTCGGCGAAGCCCGACGCCGCGACCGGATCGAGCGCCATCGCCGCCAGCTGGATCAGCGCTGCGGCCGTCTCGCCGCAATAGCCCTCGAGGTCGGTCCGCGACGGCATCGGATCGTCGTAGAGATCGAAGATGCGCGCCTCTAGCATGTTGTCGAAGGCAGCCTTCGGCAGATGGTGGGCAGCGATCGTCGCGCGCAGCGCATCGGCGGTCGGGTGGCCAGTCTCGGCATCCCCGTCGGCCATGATGACATCGCGCCACCACTGCAGCCTGACCTCGCCCGGCAGCGGCTCGTGGATGCGATCGCGCACGCTGGCGATTTCGGCGTTGAAGGCGTAGAGCGCAAGCAGTGCGTCGCGCTTGTCGGCCGGCGCGTAGAGCGCCGACAGGTACCGGTTATGGTCGGCGGCGCGCACCGCATCCATGACGATGTCGCCCGTCACGATGTCGGAAGCGGCGGCCATTCAATCGACGGCGATCAGCGCGGCGGCGACGGCGCGGTCTTCGGCGAGCAGCACATTGTAGGTGCGCACCGCCGCTCCCGTCGACATCGGGTCGGCCGAGATGCCTGCCTCCTTGAGCGCGGCGCGCAAAGCCGCAGGCAGCGGCCGCAAATCCTTGCCCATGCCGACCAGCAGGATCTCCACTCTGCCGGCCTCGGCGAACAACTTGTCGAAGTCCGAGGCCTTCAGCGCCAGCGGATCGGCCGGCTCCCAGCCATGGATGCCCGACGGCAGGACGAGAAGCGACCCGCGATGCGACATGTCGGCAAAGCGGAAGCCGCCATTGCCATAGGCCTCGATCGGCGCCTTGCCGGGGAAATGCGCCTCGCGGATGATGATGCCTTTGGCCATGGGTCTAGAGCATGATGCCGAAAAGTGCAGGGCGGTTTTCGGACGACATCATCCGGCCTTGGCGACGTCAGGTCGCCACGGCCTTGCCGTTCACCGGCTTCTTCTCCTCTTCGGTCGCGGCCTGCGGCCGCAACCGGAACAGGATCAGCAGCGGCGCGGCGATGAAGATCGACGAGTAGGTGCCGAAGATCACGCCGAACAGCATTGCCATCGTGAAGGAGCGGATCACCTCGCCGCCGAACAGCACCAGCGCGAGCAGGGCCAGGATAGTGGTGACCGACGTCAGCGTGGTTCGAGACAGCGTCTCGTTGATGGCGTTGTTCAAGAGCTGCGGCAGCGGCATCTTCTTGTATCTTCGAAGATCCTCGCGGACGCGGTCATAGACGACGATCGTGTCGTTCAAAGAGTAGCCGATAATGGTCAGGATCGCCGCCAGCGACGACTGGTTGAACTCCAGCCCCGTCAGAACGAAGAAGCCGATCGTCATCACCACATCGTGCACCGTGGCGACGATGGCGCCGACCGCGAACTGCCATTCGAAGCGGAACCAGACATAGAGCAGGATACCGACCAGCGCGATCAGCATGGCGATCGTGCCCTGCTTGGCAAGTTCGCCGGACACCGTCGGGCCAACAACTTCGACGCGGCGGAAATCATATTGATCCTGCAGCTCGCCCCGCACCTTGTCGATGACGGTCTGCTCGGCATTCTCGCCGGCGGCCTGCGTGCCGACGCGGATCAAGACGTCGTTCGGCGCGCCGAACTGCTGCACCTGGATTTCGCCGATGTTGAGCTCGGACAGCCTGTTGCGGATGTCGCCGAGATCGGCGTCGCCCTTCTTGGACTGCACCTCGATCATCGAGCCGCCCTTGAAATCGATGCCGTAATTGATGTCGATGGTCAGGAAACCGACGACCGACAGGATCGACAACAGACTGGACAAAGCGAAGGTCCAGCGGCGGATGCCCATGAACGGGATCTTGGTGCCCGGCGGAATGAAGGTGACCGGCGCACGCGGCAGTTCCTTCGGCCGGGCGCGGCGCAGCCAGATCGACACCAGCATGCGCGTGAAGGTGAAAGCGGTGAAGACCGTGGTCAGAATGCCGATCGCGTAGGTGATGGCAAAACCCTTGACCGGACCGGTGCCCAGCCAGAACAGCACCACGGTGGCGATCAGCGAGGTGACGTTGGAGTCCACGATCGTCGCCAGCGCCTTGGAGAAGCCGGTATCGATCGCCTGGATCACCGAGCGGCCGTTTCGCCGCTCCTCGCGGATGCGCTCGTAGATCAGAACGTTGGAGTCCACCGCCATGCCGATGGTGAGCACGATACCCGCAATGCCGGGCAAGGTCAGCGTGGCGCCCAGCAGCGACAGCACGGCCACGATCATCGCCACGTGGACCGCGAGCGCGATGTTGGCGAGGAAGCCGAGGAAGCCATAGGCGACGAACATGAAGGCGACGACGAGGATCGAGCCGATGATGCCGGCGACCTTGCCGGCATGGATCGAGTCCTGGCCGAGGCCCGGACCGACGGTGCGTTCTTCGATCACCGTCAGCGTCGCCGGCAGCGCGCCGGCGCGCAGCAGCACGGCAAGGTCGTTGGCGCTCTGCGGCGTGAAATTGCCCGAGATCTGGCCGGTGCCGCCAAGGATCGGCTCGCGGATCTGCGGCGCCGAAATCACCTGGTTGTCGAGGACGATGGCGAACAGCCTGCCGACATTCTGCGACGTCGCCTGGCCGAAGCGGGTGGCGCCCTTGGAATCGAAACGGAACGAAACGACGGGTTCGTTGGTCTGCGAATTATAGGTCGCCTGCGCGTCGACCAGGTTTTCGCCCGAAACGATGACGCGGTTCTCGATCAGATAGGGAACCGGCGGATCGTCCTGGGAATAGAGAACGGAAGAGCCGGCCGGCGGACGGCCCTTCAGCGCGTCCTGCACCGGCATCGACTGATCGACCATCTGGAAGGTCAGCTTCGCGGTCTGGCCGAGGATTTCCTTCAGCCGCTGCGGGTCCTGCAGGCCCGGCACCTGCACCAGGATGCGGTCGTCGCCCTGGCGCTGCACGATCGGCTCGGTCGTGCCGAGCTCGTTGACGCGCCGTTCGACCACTTCGATCGACTGCGTCAGCGCCGTCGACGTGCGATATTTCAGGCCGGCGTCGGTAACCGTGAACTTGAGCAGGCCAGGCTCGGAATCATCGAGCGCCATTTCCTGGATGGAACCGCCGCTGAACAGGCCGGCGGCAACCGGATCGGTCAGCGGCTTCAAGACCTTCTTGGCCTGGTCGAGCTGCGTCGGGTCGGTGATGCGCACCTGCACGGTGCGTCCGGAGCCGGATAGGCCGGTATAGTTGATCTTCGGGTTGGCGTCGCGCAGCAGCGTCCTGATCTCGTCGCGCGTCGTCTCCATCCTGTCCTTGATCAGATCGTTCTGATTCATTTCGAGCAGGATGTGCGAGCCGCCCTGAAGGTCGAGGCCGAGCGTCATCTGCCGCTTCGGCACCCAGCTCGGCAATTGCGCCAGCATGCTTGCCGGGAAGAGATTGGGCGCGGCGAGGATCACTGTGATGGCCACGGCGAGCCAGATCAGCATCATCTTCAGGCGCGAGAAATAGAGCATTCGTTCTTATCCGTTCAGGCGTACAAGCGGCAGCGTTCCGCCATCGAGGGTTAGGGTTACTTCTTGGCGTTCTGGTTCGCCACCGGCTCGCCCTTGACGCGCACCTCCGAGATCGTCGAGCGCAGCGCCGTCACCTTGGTTCCGCCGCCAAGGTCGATCTCCAGCTCATTGTCGTCGATCACCTTGGTCACCTTGCCGACAAAGCCGCCGCCGGTCACCACCGTATCGCCGCGTCGCACCGCCGAGAGCATCTCCTGGCGCTTCTTCAGTTGCGCGCGCTGCGGCCGGATGATCAGAAAATACATGATCACGAAAATCAGGACAAACGGCAAAATCGAGATGAACATGTCTGGCGAAGCGCCGACGCCCTGGGCGTATGCCGGTGTAACGAACATCAAGAAACTCCTGGATGGTGAAATTCCGCCGCGGCCGCCCGCGAAAATTTGGCCGGAATATAGTCGGTAAAGTTGCCAATGCAACTGCGCTGCAAGCCCAATCCGTTGCTTTTCCAGCCGTTTGCGGCGTGCTAGAGCGTCGCAGCGGAAGCCGCTTCGAGGCCACCGAAAAGATCATGCTCCAACAAAAGCTTGGACCTGGTTCTTGCAGCAATGTCATCGAAGCTGCTCCCACACGCTGAAATAGCACAACAAAAAAGACCCCAAATGACCGACAGCCTGGACGCATTGAACAAGAAACTCGACCGCCTGATCGAGGCGGTTTCCCGCCTCGCTCCGCCGCCGGTTCCGCAGACCGATCTCGGCGTCGCCGACTGCTTCGTCTGGCAGGCGGAACCCGGCTTTCTGGAGCCGGTGCGCAAGGTCAATCGCGTCGATATCGGCCTGATCCGCGGCGTGGACCGCGTGCGCGACATCCTGCTCGACAACACCGAGCGCTTCGCGTCCGGCTATGCGGCGAACAACGTGCTTTTGTGGGGCGCGCGCGGCATGGGTAAATCCTCCCTGGTCAAGGCCGTGCATGCCACGGTCAACGCCTCCGACAAGCTCGACCGGCCGCTGAAGCTGATCGAGATCCACCGCGAGGACATCGATACGCTGCCCAAGCTGATGGGTCTCCTGAAGGCGGCGCCTTATCGGTTCATCCTGTTTTGCGACGACCTCTCCTTCGACCATGATGATACCTCCCACAAGTCGCTCAAGGCTGCGCTCGAAGGCGGCGTCGAGGGCCGGCCCACCAACGTCATCTTCTACGCCACGTCCAACCGGCGCCATCTCTTGCCGCGCGACATGATCGACAATGAGCGCTCGACCGCCATCAATCCGTCGGAAGCGGTGGAAGAAAAAGTCTCGCTATCCGACCGTTTTGGCCTCTGGCTCGGCTTTCACAAATGCTCGCAGGACGAATATCTCGACATGATCGACGGCTATGTCCGCTATCACGGCCTGACGATCGATCCCGAGCAGCTGCGCGCCGAGGCGTTGGAATGGGCAACCACGCGCGGCAGCCGTTCCGGCCGCGTCGCCTGGCAGTTCACCCAGGACCTCGCCGGCCGCCTCGGCAAACCGCTGAAGGACTGAGCAGCTCCCCTCGCCCGCAACTGAAAAAGCCCGCTCCTCGCGGAACGGGCTGAAGACGGCGGGCCGGACTGGAGGTCAGGCGGCCCGCAATTGTTCTTGTTCTATTCGAGATAGCCCGACGGGTCGACCGGGGCCGAGTTCTTGCGCACTTCGAAATGCAGCTTGGGCGAGTCGGTGGTGCCGCTCATGCCGGAGAGCGCGATCTCCTGGCCGCGCTTGACCTTCTGGCCGCGCTGCACCTCGATCGAGCTCGCATGGCCGTAAACGGTGACCAGGCCATTCTCGTGCCGCACCAGCACGGTGTTGCCGAACTCCTTGAGGCCGTCGCCGGCATAGATGACGACGCCATTCTCGGCTGCCTTGATCGGTGTTCCTTCCGGCACCGCGATGTCGACGCCGTCCTTGCCGGAGCCGAAGCTGGAGATCACGCGGCCGCGCACCGGCCAGCGCATCTTGCCGATGCCGGTCGCGCCGGGTGCCGCCGCATCGTCGTCCTCGGCCTGCTGGATGACCTTGGCGTCCTTCTTCGGCGGCGTATAGGAGGCGAGCGTCTCGGTGGTCTTGGCCGCTGGCGGCGTCGTTGCCGTCGTCACCGGGTCGACAGCCGGCTTGGGTGCCGCCGCGGGCTTGGCGGACGCGACCTGAACGGTGCCGCCGGCCGGAACCTTGAGCGTCTGGCCGATCTTTAGCAGGCCGTCCTTCATGCCATTGGCCTGCTTCAGCGCCGTTGTACCGACGCCGGTCTTCCTGGCGATCGACGACAGCGTGTCGCCCTGCTGCACCGTATAGGTGCCGCCTGCGCCGGCCGGCTTTGCCTCGGCCATCTGCGGCGCGGGCTTCGGATTCTTGGAACCCGCGGCCGCAGCCGACGTATCGACCTGGGCGGCCGCCTTGCCGCCCTTGACCTTGGGCTGCTGCGGCAGCACAGCGACCTTCTCCGGAGCGGGCTGCTTCGGCGTGTTCGTCGGCTTGCCTTCGGCGACCTTCGGCTCCGCCTTGCTCGAATAGGCATAGGCGGGGATGACGATCTTCTGGCCGCTACGGATGCCCTTCTTCGGATCGATCCCGTTGACCTTGGCGATGGCATCGGCCGGCACATGGTAATGCGCCGCCAGGCCCGAAAGCGTCTCGCCGTCCCGCACCACGATTTCGGTGGCGTGCGGCGCAGCGCTCGCATTGCGCACGGCGTCGGGCTCGGCGGTCTTGAACGGCTTGGCCGCGGCAACGGTGCCGGTGGCCGTCCTGTCGAGATGCGGCGCGGGGGCAAGCGCCGGAGCGGGCGCGAGGACGGGAGCCGAAGCGGTTCGCATCGGCTTTGCCGGGGCGGGCGCCGACGGAGGCGGCAATTGCTGCGCCGTGACCGGCTCGAGGCTGGAACGGCTCACCGACTGGGTGTGGGTGCCGTCGACCGGCGCCGGCGCGACCGTGTCGCCCGGATAGGGCTGGTCGACACTCTGCTTGTTGATGATGGCGCGCTGATTGTTGGTGGACGATGTGAAGACATCGTCGACACCGTTGAAGCGCATCGACTGGGAACTGCACCCGGCCGCCGCGCCGGCAATCATCAGGACAGCGCAACCGCGCGCCAGATTGCGTCTGTTTGCCTTCAAGTGATTGAATTGCATCGCATTAACCCGCACAGACCCGGTACAAACTGGCCATGATTAAAGCGCGTTAATGTTACTGGCCGGTTAACCCATTAGAATCCGGCGAAAATTTTCTTAAAACATTGGCGGAAATTTTGGCGAGGCCAAAATCCGGGCGACGGCGACGCGATCGGGCCGGCTTTCCGGCAGATCCGCGGCTGGCTTTCTAAACCGCCGGCTTCGCCTCACTGCCAGGCCGAGAGCAACTTCAATCTCCGAACATCGAAATGGTCGGCCCAGGCAACGCAGTATAGCTTGGATTCAAATATTCCCGACTGTTGCCGCAAGGTCACGGGATTTCCGGATTGAGTTCCGGTAGCGTGGCGACGCTTGGGAGGGTCCTTCAATGAAATATTGTCTCGTCGCGGCGGCGTTTGCCGCTGCCCTGGGTGCTGCCGCGCCCGCATCCGCCGCCGATCTCATCGAAACGCCTGTTGCCGCGAGCTACGATTGGAGCGGCGTCTATATCGGCGCCAATGGCGGCTGGGGGTCGAGTCATTCTTGTTGGGATGGGGTCTTTGGCAGCGAAGGCTGCCATAATGCCACCGGCGGCTCAGTCGGGGCGCAACTCGGCTATCGCTGGCAGAGCAACAATTGGGTGCTCGGCCTGGAAGCGCAGGGCAACTGGGCTGATCTGAAGGGCTCCAACGACAGCACTGTTTTTCCCATCCCCTTCTTCAACGACCGATCCCACGTGAAGTGGTATGGCTTGTTGACGGCGCAGGTCGGCTACAGCTTCAGCAATGCCCTTGTTTACGTCAAAGGTGGCGCGGCCGTGACCGGCAACCACTTCGATGTCTACACGGGGTCGGCCTTCCCCCCGCCCGCGACGTTAGTTGGCGATGCAGGAGATCGCACCCGTTGGGGCGGCGCTTTGGGCGCCGGTCTCGAATATGGTATCACGCCGAACTGGTCGCTCGCGGTCGAGTATGATCATCTGTTCATGCCCGACAAGACCATCACTTTCACGACGGTCCCTGGCGGCGGGCTTTTCGGAAGGGACAAGATCAGCCAAGGCGTCGACCTGGTTGGCTTACATCTGAATTACCACTGGAATGGGTGACTGCCGACCACAAGGCGCTGCGCAGCTCAACTACTCTTGACCCACAAAAAGCAGCGTTCAGACCGGGACGGCTTCAGATCACCGCGGCGACGCTGCGCAGGATAGGCTGCAGCCTGACCATGCCGATGTCCTCGCGCTCGAAGCGGCTGCCGACCTTGGTGAGCTTGGCCAGCACCTGCTCACCCTCTTCCGGGCCGATCGGCGCGATGACGACGCCGCCGCTCGACAACTGGTCGAGCAGGAAGCGCGGCAGGCTGTCGAAGGCCGCCCAGGCGACGATACGGTCGAACGGCCCTTCATTGGGCAGGCCATTCGAGCCATCGGCCTGGCGGACGATGACATTGGTGATGGCGAGCGCCTCGAAACGCTGCTTTGCCTGCTCGATCAGCGTCTTGTAGCGGTCGATGGTGATGACGCGCGCCGCGAGCCGCGACATGACTGCGGCCGTGTAGCCGGAGCCTGTGCCGATCTCGAGCACGCGGTTGCCCGGCTCGATGTGGAGCGCGGCGATCACCGCCGCCTGCAGATCGGCGCCTTCGATCGCCTCGCCGCATTCGATCGGCAGCATGCCGTCCGACCAGGCGAGCGCATGGAACTGGGCCGACAGGAAACCGCGTCGCGGCGTCGCCTCGAAGGCGGCGACCAGCGCCTTCGGCGCTGTGCCCCTGCCCCGCAGCCTGAGCAGGAAAGCGGCGAAACCTTCGCGATCGTCGATGCCCGTGTTCATGCCAAAACCGTGTTCATGCCCATGCCTTGTTCATGACAGCGCCTTGGTCAGCTGGTCGCGGAGCTCGTGGGCGGTGAGGTCGAGCTGCAACGGCGTCACCGAGACGAGCCGGTTGCGCATCGCATAAAGGTCCGTGCCCTTCCTGCCTTCGGCCGGCTCGCGGCCGAAGCGCAGCCAGTAGTAAGGCAGGCCGCGCCCGTCGCGCCGCTCGTCGACCCAGAGGCTGTGCACCAGCTTGCCCTGCGAGGTGACGACGGTGCCCTCCACTTCGTCAGGCGCGCAGTTGGGGAAATTGACATTGAGCAGCACGCCTTCAGGCAGCGGCGTCTCCACCAGGCGCTTGAGCAGCGCCGGCGCCAGCGCCTCGGTCGTCTCGTAAGGCACAACGCGATCCTCACCGACATAGGAATAGGCCTGGCTCACCGCGATCGAGCGCACGCCGAGCAGCGCGCCCTCCATGGCGCCGGCGACAGTGCCGGAATAGGTGACATCGTCGGCGATGTTGGCGCCGGAATTGACGCCGGACAGGATCAGGTCCGGCGGCCCGGGCAGGATTTTTTTCGTGCCCATGATGACGCAATCGGTCGGCGTGCCGCGCACGGCATAATGCTTCTCGCCGATCTTGCGCAGCCTGAGCGGCTCCGAGATCGACAGCGAATGCGCATAGCCGGACTGGTCCTGCTCGGGCGCCACCACCCAGACATCGTCCGACAGCGTGCGCGCGATGCGTTCGAGCGACGCCAGCCCTTCGGCGTGGATGCCGTCGTCATTGGTCAGGAGAATGCGCATCACGTCACTTCGCTTCGATCTTGGCGAGACCACCCATGTAAGGCCGCAGCACTTCAGGAATGGTTACGCTGCCATCCTCATTCTGGTAGTTTTCAATGACAGCAATAAGAGCGCGGCCGACGGCCGTGCCCGAGCCGTTCAGCGTGTGGACGAAGCGATTGCCCTTGCCGTCCTTGTCCTTGTAGCGGGCATCCATGCGCCTGGCCTGGAAATCGCCGCAGACCGAGCAGGACGAGATTTCACGATAGGCGTTCTGTCCCGGCAGCCAAACCTCGATGTCATAGGTCTTGCGCGCGCCGAAACCCATGTCGCCGGTGCAGAGCGTGACCGTGCGGAACGGCAGGCCGAGCCGCTTCAGCACTTCCTCGGCGCATTGCGTCATGCGCTCATGCTCGGCGATCGAGCTTTCCTGGTCGGTGATCGAGACCAGCTCGACCTTGTAGAACTGGTGCTGGCGCAGCATACCGCGCGTGTCGCGGCCGGCCGAGCCCGCTTCGGAGCGGAAGCACGGCGTCAGGGCTGTGTAGCGCAGCGGCAGCTTTTCATGCGCGGTGATCTCCTCGCGCACGAGGTTGGTCAGCGGCACCTCGGCCGTCGGGATCAGGCCGAGACGACTGTCGCCATGCGGCGTGAAGAACAGGTCGAGCTCGAATTTCGGCAGCTGGTTGGTGCCGAACAGCACCTCGTCGCGCACCATCAGCGGAGGGATGATCTCCTCATAGCCGTGCTCGGTAGTGTGCAGGTCGATCATGAACTGGCCGAGCGCGCGCTCCATGCGCGCCAGCTGGCTCTTCAGCACGGTGAAACGCGCGCCAGACAATTTCGCCGCGCGCTCGAAATCCATCATGCCGAGCGCCTCGCCGATCTCGAAATGCTCCTTCACCCAGTTCGGGCGCGTCGGCACCTCGCCGACGATGCGCTTGACGACATTGTCATGCTCGTCCTTGCCGACCGGCACGTCGTCCAGCGGCACGTTGGGCAGCACCGCGAGCGCGTCGTTCAGCGCCTTGTCGAGCTCGCGCTCGCGCGCCTCGCCGTCCTGGATGAACGCCTTGATGTCGCTGACTTCGCCCTTGAGCTTTTCGGCAAGTGCGGAATCGCCCAAACGCATGGCGTTGCCGATCTCCTTCGAGGCGGCATTGCGGCGCTCCTGCTTGACCTGCAGTTCGCTCAGATGCGAACGCCGCGCCTCGTCCTTGGCGACCAGATCGTCGACCGTGGACTGCGCCTCGCCCGCCGACCACGAGCGCTTCACCAGCGCCTCGACAAGGGCCCTCGGGTTGTCGCGAATCCATTTGATGTCAAGCATGGTCGATCCTCAAAAGTCATGCATGTCGCCCAGAAGTGTGCCGCGGTTCTGGGGCAACGACATGCATCAAAGCTAAGACTTAAAGCGCGTCGCTTGAATCCGTTTCAGCGCGGCGCGCTTTAAGGATCGAGGGGGTAAACCGCATCCGCCATCGATGCAAGACGGCGGGTAGGCGCACCGCCGCGATTTTCCGGCTTTGGCGACTTACGTCGACGGGGCGTCCGGCGTGTTGCTCGCGACCGAGCTCCCCGCCTCCGCCTGCTCGCGCTCCAGACGGTCGCGCGCCTGGCTGCGCTCGATCATGCGCGAGGACCAGATGGCGACCTCGTAGAGGATGATGGTCGGGATGGCGAGGCCGCACTGGCTCATCGGATCCGGCGGCGTCAGCACCGCGGCGACGACGAAGGAAAGCACGATCGCCCATTTGCGCTTCTCGGCCAGCGCCTGCGACGACAGCAGCCCGACGCGCGTCAAAAGGCTGGTCACCACCGGCAGCTGGAACACCAGGCCGAAGGAAAAGATCAGCGTCATGATCAGGCTGAGATATTCCGAAACCTTCGGCAACAGCGAAATCTGCACCTGGTCGTTGGTGCCCACCTGCTGCATCGCCAGGAAGAACCACATCACCATCGGGGTGAAGAAGAAATAGACCAGCGATGCGCCCAACAGGAACAGGATGGGCGAAGCGATCAGGAACGGCAGGAAGGCGCTGCGCTCGTTCTTGTAGAGGCCGGGCGCGATGAACTTGTAGATCTGCGTGGCGATCAGCGGGAAGGCGATCACCATGCCGCCGAACATGGCGAGCTTCACCTGGGTGAAGAAGAACTCCTGCGGCGCCGTGTAGATCAGCTCGACCTTGTGCGGATCGAGCCCCGCCCATTGCGTCGCCCATTTGAACGGGATGACCAGAAGGTTGAACAGGCGCTTGGCGAAGAAGAAGCAGACGAGAAAGGCGATGAAAAAGCCGCCCAGCGACCAAATCAGGCGGCGGCGCAGCTCGATGAGATGCTCGATCAGCGGGGCCGACGATTTCTCGATCTCTTCCCTCTCCTTGTCCGTTACGCTCACTTGGCGGCCCCCGCCGTCTTCTTGGTGTCGGTTGTCTTCTTGGCCGCGGGCTTCTTGGCCGCGGCAGGCTTCGCCTCAGCCTTGGGCGCGGCGGCCTTGACCCGTGCCGGCGCGGATTTGGCCGGTGCTTTTGCAGCCGGCGCCTTTGACGCGGTTGCCGTTTTCGCCGCGGCGCCGGCCGTCCTGGCCTTGGCGGTCGCGGTCTTTTTCGCGGGCTTGGCCGCCTCGGGCGCCTCCGAAACCGTGACGGAGGCGTCGGTCATGGCGGGGAAGATCGGGGTAGCCGGGGCAGCTTCGGCTCCGTTGACGCCGGGCATGTCCGTCGCGCCGTTCTTGAGCGGCTCGGCGGCTTGTGGCGTCTCCGCTGCCGGCGCCGCCGGATCGGCAGCCGGCTTGGGCTTCATCATCGTATCGACGCCGGCCCGCACATCGGCCGCTGCCTGCTCGAACGGATTGAGCTGCTTGCGCACCTCGTTCATCGGATTGAGGCTGCGAAGACTGTCGATCGAGCTCTTCACGTCGTCGAGCTCAGCTTCCTTCAGCGCTTCGTTGAACTGCTTCTGGAAGTCGCCGGCCATGGCGCGCAACTTCGCCGCGGTGCGGCCGAAGGTGCGCAGCATGTTGGGCAAATCCTTGGGCCCGACGACCACGATCATGACGACCGCGATCACCAGCAGTTCGCTCCAACCGACTTCGAACATGACAATCTATTCCGACGCGTGCATGCCGCCCGCATATGCGAAGCGGTTTTGGGACAACGGCATGCTCAAACCAACAAACGGGATCAGCTCTTGCTGACCTTTTCCTTGCCCGGCGAAACAGTCTCGTCAGCGCGGTGCTCGACGGTACGCTTGTCGTCAACGTCGTCGTCGGCCATGCCCTTCTTGAAGCTCTTGATGCCCTTGGCCATGTCGCCCATCAGCTCGGGGATCTTGCCGCGGCCGAACACCAGAAGCACGATGACCAGCACGATCATCCAGTGCCAAATCGAAAATGAACCCATTGCTATTCTCTCTCGAATGTTTTCCCTGGCGATGATCTATGCGTTTTCGCTCGGGGATTCAAACACAACCGCAATGAAGTTGATAAAATGGCTAGCGGATGTCACGCACTTTCGGCGTGAGCACCTTGCTACGAATCCGCGCAGGCCTTGCTAATAAACCATTCGCGCCGGTTTCGTTGTCACTCTTCCGTGACGCGCGGGGTCAGCAGCCCGAGTTCCTCGAGGTCGATATCGGTCAACGCATCCTCGTCCTCGGTGAGCGCATCCGGGTCGGCCGGCGGCACCGGCATCGAGAAGTTGGCCGGCATGCGCGTCGAGAGCAGGCCGGCGCCCTTCAGCTCTTCCATGCCGGGCAGATCGCGGATTTCCTCAAGCGCGAAATGATCGAGGAAAGCGTCGGTGGTGCCATAGGTCACCGGCCGTCCGGGCGTGCGGCGGCGGCTGCGCATCCTGACCCACTCCGTTTCGAGCAGCGTGTCGAGCGTGCCTTTGGAGGTCTCCACGCCTCTGATGTCTTCGATTTCGGCCCGCGTGACCGGCTGGTGGTAGGCGATGATCGCCAGCACTTCGAGCGCCGCGCGAGAGAGCTTTCTCTGCTGCACGGAGTCCCGGTTCATCAGGAAAGCCAGGTCGCCCGCGGTGCGGAAGGCCCAGGCATCGCCGACCCGCACCAGGTTGACGCCGCGTTTGGCATAGATTTCCTGCAGGTCCGCCATCGCGGCGGCGATGTTGACGCCGTCGGGCAGGCGCGCGGCAAGCTGCTTTTCGCTCACCGGCTCGGCGCTGGCGAAAATGATCGCCTCGGCCATGCGCACGGCTTCCGACAATTGCAGCCGCTCGGCGGGGTTTTCGATGGAACCCTGCTCGGCCATCTCGTCTTCCGGCTCGTCCTCGACCTTGAACGGGATGACCGAAGCGTTGGCGCGTTCGCTCATGATACCACCTCGACTGCCCTTACCCCTTGCGCGCGGCCGCGCAGATAGATCGGCGCGAACACCTGTTCCTGCCGCACTTCCAATTTACCCTCGCGCACCATTTCGAGCGTCGCCGCGAAGGAACTGGCGATCGCCGTGCGCTTCTCTTCCGGCGCCGCCAGATATTCGATCAGGAAGCTGTCGAGCGCAGTCCAGTCGCCGACCGTGCCGACCAGCCTTGCCAGCACCTCGCGCGCATCCTTCAGCGACCACACGGCGCGCCGGGCGATCGTCACATTGTTGATGGCCTGCTTCTGGCGCTGCTGCGCGTAGGCGGTGAGCAGATCGTAGAGCGAAGCCGAGAAGCTGTTGCGCTTCTCGATAATGACCATTTCCGGCATGCCGCGCGCAAAGACGTCGCGCCCGAGCCGGTTGCGGTTGACCAGCCGCGCCGCGGCGTCGCGCATGGCTTCAAGGCGCTTCAGCCGAAATTGCAGCACCGCCGCCAGTTCTTCGCCGCTTTCACCCTCTTCGCCCGGCTGTTTCGGGATCAAGAGCTTCGACTTCAGGAAGGCGAGCCATGCTGCCATCACCAGATAATCGGCGGCGAGCTCAAGCCTCAGCGCTCGCACCTTCTCGATGAAGGCCAGATATTGCTCGGCAAGCGCCAGGATCGAAATGCGCGCCAGATCGACCTTCTGGTTGCGGGCAAGATGCAAGAGAAGATCGAGCGGGCCTTCGAAACCCGCCACGTCAACGACCAGCGAGGGATCGCCTGTCAGGCGTGAATCGTCGTTCTCGGCCCACAGACGGTCCATCGGTGCGGCCTTCGCGGCCTTGCCTTCCAATGTCTCCGCCACTTGCCTTTCGTCCCTTCGGTTCAGGCCACCGCTTCGAAATAGGTGGCAAATTCCGCGCGTATCGCCGTTTCGTCGGCGACGTCGCGATCCTTTATATAGGTCAGCGCCCGCTCCGCGCGTTGCAAGGACTTGCCCGACAACACCGTCGTGCGCGACGCGATCCCGGACATCTCCTTGAAAACGCCGTTGCAGTGAAGGACGAGATCGCAGCCGGCCGCAAGGATCGAGGCCGCCTTTGTCGGGAAATCCCCAGAAAGTGCCTTCATCGAAGTGTCGTCGCTCATCAGCAGCCCGTCGAAGCCGATCTCGCCGCGGATCACCTGATTGACGACCTTGGCCGATGTCGTCGCCGGATTGTCAGGGTCGATGGCGCTGTAGACCACATGCGCCGTCATCGCCATCGGCAGTTCCCTGAGTGCCTTGAACGGGGCGAAATCATGCCAGCTGAGCTCCTCGAGTGGCGTATCGACGGTTGGCAGCGCGAAATGCGTGTCGGCAAAGGCGCGGCCGTGGCCGGGAATATGCTTCATCACCGGCAGCACGCCGCCCGACATCAATCCCTCGGCCGAGGCGCGGCCGAGCTCGATCACGGCATTGGGCTCCTTGCCATAGGCGCGCGCGCCGATGACGTCGCTGGCGCCTTCGACCGGAACGTCGAGCACTGGCAGGCAGTCGGCGGTGATGCCGAGGCGCGAGAGATCGAAGGCATGCAGCCGCGCCATCAGCCAGGCGGCGCGGCGGCCGGCCTCGCGATCGTCGCGCCACAGCGCGCCAAGCGCCCCGCCGGCCGGATAGTTCGGCGCCAGCGGCGGACGCAGGCGCTGCACCCTGCCGCCTTCCTGGTCGATGAAGATCGGAGCGTCCGGGCGGCCGACGCTGTCACGCATCGCGGCGACAAGGTCGCGTATCTGTCCGGCTTCGCCGATGTTGCGCGCAAACAGGATGAAGCCCCAGGGGCGTTCATCCCGATAGAAGCGGATTTCGTCTTCGGTGAGGGATTTCCCGGCGCAGCCGAGGATCATGGATTTTGATTCGCTCATAGACGGAAGCTTAAGGCTTTGGCCGGGCAAAGGGAATCACCCCCAGCCACTGACGATCCAAAGCCCACCACCGTCCACAACGAAAAGCCGGCGCGGCCTTTCGGCGGCGCCGGCTTGAGAGACCTTGATCCCGTTAGCGCGATACGAAGCAGTTGCCGCCGGCCGCCTTGTAGCTGGTGCAAAGGTTGATCGCATCGTTGCGCGACTGGGCCGGGACGCGGACACGGTAGAAGGTGCCCTTACCCGTGACCTCAGCCTTGACGATGTTGGCGGTACGTCCGGAGAGCACGCTGCCATAACGGCGTTGCAGGTCCTGATAGGTCGACTGCGCGCTTTCGACCGTCGGTTGCGAAGCGATCTGCATCGACCACGAGCCGCCGGCGGCTGCCGTCGAGTCGATGGAAGCGACCTGGTCCGGTTTGACCTCGCCGACGATATCGACCGGCTGGTCGGACGGACGCGCCGGCGCCACCGGGACGACCGCCGGCGTGTTGGTCGACTGCGCCTTGGCTTCGGCCTTCTTGGCGGGCTTCGCCGGCTTGACGGCAGGCGCATCCGCCTGATCCGCGTCGGAAGCCACGGTTCCCGTCTGCTGCCCGTCGGAGGCCGACGCGACATGCTGCGGCGCCGGATCGCTCGGCTCGGCCGCCGCGACTTTCGGCGCAGCCGGAGCCGGGTCCTCGCGCGGCACCAGCGAGCCGTCAGGCTTGACCATCATGGTCTTCACCTTGCGCGGAGCGACGGCGGCGACGTCGTTGTTGTTGGCGGTGTTGTCGGCATCCTGCTGCAGCACCTGGGCGATGCGGTCTTCCGACTTTGGCGCCGGTGCTGCCGGCTGCGCGCTTGCCGGAGCGGCAGGCTGCGCACTTCCGGGCACAGCTGCTTGCGCGACGCCGGGCAACGCTGCGGCTGGATCGTCGGTGGCGCCAGTGCCGGCCGCGGCATTGTTGTCATTGGGCGAAAGATCGACAACGCGGCTCGCCGGCGGTTCCTTCGAGGCCAGATCCACGGGCTGCTCGGTGGTGTTCACCAGCTTCTGCTGCACCGGCTCGGCCGGCTTGGCCGCGCCGCCGCCCTTGGCCACCGCGTCATAGACCTTGTTGTCCTGGTTCGGCACCACAGCGCCGCCCGGATTTTCGGGCTTCACCTTGATCGGCGAATTGTCGGCCTTGACGATCACTGGAGCCTCGCTACCGCCCTTGCCGCCGAAGGAGAAGGCCAGCGCGCCAAGGCCGCCGAGAACCACCACGGCACCGACGAGCGCTCCGATCATCATGCCGCGACGGCGCGGCTGCGCCGCCTCGCGCTCGGCAAGTCCGGGGATCGCCATCGCTTCCTCGAGCTCGGGATCGTAGTCCAGCTCATCGGTGGCGAAATCCTCCGCCTGCGAAACCGGCCGGCTGCCCGGCACGTCGTCGGCGTCGTAATCATTGGCGACGGCGAACGAAGCCGGGGCCACCGGAGCCGCCGGAGCTTCGGCGCGCAAGTCGCGACGGTCGTAGCCGTTGAAGCCGGCATTGTAGGATTCGTCGTCATAGCCGCGGTTTTGCACGGGCGCCGATGCGATCTCCGTCGCGTTCATGTCGGTTAGCAGGCTCGCGAACTCCGCATCGAGATCGTCGTAAGCGGGCGCCGCTGGCTGGTCCTCCTCGAAGCTGAGCTCCGGAATGTCGAGGTCATCCGCGAGCGCGACCACGCGCTCCGGCACATCGACGGTCTCCACATCCGGCACGTCCTCATGCCGGCGAGCCTGCGACGAAGGCGTCGGCTTGGCGTAGGCGGAATAATCCACTGCCGGTTCGCTTCGATAGGCAGGCGCGGCCATCTGCACCGGCGCCGAAGGTGCTGCCTGCACGGGTGCCGGGGGCGCTGGCTGCACCGGTGCCGAGGGCGCCGGCTGCGCGGCGAACGAAGCCTGCGTCGGGGGAGCTGCGGTCGGGGTCGAGCGACTCCACGACCTTGCCTGCTCCGCGGGCGTCGAATGCACCCAATCAGACGAATTTGCCGGAGACTTCGCCCGGGTGGCGACCTCCTGCTCGGCCTCGATGCTTTGGGCGAAAGCAGCGCCGAAGGCGTCGTCGTCGAAATCAGCGCCCGGTTCGGTCCTCGAAGGCTCTGCCTTGGAAGACTCGATCTTAGCCGGGGCCGCAAAATCCTGGCGGTCGAGCTCGCTGGCGAGCAGGTCGTCGAGGTCGCTCTCGACCGGCTGACCGCCCTGCCCGTTCTGCGCCGGCTGGTGCTCGTCGAGATCCCAGTCGAGATCGTCAGCCGCCGCATGTCCGCCGGCGTGCCTCGCAGGTTCCGCAACCAGCCGCAGGGCGGGAGCAGGCTCCTTGACGACCGGCATCGGCCGCGCGGTCATGGCGCCGAGCAGCGCATTGAGCTCGTCCTCCAGGCTACGCTCGCTGGCGGCTGGTTTCACCGGCTCAACGGCGGCGACCGGCGGCACCGGGGCAGCCACGGCGGGAGCCGGCTCAACCGCGGCCGGTTGCGGCGCGGCAACGGGCTCGACGACCGGAGCTTGCGGCTCGTCGTTCAGCGCATCGCGGAAGCTCAGTTCGAAATCGTCTTCAAGGGAAAGCGCGGCGGTGGGTTCGGAAGCGGCGAACTCCGGCTCAGCGGCAAAATGGGTCGCCTCCATCGGCGCCTCGGCCATCGGCGCCGGCTCGTCGCCAAGCGACAGCTCCGGCTCCTGAATATCCTGATCCTGGCCGGGATCCATATCGACGTCGGCCATCGCCTGGTCGAAATGACCGGCCAAATCGTCCTCGGAAATCAGCGGGGCGGCTGGATGAGCTTCGACCGGCTCGACGACCTGCGCTTGCTGCTCCGGCTCGTGGCTCTCAAACGACAGCTCGTCTTCGAGCGACATCTGGACCGCATTGCCGAAATCGGCGTCGAACGCTTCCTCGCTCGCAGCCTGCACGGCTTCGACGGCGTCCTGACGGGCGTCAGCCGGCTCCTGATAGTCGAGATTGGCGGACTCTTGATGGTCGAGCAGGAAATCCTCGTCCAGCGAAGCCGCCATCTCCTGGTCGATCGGAAGCTCGTCTTCGAGCGGCGAAACATCCAGCGAACTGGCGACCGCCTTGTCGAAGTCATCGTCGAAAGCGACTTCCGGCTCGGGAGCTTCTTGTGGCTCCGGCGCGAAATGCGGCTCAGATGCGAAATGTGCCTCCGGCGCGACTTCCGGCTCCGGCGCGAAATGCGGCTCTGGCGCGCGGGCCACGGCGAACTCGGCATGATCCGCCGCGTCGTCGAACACGAAATCCTGCTCGAAGGATGCGGTAAGCTCGTCGTCGTTCGCGGCGGCGCTGGCAGCCTCGAAAGTCGGCTCATTGCTGATCTGATGCAGTGCGGCCTGCTGAGCGACGGGCGCGCTTTCCTCGACGGAATCGAACTCGCCCATCAACTCCTTCTCGAGGTCGATGTCGAAATCGTCAGCTTCCGCAGCCTGATTGGCCGGCATGGCCTTCTCGACCGCGGGGGCCGGCTGCCTCACCGGCTGGCGTGGGTCGAAACCCATGATCCGGGTCAATTCCGCGAACGGATCGTCGGCGGCGATGTCGTTATGGTCGGCTACTTTCAGCGGGGTTCTGTCTGCCATTATTGTTCCCGAACTCGCACACAGTCGGACGCCATGGACGTCGCGCAGGGTTGGCCCTTACCAGCGCAATGTGGGCAAAAGGTGACAGGTTTTTTAGTTAAACCTAACGCATTTCAGTGGGCGCGTCTGCCCCGATCAGCGTCAGGCCGGAGGTCAAAACATCCGAAACAGCCTGCACCAGCCCTAGTCTGGCATAGGTTGATTCTCGGTCGTTAACCTTAACAAAACGTAAGTCCTGATTATCGTGGCCGCGATTCCACTGTGCATGGAAGCCGGAAGCCAGATCGTAAAGGTAGAAAGCGAGCCGGTGCGGCTCCAGCGAAAGCGCCGCGGACTCGATCAGCCGCGGGTATTCAGCCAGCTTCCGGATCAGCGCGATTTCGCCTTCGTCGGTCAGCGCGACCACCGAGGCCACGAGCCGGTTGCGGTCGAAATTCGCCTCGCCCAGCTGCTCGCTCGCCTGCCTGAAGACGGAGTGGCAGCGCGCCGACGCGTACTGCACGTAGAACACCGGATTGTCTTTCGACTGCTCGGTCACCTTGGCGAAGTCGAAATCGAGCGGCGCGTCGTTCTTGCGGTAAAGCATCATGAAGCGGATCGGGTCGCGGCCGACCTCCTCCACCACGTCGCGCAGCGTGACGAAATCGCCGGACCGCTTCGACATCCGGACCGGCTCGCCGTCGCGGAACAGTTTGACGAGCTGGCAAAGCAACACGGTGAGCTTGACCGTATCGCCGGCAACCGCCCGCGCCAGCGCCTCGAGCCGCTTGACATAGCCGCCATGGTCGGCGCCGAGCACATAGATGAGATCGACGAAGCCGCGCTCGACCTTGTCCTTGAGATAGGCGACGTCGGCGGCGAAATAGGTGAACGAGCCGTCGGACTTGACCAGCGCCCGGTCCATGTCGTCGCCGACCGCGGTCGAGCGGAACAGCGTCTGCTCGCGGTCTTCCCAGTCATCCGGCTTCTCGCCCTTGGGCGGCGGCAGCTTGCCCTTGTAGATGTGCCCCTTGAGCGTCAGGTCGGCGATTGCCGCCCGGATCTTCTTGGCGTTGTCGGCATGCAGCGTGCGCTCGGAGAAGAACACGTCGTGATGCACGTTGAGCAGCGCCAGATCCTCGCGGATCATCGCCATCATCGCGTCGACCGTGCGATCCTTGACGATCGCCAGCGCTTCGTCCTCCGGCATCTCCAGCAGGCCGAGGCCGAACTCCTCGGCCAGTGCCTGGCCGACGGGGACCAGATAGTCGCCCGGATAGAGGCCGGGCGGAATCTCGCCGATAGCTTCGCCGAGCGCCTCGCGGTAGCGCAGGAACGCCGAACGGCCAAGCACGTCGATCTGCGAACCGGCGTCGTTGATGACATATTCCTTGGTCACGTCGTAGCCGGCGAAGGCCATCAGATTGGCAAGCGTGTCGCCGACCACGGCGCCACGGCAATGGCCGACATGCATGGGGCCGGTCGGGTTAGCCGAGACATATTCGACATTGGCCTTGCGGCCGCCGCCGATGGTCGAGCGGCCATAGTTGCGCCCCTCGCCGAGCAACGCCGCCAGATGCGTGTGCCAGAACGCGTCCTTGAGCCTGAGATTGACGAAGCCCGGCCCGGCGATCTCGGCCGAGGCAATATCGGCGTCGCCCCGCAGCGCTTCTGCGAGCTTCTCGGCAAGCGCGCGCGGGTTCTGTCCGGTGGGCTTGGCCAGCACCATCGCCGCATTGGTGGCGAGATCGCCATGACTGGCGTCGCGCGGCGGCTCGACCGCGATACGCGACAGGTCGAGCGCAGCCCCCTCCTTGTCCTTCAGGTCAAGGGCTTCGACGGCCTTTACGATCCGCGCGTTGAAATCGGCGAAGATATTCATTGGAAGTGCTCTGGGCTTTAAGTGGCGACCGGCCCAACGGCCGGCAAAATCGAGGCTCGCCCTAGCTCAAATCGGGCGTATGGTCAAACAGACGCCGATGTTCCTTCAAGGCATAAGTGTCGGTCATGCCGGCCAGGAAGTCGGCGACGCTGCGCGCCTTGATGCGATCCTCGGCCCTGTCGAGCCCCTCGCGCCAGCCATCGGGCATGGCGCGCGGATCGGCGAAATAGACGTCGAACAGCTCGCGCACGATACGCTCGGCATCCGCCCGCACCCGCATCACTTCCGGATGCCGGTAAAGATGCTTGTAGAGGAAAGCCTTCAATTCCTTTTCGGCCGCGGCCATGCCTGTCGAGAACGTCACCAGGGTCTCGCCTGCCGCGCGCACCGCGTCGGCGCTGTCCGGTTTCAGACGCTCGATATTGGCGGTGGTCGATGCGATGACATCCTCGACCATCAGTGTGATCTGACGGCGCATCAGCTCATGGCCGGTGCGGACATCGTCGAGCTGAGGATACTTGGCACGCACGCTCTTCAGGATCGAGCCAGGCAGGCCAACTTCCCCCAGCATGTCCAGCGTCAGCAGGCCGGCGCGCAGGCCGTCGTCGATGTCATGGGTGTTGTAGGCGATGTCGTCGGCGATCGCGGCGCATTGCGCCTCGATGCCGGCGAAACGGTCGAGCTCGAGGTCGTGCAGCTGCGAATAATCGCGGATCGCTTGCGGCACCGGGCCTTTGAGCCCCTTCCCGCTGGCGTCGGTCAACGGACCATTGTGCTTGACCAGCCCCTCCAACGTTTCCCAGGTGAGGTTCAACCCGTCGAATTCGGCATATCGCCGTTCGAGCCTTGTGACGATGCGCAGCGACTGCGCGTTGTGATCGAAGCCGCCCCAGGCAGCCATCTTCTCGTTGAGCGCGTCCTCGCCGGTATGGCCGAACGGCGTGTGGCCGAAATCGTGGACAAGAGCCACAGCCTCGGCAAGGTCTTCGTCGCCGCGCAATGCGCGCGCCAGCGCGCGGGCGATCTGCGCCACTTCGATGGAATGCGTCAGCCGCGTGCGGTAGTGGTCGCCCTCATGCGCGACGAAGACCTGCGTCTTGTGCTTCAGCCGGCGAAAGGCGGTGGAATGGATGATGCGGTCGCGGTCGCGCTGGAACGGCGTTCGGGTCGGGCTTTCCGGCTCGTCGAACAGGCGCCCGCGCGAGCGCGCCGGATCGCTCGCATAGACGGCGCGCGGCCGATAGCCGAACCCGATCTCGCCGAGAGCACCCTTGCCCTGCTGCTCGCCCATTGATCCACCAGTTGACTTGGCCCCGCTCGCTTCATACCTATCATATGGAACCGAAAGCAAGGTGACGCCGATGGGCGCGGATGCCAAGACTGCCATGAAGGTCGAAATGACCGATGCCGCGGCAAAGCGGATTGCCAGGATCGTCGCCGGCGAACCGGGCAAGACGGCGCTGCGCGTTTCCGTCGAAGGTGGCGGCTGCTCCGGCTTTTCCTACAAATTCGACCTGGTCGGCGACCGCAACGATGACGATGTCGCCATCGAGAAGGACGGCGCCACCATCCTGATCGACGACCTGTCGCTGGTCTATATGGGTGGCTCGGTCATCGACTTCGTCGACGACCTGATGGGCCAGTCCTTCCAGATCAGGAACCCCAACGCGGTCGCCTCCTGCGGCTGCGGCACCAGCTTCTCCATCTGATCGACCGGAACTTCGCAAGGCTATGACCGGTGCGAACCGGAAAGCGCGTGGCTGTCCCCCGGCTTTGGCAGGAATACGAACGGACGGCCTTTCTAAAGGCCAGCGCAGGCAATACGATCCGCTCCGTCGAACGCCTTTCGTCCGAACAGCATCGAGGCCTGCATGAAGATCGTCACCTGGAACATCAACGGCGTTCGCGCCCGCATCGGCAACCTCACCCACTGGCTGACCGAAAGCGCGCCGGACATCGTGTGCCTGCAGGAGATCAAGACGGTCGACGATCAGTTCCCGCGCGCCGAGATCGAGGCGCTGGGCTACAATGTCGAGACCAACGGCCAGAAGAGCTTCAACGGTGTCGCGCTCCTGTCGAAGCTGCCTTTCGACGAGGTCAACCGCGGCCTGCCGGGCGACGATGCGGATGATCATGCCCGCTTCATCGAAGGCGTCTTTTCCACCGACCAGGGCGCCTTGCGCGTTGCTTCGCTCTATCTGCCCAACGGCAACCCGATCGACGATGAGCGGAAGTTTTCCTACAAGCTCGCCTGGATGGAGCGGCTGGAGCGCTGGGCGCAAGAGCGGCTGCGTCTGGAGGAAGCGCTGGTGCTGGCTGGAGACTACAACGTCATCCCCGAGCCCGCCGATGCCCGCTTTCCCGAAAACTGGCTGGGTGACGCGCTGTTCCAGCCACAGACGAGGCAGGCCTTCCGCCGGCTGAAGAATCTCGGTTTCACCGAGGCGGTGCGGACCGTGACCGACTCGGCCGGCGTCTACACATTCTGGGATTATCAGGCCGGCGCCTGGCAGAAGAACAACGGCATCCGCATCGACCACCTGCTGCTGTCGCCGGAAGCCGCCAACCGTTTCTCGTCGGCCTCGGTAGAAAAGCACGTCCGCGCCTGGGAGAAGCCTTCCGACCACGTGCCGGTCGCGATCGAGCTCAGCCTGCAGCCGGCCTGAAGATCGCGACGCGCTTTAGGACCCAGATATCGCCACAAATCCCATCTTTGATGCGGATTGCTGTGGGGGTTGAATGGCGATCCGATTTCTTTTCAGGCTGGTCGGCCTTGCTTTGGCGCTTGCCGCGCCGGCGCCGTTGCTGGCGGCACCGACCTGTCTGGCCAACGGCAAGTCCTTTAATGTCGGCCAGACGGCGTGCCTGACTGTTGCCGGCGAAAGCCACCTCGCCCGCTGCGACATGGTCCTCAACAACACGTCCTGGACCAGGATCAACGACGAATGTCCGGGAGACGCGCCAAAACCGCACCCGACATCGATCTCGACCCCGACGCCCGGCCCGACACCGACGGAGCCGACCGAGAACTGAGACGCTGCCGATCTACCCACCATCCAGGCTACGCCATGCACACATCTTCTGTGACTGGCGCGACTGATCAGGCCGAGGCTTGATTGCCACGTGGTTCCCCCAATCCGTCGCTGCTTCGCAGCGCCACCTTTCCCCCCCGAGGGAAAGGAAGGGAGCGTTGCTGGACGAGCGTCGACGGCAAAAAGCTTGGCGCCTTCCTCTACCCCGTCGATCGGGGGAGAGGTGGCTCGGCGAAGCCGAGACGGAGTGGGGGTCGATCAGCGCGACATTAGACAATGCATGCGCCAAGCTGCCATGCACGCTTACTGGTCGCCGTTGTTGCCCTTGGTCAGGATATCGTCGGCGAGCGAGATCGCGGTCCGGCGATCGGCCTCGCCGGCCGCGGCGAAAGCCTCTTCCTGCATGCTGCGGATCCAGGGCTGGTCGGCAGCCGGAGCCCGCTGCAGCGCGGCCGTCATCATCGCCAGGCCGCGCACGACCTTGCCGCTCTGGAACAGAAGGTTGCCGAGCGTCGCCTGCGCGCCGGCATGGCCCTTCTCGGCCGCGAGTTGCAGCCAGCGGCCGGCCTGCTTGACACTGGCCTTCACGCCGCCCTCACCCTTGAGGAACATGCGGCCGATTTCGAACTGTGCGTTCGGATTGCGGTAATTGGCGGCAGCGCGCATGTAGTATTCCTGCGCGGCGACGTCGTTCTCCTCGACCGGGGAGCCTGGGATGCCCTTGCGAAGATAGTCGCCGAGCGCCACCAGCGCGTCCGACACATAGCTTTCTTCCGGCGAGCCGGGCTCGACATCCTGGTCGACGATCTCCGAGAAGAACTTGAAGGCGGCGTAATCGTCGCGCGTCACGCCGTCGCCTTCGGCATACATGCGGGCGAGCTTCCAGGTGGCACCGATCTGGCCGTTCTCGGCTGCGTATTTATAGGCCTCGACCGCCTGGTCCTTATGGCCGTTCTTGTAAGCGGAGAAGCCGAACTGGAACACCGCCCACGGGCTCGACTGCGGCTTCACGCCGGTTTTGTCGTCGAACACCTTGTCGTCGAAGGCCATGGCCTGCCCGACGGCGCCCAAGGTCGCCAGCGCGACCAGTGCCGAAAAGACAGACGACCTCAACACCTCAGATGTCCGCATAGCAGTGCGTTTCTTCTGCCGCACCCGGATGGGTCACGGCACCATCGCGGGCCGACCCTACCGTCTGCGCATATTTCCAGATCGCGCCGGACTGGTAGTCGGTTCTGCGCGGCTTCCAATTCTTCGCTCGGGTCGCCAGCTCGGCATCCGACAGGGCCACCTCGATCGTGCCTTTGACGGCGTCGATCGAGATCACGTCGCCATCCTTGATCAGCCCGATCGGCCCGCCGAGCGCCGCCTCCGGCCCGACATGGCCGATGCAGAAGCCGCGCGTGGCGCCAGAGAAGCGCCCGTCGGTGATCAGCGCCACCTTGCCGCCCATGCCCTGGCCGTAGAGCGCCGCCGTCGTCGACAGCATCTCGCGCATGCCCGGACCGCCGCGCGGCCCCTCATAGCGGATGACGAGAACCTCGCCTTCCCGGTAATCGCGCTGCGTGACCGCTTCGAAGCACTCCTCTTCCGAATCGAAGCAACGCGCCGGTCCTGAGAACTTCAGTTCCGACATGCCCGCGACCTTCACGATCGCGCCTTCGGGGGCAAGGTTGCCCTTCAAGCCCACAACGCCGCCTGTCCTGGTGATTGGCCGATTGGCGGGACGCACAACATCCTGGCTCTCATTCCAGGAAACGTGCTCCATATTTTCGGCCAAAGTGCGGCCGGTGACCGTCATGCAGTCGCCATGCAGATAGCCATGGGCGAGCAGCGTCTTCATCAGGAGCGGAATGCCGCCGGCCTCGAACATGTCCTTGGCGACATATTTGCCGCCCGGCTTGAGGTCGGCGATATAGGGCGTCTTCTCGAAGATCGCCGCCACGTCGAAGAGATCGAACTTGATGCCGGCCTCATGCGCGATCGCCGGCAGGTGCAGCGCCGCATTGGTCGAGCCGCCGGTGGCCGATACGACGGTGGCGGCATTCTCCAGTGCTTTGCGCGTGACGATGTCGCGCGGCCGGGTGTTTTTGGCGATCAGCTCCATGACCTTCTCGCCCGAGGCGAAATTGAAGCGGTCGCGCATCTCGTAGGGCGCCGGCGCTCCGCAGGAATAGGGCAGCGCGAGACCGATCGCTTCTGCAACCGTCGCCATCGTGTTGGCGGTGAACTGGGCGCCGCAGGAACCGGCGGAAGGACATGCCGCCTGCTCGATCTCGAGCAGCTCGGAATCACTGATCGTGCCGACCGAATGCTGGCCGACCGCCTCGAACACGTCCTGCACGGTGATCTGCCGGCCGCGATAGCTGCCGGGAAGGATCGAGCCGCCATAGATGAAGATCGACGGCACGTTGAGCCGGACCATCGCCATCATCATGCCAGGCAGCGACTTGTCGCAGCCGGCGAGCCCGACGAGAGCGTCGTAGCAATGGCCGCGCATGGTGAGCTCGACCGAATCGGCGATCACCTCGCGCGACACCAGCGACGACTTCATGCCCTGGTGGCCCATGGCGATGCCGTCGGTGACGGTGATGGTGCAGAACTCGCGCGGCGTGCCGTTGGCGGCCGCAACGCCCTTCTTGACCACCTGCGCCTGGCGCATCAGCGAAATGTTGCAGGGCGCGGCCTCGTTCCAGCAACTGGCGACGCCGACCAGAGGCTGCGCGATTTCAGCCGCCGACAGGCCCATGGCATAAAGGTAGGAACGATGCGGCGCGCGCGCCGGACCTTCGGTCACGTAGCGGCTGGGCAGCTTGGCCTTGGAGATTACCCTGGCGTCCATCATCGTCCTTGCCGCACACCCCGCGGCCGGTCCCATCGGCGGGCCAACCTGGCACGCATCCCGAGACCTATCTCGGGTGCTCCGGGTTTATGGCGGGAAATGGGCAGTTCCCCCTGTCTGACTTCTACAGCAGGGGTTGTTCAGAAAGTGTTGCCGAAACGTCACAATTGTATCGGGCACAGGTTGTGACGCGAATCTGCAACAGCGGGCGGAATGGCGAAGTCAAAGCATCAGTCTTGCAACAAAAAAGGCCGGGCGTGCCCGGCCTTTTCGATGAGTTTTCAGAAGCTTAGAACTTGATCTTGACGCCGCCTGAAATCGCCGTGACCAGATCGTTGCCAAAGTCGTAGCTTGCATCGGTACCGGCTTGGAACCCGTCCGCGCCATTCACTATCCCTGAATGGCCGCTGGTCATCACGCCGATTGCCCCAGCAAGGCGAACCTCGATATTCGGCTGCGGCGTGTAGGCGACCCCGCCGCCAAGGGTCCAGGTGTCAGTCTGTGCCCCGTAGCCATGCGAAGTGCCACGATCCCAAGTGAGCTGGCCGGCGGCGCTCCACTGGTCATTGAATTTATGTCCGATACCGCCTGACACGGTCCAACCATCTCGGTACATCAGGTCAAGCGAAGTCACCTGTTGCGATCCAGAAAGCGGACCACCGGTAAAACAGTCGGAAGTAGCAGTTCCGACATAGCAGATCGGAACGCTCTGCAAGACGCTCCAATTGACCCATTTGATCGAACCGAAGGCCAACCAGCCGGGCGCAATGCCCGACTGCAATTTCAACTCGACCGAGTCCGGCATGTGCTGCGTAGCACCGTAGATCGGGTTAGCACCTCCAAGGATGGCCGGTAGTGTAAGCGTACCGGAGATGTTGTCGAGCTTGACCTGTGAGTTGTAGACCAAGCTCGCGCGGAGGGCGATCTCAGGGATTTCGTAAGCAACGCCCGCGCGCCAACCCCACCCGCTGGCCTCAAGGTCGACGCGCCCCGTCAATGCTGGGAGGAGATTCACCAGGCTCTCCTTGAAGCCGGAGATATCCTGATAGAACACGCCACCGATAAAACGGAGCTGGCCCTTACCGGCATCAAACTTATAGGAGCAGGTAGCAGCGTAGTTATTGCTCTTGATATCGGTTTCTATGTTGGAGAACGCTCCGTTCCAGGTGCTACCCGGTGCGGTATGTGCGCCCCACGGCTGCGAATAGTCGACCATGCAGTCGACGCCTTGGACAACCTGGGCTTTGACGCCAATGCGCGGCACCCAGTAAGGCTCCGCACCATCGGCCGAGGTGCTGAAGCCGAGGGGACTAAAGTCGGCTCCGCCCGGACCGCGCGCATTCTTGTACTTGCGATCCGGCATCACATAGGTCGCTTCCGCCTCCGTCGCGACCGGCGCCGGATCGAACAGCAGATCGATGTCGTAGCCGCCGCGCTCCAGGCCGCCGGCATGCGCGGGGTGCATCGCTGCGCCCATCAACGCGATCGAAAAGCAGCCTGCCCCCGCCAGAGCTTTGAGCCGCAAGATGTTCATGGAAATCCCTCCCCGAATACAAGTGGCTCAAGCTAGAACCAATTCGGGTTAATGACGCAACAACGATTTCAAGAGCTGTACATGTACATCTTGACAGCGCGTATTTTTGCCATGGTAACTGGTGCCGCAAATGCCGCCAAAATCGCGCCGACAGGCACCTAACAGTTCAAAAAATCCGCAAAAACCACCCAAAACAGGGCAAAAACAGCCGTTTTTGGGCCTGACGGGCCTCATTGTTACATTATGGCAACAATAGGGCGCAAACTTTCCGTTTACGTCAAAATTAACGTAGCGGCACGCGCATTTTCGAGGCAGCTAACGTACCGGAAAGCGCCTCTCCGGCGATGCCGAATCTTGCCGCTCAGCCGGCGTCGCGGACCCTGGTCAAAGCCACCGAAAGCTTCTCCTGCGCCTCGCGGTATTCGGCGAGTTTTTCGCGCTCGGCTTCGACCACTTCCTCCGGGGCGTTGGCGACGAACTTTTCGTTCGAGAGCTTCTTGTGCAGGCGCGCGATCTCCTCGGTGACCTTCGCCAGTTCCTTCTGCAGCCGCGCGGCCTCGGCCTGGAGGTCGATCAGGCTGCCGAGCGGCAGGCTCACCGTCGCCTCGTTGAGCACGATCTGGGCCGAGCCTTTCGGCGGCGCATCGACCAGCGCGATATCGCCGACGCGCGCCAGCCGCTTGATCGCCTGGGCATGGCGCTTCAGCCGCTCCTGCGTCAGCGTGTTGGCGCCGATCACCATCAGCGGCGCGATCGCCGCCGGCGGCACGTTCATTTCCGAGCGCACCGAGCGGATGCCCGAGACGAGGTCGACCAACCAGTTGATGTCGGCGGCGGCCTCCTCGTCCTCGAAGTCGGGCGACGGCCAGGCGGCGTGGCAAAGCAGCGAGGAGCGCTCCTTGCCCTCGCCCGCGGTCTGCGCCCACAGCTCCTCGGTCATGAACGGCATCATCGGATGCAGGAGCTTGTAGATCTCGTCCAGCACGAAGGCGACGCAAGCCCGGCTTTCGGCCTTGGCGGCCTCGTCCGTGCCCATGAACACCGGCTTCAGCAGTTCCAGGTACCAGTCGCAGAACAGGTTCCAGACGAAACGGTAGGCAGCAGTCGCCGCCTCGTTGAACCTGTAGCTGGTGATGCCTTCGGTGACGGCGCGCGCCGCCCGCGTCAGCTCGGTCAGGATCCAGCGGTTGACCGGCAGCTTGGCGTCGTTCAGCCAGAACTCGTCGTCGCGTGCGACCTCGTTCATCTCGGCGAAGCGCGTCGCGTTCCAAAGCTTGGTGCCGAAATTGCGGTAGCCGGCTATGCGGGCCGGATCGAGCTTCACGTCGCGTCCCTGCGCCGCCATGACGGTCAGCGTGAAACGCAGCGCATCGGCGCCATATTCGTCGATCAGGTCGAGCGGATCGATGACGTTGCCTTTCGACTTCGACATCTTCTGCCCGTTCTTGTCGCGCACCAGCGCATGCACATAGACGGTGTGGAACGGCTCCTCGTCCATGAAATGGAGGCCCATCATCATCATGCGGGCGACCCAGAAGAAGATGATGTCGAAGCCGGTGACGAGGACGTCTGTCTGGTAATAGGTCTTGAGCTCCGGTGTCTGGTCGGGCCAGCCGAGCGTCGAGAACGGCCACAGCGCCGACGAGAACCAAGTGTCGAGCACGTCCTCGTCGCGGGTCAGGATCTCGCCCGGCTGGAAATTCTCCAGTCTGTCCTCGACCCAGGCCTTCCACGGCCCTTCCAGCGCCAGGTAATATTCGACCGCCGCGGCTAAAGCCTCTTCCTCGGTCTTCTCGACAAAGACGTGCCCGTCCGGCCCGTACCAGGCCGGGATCTGGTGGCCCCACCAGAGCTGGCGCGAGATGCACCAGGGCTGGATGTTCTCCATCCAGTCGAAATAGGTCTTTTCCCAGTTCTTCGGCACGAAGTTGGTACGGCCCTCGCGCACCGAGGCGATCGCCGGCTTGGCGAGCTCGGCGGCATTGACATACCACTGGTCGGTCAGGAACGGCTCGATCGGCACGCCGCCGCGGTCGCCATGCGGCACGGTATGGCGGTGCGGCTCGATCTTGTCGAGGAACCCGCCGGCCTCCATCAGCTCGACGATCTTCTTGCGGGCAGCGAAGCGGTCGAGCCCGTCGAGCTCGTCCCAAACGGCCTGGCGCTCCGGCGTCACCTCGAGGCCTGCGAGGAAATCCTCATTGTCCTTGAGCTTGATGGCCGCCTCGGCCGTCAGGATGTTGATCGCCGGCAATTTGTGGCGCCTGCCGACCTCGAAGTCGTTGAAGTCATGCGCCGGCGTGATCTTGACCGCGCCGGAGCCCTTCTCCGGATCGGAATACTCGTCGGCGACGATCGGAATCTTGCGGCCGACGATCGGCAGCACGACGTTGCGGCCGACCAGACCGGTGAAGCGCTCGTCATCCGGATGCACGGCCACGGCCGTGTCGCCGAGCATCGTCTCGGGGCGCGTCGTGGCGACCGTGATGAAGGTTTTCGAATTCTCGGGGTCGAACGCCTCGCCTTCGATCGGATAGCGGAAATGCCAGAGATTGCCGTTCACATAGTGCTGCTCGACCTCGAGGTCGGAAATTGCGGTGAGCAGCTTCGGGTCCCAGTTCACAAGGCGCTTGTCCTTGTAGATGAGGCCTTCCTTGTAGAGCGTGACGAAGACCTCCAGCACCGCCTTGGACAGGCCTTCGTCCATGGTGAAGCGTTCGCGCGACCAGTCGGCCGAGGCGCCGAGCCGCTTCAGCTGGTTTAAGATCGCACCACCCGATTCGGCCTTCCACTCCCAGACCTTCTCGACGAACTGCTCGCGCGTCAGATCGCGGCGGTGGATCTGCTTTTCCATGAGCTGGCGCTCGACCACCATCTGCGTGGCGATGCCGGCGTGATCCATGCCGGGCTGCCAAAGCACGTTCTTGCCGCGCATGCGCTCGAAGCGCACGAGGATGTCCTGCAGCGTGTTGTTGAGCGCATGGCCCATATGCAGCGAGCCGGTGACGTTCGGCGGCGGGATGACGATGGTGAAGGCTTCCGCCCCTTCCTCCGCGCCGGCGCCGGCCCGGAAGGCGTCGGCCTCCTCCCAGATTTTGGCGATCTTCGGCTCGACGGCTTTGGCGTCGTATGTCTTTTCAAGCATGGAGGAGGTCCGAACTGTCGGGAACAAGCGTCCGGTGTAAATCGGAAGGTCTTGGCCGAGTCAACCGCGAGAGCTGCGATCGCTCTCACAGATAGGCCTGCCGCGGCCAGCGGCAATCCCGGCCGGTGCTGCAATTGCGGCGCGCCTGATGCACGTCCGCAAGGGCGCAGCGGGTCCTTAAAGCGCGTCGCGATCTTTCAGATTCGCTCCATGCGCTTTAGGTTTTTGATTTTACGCATGTCTCCCGAAACCGGTTCCCACTTCGGGAGACATGCTGTAAACAAAAGCGCCGCTCGAGGGCGGCGCTTTCAACCTGCGTGTTGCGGCAGCTTACTGAGCCCCGCGCGCCACGCGTTCGATCTCCTCGCGCACCAGCCTTTCGACCAGCGTCGGCAGATTGTTGTCGAGCCAATCCTGCAGCATCGGCCGCAGCATCTCCTCGGCCATCTCGTCGAAACTCTTCTTGCCGCGGCTGGCAAAAGCGTCGGAAAGCTCGCCGAAGGCCGCGGCGACCTGCCGTCCCGTATGCTCGGAAAGGATCGCGGGCCGGGCCGGCTGCGCCTCCGGTTCGGGTGCCCGGGAGCCGCCGGCTTGCACGGAAGCCTCCGCCGCCGGCCGAACGTCTTCCTTCTCGATCTCGACCTTCTCGATCTCGACCCGCGGCGCGGCTTCCGGCGCCCGGGCGGTCGGCTTCGCGGTAACCGTGCTGCCGCCCGCCGCGGCGATTTCCCGCCGCCAATCGGTGACAATGGTCTCGGCGGTCTGCGGTGCGTTTGCCGCCGCGGGCTTGCTCGCGGCCGGCGACGCGCTCGATTGAGCAGCGCTCCTGGCCCCGACCTCCGACAAGGTCGTCGGCGCGGGCGCAGGCCTGACCGGCTCGTGGCGAGCCTCGGCGCGCGTCGGCGCCGGATCGGTCGCGGCCAGCTGGGCTTGGACCTCCGCCAGCGTCACCGGCTTGCGGGCGTCGGCGTGCAATTCGGAGCGAAAGGCGTCGACCTCGACATTTGGCGCGGACGCGGGGGGCACGGCAGCGGCGGCCGGCTCCAGATCCTGGCGCAGCTCGCCAGCCTCGGCCGGCTGCTTTCGCCCGGTGTCGCTGTCTTCGATGATCCTCCGGATGGAAGCCAGTATCTCTTCCATGGAAGGTTCGCGCTGAGCGCTGCTTGCCGTCGCCATCGTCACATCCGCCGCCCAAGTGACCTGTTCAGAACCAGACCTGTTCAAGACCTGATCCGTTCGAGAACTTGACCCATTCAAGAATTCCGTTCCTGCCCGGGCCGGAATTCGAATCAATGTCGACAGCGTAGCCGACCGATCGTCATCCGAGAATCCCCAATCTGGGGACTCTTTGGATTTCAACAGATTAGGGGATTTCAACAGATTAGGGGATTTCAGCAGATTAGGCGACGCGCGGCCCAATGCACCCCTGGAAAGGCAAACGCCGCGCATCCATCGGACACGCGGCGTTTTACCGAAGCATGCTGTCGGAAATCAGCGCCCGTCAGGCGTGCGCAGTCCGAACCACTTGTCCTTGACGGCGTTGTAATGCTCTTCCGGCCGGTATTTGGTGACCGCCAGGCCCAGGCGATCGACCGACAGGCGGCCCATCGCCGACAGGATGGCGTAGCTCGCCACGACCACGTCGCGCTCGGAGCTGGCCTGATTGATCTTGGCGGTGATGACCGCGTTCTGCGCGTTCAACACGTCCAGCGTCGTGCGCTGGCCGACATTGCGCTCTTCGATGACGCCGTTGAGCGCCAGTTGCGCGGCATCGATGACCTGCCTGTTGGCATCCACGCTTTGGCGCGCGGCGACATATTGCGTCCAGGCTGAGACCACGGCCTGGCGCACCTGGTCGCGGCTGACGTCGACCTGGATGCGCGCCTCGCTGAGCGATTCCTTGTTTTGCCGCACCAGCGCCGAGGTCCGCCCACCCGAATAGATCGGAATGGTCAGCGTGGCGCCGATATTGGCCGATGTCGAGGTGCCGTTGGGGCTGCTGAAGGAACTGGGAACGGTATGGCTGTAATCGTCCGAAATGCCGGCGGAAGCCGTGACCTGCGGCAGCAGCGCGCCTTCCGACGACTTCACCGAAAAGGCCGCGGCATCGACGAGATGCTGCGTGGCAAGAATGGCCGGATGCTCTGCCGATGCAACCGTCAGAGCCGAATCGAGGTTGCCCGGCAACAGCTTGCCCAGCGGCGAGGCCGCCTTGAGCTTGCCCGGCTCGTCGCCGACGATCTGATGATAGGTCGCCGCGCTTGCCAGAGCCGTCGCGCGGGCTGCGCTGAGCTGCGCCACGGCCGTGGCGCGCGAGGCGTCGGCCTGGGCGACGTCGGTGCGGGTGCCCTCGCCGACCTCGAAGCGCGAACGGGCGGCGCGCGCCTGCTCGGTCAGGAACTGCAGGTTCTGTTCGGTCAACACCGCGATCTGGCGGTCGCGAATCACGTCCATATAGGCGCTCGCCGCATTGAACAGGATGTTCTCTTCGGTGTTGCGCAGGCTTTCGACCGAAGCCTTCACCTGCGATTCGGCGGCGGCGACATTGTTCTTGGTCTGAAACCCGTCGAACAGCGTCTGGTTGATCTGCACGCCGAAGCTGCCCGTCGTTATTCTCCTGCTGGTGCCAAAGCCGTGCACGTTGGTGTAGTCGATGTTGGCCGAACCGGTGACGGTCGGGCGCCAGCCCGACTTGGCGATGGCAACGCCCTCATCGGTGACGCGCACGCCGGCGCGGGCCGCGTTGAGCTGCGAATTGTATTGATAAGCCTTGGCGAGGGCGCCCGTGATGGTCTCGGCGGAGGCGGCCAGCGGCGAAAGCGCCGTGGCCGAAATAAGGATAGCTACTAAAACACTCTTGCGTAGAGGCGGCACGTTATTTCCCTCATTCGTTTTGCATGGGAACCACGCCGCGTCAGCCTACCCTTACGGATCGGCCAGCGCCGCGTTGTTTATCGTTCCCCCGCTGACAGCCTCCCGGAAACGCTCCGTTAACCAAATCAGCAACGATTGCTAGGCGCAAGCGATCATGACAGCGCCTTCGCTGCAAGGCAAAAACGCTCAGAATTCAAACGCGTGAGCACGTTCGAAGCCCGGTAGTGGCTTAATTGCCGCATTAAAGGCCCGCCTTCCGGTTACAACCCCCCCCGCTTTGAAAAACAGCCGGGCCACGCCAGAGTTGCCCCGTCCTTCGACTGCAACCAGGCGTCCATCTTCCGCAAGCTGGTCGAGCAATGCCTGCGGCACTTCCTCGATGCTGCCGCCGATGAAGATGACGTTGTAAGGCGCTTTAGCGGCGTGCCCCTGCGGCAGCGGCCCGGTGATCACCGCGACGTTCTGGCAGCCTAGGCTGGAAAGCACGGATTTGGCGGCCTCCGCCAGCGCGGGATCGCTCTCCAGCGCCACCACGGACCGCGCCAGCCTGGACAGCAATGCGGTGGAATAGCCGGTGCCGCAACCGACATCGAGCACCGAATCGCTCGCGTCGATCTCGGCCAGCTGCAAAAGCTTGGCGAGCGGCGACGGCTCCATCAGGTAGCGCGCGCCGACGCCATTGGCACCGTCGGAAATGCGGATGTCTTCGTCGATATAGGCCAGATCCTGCTGCCCGGCGCCGACAAAGGCTTCGCGCGGAACGGTCAGCATCGCTTCGATGAGCGGCGCGCTGGTCACGTCGGTGGTGCGGATCTGGCCGTCGACCATCTTCACGCGGCGTTCGGAGAAATCAGCGCTCATGTCCCAACAATCCGCTCCCCGCGCCAGATGCGCGGCTAAAACTTCGACTGGAACCCCGCTCCGGCGCGATTGCGCTGGAGCCCGCAAGCATCTGGAGGCCTCGCCCGGAATCGAACCGGGGTGCAAGGATTTGCAGTCCTCTGCGTAACCACTCCGCCACGAGGCCTCGCAATGCTCCCGGCGTTCCGAGCGCACTCATTATGTTGGCGCTTAAAGGTCGTCAAGCGCTCGCGCGTCATTCCAGGCGCTTTCGCATGGAGTGGCCAAAGTGGTGATTACCAATCGGTTGTCCCGGCTACGAGCCATCGCTGTGGCGCAGCCGCCCGGCCTCTCAGTCGGGCCTGCGCTGGCGTTCCCACCAGATGATGAAACGCCGCCGGTGGCGCCGGATCATGGCGAATTCATAGGACAGAACCAGGAGACCGAGGGGAACCATCCAGAAACCGAGAATCGGCAGAAAGCCGAGAAGTCCGCCAAAGGTAAGCAGCATGCCGATCGCGATTCGCCAGCCGCGCGAACGGGGCATGGTGAACTCGCGGCCGAAGATCGAAATCTTCCGCGCCGGGCCGCTGTCATCGTCCGCTGCCGTCATCCAAACCAAATCCCATCCGCTGCCGGTCCCATGTCCAAGCCGAGAGCCGGCCGCTTTGTTCCGTGCCGGTGTGAAGCCCTTCATATGTGGGCACGCCGAGCGATGGCACAAATAGCCGCATTAAAAACTGGAGAAAAATTGCGAAATGCTTCTTTGCAAAGCCGAAAGGTGTTTGCTATAGGCTGCGCCACTCACGTCAGAGCCTCCGTTCCCCGGTAGCTCAGTGGTAGAGCAACCGGCTGTTAACCGGTTGGTCGCTGGTTCGAATCCGGCCCGGGGAGCCAACAATTCCAAGGTCCGTTCTGGACACATAGGTTACGGTTTATACCGGAGACATGGGTAACACTTTTGGCCCGAAGGGGTTTTGGAGTGGTTCGAGCCTGCATGTCTCGTCGTCGAAATAACCCAAATCGTAGTCCATGAAGCTGGTCAGCCAGATATGGTCCTCGACCTGTTTGACGCCAACGGTCTGACAGGCGAAGACGAGGCTGAGGTTGATCTTCTTACGATTGTAGCAGATGCGGCCGCAGGTGGTGACGGTGACGGCCTTGTCGTGAAATGGATAGTCGAGGTCCGGCAGGCCGGCATAGGGACGCGTTGAAGGTTGATAGCGCTCGGCCGGACAGTCCATGCCGAGTGCCTGATGCGGGCGTTCTGAATTGAACTCGTCGATGAAGTCATCGAACCTGGCCTGCTGCTGAAGGAAATTGGCGCCAGCTGGCTTGGTGGTTTCCTTCTTCAGGGTCAGGTGCATACGCTCATGACGGCCGTTCTGCTGCGGGCAGCCCGGTTTGATGCGCTCTATGTCGATGCCCAGGCGATAGTGCAGAGATTGATGGCTAGGAAGTAACAGCCACCTTGCGAACTATTGAATATTAGCCGATGCTCAACCCGCCTTGTGGGAGGGGTTGGGGGATGAGCAAAAGAACGTTTGGGCAGATCGACGCGACTGAACCGGTCGAGCCTAGGATCATAAGAGGGTCGCGAGCCAAGAACCTGCTCTATCTCCTTGGAGGTATCGCCTTCGTTTGGATAGGAGCTTACCTGGTCCGAGACTCTGGGTCTCAATCGGGACTAATCGCGGTCAAAATGATAGTGATAGGATGGACTAGCATAGTCTTCTTCGGACTGTGTGCGCTGGCCAGCGTATTGTTGTTCGTCCGTCCGCGCGTTTTGATCCTGGATGGAAGCGGCTTAGCGATCGGCGGCGGCATCGTTCGATCTCCGTTAAAAATTGCATGGCGGGACATTCAAGGGTTCCACGTCCGGAAGCAGAACCGCCACAAGTCGATCGGCTTTCGCTTCGAACCTGGCGCCAAGACGCCGTTGAATAGAAGGCCCGGGATTGAGCTTAGTCTGCCCGGGGGAGGATGGACGCTATCGATTGAGAAGATGGTCGAGCTCCTTAACACCTATCGGCAACAGGCCCTGAATAGTGAAGCCGAGCCAGTGAGCGCGGTGGCCGGGGCTCCCTCTGCCAAACTTTCAACGGACGCGAATTTTCCTATAAATCGACCACTGGAAGCGGCTCACGAGAAGCCCTCCAGGCGCGCCATTATTTCCTTTAAGCAGGCTCTCATCCTTGGGGCGCTTTTCGGATTTGCTATAGGGTGTCTGCAATATGCGCTTGCCCCTTGGCCGAACCCGATTTTAACACTTGGCCTCGACGCCCAAATAGGGGCCATAGTGTCAGCAATCGCGTATCGAGTTATGCTCGGTTGGCGAGAACGCTAGCGCCGCGATTGGGACCTTTCGCGACCAGAGCCTCACCAGCGCGCATGGCGAAGCCCACGCCCATTGCCAGGCCGGCAGCGAGGCTTTCAGCCAGGCGGAGCACGATTGCGCGATAGCGAGCCCGGAGACGCGCTGGCGTGAAGCGGCCAACCCGCTTCCTTGGCCGGCTGCCAGAGGCGCCAGGACGCGCGGGCGATCGGGCAGCGTATGACAGCGGCGAGAGAAAGCGCGCGTCCTAGATGTTTGATCCCGGGCTTTAATGGCGCATCCGTGTCATCCGAATCAAAGGATGCGCTATGGGACAGGTTCTACACGGCCGCGCCACGACGACAGAGGCAATCCGTCGAGCAATACAGAATAGTCAAGAGAGCCTGAGGGCGCTGGCCAAGCGCTACGGGATCGATCAGAAGACGGTTCGAAAGTGGAAGAACCGAACCTCGACCGCCGATCTTCCGACCGGTCCCAAGGACCCGAAGTCGACGGTGTTGTCGGTGGAGGAAGAGGCGGCCATCGTCGCCTTTCGCAAGCACACGCTGCTGCCGCTGGATGATTGCCTCTATGCCCTTCAGCCGACGATCCCGCATCTGACGCGCTCGTCCTTGCATCGCTGCCTGCGGCTGGCCCGACTGTGTCCGGATGTGCATCGGCCCGCCATCTCGACGGTGCATGCGGTTCGGCGCCGGACATCGTCGCCACCATGACGGCCGGCAACGCCTCGATGGACGGTCCACGCCTTCGGCGGATGAATATTAGCTATCTTGAATGTTGCGCGCCGCGGGCGGATAATATCCATCGGACCTTGAGGGAGGTTCGAATGCGCACGCTCCTCTTTCTGATTGCATTCGCCGCCAGTTTCTTGATCTGGGATCGACTGGCCAATGACGGCTCATACATCGCCACTCTTGAGCACAGCTTGAAGGACGCGAGGGAACGCCTGATTTAGCTTTCGCTAAACTGTATCTGGACTCTCGACCGCTTCGGACGCATTCTGCTCCCCGGGAGTGAGGGGCGTGGGCAAGCGTCAGAGATATCAAGGGGCTGATCAGGCCAACCGGTGGCGAAATCGCGCAAGGCGGTCCTCTCCTATGCCTTTGCGCCTCGTCTTGTCACCGTCGCGGCTACGGCAGCCTTCGCGACACAATTCGCAATGTCGCATGGTTCTGCTAGGCTCGATGTACTCTAAGCCCGCGGTGCTCGGCTGTGTGATCAAGGGCAATATCAGCCTCACCACTGGCGAGCACATCCACCATGTACCAGGCCAGAAATATTTCAGCTCGACCGTTATCACTCCCAGCAAGGGCGAGCGCTGGTTCTGCAGCGAGGCCGAAGCTCTGGCGGCGGGCTGGCGCCGATCGAAGGTCTAAGAGCTTTGGATCAGTCACAGCCGGGGGAGAAGCGCCGGAAGCCGCATGGCGAAGGGGTCACCTGGTACGGCATGTACATGATGGCCCAGAACTACAGGGCCACCGCTGATGCACTTGAGGACCTTTTCGTCATTCCGCCGGGCAGCGGTCATCCGCGACGGTTTCTGTATTACCAAGCCCTGGAGCATTTCCTCCGAACTTTCTTGCATTTGAATGGCCACGATTTGGATAGCATTGAGCGGCATCGGCACAGATGGGGCGATATGCTCGACCTCTGCCATGGTCTCAAGCTTCCCCCGGATATTGAAAAATACATTCGAAAGAGCGCGGACAATAATGCGCTGGTAAGCGTCCGATACGCCTACGAATTCGATACAGACCCGGGAACCGGTAGGAAGGCAACGCGCTCGACATTGCCGCTTGAAAAGGCTGTCTTCGCACTCGAACGGGCCGTCGGCGCTGCAATCGAAGCTGTAGGTAGACCAGTCTACAAAAGACCCGATCCAAAATGGAAGGCAGCGCGATAAACTGGCGCCTACTGCATTTCCATCGCCCAGGCGTTGAACATCTGACCGAGTTCCTCGCGGTCTTGCCAGACGGAATGCGCACCGACAACGATGACAACGACGTATGCCGCAGCAATCAGCAACTTGCGCACTATCGGAAGTCCCTCAATCAATTCACGGCACGAAACCATGTTTCCCGGTCGCTCCTCAAGGCCCGAAACTGATCGCGCCGCCCACGAAGGTCTTTGAAGCCGACAGCGTGAAGGTGAAGTCGTCGGTCGTGGTCGCTGCCGTGGTAGCGATATGGGCGGCGGCCGTTCGGCCTCGCCTGCCTGTCGTCGTAGATCAGCGGCCCGATCCTTCTCACGATCGCCTTGCTCGGCCCTCCGACGCAACAGTCCTGATAGCAAACCGTCCAGCCTAGCTGGGCTCAACAGACGTAGATCCACATAGTTCGCGACTAATTCGCTGAGCTTCTCCATCGGAAGGGTTCGGCCCTTGCAGGCACTGCTTCCCTGCCGGACGGCCGTGCAACAGGTGTAGTATCGTACTGCTTACCCCTCCCCGAGGTGCGTAGGGTCATGGCACCCCCGCAGTCAGCGCAAGGCGACATCGTTCTGGCAGCCTGTTGGGCGCACGCACGGCGCAAGTTCTATGATGTTCAGCAAGCGATCGGATCGCCGATCGCGGAAGAGGCGCTGCGCCGTATTGGCAGCCTGTATGCCGTCAAGGCCGAAATCCGCGGACAGTCGCCGCCCCGCCGGCTTGCGGCACGGATACCCTTCAAGTCAGCATCGCTCTCCCGAAGTGGAGGAGCCTTCAAGCCCGATAGTTTTGCCGGAGCAGCGGCGGAGCCGCCCTATGCTGGTGTGAGCCCAGTCTACTTAAAAACCAGCATGACTTCATTAACTACAATAAAATACGTCAACTGGCACATTGATCGAAATGCCCTATCGTCCCTATGATAAAGTGGGGTGGGAATCGGTTTGATCTCTGGAGTGGCTCTCTGGAAATATCAGCGTTTGCATTTCATGCAACGAGGTGGCCGTGATGAACACTCTGATTTCTCCCCTCAGCCGGCAAAATTCTCAGCAACAACGTCATCATGCCGCATCACAAACTCAGCATTTGGGCGCGCAAAGCGACCCTATCACTCCGTCTGAATTCCCGCTGGAGGAAACTCACTGCTTTAGCCAGATGGAATCCTGTCGCACTCTTCGAACGAGTGCTGGCCGAAATTGGAATAATGTATACATATCCAAGCAGATCGAAGACCCCAATGAGGGCACTTTTCAGGCAAGCCCGCACCTTCTCATCTCCTTGACAAGGTCAGGCTCCACGAGGGTCATCTGCGATGTTCAATCGCAAGAATTCAGAGCGTATCTTCATCCCGGCCAATTGTGTATTCTGGCGCCGAACCAACCAGTGCGTCTAAAGTGGGATAGACGCGTTCACACGACACATCTTTATCTCCGATCCTCACTTTTGAACGAGGTTGCGGGCGATATCACCCGAAACCAATTCACCTCCGTTGATGTTGTCGGCAGGTTGGCATTTATGGATCCCCTGCTCGAAGGGCTGGTCACCGCCGTCGACGACGCTATGGAGTTGGAGATAGAAGGTGCCCGTTCTTATGTAGAGCATCTCGCGCGTGCAGCGGCGTGCCATGTGCTCCGCAAATATTCGGCCCTACACTCACCGCAGGTTTTGGAAGATGCTTCCGGAGAACTCACCAAGAGCCAGCTGGCGCGTTTTCGAGAAATGGTCGAAACCCGGATGAGTCAGAAGTTGACGTTGACCGACCTGGCCGAGGGAAGCGGCTTGTCGACCGGGCATTTTGCCCATCTGTACAAGCAAGCCACCGGAAAAACGCCGTACCAATATCTGCTTCACAGTCGGATCGACCGCGCGCGCTACCTATTGGCAAAGACGACGATGCCCGTCGCACGGATCGCTGCAGAATGTGGATTTTCAGATCACGTGCACTTCACAAGAGTATTCTCGAAAACCGTCGGTCAACCGCCAGCGGCTTTCCGCAAAATCGCCGCTGATTGAGCGACTGTAAAATTCTGCGTCCTGGTGGTGGTGGAGCGTCTTGAGACGACGTTTGCCTGCTTCGCAGGGCAAGGGGCCACGTTCGGAGGTGCTGTGGTGTACTCGACGTCGTACGATTGAAAGCGCTACGGAGCGAAGCCACAATATACGCCGCGTCATCCCCGGCAGCTTCCCGTCGGATCAGCATGCCCCGCATTGGCACGTTGTTTCTCAACGAGACAGAAATCGTGAGAAATCAAAATACAATGGCTCAGAACTCCAGAGGGCGCTGACCGAACGACCGAACGGCATTTTGAGCAGGGTCGACTGGCGTAGCAGCTAACGTCTGAAAGGGTACCCTCCACAAATATAAGCTTCGCCTGCCAGCCTTCCGCTGCAACCCAGTCTTTAGTACAAGAGCAATCTGAGTTGATACGCTGGCGAGCTCCAGCCGGTCCAGGGCTAAAGAGGCCCAACCGGCGCCAACGACGCCCAAAGAGCGGTACAGGATTGCCAAAAATCGCACGCGGCTCTGCTTCGTCATCAACTCCGATAACCTGGTTGGAAGGTCGAAATTCGTACGCATTTTGATCTCGTCACCTTCTGGCCCGTTTCTTGCTGTCCGAAGGATGTCTCGGACTGTTGGGAGGAGGAAAGTATCAACATGGCGATTCAAATCATACCGGCGGCTGCTGGATACTATGTGGTCTGGCCAGCGCCGGGCACCGTGCGAGGTTTTGGGCGTTCGCCCGTCACGGCCTGGCAGATCATCCTCGACGACGAAGGTCTAGCCGGCTGGTCCGAGCCCGTGGTCGATGGCGTTATATGTTCCGAGCGCTATGCGATCCAATGCCCGGACGGCACGGTGCAGGAATCGGACAGCGGCGTTTATCACGATACACTCGACGATTGGGCACGCGCTTTTGTCCGGAGCGCTACAACATAATCAAAATAATCAAAATCGAATCTGTTCGGTTCACGCAGCTAGAGACCTCGAATTACCGGCGCCCGCTGTTTTGGAGAGTGCTTCTGGGCGGAACAACGGAACTGTGATGCGTTGAAGAGACGGATTTCCGGGTCGGCGCCCGCCCACTCGGGCCACCGGCATCACGCTGCCGTCGCCTTTTTCTCGTGCCAGACGTATCGGGTGATGTTGTAGGTGAAATTGGCCATGCCGATTTTCATTGTCGCTCTGGCAATGCCGATGGTTCTCACGGACAGGCTCATCCTGGCTTGTTGGTGAGCGAAGGCGTGCTTAATGCGGGATCGGATTTTTCAGCGCTGGCCATTGGCCCGCGCTGTCGCCTCGCTCGTTGGCTGTCCTTCGGCTTCTCGTGATGGATATCGCTGGCGTAGCCGTTCCTGTCGAGCCAGGCTTCGTTCTTCTTCGACCGATACGCCGTATCCGCCCACACGGTCGAGCCGGTGTTCGACCGCTTCACCACATTGCGAAGCTGCGCGCCGTCATAAGCGGCGGCGTTCGAGGCATCCAGTTGTTCACTGGGACCGAGATGCGGAGTTCCTGCAATTGGAAACTCAAAACGCGTCCGGGACCTGCATTGCTGAGCGTCACATGGACCTGCCTCACCACTATACTGACATCATAACAGCTCAGTCGCTGGGCTCCCTTAGCTTTCTATAACGAGGTATCCCCGGCACCTGTATCGCAATGCGGTGTCGTTGCGAACGCTCAAGCCGCCACGCATTTGACGATTGTCTGGAATCGTTTGCGCAAAATCGGAATTGGGCCGTAATATCTTGACTCCTCTGGGCTATATGCGACGCTGATAGCGCTAAAAGTAATCTCAGAGGAGAATTCCTATGCTTAACTTTTTGTTCGGCGGAACAACTACTGGATCTACAACCGTCGACCAGGAGACTGGTTACCATTACAATCATACTGGCGAAGTTACCTTCGATGATGCCTACCTGAACTTCATGGAGGGTGGCGGTCATCTTGGTATGGGGGCCGCTATGCTTGTCGGCAGTGCCTGGACCGGCATTGCCTTAACACCTGCACTTGTGCTCGACTCGCTGCAGGCTCACGACGGGGTGCACATCGCCTGATTGGCTATCCTGTATCGAGCAGGCACTGCCCTATTGGACGTCGCCAGCTCGTCGTGACAGAGCGCCTTCCGCGAGGCGCCTAACCGCTGCGGGGAATTTTGTGCCTCGCAGCGGTTGATGCCCGGGATTTGACCTCGCTTCGATCCGACGCGGGATCTGCGGTTGGGACTACTGCAAACGAACGGAAAGGTGGAACCCGCCGAGGGAAAATTTAAGCCTATTGTCCTGATCTTGTCTTTGGCGAAAGTAACGAAGAGACCTGTTGATGTCCTTGGCTGATGCAACCGCACCGTTTCGACCGACCAAGAAGCGCGCAGAAACCGAAATCGGCTTGGCGATAAGATCGCTCCGCCCCTACATTATTGCTGTGGGCATCTTCTCGAGCATGATCAACCTGCTCTATCTCAGCTCACCCCTCTATTTGATGCAGGTCTACAATCGCGTGTTGCGAAGCGAAAGCATTCCGACACTTGTACTGCTAACGCTCATTTTGATAGCAGCGCTGCTTGTCATGGCAGTCCTGGATGCCATGCGGGCCCAGATGTTGACGAGATGCGGCATCCTGCTTGACGAAAAACTGGCAAGCCGCGTGTTTTCTGCGCTGGTGCAGAAATCATCCAGGAGCGGATACTCACTTGGCGCCCTGCCGTTGCGGGAGTTGGACGAGTTCCGTGCCTTCGTCACCGGTCCTGGCATCCATTTTTTATTCGATGTCCCGTGGATCCCGATTTATCTCATCATTCTCTTTCTCATCCATCCCATTTTGGGCGTGGTGGCAACGGTCGGTGCAGCGCTGCTGCTGGGGTTCGCTTTTCTAAACGAGGCCGTCACCCGAAAGCCCATGGATGACGCCCAGGCTGCTGCCAGACGGTCATTTGTCTTTACCGAGAATATCATGCAGCACGCGGATGTAATCCGCGCCATGGGCATGCAGTCGGCCGTGGAGCGCCACTGGCAGGGAAGCCGCGCGGGAATGCTTGTCAGACAGGCCTTCGCGAGTGATCGGAATGCGTTGATTCAAGCTGGAATTCGGTTCACGCGGCTTCTTCTCCAATCCCTGATACTTGGTACCGGTGCCTGGCTCGCGATCGATCATTCTATCAGCCCAGCAACGATTTTTGCGGCCAGCATTATCATGGGGCGCGCAATCATACCCGTCGAACAAGCCGTAACCGCTTGGAAGCAGGCAGCGGCGGCCCGGATGGGTTATCAGCGTATCAGAGACCTCCTAAACGAAATTCCCGAAAGCGATCTCAAGACCATCGTACCGACCAACGAAACCGTGCTCGATGTAAAAAAACTCTCTTATCGGGCCGCAGGACGACCGAAGCCGGTCCTGGACGATATATCCTTCAGAATCGGAGAAGGTGAGGCGTTGGCAGTTGTCGGACCAAGCGGTTCGGGAAAAAGCACGCTTTCCAAATTGTTGATCGGCGCCCTGGAGCCCGCCGAAGGCGATATCTCTTTTGGCGGACTGAACTATACACACTGGGATCCAGCGGAATTTGGCCGCATTACGGGATATTTGCCTCAGGACGTCGGCTTGTTCGCCGGCAGCGTCCGAGAAAACATCTCGCGCTTTAACGATACCTCCATCGTGCAGATCATGGAGGCAGCGACACTCGCGGGCATCCACGAGATGGTCCTGGCCTTGCCCAAGCAATACGACACCATGCTTGGTCCGGGCGGACTGGGATTATCGGGCGGACAGCGCCAGCGCATCGGCCTGGCAAGGGCTTTGCTCGGGCGTCCGCGGCTGTTGGTTCTGGACGAGCCAAATGCACATCTGGACGTTGAAGGCGTACGCGCGCTCAGCAAGGCCTTGTTCCTCATAAAGGCTCAGGGCACGGCCATCGTTGTGGTCACCCACCAGCCTGCCATCCTCAGAGTGGTCGATACCGTACTTGCGCTGAATTCCGGCAAAATTGACAAATTTGGCCCGCCGCAGAGCTTCGCGGCTCCCGCTCTGCCAAGCTGAGGGACAGCGCCTATGACCACTATCTCCGCTCCCGACAGCTCTGCATATCGCAATCCGTGGCGTCCCGCCCTATGGGGAGCGGTCGCATTGCTGGCCTTTGTGCTGCTGGTCGTCGGTTGGGGTTATGTGGCGCCCCTCTCGAGTGCGGCGATCGCCGAGGGCAGCTTGCAGGTCGAAGCCCAGAGACAATCGGTGGCACATCCGTATGGCGGTATCATTTCCAAGCTCCTAGTCACGGAGGGTCAACATGTCGAGCGTGGCCAGCCCCTGATCGAGCTCGACGGAACGGAGTCTCAAGCAAAGCTCGACATTGCCAAGGCCGAGGTCATGACCCTGGTTGCGCGCCAAGCCCGTCTGTTGTGTGAGCGTGACGATGCCCACTCTGCTTGCCTGGAAAAATTCCGAGCGGAAGCCCGTTTGTCTCAGGGAATGGAGGGTACGGTTGCAAACGAATCGGCGGTGATGCTTGCGCGAGCGCATCAGTACGAAGCCGAAAAAGGCATGCTCGTGTCCAAGGTCGCGCAGCTCCGCGAGAAAATCTCCGGATTGGAAGCGCAAAAAGAGGGGCTTTCGAAGCAAAATGCCTTGATGCTCGAAGAGATGGAAGGTGCTCGAAAGCTGGCTGCTTCGGGATTTACGCCCAAGACACGTGTTCTCGAGCTGGAAAGGGCTGCAGCCCGCATACTTGCCGACATAGGCTCGGGTACGGCTGAAATTGCCACGACTACGCAGGAATCCGGCGAGGCTGAACTCGCCATCGCCAAGCTGGAGCGCCAACGGATCAACGAGATAGTCGATCAGATTCGAACAACCCAATCCTCGTTGGCGGAGGCTTTGCCAAAGTTCAAGGCGGCGCAAGATGTGATGAATCGAACGCTTATCAGGTCGCCTGTCAGCGGTTCGATCGTTGATTTGTCCGTATTCACGGAAGGTGGAGTCGTTCAAGCCGGCCAAAAGCTGATGGACATTGTTCCCTCTGACAACCCGATCATTGTCGAAGCCCGGTTGCCGCTTGCCGATATCAACGGCATCAACACAGGGGCAGCCGCCAACATCTGGCTAACCGGCGTGCCGAGGAATGAGCGCCCGCAACTGCGCGGCGAAATAATCAGCGTCTCGGCGGACAAGATCACGGATTCGCGCTCTGGGCTGAGCTATTTTGCGATCCGCACCAGTATCAATCCCGACGACCTCAACAAATCGACGGTTTCCCTGCAGCCAGGAATGCCGGCGGAAGTGGTGGTCACTAACGGATCACGAACCCTGATAGGTTACCTGCTTGGGCCGCTTCTTGATGAAGTCGGGCACGCGTTTCGAGAGGAGTGAGGGTCAACCATGGCAGATATAGAGAAGTTCGATGGCCGCAAGAGCCGTCGTTCCGACAGCAAGACAGAAGCTGGCAAGGTGGGCAATGCGCTGAATTTTGCGCTAACGGCCGGCACCGTAGGCCTGGGCCTAGCGCTGCTCGATCAGGAGCAGGCAGCCGCTTCCAGCGCGGATTCAAAAGCGAGTTTTTCACACGACGACGATGGCCGGTCAGACTCTTCCGTTTCTGCAGATCAGGCCGTGCCTGGCATTGATCACTCAAAAACAGCTGATCACGCGTTGCATGTTACCAACGCGGACAATGGACCTGCCGCCACAAACGGCGGCGAGATCGCCGCGCGGACAGCAGCGGCAAGTACGTTGACTTCCGAGAGCACGCCCGAGACTTTGCGGCACGCGTCGGATTCCGCCCCCTCACCAGCCGCGGCAAACGATGGAAATACAGCGAATTCTGCGAACGACGTCGCTACGGTGTCGACGCCGACCGATACCGGCCATTCGCCATCGGCAGCTCACATAAATTCTGCAGAAGGCGGAACGATCGAAGGGGCTCACGGTGCATCGTCCGTCATCGACTCCAACGACGCCCTGAGTGCAGCAGGAGATGCGCTGAAAGCAGTCGGCGATGTCGCAAACAACCTGCTCGGAGATGGCGGAGGGCTCGGCGTCGTGCCGATGATCGCCGAGACGGTCGACACCCTTGTCGGCAAAGATGGCGTTCTGGGGGCGCTGGTCGGCGAACATAACAGCGATGTCCTTGGCGGCCTGACCGTCACCAGCAACGAGATCCTTGAAGGTCTTGTTGGCAAAGATGGCGCTCTTGGCGGTGTCCTTGGCGGCGGTCTCGTTGGCGACGGTGATGGCGGTGTCGCTACCGCCCTGACAGGCAGCCACGGCGGTATCGTGGGTGGCCTGATCAACGCTGCTGTCGGCCTTCTTGGCGGCGGCGCCAGCTCGGAAGCGGCAGCGGATGGAGGCGCAACGGCACACGCTTCGGATGCCGCCTCGACCCAGGGCGTTGGGGTGACGGAGACACAGGCGGATGTCGCTTCCGGGGCGCCGTCAAATATGTTCGAGGTCGCACACGCGGCGCTGCAAATCACCGAAGGCGTCGCCGACGCTATCACCCCGACGCTGACATTTGTTGGCCAGCCCATTATCGAGGATGACGCGCACACCGACACGGACCATTCAATCCACGTTTCGATTCAGCATGTTGCCTAGGCGGACCTGTCGCGATCCCGTCGATGGCTCTGCAAGGGCTCTGCTTATGAACTTGGTATGGCCCTAAATGAGAACATCGGTAGCAAGCTCATTTCGATAGCCAGCCCGCTGTTTGCGTAGTGGTTCTTCGCGCGGTCGTAGAGTCCATCTGGTCTCCGCGCGATACTTTGCGGCCAGGAGTCATATAAGAAAAGAAGATTACCCGAGGCGTTTCAGTCAATACTTCCGGGTAATAAACAATGACGCTCTTCACCATATGTGGCAGGCTTGAGTAACGTTGTTGAGAGAACCGTTCAAAGCGAGGGTTCTGGATGAGCTATTTTGCGGAATAGAAGTCATTAAGACTTAGGTGGTTCCAAGTCTTTGGCATCGTTAGCAACAAAACCCAACCGGTTTTGTAGCCGGCTTGGAGAGATTCTTTTGAAGTGAACTGTTCATTCGGCTTGCCGTGGTGGCAGGCCGTGATTGCGGTCGCGCGCGCCAAATTCTGTCGAGGAGACAACGGACGTGGCAAATTTTGGACGTTCCGGCGTCTTTCCCGAAGCGGCAGCAACTGCTGGGCTTCGCTTGTCAGGCGCTACAGAGCGGTCGATCGCAAGGGATACGAATCCGTTCGCCGTGTTGAGCAGAGCGGCTCTCGCGATTTCCCGGCGCGACAATCCTCCATCTGCAGCTCGGCAGAAAGGCTCGGGTCGCTTCAGTTCGAAAAGCGTGAGCGTAACGAGTTCGCCTCCAGGGCGAGAAAGCAAAGATTTGGTTTTTACCAAGCTGGCGCGTGTCGAGCCGGCTTTTCAGTTTACGGAATCTCCCGGCGGGGAGCCGCCGAGACCGTTGGTCGTGCGGAACAGCACAAGAGGCAATTAGCAGGAGAGTACCATGTCCAGGATCAGCAGGCGTTCTCATTTCTTCCTTTCCACGGCAACAATTGCATTGCTGTCGGCTCTCGTCGCTCAGGGAGACACCGCTATTGCTGGCGGGCGTAGATCGGGTGGAGGTCTTGGCGGCGGCGCGCTCGGAGGTCTCGGAGGATCAGTTGGTGGTCTTGGTGGTTCGCTCGGCAGCGCCTCGGTTGGCGGCAGGTCGTCTGGTGGCGGCCCCTCCGTCGGTGGCAAGTCGGCCGGCGGCAGCGCCTCGGCCGGTGGCAGCGCTTCGGTTAGTGGCAAATCGTCCGGCGGTGGCGCTTCGGTCGGTGGCAAGGCCGGCGGCAGTGCCTCGGTCGGCGGCAGCGCTTCGGTTGGTGGCAAATCGTCCGGCGGTGGCGCTTCGGTCGGTGGCAAGGCCAGTGGCGGCGCCTCGACCGGCGGCAGCGCTTCGGTCGGTGGCAAATCGTCCGGCGGTGGCGCTTCGGTCGGTGGCAAGGCCAGTGGCGGCGCCTCGGCCGGCGGCAGCGCTTCGGTCGGTGGCAAATCGTCCGGCGGTAGCGCTTCGGTCGGTGGCAAGGGCGGTGGCGGTGCCTCGGTCGGCGGCAGCGCTGGAAAGTCCGGCGGTAAATCGGCTGGCGGTATCGGCGGCGCCCTTGGCGGAGCGGTGGGCGGTGTGGCCGGCGGCCTCGGTGGAGCCGGCGGCATCGGCGGCTCACTCGGCGGCGTGACCGGCGCTGTAGGTGGCATTGGCGGAGCGCTCGGTGGCATTGGTGGTGGAGCCGGCGGTATCGGTGGCTCCCTCGGTGGAGCGGTCGGCGGCGTGACCGGCGCCGTCGGTGGCATTGGCGGAGCGGTCGGTGGTGTGGCTGGCGGCCTCAATGGCGCGGTCGGTGGCATTGGCGGAGCAGTCGGTGGCATTGGTGGTGGGGCCGGCGGTATCGGCGGCTCGCTCGGCGGCGCGGTCGGTGGTGTGGCTGGCGGCCTCAATGGCGCGGTCGGTGGCATTGGCGGAGCAGTCGGTGGCATTGGTGGTGGGGCCGGCGGTATCGGTGGCTCCCTCGGCGGCGTGGTCGGTGGTGTGACCGGCGCGCTCGGCGGTCTCGGCGGAGCAGCCGGTGGGGTGACCGGCGCCGTCGGTGGTATTGGCGGCGCGGTCGGTGGTGTGGCTGGCGGCCTCAATGGCGCGGTCGGTGGCATTGGCGGAGCAGTCGGTGGCATTGGTGGTGGAGCCGGCGGCCTCGGCGGCTCGCTCGGCGGCGTGGTCGGCGGCCTGACCGGCGCGCTCGGCGGTCTCGGTGGCGGCAGCGGCGATGGCGGCCTCGGCGGCTCGCTCGGCGGCGTCGTCGGCGGCCTGACCGGCGCGCTTGGCGGTCTCGGTGGCGGCGATGGCGACGGCGGCCTCGGCGGTTCGCTCGGCGGCGTGGTCGGTGGTGTGACCGGCGGTCTCGGCGGCGCGCTCGGCGGCCTCGGTGGCGGCAGCGG
>NZ_JAVIIR010000019.1:0-126282 GCF_033977325.1 Mesorhizobium vachelliae
ACAATGGCAGCTACAGAATCACATACGATTCAAACACTTCAAGCCATTTTCCGACAGCGCTTCTTCACACTTGACCACACAACGAAGCAAATGTGTGCGCACGCTAGCCCCAACGGGGAGAAGGTGGCCGCGGAGCGGCCGGATGAGGGGGAACAATAAAAGAGCCGCTCGATGCGGCTCTTTTATTGAATCGGGAAATGCTCCAGCCTTCTGACTTACCGCTTCAAATTCACCACAATGACTCCGCCCAGCGCCAGCGCGCCGCCGAGGATGCCGAGCAGGCTCGGCACTTCGCCGAGCCAGAAGAAGCCGATCAAGGCGGAGGTCGGCGAGACGAGGTAGAGGAAGTTCGAGGCGCGCGCGGCCGGCAGGCGCGACAACGCGGTCGCCCAGGCTGCATAGGCGATCAACGACGGCACGATGCCGAGATAGATGGCGGCGCCGAGACCGGCGGTGTCGGCGACCGCTGCCTGCGAAAACGCTTGAGGCAGGAACGGCGACAGGCAAAGCGCGCCGAGCACCATGTTGGAGGCGGATATCATCAGCGGATGATGGCGGGCAAAGAGCGGCTTCTGGACGATGGTGTTGACGGCCGAGCAGAGCGCCGAGCCAAGCACCAGCAGCGCGCCGGCATTGAAATGCAGGCCGTGGCCGTCGGCCACCGCGATGATGCCGATGCCGGTGAAGGAAATGACGGTGCCCAGCCAGGCAACCCCCGAGAAGCGTTCGCCGAGCAGCGCCATGGCCATGATGGCGGTGAAGATCGGGCTGACATTGATGATGAAGCCGGCCGCACCCGCCGAGACGGTGAGCTCGCCGAAATTGAGCATGGCGGTGTAAAGCGCAACGAAGATGGCTCCGCCGAAGGCGAAGCGCCACAGCTCGTCGACCCTGGGCAGTGCCGGGCGCCTCACCGCGAGGAATATGGCGGCCGGGACCGCCGCGATGGCAAAGCGCAGCGCGCCGAGTTCGAGCGGCTGGAAGGCGGCCAGGCCGGCGCGGATCGCCGGGAAGGCCGAGGCCCATCCGATGACCGTCAACGTCACCGCGACCGCGGCGGTCGTGTCCATGCGCTGTGTCTCATTCAACGTGCCGGTGTAAGCGCTCATTGCCGTAACCTCGTCTTCCTGTGCCATGGATGCAGAAAACGCCATTGCCGGCCAATTGACAAACGACCAATTCGAGGGTCAGCTGTGAGCATGGATCACAGCTCGGAACAGCTCCTGCCCTTGGAAACCTTGCGTGCCTTCGACGCGGCGGCGCGGACCGGGAGCTTCTCGGCGGCGGCGGAAAAACTCAATCTCACCCACGGCGCGGTCAGCCGCCAGATCGCCAAGCTGGAGGACTGGCTGGGCCTGAAGGTGTTCGAGCGCAACGCCCGCGGCGTTACGCTGACGATCGAGGGCAACCGCCTGCATTTGAGGACCGCCGAGGCCTTCGCGCTGATCTCGTTCAACTCCGACCGCTGGGTCGAACCGCGTGGCACCGCCGTGGTGCGGCTGGCCTCCATCCCCTCGGTCAGCGGGCTTTGGCTGATGCCGCGCATGGCCGCATTGGAGAACCATCCGACCAAGCTGCGCATCGTGCTCGACGTCGACAACCGCCAGGCCGACCTCGCCGACGAGGGTATCGACCTTTCGGTGCGCTGCGGGCGCGGTCGCATTCCCGGCCGCGTCTCGGTGCAGCTTTTCGAGGAGCATATTTTCCCGATCGCCTCGCCGGAACTCGCCAAGGAGATCGGGCGTGGTGATCCTGCCCGACTCTTGAAATTCCCGCTGATCAACGATTCCGACGCGTCCGCATGGCGCGCATGGTTTGCCGCACAAGACGTCGATTACCGTCCGCGTCCGCAGGACAGGCGTTTCGAGGACTATAATCTGGTGCTGGACGCGGCGGCGCACGGGCTGGGCATTGCGCTGGCACGGCCGCCGCTGACGGCGGACCAGCTTCAATCCGGCCGTATCGTCGGCGTCGATGAGCGCGTCGCGCTCAATCCGGTTTCCTATTGGATGGACCGCCCGGTCGGTCGGCCGCGCGCGGCGGCGGCCGAACTTGCCAAACGCATCGCCGAACAGGCGGGGCTTGCTCCGGAAAAGCTCGAAGCGTTCCTGCACGATGATGTCTGACCAGAATTAGCGAAGCAACAGCACCATGATCGTCGCGGTCATAGCCGAGACGACGGCCGTGACTACCGATATCGTCCAGAGCGATACTGCGGCGGAATCGGAGCGCGGCGCGTGGCCAGCCGGACGGACAGCGGCACCACGAGGCTGCGGCGCATTGGCGTTGGCCGCGACCAGCATCGCAGCGGAAGCGACGGCCGGCGAAAATGTGGACGGTGCCGGCGCAACCACGGGCCTGGACGCATTGTCGACAAACGCTACCTGCGGTGAGGCGCCTCGCGGAACCTGATCGGTATCCGTCGCCGCCCTGCCCGTCGAGGGTCTTGCCGGCCTATCGTCGGAGGCGGCATCGGGCTCCATGACGGCCCGGTAAGCATCCTCGACCTCGGAGGACGACAGGCGTTGCGATGCCTGGGCGGAAGGGCGCGGCTGCGCGCTTTGCAGCGACTGGGCCGCGATTTGCGCCGCCTGGCCCGTCGAGGGCGCCGGCGGCTGGACCAGCGTCTTGATCAAAGCAGCCGTCGCCGGATCGGCCTTGGGCAACGGCACCGGCTGCGGGGTGAGCGCTTCACCGATCAGCGCGTTCAAGCGGGTCGAGGTGATGTCCATGACGGTTTCCGAAAAACCATTTTTCCGCTTAAGCCATACGGCACGAGCATTGCGTCAAGCTTGACGTTGCTTGCGATTTGTGGCGATTGAAACCCGATGAACGCAAGCGTCCTTTCATGATGAACCGTTTCGAAGGCCCGGGCGGCAGGGAAGCCCGGATCCGCTACCTAGACGGCGACTTCCAGGTCACCAGCCCCGGCTCCTTCGTGCGCTGCGCGGTAACAGGCGAGAACATTCCCCTCGACGAGCTCAAATATTGGAGCGTCGCCCGGCAGGAGCCCTATGTGAACGCGACGGTCTCGCTTGCCCGCGAGATCGAGATGCACCCGGAATTGCGCAAGCGGGGATAGGTCATGCGAGCCCATGGCGCCGAGGCAATCAAGCTTGAAAGCGCTTAGGGTACCGCATTGAAAAACTTAAGGAAATCTCTCAAGACCTTTGTTCGCATGCCGCTTGTCATGCGTGCGAGATTGCGCGATCGGGCGGTATCAAAAGCTCCACGATTCAACCTGACGGCCTGCGCCATCTTCCGCGAGGAAGCGCCTTTCCTCGCCGAATGGATCAGATTCCACCGCAATGTGGGATTTGAGCATTTCTATCTCTACAACAACTTCTCGACTGACGACTTCAAGACAGTGTTGGAGCCGTTCATCCGGGAAGGGCTGGTCACGCTGGTCGATTGGCCGTGGCCGGTGGGGCAGTTGTCGGCCTATGAGGATTGTATCCGCAGGCACTGGCATGAAGCACTGTGGATCGGGCTTTTCGATATCGACGAGTTTCTTTTTGCGCCCGACGGGCGTGACGTGCGCTCCGTCCTCAAGGCTTATCGCGACCTGCCGGGCGTCTGTGTCTGGCAGGCGTATTACGGCTCTTCCGGCCATGTCGAAAGGCCACAAGGCCCGGTGATCGAAGCCTACACGATGCGGGCCGGGCCGGACATCACGACAGCCAAGACAATCGTCAACCCCCGCATGGTCTACAAGCCGGGCGTCCATCTGTCGAAATTCCTGTCCGGTGAAGGGCTGGATACCCATCGACGGATCATCGTCCCCGGCATGTCTCCCAAGCTCGATATATTGAGGATCAATCACTATTGGTCGCGATCGCTGGCCGACCTCGATCAGAAAATCCGGCGCGGCGACGCCTCGACGTCCGCGCCGCGCGACAAGGATTGGCATTTCGACTTCGAAAGCAAGCTTAATGTCGAGCGCGACGAGGCGATCCTGAAGGCGATGCGCGCGGGGTAGAAGCGGCCACCCTTCCCCTCACGACTGATGGTCCTGGCCCTCATTGCGATGCTGACACTTTCGCGTTTCCGGGGCTATACACGGCAAAGGCGACGGGTACGGGGGGATTATTGTGAAGGTTCTTGTAACGGGTGGTGCCGGCTTTATCGGCTCGCATCTATGCGACCTGCTGCTGACACAAGGCCGGCACGTAATATGTGCCGACAATCTTTCCACCGGCTCGGAGGAAAACATCCGCCACCTTTTGGGCAATCCACATTTCGAGTTTCTGAGGCACGACGTCACCTTGCCTCTCAAAGTCGAAACGGATGAGATCTTCAACCTCGCCTGCCCGGCCTCGCCGGTTCACTATCAGCGCATTCCGGTCGAGACGACCAAGGCCTGCGTCTATGGCGCGATCAACATGCTCGATCTTGCATGCGCTTCCGGGGCAAGGATCCTCCAGGCGTCGACGTCGGAGGTCTACGGCGATCCGCAGGTCCATCCCCAGACCGAAGCGTATTGGGGCCATGTCAATCCGATCGGGCCGCGCAGCTGCTACGACGAAGGCAAAAGATGCGCCGAAGCGCTGTTCTTCGACTATTGGCGCCAGTCGAAAGTGCCGATCAAGGTGGTACGCATCTTCAATACATACGGGCCGCGCATGCACCCGTCGGACGGACGCGTGGTCAGCAATTTCATCGTCCAGGCGCTGCGGAACGACCCCATAACCATCTATGGCGACGGAAGCCACACGCGCAGCTTCTGCTATGTCGACGATCTTGTGGATGCCTTGGCCCGGATGATGGCCACGCCCGACGATTTCGTGGGCCCGCTCAACGTTGGCAATCCTGCGGAAGTCACGATCCTGGAACTGGCCGAACTGGTGCTGGGCATTGTCGGCGGCAAGTCCAGGATCGAGTTCAAGCCCCTCCCCCAAGACGACCCCCAGCAGCGCCAACCCGACATAAGCCTGGCGCGGTCGGCGTTGGACTGGTCTCCTCGTGTCACCCTCGAAGACGGGCTTGGCGACACCGTGCGCTACTTCCGCCGGCTCATCGACTGACGGCAGAACGCCCGGGCGGCAGGCACATCCCGAAGCTCAGCCCCGCATCTTGCGCTGGCGCCAGGCGTCCAGTGTCTCGTCGATGATGCGTTCGGGCACGTGATCGAGCTCAAACACGGCCTCGATATCGAGCACATCCAATTGATCGAGGAAACCGGCGGGCGCCTCGCCATGGCGCAGCCGCGCGGCGTCCTTTGCCGTGGTGACGAGGCGCAGCCCCTCCTGCCGGGCAAGCGCCTGGAGGTCGGCAAGCTCGTCCTGGGCGTAGACATGATGGTCAGGAAAGGCGCGCGACTGAACCACTTCGCCGCCCGCGCCGTGCACCGTATCGAAGAATTTTTCCGGATGGCCGATGCCGGCGAAGGCTAGGAAGCGGCCGCCGGTGAAGCGCGACGGGTCAGCCGGCTCGACATGCGCCAGGAAGATCGGCCGCCCGGCGCGCGCCGCCTGGCGCACGACGCCGTCGGCAGCGGTTCCCTCGCCCATCTTCAGCAAGCCGCTGGTGAACACCAGCTGGTCGACGACCTTGGCGCGAAGCGGCCCACCCGGGATGACGCGACCGTTGCCGATGCCGAAGCGGGCGTCGACCACCACCAGCGCATAGTCGATATGGATGCGCGCCGACTGGAACCCGTCATCCATGATCAGAAAGTCGCAGCCATGTTGCTCGATAAGCAGCTTCGCGCCGGCGGCGCGGTTGGCCGTCACCGCGACAGGCGCATGTTCGGCGAGCAGCAGCGGCTCGTCGCCGACATGCTTGGCGGCATCGTGATGCGCATCGACGACATGCGGCTTGGCAAACGAGCCACCATGGCCGCGCGACAGGAAGCCGGGCGTGAGCCGCATGCGCTTGGCCCGCTTGGCCAAAGCGATGGCGACCGGCGTCTTGCCGCTGCCGCCGACGGTAAGGTTGCCGACGCACAGCACGGGTGCTGCGACCTTCTCGCGCGGGGCGTGGCGCATACGGCGGCCGGCGACCAGCCCATAGACCGCCGATGCCGGCGACAGCGCAAGCACGCGCCAGTCCGGCTTTTCCCACCAGAAGGGTGGCGCTTCGCTGGTCATCGCGCCTGTCCCACGCGTCTCGGCTCCGCGCATGGGCTTTTCCAAAAACCGGTCCCGATTTTTGGCGTCATGCGCTCTACCCCTTGTTTTACGCAATTCCGGACGGAAAAACCGTTACACACTTTTCCTGGAATTGCTCTAGCGCCCGTTTGCGCCTTTCAGGCGCGCCTTGACGACCAGCGGCTGGATATAGGGCTCCAGCGATTTCAGCGTGCGGGCAAGCGCGCCGCGCATCTCGTCGACGGTGGCAGCGCCCGCCGCCATCATTTCGTGGCGCGCCACTTCGTTGGTCAAAAGGAAATTGACGGCGCCGGTCAGCATGTCGCGGTCGCGCACCAGCTTGGCGCCGCCGCTATCGAGCAGGCGTTGATAGGCCTCACGGAAATTCTGCACGTTGCGGCCGGCCAGCACCGCGGTTTCGAGCATCGCCGGCTCGAGCGGGTTCTGGCCGCCTTCCGAAGTCAGCGAGCGGCCGACGAAAGCGATCTCGGTCAGCCTCAGGTAAAGACCCATTTCGCCGATCGTGTCGCCCAGAAGGATATCGGTCTCGGGCGAGATGCGGTCTCCCTTGCTGCGCCTTGCCACCGCCAGGCCCATGCCGGAAATCTGCGCGGCAAGCGCATCGGCGCGGTCGGGGTGACGCGGCACGATGATGGTCAAGAGCCCGTGATGGCGCTTATGCAGGCTGGCATGGACCTCCGCGGCCACGACTTCCTCGCCGTCATGGGTCGAGATCGCCGCCCAGGTCGGGCGGTCGCCGATCTGGCGCTGCAGGGTAGCCAGTGCCCACTCGTCGACCGGCGGCGGGTTGGTATCGACCTTGAGGTTGCCGGAAACGGTGACCGGCCGGGCGCCCAGCGCGCGGAACCGCTCGCCGTCGACATCTGACTGGGCGATGACATGGGCGAGATTCTCGAACAGCGCCTCGGCGACGCCGGAGCGCTTCTTCCAGGACATGAAGGAGCGGTCCGACAGGCGGCCGTTGACCAGAACCTGCGGCACGTTGCGGGCGCCGAGCTCCAGGATGGTCATCGGCCAGATTTCCGATTCGGCGATGATCGCCAGTTCCGGCCGCCAGTGATCGAGGAAACGGCTTACCGCGGGCTTGAGATCGAGCGGTACATATTGGTGGATGATGCGGCTGCCGAGGCGCTCTTCGGCAACCTTGGCCGAGGTCACTGTGCCGGTGGTCAGAACGACGTTGACGCCAAAGTCGAGGATGCTCTCGACCAGCGGCACCACCGCGATCGTCTCGCCGACGCTCGCCGCATGGATCCAGATCACCGGTCCTTCCGGCCGCGGACGGCCGGCAACGCCGTAGCGCTCGCGCCGGCGGGCGCGATCCTCCTTGCCGCGCGAGGCGCGCCAGGCGACGTAGGGACCAATCAGCGGATAGGCGGCCGCTCCCGCATAGCGGTAGGCGGTCAGGGCAGCGCGCGCCCAACGCTCGCTCATTTGCCGCCATCCACGAGGCGATAGGCCTCCGCCGTCGCGGCGTTCAGCGAGACGGTCACCTCCTGGCGCTTGCGCTCCATCTCGGCGTCGTCGGCATCGGCCGGCACGAAGACAGGCGGGCCCACGATGACCGCCGAGCGGCCAAAGGGCAGGTTGATGGTGGTCTTGTCCCAGCTCTTCTCCAGCACCTTGCGGCGGCTGGTGGCGATGGCCGAGGGCAGGATCGGCCGGCCGGAAAGCTTTGCCAGAAGAACGATGCCAAGCCCGGCATCGCGCGGCGTGCCGTTCGGAATGTCGGCGATCATGGCGACGTTCTTGCCGGCGACGAGGGATTTCTTGAGCGCGATCAATGCCTTGGCGCCGCCCTTGTCGAGATGCCTCGAACTGTCGCGGCCGCCGGAACCGCGCACCGCCTCGATGCCGAACTTCTCGATCATCAGCGCCTGGAGCTCGGCGTCGGCGCTGCGCGAGACCATGGCGACCAGCGGCCGGCCCTCGGGATAATAGGCGGGAGTCAGAAGATGCTGACCGTGCCAGAGCGCGATGATGCCGGGCTCAAGATGCGCGTAAGCGCCGCCGGCGACCTGGGTCGAGCCCTCGACCATCGGGCTGGTGAGCCGAATCAGCCGCAGGAACCAGGCGAAAAGGTTGGCGATGAAGTTCTTGACGAAAGTCGACTGCGCCAAAGGCTCGCGGATGCGCCGCCATAGCGTGCGCGTTCCGCTGCGCCTGGCGGCTCGCCGCCCGGTCGCCCCGTTCACCGCTTCATGCTCCATCGACGTCAACCGCCGACCTGCGATTCTGGATCGAGCAGACGGTGCAGATGAACAACGAAATAGCGCATATGGGCATTGTCGACACTGGCCTGCGCCTTCGCCTTCCATGCGGCGTGCGCCGATCGATAGTCGGGGTAGATGCCGACGATGTCGAGCGCGTCCAGGTCACGAAACTCGGTTCCACCCAGCTTTTTCAGCTCGCCGCCGAACACCAGGTGCAAAAGCTGCTTCTTTCCGTCTTCCGCGGCCATGCCGATCCTTCGCAGATTCATGAGTTTTGTGAAACGTTTAGCCCAAAGCAGCCGATTTTGGAACTGCGGGCCGACTCACTCTTGGTCAACGCCGGCAATGACGCCGGCGAGCACGCCGAGCAATTCGCCGCTGCCGGCGGCGAGCGCGCCGTGATTGATCACCTCGCCGGCGTAGCGCGGCGGCTTGCCGGCGCGGTCGAGAAGCGCGCCGCCAGCCTCGGTGAGGATGAGATCGGCGGCGGCGATGTCCCAGTCATGCGCGCTCGGCTTGACGAAGGTCGCGTCGAGCTTGCCGGCGGCGATCATGGCCAGCCGATAGGCAAGCGAGGGAATGTAGGCGGTCCGCCGCAGCCTGTCCTGCCAGGCTTGCGGCAGCAGGTCGACCAGCGGCTTGGGCCCGCCGATATCGACGCTTTCGCCCAGCGGACGCACATGGATGCGCTTGTCGTTGAGATAGGCGCCCTCGCCCGGCAGCGCCCAATAGGTTTCGCCTTTGGCCGGGCATTCGAGCACGCCGGCGAGCGAGCGCCCGTCCTCGACCACGGCGACGCTGACGCACCAGGAATGCAGGCCATCGAGAAAGCCGCGCGTGCCGTCGATCGGGTCGACGACGAAGGTGCGGCGGGCCGACAGCCTGGCATGGTCATCGGCGGTCTCTTCCGACAGCCAGCCATAATCCGGACGCGCCCTGAGCAGGGTCTCGCGCAGATAGGCGTCCGCCGCGTGGTCAGCCTCGCTGACCGGCGAAGTGCCGCCCTTCATCCACACCTGCGGATTGTTGCCGAAATAGCCCATGGCGATGGCGCCGGCCTCGCGGGCGGCATCGCGCAGCAAAGCGAGGTCGTCGCGGGCGGCGCTCGATGTCAATTGGTCAAGCGCCGGCAAGGGTCATCCCTTCGATCAGGAGCGTCGGCGCCGCGGTGCCGAAATTGCGGTCGAGATCGTTCGCCGGCACCATGTTGAGGAACATGGCTTTCAGGTTCGAGGCGATCGTCACCTCGGCCACCGGATAGGCCAAGGCGCCGTTCTCGATCCAGTAGCCGGAGGCGCCGCGACTGTATTCGCCGGTGACCATGTCGACGCCCTGGCCGAACACCTCGGTGACATAGAAGCCGCGCTTCAGCGATGCGATGAGGTCTTCCGGCGAACGTTCGCCGGGCTCGATGGCAAGGTTGGTCGAGGACGGCGAAACGGACGAACCGCTGCGCGAGCCGCGTCCATTGGTGACGAGGCCGAGCTCGCGCGCGGCCGACGTCGACAGGAACCAGTGGTTCAAGACGCCCTTCTCGACCATCAACAGCTTGTCGCCCTCGACGCCTTCGCCGTCGAAGGGGCGCGAGGCCTGGCCGCGCCGCCGCAAAGGCTCGTCGGTGACGGTTATACCGGCCGACGCCACCTGCTTGCCCATCATGTCGCGCAGGAAGCTGGTCTTGCGGGCGACCGCCGCGCCGTTGATGGCGCCGGCCAGATGGCCGGCTATGCCGCGCGCGACGCGTGGATCGAACACTACGTCGACCGGGCCGGTCGCCGCCTTGCGCGCGCCGAGCCGGCGCACCGTGCGTTCGCCGGCCTTGCGGCCGATCTCTTCCGGCGCGTCGAGATCGGCGAAATGCTGGCGCGAGGAGAATTCGTAGTCGCGCTCCATCGCGGTTCCCTCACCCGCGATGACGCTGGTCGAGCGCGAGAAACGCGAGGCGACGTACTGGCCGACAAAGCCATGCGAGGTGGCGAGCACCAGGCCGCCCAGGCCGGCGCCGGCGCTGCTGCCCGCGGAATTGGTGACACCCTTGACGGCCAATGCCGCCGCCTCGGCGGCAAGGGCTGCCTCCTTCAACTGGTCGGCCGACACCTCGGTCGGGTCGAAAAGGTCGAGATCGCGCAGATTGCGGGCAAGCAGCGCGGGATCGGCAAGGCCCTGGAACGGATCCTCGGGCGAGACCTTGGCCATGGCCACCGCGCGTTCGGCGAGCGCCTTCGGATCGGAAGCCGCGGTCGCCGAGACGCTTGCTACGCGCTGGCCGACGAAGACGCGCAGCGATACATCCTCGCTCTCCGATGATTCGGTGCCCTCAACCTTGCCCAGCCGCACCGACACGCCGGCCGAGCGGCCACGCACCGCCACCGCGTCGGCCGCGTCGGCGCTGGCGCGCCTGGCAGCCTCGACGAGGGCCGCGACGCGATCGGTCAATTTCGCAGCGTCGAGCTTATCGGTCATAAGGTCGTTCCTGTTTGTTCACGCAGCCCGTCAGGGCGTCTGCAGGGTCATCCCCGTCCTACGGGTGCTTGCGCATTATCTATGGATGCATTTGCACCATCTATTGTTCCACCGACGCTTGTGCAATGGCGGATGCGGCAATCTCAAGGCAATCGCCGAGGTTCGTGTCGGATGCTTTGCCGCAGCGGCGCGAAGGGTGTCAGCCGGCCACCGGCGCCCAGATCACATCCTCGATCTTCGTCGCCCCTGTCGCCAGCATCACCAGCCGATCGAAGCCCAGCGCCGAGCCGCTGGCCTGCGGCATGATGGCCAAAGCGGCGAGGAAATCCTCGTCCAGCGGATAGCGCTCGCGATAGACGCGTTCCTTCTCGTCCATCTCGGCGGCAAAGCGGCGGCGCTGCTCAGCCGGATCGGTCAGTTCACCAAACGCGTTGGCAAGCTCGACGCCGCAGCAATAGAGCTCGAAGCGTTCGGCGACGCGCGGGTCCTCAGCGCTCGGGCGGGCCAGCGCCGCTTCGGAAATCGGATAGCCGTAAAGGATGGTGGCCCGTCCCTGCCCCAGCGCCGGCTCGATCTTCTCCACCATCACCCGGCTGAAGAGGTCGGCCCAGTTGTCGTCGGGCGCGGTGCGCAGGCCGGCTCCGGCCAGCGCCTCGTGAAGCGCTTCGCGGTCGGTGCTGCCATCAACCGAAACGGTCGCGAGCAGGTCGATGCCGGCGTAGCGCGTAAAGGCCTCCGCGACGCTCAACCGCTCCGGCTCGGCGAACGGATCGGCCTCGCGACCGCGAAATCGGAAGCTTTTGGCACCAGCTTTTTCCGCGGCGAGCGCCAGGAACTCGGCGCAGTCGACCATCAGGGTCTCGTAGGTTTCGCCAACGCGGTACCATTCGAGCATGGTGAATTCAGGGTGATGCAGCGGCCCGCGCTCGCGGTTGCGCCAGACCGGGCCGAGGCTGAAAATACGCTCCTCGCCGGCGGCGAGCAGCTTCTTGCAGGCGAATTCGGGCGAGGTGTGGAGATAGAGCGGCCGGCGCGACGCGTCGGGCCCGATCGCCTCGGTGGCGAAGGCGGCGAGGTGCGCTTCGTTGCCCGGAGAAACCTGCAGCGCCGAGGTCGTCACCTCGATAAAATCGCGTTCCGCGAACCAGCCGCGAAGTGCAGCGGCGATGGCGTTGCGCGCCATCAGCCGGGGCCGGCGATCGGCATGGACATGCGGCGTCCACCAGGGCGAAGCGGCGGTCATGGGCAGGAAAATCGCTGGGAAGGCTGGCGGTTCGGCGCAAGATGCGCTAGGGCGCACGCGATGGCCGCCGTCGCCGCTTCGCGGAAATCGACGCTTGCAGGCCGAAAAACTCGAACGGGATCGAATATCGTGGTCAAGGTCATCGCCAGCTCCTTACGCAAAGGCAACGTCGTCGATAAGGACGGCAAGCTCTATGTCATCCTCTTTGCCGAAAACATCCACCCTGGCAAGGGCACGCCGGTGACCCAGCTCGACATGCGCCGCATCGGCGACGGGGTGAAGGTCTCGGAGCGCTACCGCACGACCGAAATGGTCGAGCGCGCCTATGTCGAGGAGCGCGAGCACACCTTCCTCTATTCCGACGGCGAAGGCTTTCACTTCATGAACCCGGAAAGCTACGACCAGGTCGTGGCCTCGGAAGCCGTGGTCGGCGACTTCGCGCCTTACCTGCAGGAAGGCATGGCCGTGCAGCTGGCGCAGTTCAACGGCGTGCCGATCTCGCTGGTGCTGCCGCAGCGCGCCACCTTCGAAGTTGTCGAGACCGAGCCGGTCACCAAGGGCCAGACGGCATCTTCCTCCTACAAGCCCGCCGTGCTCTCCAACGGCGTGCGCACCGCCGTGCCGCCGCACATCTCCGCCGGCACGCGCATCGTGGTGATGACCGCCGACGGTTCTTACGTCGAGCGCGCCAAGGACTGATATCTGCGGCAACGTTGAAACGGCTCGCCTGTGACCAGGCAGAGCCCAATATCAGCGTGTATTGCCGACCGGTCTTCTTTTGCGCCCATGTCGGTCGTTGAGTTCAGCTTTTGCCGCGTCACAAAGGGCGCGGCCGGCAAGGCACGCCGACAGAGCATTCCAGAGCAGCACGATCCCATTTGCCAAGTACCGCCGCCGCCTCGTAGCTGCTCTGCAGAAACGACATGAGCGTGGCATCCGGATCCCCCGCGTGGCGCACAGCGTCGAGGGGAAGAAGGAATTCACCCAGCTCTTTGGAGAAGAATGCCTGCTGCGGCTCGACCACCGCCAACGCGTAGCCGTCAGGTGCCGGATAGGCATAGGAATAGAAGGCTGGATAGTCGATCGGTCCGCCGCCCGGCCAAAAACCGGCACTGCTCACCTCATGCGAATAGGCTTCCTGGGTGACGGTGTCAGACAGGCGCGGAATACCGCCAGGATGCAGCGGCGCGCGCCTGCCTGAAAAGCGCGTCACCGCCAGATCAAAGCCGCCCCAGAAGAAATGGACGGGGCTGACCTTGCCCAGAAATCCCGTACGGAACCGCGAAAAGACCTCGTGCGTCGAGAGCAGGATGCGCCAGAAGCGGGTCGCATAGTCGGGGTCGTAAGAGGCGTGGACATGGTCCTGTTCGAACCGGATGCCGTCGGCGATTTCGGACGGCTGCGCGAAAATCGGTGTCGCGAGCCCGAGTTCGGCAAGCGCGACGGTCACCTCGCCATAGAACTCCGCAACAGTCTTCGGCGCGAGCATCACCTGGCGGAAGTGACCCTCGCTCGTCCTCACCCACAACAGATGGTCTATGAAGTCGAAATCAATCTGGAATGCCCGATCGCCATCGGGGATCGGCGAGGTCGTAAGGCCGCGCACGGTCACATAAAGCGGGACATGCCAGGAATGGTTCAGCCAGGGCTCGCGCATCAAGCGGATCTTGCCGACGATCTGGGTCCACAGGTGGAGAGTATCGTAGCTGTCCTTCCAGGCGGCGTAAGGCAGGTCCGGCCAACGCTCCAAATCAACGGTAGACAGCATGGCTTCCTTCCTGGTGTCAGTGTTACCACCTGCAAGATGGCGGGCTGGAAAAGTAATTTAGGAAGATGGGCTGCCTGTTGGCCAGTCCCAAATCGAGCCGAGGCACTGTCCGTAGCCTGTGGCCTTCCGTCTGCCGACGTTCCGCGCCTTCCAACCAGCCAGGCCTCACGGGCCACAGACAGGCTGGCGGCGTTCCACTCCGGCATGCCGTCGTGTGGCTGCGGCCTTCAGGTCGGCGGTGAAATCGGTGTTCGGCGGTTTTCCGCCCAGCGGCTTTTGGGCGACCAAATGATGTAAGCAGACGCCGAGTAAAGCCGGCGCGGCTGACAGCTTTGCGCCGCATCTCGGCCCTTGAGACTCGTTTTGCCGCTACCCAAAAGCGGACGCCTGCCGCGAACCACACTTCAGGTTGTCGGTAAGCCAAGCGTCGACGTTGGCAATTGCCTGATCGATCAACTCCATTTGACGAGAACGCTTGGGCTACCAGAGACCTCACCCGCGGGAGCGGACCACCTGCACCCAAGCTCCAACGAGTGCTTCGGCGTCCCTCCGCATTGCCACATCCGCCGCCTCGGCCTCCGCGACGAGCGTCTCCTTGTCGAATCCGAGCGTCGCGAGTTCCGCGGCGTTCCAGTCGCGCACGTTCTCGGCACTCACCTCGGGATGGAACTGCGTTCCCCACGCAACCGGTCCGAGGCGGAATGCCTGGAACTCGCACGCCTCGCTTGACGCCAGGAGCACCGCCCCGGGGGGGAGTACGGTGATGCGATCAACGTGGCTCTCGATGAAAGCGGTTTCCTTCGGCACGGCTGAGAAGACCGGGTCGTTTTCGGCATCAGCGGTGAGCCTTATGCGAGTCGACCCCTTCTCGGGTACTCCCGTGTTCGCAGCAACCGTGCCGCCGCCCACATGCGCGAGCATTTGTCCGCCGAGGCAGATCCCCAGCAACGGTGTACCCCGCGCGAGTGCCGCTCGCGTGAGATCTGCCTCACCCGCGAGCCAGGGACCACGCGCGACATCGTCGGGCATGTATCCCCCACCGAGGAGCACCAGTCCGTCATAATCCTCGAGATCGTCAGGCGTGGGAGAGCCGCTCACGGCACCGATGCGCACGTTGAATTCGACATCACGCTCGAGGAGCCACGGCACAAGAAGACCTGGCTTGGAGCCGGTACTGTTGACGAAGATGAGAACGCGAGTCATGCAAAGATTTCCATGAGGGTGGAGTACGCAGCGATCGTGGACATCGAGGATGTGCACCGAAGTCCGTCGCACTGCAACCGTGGTCAGGCAACAACCTTGTTAACCCGTAGAAAACCTACGTTGCGCTCGCGCCTTAGCACGGCCATCGACCTGGTCGATGACCGCAGTGCCTGGCAATCGCCGCCGATTGCGCTGAACGCCATACAGAATTCTGCCGCAATCCGGACATGCGATCAGTCCGATTGGAGGGCGCGATTTGAACCAACGCAACCTGGGTTTGTTCGTATCTGCCGTGGCATTTGCCGGGATCGCTGCCGTAACCTCGGCGGACGCAAAGTGTCTCGCTCCGAATGGTGAGTTCGAGCTGGGTCAGTATTCCTGCCTGGCGGCAGGTTCCAATAATTATCTCGCTCGCTGCGAAACCGACCAGAACGTCTTTTCCTGGAACAAGATCGCCGATTATTGTCCGGGCGGCGCACCTAGGGTGCCGACGGCTGCTTTGGGCTCTTCATGTCGGGGAGATGGCCAGACGTTTCCAGTGGGAGGTTACGCTTGTTTGGTTTTTGCGGGGCAGGCTCATCTCGCGCGCTGCGACGTGGTGCTTAACAGTCCTTCATGGACGAAAATGCAGGAAAGTTGCTCGGCGATGCCTTCGCCGAAGGCAGCCGTAGTCCCGCCGCGCACTCCCTGGTTCAAGAAGGCGTTGGATCTTCCGCGTGGCCTGCTGAACCGCTTCTGATTCCGGCCCCGAAGAGGACACGGCTGCTTTGCTCGTTATGATCATCGCAGATGATGCTTGAACCGCCGGCTTTAGCGGAATCGACGCTCTAGTCAGCCGCATCGTCAGGCGACGATTTCCACCGGCAGGCCAGCGGCTTTCCATTCCGGCATTCCGTCCTCGAGACGGCGCGCGGAATGGCCGAGCGAGCGCAGCGACGCCACCGCTTCGAAAGACATCACGCACCAAGGGCCGCGGCAATAGGCGACGACCTCCTTGCCGGTATCGGCACCGCCGGACCACGCCTTGATTTCGCTGAGCGGCACATTGATCGCACCGGGCACATGGCCGAGCGCGAACTCGTCCGCCGGGCGGACGTCGATCAGCGTCACCAGCCCATCGCGCATCAGCGCTTGGAGCTCCCCGCGCGTGACTGGCCGCATGGCGTCGCGCGCATCGAAATAGCCGCGCACGATGCGATCGACCTCGGCAAGCCGGCGTTCGGCAACGCCGCGAATGGCGGCGAAGGCCGACAGCACGCTCTCGTCGGCCAGCGAATAATGCACGAACTTGCCGTCGCGCTCGGCCGAAACGATGCCGGCGCGGCGCAGCGCCTGCAGATGCTGGGAGATGTTGGCGATCGGCTGGCCGAGCTTGGCGGCAAGAGCCTCGACGCTGCGCGCGCCTTGCGCCAGATGCTCGATCATCTCCAGGCGCAGCGGATGGCCGAGCGCCTTGGCGACGATCGCGAACTGTTCGTAGAGCGCCTGTTTCGAATTGCGGATTGACATCGGTCCTTCCGTGACGCAGCGTCATTCAATCAAGTTATTGAATGATGGGTTCGGCCATTGCTGTCAAGCCGTGCGATCCAGCCTGGCGCGGTCCCGTTCGGAGGAAAAACCGATGATTCTCAGGCAGTTCCTGCACACCGATCCGGTCGCGGCCTCCTACCTGTTCGGCTGCGGCGGCAAGGCTTCAGCGGCGGTCGTCGACCCGGTCGGCGACATCGCGCCCTATGTCGAGGCGGCGCGCGCAACCGGCATGCGCATCCTCTATGTCGTCGACACGCATATCCACGCCGATCATATCTCGGCCGGGCGGAAGCTCGCGGAGGCGACCGGAGCCGAATACGTGCTCTTCGAGGGCGCCGAGGCGGGCTTCCCGTTCCGCCGCGTGAAGGACGGCGAGGTGCTGGAGCTCGGCAATGTTACGGCGACCGTCATGCACACGCCGGGCCACACGCCGGAGCATCTGAGCCTTCTAGTCACCGACCGAACGCGATCAGCCGAGCCCTGGTTCGTGCTGACCGGGCATACGCTGATGGTCGGCGATCTCGGCCGTACCGAGCTTGCTTCCAGCGCAGAGGACGGGGCGCGTGCGCTCTATGCCAGCGTGCGCCGGCTGAAGGAATTGCCCGACCATATCGAGGTGCTGCCGGGCGCCTATTCGGGCTCGGTCTGCGGCCGGTCGCTGAGCGGCAAACCGACCTCGACGATCGGCTTCGAGCGCCGCTTCAACAAGGCGTTCCGCATCGAGGACGAGAACCAGTTCGTCACGGCGATGACCGCCGACATCCCTCCCCCGCCGCCGGACGCTGCCCGGAACCGGGCCGCGAATGCCGGGGCGAAATCTTGAGCGCAACGGCATCGGGCGTCGCGCTCGGCCTCAAGGCCAACTGGAAGCAGTTTTCGCTGCTGGTGCTGATCAACGCCTTCGTCGGCGGCATGGTCGGGATCGAGCGGACCGTGGTGCCGCTGATCGGCTCGGAGGAGTTCGGCGTCGCATCGACCACGCTGGTCGTCTCCTTCATCGTCAGCTTCGGCGTGGTCAAGGCCTGCGCCAACCTTGTCTCCGGCCAGCTCGCCGACACATGGGGCCGCAAGCGCGTGCTGATCCTCGGCTGGCTGTTCGGCCTGCCGGTGCCGTTCATCATCATCTCAGCACCGAGCTGGGGCTGGATCGTTGCCGCCAACGCGCTTCTCGGCATCAACCAGGGGTTTGCCTGGTCGATGACAGTGATCATGAAGGTGGACCTGGTCGGGCCGAAATCGCGCGGGCTCGCCGTCGGCCTCAACGAGTTCGCCGGCTACCTCGCCGTCGGCGTTACGGCTTTCCTCACGGGCTATCTCGCGAGCCGCTACGGACTGCGTCCGGTGCCGATCTATCTCGGCGTCGGCTATGCGATCCTGGGCGCGGCGCTGTCGATCCTGCTCGTGCGCGACACGCGCGAGCATGTGCGGCTGGAGCTGGCCAACCATCCAAAACAAGCTTCGCCGCTCAGCTTCCGCGAGATCTTCATGCTGACCTCGTTCGGCGACCGCAACCTGTTCGCGGCCTCGCAGGCCGGCCTGGTCAATAACCTGAATGACGGCATGAGTTGGGGCCTGTTTCCGCTCTTCTTCGTCGCCAACGGACTGGGCGTCGAGCGGATCGGCATCCTCAAGGCGGTCTATCCGGCGGTGTGGGGCATCCTTCAGGTCGCCACCGGACCATTGAGCGACCGCTGGGGACGCAAGGGCTTGATCGTCGCCGGCATGTGGGTGCAGGCGGCAGGGCTTCTCTTGACCGCCATGACGCGCGATTTCGGCTGGTGGCTGCTGGCCAGTCTTTTGCTCGGTCTCGGCACGGCAATGGTCTATCCGAGCCTGATCGCGGCGGTATCGGACGCGTCGCACCCTTCCTGGCGGGCGCGCTCGCTCAGCGTCTATCGCTTCTGGCGCGACCTCGGCTACGCGATCGGGGCGCTGTCCGCCGGACTGATCGCCGACTTCTTCGGCTTCGTCGCGGCGATCGGGGCAATCGCCGCGCTGACCTTCCTGTCGGGCGCGGTCGTGGCGATAGCGATGCGCGAGACACCTCCGGCCTCTTTGTCTCCGGCGTCGGGCGATGGTTAACGTCGGCCCCGAACAAGGTTTCCGTTTACGATATCGTAAGCTTGTTGCTGCGAGGCATTCGCCGGCCGGCTACAATAGCGGCAGTTGAATTTCCTCGAGATCGCACATGAGCAGCCCGAACCGCATGCCGTGGGTGGATACGGCCAAAGGCCTTTCCATCCTCCTGGTGGTGATGATGTATTCGGCCTACAACACCGGTGAGTATACCGGCGGCGTCGGCTTCCTGCATTATGTCATCGGTTTTGCGACGCCCTTCCGCATGCCGGAATTCTTCCTGATCTCGGGCCTGTTCCTGTCGCAGGTGATCGACCGGCCGTGGCGGCGCTATGTCGATCGGCGCGTCGTCCACTATCTCTATTTCTACGTGCTCTGGGCGATCATCTCGATCGGGCTGAAGATCGGCATCTTCAGCGGCGATCCCGCCGGCATGTTGCACGACCTCGCGATGGCCGTCGTCCAGCCCTATGGCGTCTTGTGGTTCATCTACATGCTGGCGGTGTTCGGCATCGTCATCCGCGTGCTGCGCGAATTCAGAGTGCCGCATTGGATCGTCATCTTGGCTGCCGCCGCGCTGCAGATGTGGGCGCCGAAGCCTGACAGCTACGCGCTCGAGCAATTCGCGGCCTATTTCGTGTTCTTCTATCTCGGCTTCGTGCTGGCGCCGCTGATATTCAGGCTGGTCGAATGGACGCAAGGCCGTCCGGCGGTCGCCGTTGCGGGCCTGCTTGCGTGGGCGCTCGTCAATGGCCTGCTCGTCTATTCGCCGGGCTACGCCATGCAACCGGTCGGCATGCAGATGGGCCTGGCGGCGTGGCCGCCGCTGCATCTTGCGCTCGCCGTCGCCGGCGCGGTGGCGCTCTGCGTCGCCGGCGGCTTCCTGTCGAAATTCACTTCCATGGAATGGCTGCGGTGGCTCGGCGAGCATTCGCTGGTCGTCTATGTCGCCTTCACCATCCCGATGTCGATCTTCCGCGGCGTCATGCTGGCGAGCGGTCTTCTGACCGACACCGGCTGGCTTAGCCTCGCCGTGCTGCTCGTCTCGGTCATCAGTCCGGTGGTGCTCTATTTCATCGTCAAGCGCGTCGGCTTCGGCACCTTCCTGTTCGAGCGTCCGGCCTGGGCGCATGTCGACGGGCCGAACGCCGCCAAGGCCTCCAGCAAGCCCATGACGCGGCCGGCGCGCGAAGCGGCCTGATCGGGCCGCCCCTTCCGCCAATCTGTTACTTATCGCTATGTCCCGGACGGCGCGCGGCCTTGATCTTGCCGCTGCTCCCGCCACCGCAGAAGAAGCAGCCGCCGCCGTCGGATTCCAGCCCCGACACGCCGGAGGGCATCGCCAGTTCCTGCAGCACGTCGCCCGTGTCGGGATCGACGCGCACCAGATCGCCCTCCTCGCCCTCCCATGTGGCATGCCAGAGCTCGCCATCGACCCAGGTAACGCCGGTGACGACGCGCTTCGATTCGATCGTGCGGATCACCTTGCCCGTCTCGGGATCGATCTGATGGATCTTATGTGCCCGGTATTCGCCGACCCAGAGCGAACCCTCGGCCCAGGCCATGCCTGAATCGCCTCCATTGCCAGGGGCGGGAATGGTTGCGACGACCTTGCCGACCTTCGGGTCCACCTTGTGGATGCGATCCTCGGCAATCTGGTAGAGATACTCGCCGTCGAAGGCGGTACCGGCATGCGAGGCCACATCGATCGTGCGCACGATCTCGCCGCTGTCCGGATCGAGCGCATTCAGCTTGTCGCCACTGGCGAACCAGACATTTTCGCCGTCATAGGTAACGCCGTTGACGCGCTCGACGCCGGGGAACGGTCCGTATTCACGCAGGATCTCGGCAGCGGCTCGTTTCATCTTCGATCTCCATTCGAACAATGGCCGCAGACTAGTCGGTCGGCAGCGGACCCGGGAGTAACAACACAGTCGGGAATCCGGTCACCGGCGGCATCATCCAGCGACGCGCCCGGCCACGACCGACCCCCTGCACCTTACGCTGTGCCGACAGCTCTTCCAGCGCCCTCTGCACGGTGCGCGCGCTGGCGCCAAGCGCGATCGCCAGCGCCGAGCTCGACCAGGCCTCGCCATCAGTCAGGAAGGCGAGCACCGCGCCGTGCTCCTCCTCGACCGGCGGCGCCAGCACGACGACCTCGGCGGCGTTGAGCGGCGTCAGGGCAAAACCGGCGGCGGTCGCGTTGATTTCGGCCAAGCCGGCAAGCTCGGCGCGCAGCCGCCCCATCTCGACCCTCAGCCGCGCGCGATGCGATTCGTCGGCATGCCTGGCCCGGAAGGCGCGCTTGAGCAGCGTCTCGCGTGATGCGTCGGCCGGCCACGCCTCGGCAAGAGCGCGCGCCAGCGCGAACAGCACGGGTCTTGTAGCCAGCGACACGACCGCGTCGGCTTTGCGCACGACGTTACGGCATGCATCGATGACCAGCGTGCCAGAGTTCAGCAGCGCCTCGACCTCGTCGAGCAGCAGTTCTTTCTCCGCGCCGCGCGCGATCAGCCGGCCGACGGGCGTGTTCAGCACCAGGGATGCCGCTTCGACCTCAGCCTTCAGCGCGGGAATGTTGGCTTCGTAAGCGGCAAGCGATGCCCGGCCGAAGGCGGAGCGCGCCGCCTTTGTCCTGAGGCGCCGGACCGCGATGCCGGCCGCGGCCAGTTCATGCGCGACGCGCGCCACCGGCGGCAGCGGCGCCGGATCGAAGTCCAAGAGCAGGCGCTCCGCCTCATCGAGACGGCCGATCAGGATGAGGCGCCGCGCCTCGAGACTGCCGGCGTAGGCGGCGTTCAGCCGGTCGCCATGTGCGGCAAGCGTCGCGCGGGCGGATCGCAGAGCCTTCTCCGGCCAGCCGAGGTCGCGCGAAACCAGCGCGATCTCGGCCTCGGCGACGACGCAGCGGGCGCGCGCCACCGCTTCCCGCGGGCTGAAGGCGCGGGCGGCGTCCTTCAGCAGCGCCTTGGCCTTGGCGAAATCGCCGAGCTGCGCCATCGCGATGCCGCGCAACGCCAGCGCCGGCGCATCGTCGCGCAGCGCGACGCGCTTCAGGGCGCCGAGGGGATCGCCCGCGGCAAGCGCGCGGCCGGCGGCATTGATCAGCGAGTCCATGCCGTCGCCTCAAGGCCCGCCGCAGCAAATCGCGTCACACTTGTAACTCTCACCATCGCAGCATGCGGCCCTATGTCTGTCCTCGTCACCCCCAACCAAACCCAAGAACGGGACAAGAGCAATGACCCAACACATGAAGACACCACCGGTCGTTTCGCAGGAAGCGTGGGAAGGCGCCTATGAAGAGATGCTGGTGAAGGAAAAGGCGATGACCCGCGCCCGCGATGCCTTGGCCGCCGAACGACGCCGCATGCCGTGGATGGAAGTGAAGAAGGACTATGTGTTCGAAGGTCCGAACGGCAAGGTGAGCCTGCTCGACATGTTCGAAGGCCGCCGCCAGCTCGTCATCTACCGCGCCTTCTTCGAGCCGGGCGTCTATGGCTGGCCCGAACATGCCTGCCGCGGCTGCTCGCTCGGCGCAGACCAGGTCGGCAACCTCGCCCACCTCAACGCCCGCGACACCACGCTTGCCTATGCCTCGCGCGCACCGCAGGCCGACATCCAGCGGCTGACGGAGCGGATGGACTGGAAGATGCCCTGGTACACCATCACCGACAGCTGGGATAAGGATTTCGGCGTCGACGAATGGCACGGCCACAACGTCTTCATCCATGACGGCAAGCGCATCTTCCGCACCTACTTCGTCAACAACCGTGGCGACGAGGCGTTCGGCACCGTCTGGAGCTATCTCGACGTCACGCCGCTCGGCCGCCAGGAGGTGTGGGAGGATTCGCCCGAGGGCTATCCGCAGACCCAGACCTACAAGTGGTGGAACTGGCACGACAATTACGAAGAAGGTGCCGCCCCCGACCAGAGATGGGTCGAGGTGTCGGATGCCGGCGAAGCGGCGTTCCGCAACAAGAGCGCCTGAGTGCGAAGCGACTCCGGCGGCGCAACCCGCGCCGCCGGAGCCGATCCTGCTTCGCCCTTGTGTCCATGGGCAGGAAACCCAACCGCTTCAAAAGGTGGCTATCATGAGCATCGACTCCCCTCGCCCGACCAACCTGAGCGGCTTCGGCCTCGCTGACTGGCTTTGCCTCGCCGCGGCGCCGACCTTCGCAGCGATGGCGCTGCTGACGGCCGCCTATGGCGGCCATGACATGACCTGCATGTCGGGCCCGGAAGCTACCGTGCTCACTGGCATGGCGCCGATGTATCTCCTGATGGCGGCTTTCCATCTTGCGCCGTGGCTGCGGCTGATGGCGAGGCAGGCGTGAAATCTCCGTTGATGGCCTGATGGCCCTGAGAAATTGAAGGTTCGACTGCCGCCTCCTCTCCAGGTCTTGACGAAAACAGGCGCGCCTGTTTGAGACTCCGGAGCGAATGGAGACATTTGCTCCATGGAGAGATGAGCAAGCGGTGGGCAGGCTTTGAAGCGCGTTTTTCGATTGCTTGCCGCGGCGATCCTGGCGTCCGGCTTGGCCGGGTGCACCAGCATTTCCTATTATGCGCAATCGTTGGAGGGCCATGTCGAGATCATGGCGGCGCGCAAGAATGTCGCGAAGCTGATCCGCGACCCCTCGACGCCGGAACCACTGCGCGCCAAGCTGACGTCGGCCAGCGCCATACGCCGCTTTGCCACGGAAGAACTGGCGTTGCCCAACAACAGCAGCTACCGCAGTTATGTCGATGTCGGCCGAAACGATGTGACCCTGGCGGTCTTCGCCGCGCCGCAATTCTCGCTCGCGCCGGTAACATGGTGCTTTCCGGTCTTCGGCTGCGTTCCCTACAAGGGCTATTTCTCGCGCAAGGACGCGCTCGAAAATGCCGCTGCACTGCAGCGGCAAGGGCTGGACGTCTATGTGACGGGCATCACGGCGTACTCCACGCTGGGCTGGTTCAGCGATCCGCTGCTCAGCACCATGCTGCGCCAGAACGACACCTACCTCGCAAGCCTTATCTTCCACGAGCTGGCGCATCAGAAAATCTACGTGAACGGCGACTCCGCGTTCAACGAGGCTTTCGCAGTTTCCGTCGAAACCACCGGTACGAGGAAATGGCTGCGCGCCACCGGCAATCGCGCCGGATTGCGCAGCTACGAAGCCGATCGCAAGCGCAAGGCGGATTTTCTCGGGCTGATATCGAAAACCCGGGACGAGTTGCGACAGGTCTATGGAAGTCCCCGCACCCCGGAGCAGATGGCCGCCGCCAAGGCAGCCACGATCGACAGGCTGAGGATGCGCTATCGGCAAATGCGCGACAAGCGATGGGCCGGATATCGCGGATACGACGCCTGGTTCGATAGCCCCATCAACAACGCGAAGCTTGCCGCGACCGCTGTCTATGGCGAAGACGTTCCAGCGTTCCTCCGCTTGTTCGACTTATGCTCCGGCGACTATCCGAGATTCTACGCTGCTGTCCGACGGATCGGAAATCTGCCCGCAGCTTCCCGCGCCGAAGCGCTCAAGGCCGCGGCTGCGTGTAACTGATCATGTAAGGAATTCCGGGGGCCGCGCGGACAATGTTGGACAACTATGAGCTGGACGGGTTCGGCGTCATCCACCAGATCGACTTCACGCCGATCAAATACGACAAGAAATACATCTCCTATTACGAGGACCTGAGCGACCGGACCATCAAGCTCGGCTATCAGCGGCTTGGCTGGGTGCTTGGCATCACCGGCGAGATTCCCCGCTCCGTGCTGGAGATCGGATATGGCACGGGCACGTTCATCGAAGCCGCCAAGATAACCGGCGTCGCCGATTGCGCCGGCTGCGATATCGCGGAATTTCCCCTGCCCAAGGGTGTCCGCTTCGTCGATTGGGATGAGGCGCTCGCCGGCACGTGGGACCTCGTCGCCATGTTCGACGTGCTCGAGCACATCCCCGATCTCAGTTTCCTGTCCCGCCTTCAGACCCGCCACCTGGCCGTCGCCGTCCCTTATTGCCGCTGGCGCGAGCTCGGCACCGACGGCGACGCGTGGTTCGCCAAGTGGCGCATGCGCTTGCCCAACGAGCATCTGCACCATTTCGACCGCGACTCGCTGGTGGCGCTGCTCGCGCACAACGGGTTCGAATGCGTGACGCTGAACTGCTTCGAGGATGGGATCAGGCTGCGGCCCGGCGAAGCGGGTCCGAACATCCTGTCGGGCTTCTTCAGGAAGCTTTAAAAGCATGTCTCCCGAAAGTGGGAACCGGTTTCGGGATAAGGACATGCGTAAGATCAAAAAACCTAAAGCGCATGGAGCGAATCTGAAAGATCGCGACGCGCTTTAGGCTGCCGCCAATGGCGGACTATTCTGCCCAGGCGATCTCGCCCAGGTGGCGACGGACCCAGTTCATCTCTTCTGAAGCCGTGCGTCCGAAATGCCGCTTGAAGTCGCGGCTGAACTGAGCCGCGCTCGCATAACCAACCGAAGCCGCGACCTGAGCGATCGTGCCCTTGCGTGCGATCATCAGTCTTGCCTCGTGGAGCCGCATGGCTTTCACGTACTGCATCGGGCTGCTTCCGGTCATCTCCTTGAAATGAACGTGGTAGGAAGGCACGCTCATGCCAGCGTCTCTCGCCAGATCGGCTACCGAGATTTCAGAGCCATAGTTTTCCCGCAGCCATGCGAGGCTCCGCACGATGCTGCCCGACCTGCCGCTTTGCTGCAGGGCCGCGATCATGGCGCCGCCTTGCGGGCCGATCAGCACCCGGTAATGCAGCTCGCGCAGAAGGCTTGAGCCAAGGACGACGATTTCGGCAGGGTTGCGAAGCGCCTTCAGCAGGCGAAGCAGGATATCCTCGATGTCGGCCCCCATCCTGCTCGATACGAGACTTCGCGGCCTGTCGTTTTCCATTGCGGAATGCCTCTCCAGTTGCGCGGCAATCTCGGCCGCCAGCCGCATGTCGAACTCGACATAGACTGCAAGCAGCGGGCGATCGGGGCTGGCCGTCGACTCCATTCGAAACGGAACAGGCACCGACACCGCCAGATAATGCTCTTCATCGTAGAGATAGACTTCCCGCTCGAGGATGCCCCGCTTGCTTCCCTGCAGGACGAACACCGCGCCCGGTTCATAAAGCACCGGGACGTCATGGAGCACTGCCTCCGTCCGGAGCACCCGCACGCTCCCGAGCGCGGTCGCGTTGTACCCATTGCGTTCGGCGAGAGCTCCGGCCAGCTCGACCAGTTCCCGTCTTCGTCCAACGTCCGTTCCAATAGGATTTGGCAAGCCATTCATAGAAATCGCAATCGAAGATGCCACCGCTCCATACTATTTGCCAAGGCGCCATCCATCAATGAAGGACCGCAAACCATGGCAAGAAAGACCTTCTTCATCACCGGCGCCAATTCCGGCTTTGGCCTCGCCATCGCTTCCGCCGCCATACAGATGGGCCACACGGTCATCGGCACCGTTCGGTCCGAGGCGTCACGCGCGGCACTTGCCAGAACCCTTCCCGCGATCCGGACGGTCATCTGCGATGTGACGGAGTTCGACCGCGTGCCGCACATCATCGCACAGGCGGAGGAAGAGCATGGGCCCGTCGACGTCCTGATCAACAATGCCGGCTATGGCCATGAAGGCGTGCTCGAAGAGTCGCCGCTCGAAGAGATGCGGCGCCAGTTCGACGTGAACGTCTTCGGCGCCGTGGCTGTCGCCAAGGCGTTTCTTCCCAGGTTCCGCGAGCGACGCCGCGGATTCATCGTCAATGTCACCTCGATGGGCGGCATGATTACCATGCCGGGCATCGCCTACTACTGCGGCAGCAAGTTCGCGCTCCAGGGCATTTCGGAAGTGATGCGTTCGGAAATGGCCCCGTTCGGCGTTCGCGTGACTGCCGTCTGCCCGGGCTCCTTCCGGACGGACTGGGCGGGACGCTCCATGGTCCGGACCGAAAGGTCCATCGAGGATTACGATGCGCTGTTTGATCCGATCCGGGAGGCCCGGCAGGCGAAAAGCGGCAAGCAGCTTGGCGATCCCGAGAAGCTCGCGACGGCCGTGTTGGCTTTGGTGGAATCCGAAACCCCACCCCCGCAGCTCCTGCTTGGCAGCGACGCCCTCAAGCTCGTGTCCGAGCGCATCCAGCGCCTGCAGCAAGAGATCGAAGCCTGGAGGACCGTAACCGTCTCGACCGACGGCTGACGGCGCAACGACAACGGCCAAACGCGGCCAGGCAGTGACATCCCACCACGGCACGGCCCTAAGGCGCCAATGCGCCAAGCGCTGAGAGCTTCATGGACCGTGCGTAGCCTTGCATCATGGCCGACAGCGCGCCGGCCTCCGCCGGATCCGCTCGATTCTTGCTTGTTTTCACAAATGAAACCGGTTACATTTGCTGTTAGTCGCATGACGCGGCTTTGTCGGGAGGATTTGGAATGAACGCATTCAAAGCGTGCGCACTGGGATTTGCGATGGCCATCGCAATCATGAAGCCGGCACGAGCGCAGGAAGAACTGCTTGTCTGGGTGGCCGGTGAACCCGGCTCGACAAACGTCTATGACAAGCTGGCCGCCGCATATTCCGCGAAGCACCCGGACGTCAAAGTCAATGTCGTCAAGAACAGCTCGGACCTGTTCAATCCGGCACTCGTGCCCGCGCTGTCATCGGGAGAAGGACCTGACCTGTTCACCTTCGGCACCGGTCCCGGTCAACCGGCGGCCTTGATCCAGGGCGGTCTGGTCGCCGACTTGACGCCCTACTACAAAAAATACGGTTGGGAAAAGTTCATCTCGAAGGCGGTTGAAAATGTGACGTCTTCGAGCGGAAAGCTATGGGCGGTCGGCAACGAAGTCGAATCCACCGGCATGTTCTACAATAAGGAAGCCTTTTCGAAGGCCGGTATCGAGATCCCTACGACATGGTCGGAGCTCGAAGCGGCCATAAAGAAGCTGAAGGACGCCGGCTACGAAACCCCAATCGGGTTGGGCGGAGCCGACAAGTGGCCGATTTCCCATATCCAGTCGATGCTTTTCGGCAGATATGCCGGCCCGGACGGTCTTGATAAAGTCATGTTCGGGAACGGATCCTGGACGGACGAGCCATTCCTGAAAGCGACCGAGAAGCTGCAGCAAATGGCCAAGGACGGCTTCTTCGGCCCTTATCCGGTCGGCACCGGGCAAGCAGAGACCATGGATGCCTTCTGGGCCGGCAAGATACCGATGGTCTACACCGGAACGTTCGTCATTTCGCAGGGCGTCCAAACCGCGGGCGACCGCATCAAAGACTTTGGCGTGTTCCAGATGCCGCCGCTGGAGGCGAACCAAAAGGTCTATCCGACGGAGGCGATCGGGTCGGGCTGGTACATCCGCAAGACCTCCACGAAGCAAGATGCCGCGGCGGATTTCCTGAACTACATGTTCTTTAGCCAGGAGGGGCGCGTCACGCTGCTGAACGAAGGAACGGTGCCGGTCGGCCCTCTCGAGGCCGAGTTGAAGGAGGCGAAGATCCCGTCCCTCCTCCAGGACATGAACAACAGCATCAACCAGGTGCGCGCGAATGGGACGGTACCCGCCTATCTCGACACGGTAATGCCGGCGAACCTGACCACCGTCACCTATGATGGGCTGCAGGCGCTCCTTCTCGACTCGATGACACCCGACCAGTTCGTCCAGTCCATCGAGAAGGAATGGGAAACGGCCAAGAAGGCCGGAACCATCCTCGCGCCGGGTGGCATCGCGAAATAGGCGACAAAGCGGCTGCTTCCCCCGCCGATACGAGCGGGGGAAGCCACAGTCTTCAAAGGACAACTCAAATGACTGCTTCGGCCATGACCCTGGCGGAAGGCGGGCGGCGATCCGATTGGTTGACCCCCACGACCTTTCTGCTGCCGGCCTGCGTGCTGTACCTCGTCTTCTCGTTCCTGCCCACGCTGTCGGTCGTCCGGTTCTCGTTTACCGACTGGGACGGCATCAGCCCCGTCAAGACGTGGGTCGGCCTGCGGAACTATATCCAGCTCTTTTTCGATCCAATCTTCCTGGAGGCCTTCTGGAACACCTGTTGGTGGGCCGCGATCATCGTTGTGATCAATGTCGGCCTGGGGCTGATACTTGCAACCTTGCTTTCGCGCGTGGCCCGCGGCCGAGCGCTCCTGCAAACCGCCATCACGGTGCCGATCGTGCTCGCGCCTGTCACGGTGGCGGTCATCTGGCGATGGATGTACCAGCCCTACGGCGTCATCAATGAGGTGCTTCGGGATCTCGGATTCAGTTTCCTGGCCCATCCATGGCTGGGCGTGCCCTCTCTCGTCCTTCCAGCGCTCGCCATCGCACATTGCTGGTCCAGCATAGGGCTGAGCGTGATGATCTTCATGGCGGGGCTGCAGGCCGTCGACGAGGACCTCTACGACGCCGCGCGCATCGACGGCGCGAACAGATACCAGCTCTTTCGCTATGTCACGCTGCCGGCTCTGAAGCCGATCACTGCCGTGGTTTTTATCCTCACGCTCACCCACGCATTCAAATCGTTCGACCTGATCTGGTCGACGACGCAAGGCGGCCCGATCCGGTCCAGCGAGATCCTGGCGACCTACATGTACAAGCGCGGCGCGCTGCAGAACGAATACGGCTATGGCTCCGCGATCAGCGTGGCGCTTCTCGTGATCGTCACCCTTATCACCGCGATCTACCTCAATTTCCAAGAGCGTCGGGAGCGCTGAGATGCCTCTGCTCGTCCTGGTATTTCTCATCGCATTCGCTGTGCTGATGACCTTGCCGTCGGTTCTCACCCTCCTTGCGTCGATCAAGCCGGCAACCGAGCAGGGTGAAGCTGCCTGGCTTCCGCCAGCCCATCCGACATTCGAGAATTTCATTCGCGTTTGGACGGACGGAGGGTTCAGCCGGTACTTCATAAACACGGCGCTGATCTCGATCGTCGATGCCGCCATCATGATCGCGCTCGCCTCGATGGTGGCATACGCGCTTCACTTTCTGCGCCTCAAGTTCAAGACCGCCCTCAGCCTCTGGTTTTTGCTGGGAATGATGGTGCCGGCCGCCGCGATCGTGCTGCCGCTCTACACCACGGTGCGGACATTCGGGCTCATAAACACGCATCTGGGCGTCATCCTTTCGGACGTCGCGCTCGCCCTGCCCGTCTTCGTGTTCCTCTTCGAGTCATACTTCAAGAAAATCCCGATGGCGCTCCACGAAGCCGCCAGGGTCGACGGCGCGAGCGAGTGGCAAATCTATCGGCGCATCATAATGCCGGCCTCGGTTCCCGTCGTGATCACCACTGCTCTTCTCGAATTCGTGTGGAGCTGGAACGATCTGCTCCTGCGCCTGCTGCTTCTGCCGCAAGATTCCAAAAGAACGCTCGCGGTGGGCCTGTTGTTTTTCCAGGGCTCACAGACCCGGGACATTTCCGGCCTGTCGGCCGGAACCGTGATCATGGCGCTCCCGGTGGTGGCTCTCTTTCTCATCTTTCAGGGCCACTTCGTCAGAGGCATGACCCAAGGCGCAGTCAAATAGGAAACAATTGTGAAACCAATTCTTGTGCTCGACCAATATTGGCGCAAACTCGAGGAACTATTCTCCGCATCCGACTATCGCCGGCTCGAAAGCGCCTGCAATATTATTGGCGGCACCAACTGGTCGATGCCCCAGGAAACGTTGGACGCCAATCTTGAAACCATGAGGTTCCTGGTCGCCTCGCGTCCGATGATGGATCGGCAACGCCTGGCGCAGGCGACGAACCTGCAAGCGATCATCGAGGTCTCGGGCAATTTTCCGCCCAGCGTCGACTATCAGGCTTGCTTCGAAAGGGGAGTGTCCGTTCTGAGCTGCGCGCCGGGTTTCCGCAATTCAGTGGCTGAGATGGCGTTGGGAATGATGATTGCCGGCGGTCGAGGCATGGTCGAGGAACATCTCGCGTTCCAGGCCGGATATGAGCATTGGCTGGACGACAATCCGACGACCGATTTTTCGCTCTATGATCAGACGGTTGGTTTCGTGGGATACGGTTCCATCGCCCGCGAGCTGACCCGTCTGCTTCAGCCCTTTTCGCCGAGGATCGCAGCCTTCGACCCTTGGCTCAAGGCTGAGAACGTTACGATTCCGGGCGTCGAGCTCATGAGCCTGGATGAACTTATCGAGCACAGCCGTTGCGTCGTCATAGCCGCGACGCCGACCGACCAAAACCGAGGTTTGGTCGATGAGACGGCAATCCGCAGGATGAAACGAGGAACGCTGGTGGTGCTTATCAGCCGCGCGCACCTTGTGGATTTCGACGCGCTGATGAAGGCGGCCCGCGACAGGCACATACGTGTCGCCATCGACGTCTTTCCAAGCGAGCCTGTTTCCCTCGACGACCCTGTCCGGTCCCTGCCCAACTCGATCCTGTCCCCGCACCGGGCGGCGGCAGTGGAAGGAGGACGGCACCTCATCGGACGGATGATCGCCGACGACATTTCGGAAATGATTGCAGGCAGGGAACCACGGCAACTGCAAAAAGCGCGCCCGGGCTATGTCGAGCATATCGTCGCCGTGCGCAAAGGACATTAGGAGAGGTCAGATGGCCGCCCTCGAACTCAAGAATATCATGAAGACGTTTGGCCCGAACCAGGTCATACACGGCATCAACCTATCGATCGCGGATGGAGAGTTCGTCGTTTTTGTCGGGCCCTCAGGGTGCGGAAAATCGACTCTCCTGCGCATGATCGCCGGACTGGAAGAAATCAGCGGGGGGCAACTGTCGATCGGAGGCAGGGTTGCCAACGGGCTTTCGCCGAAAGAGCGCAACATCGCCATGGTGTTCCAGTCCTATGCGCTCTATCCGCAAATGACCGTCGCGGAAAATATGGCGTTCAGCCTGATGCTCGAGAAGCGCCCCAAGACGGAAATCAAGACCAAGGTCGAGGCGGCGGCCTCAACCCTGAAGCTGACCGAATTGCTGGATCGCCGCCCATCCCAACTCTCGGGCGGACAACGCCAGCGCGTGGCGATCGGCCGGGCGATCGTACGAAATCCGCAGGTGTTTCTCCTTGACGAGCCGCTCTCAAATCTTGATGCCGCACTGCGCTCCGAGACAAGGGTGGAACTGAGCGAGCTGCATCATCGGCTGGGAACCACGATGGTGTACGTCACTCACGATCAGGTCGAGGCAATGACGATGGCGGACAAGATCGTGGTCCTCAATGGCGGCAGGATCGAGCAGGTGGGAACTCCAATGGAGCTCTACAATTGCCCGCTCAATACATTTGTCGCGGGTTTTATCGGCTCACCGAAGATGAACTTCATAAAAGGAGCTTGGGCGGCGCAGAATGGCGCTCATGTCGTCGGCATTCGTCCGGAACATGTGGCCGCCGCCGGAGACGATCGGCTATGGACAGGCACGGTTTCCCTGGTCGAGCGTTTGGGCAGCAACACGATCATGCACGTTCGGGTGCCGGAGGTCGGCTCGCTGATTGCAAATTTGGACGGCCAAAGAGAGTATGCCGTCGGCGAGGCGGTTGGCCTCAAGCCGGACCGGAAGCATCTCCATCTGTTCGACGAAACCGGCAAGACGATCGACAGGAACAACAAAATGAGCGCGGCTTGATTGAAACCGAGAACAAACGCCCGACTCTTCGCGACATCGCGCGGCTTGCAAACGTTTCCCTGGCGACCGTGTCTCGTGCCTTTGCGAAGCCGGACGACGTCAGCCCGCAAACGCGAGACCGGATAATCGCGGTCGCGAATGACGTCGGCTACCAATTCAACCAATTGGCCGTCGACTTTCGCAGGGGCTCGACACGGACGATCGTGGTCCTGGTCTCGAATATCAGCAACGCGTTCTTTGCCGACTTCTTCAAAGGTGCCGAAGAGGAGGCCCGCGCCAACGACTACATCGTGCTCATGGGCGATACCGAAGGCGGTCCGCGGTCCGCGGACAAATATTTCGACATGATACGCCGAGGGCGTGCGGACGGGCTGATCCTGAACGTCGGCTATTATGAGAACGTGGCTTCGGCCATCGGGTTGAAGCTCGTCAGTTGCAACCCGTTCCCGGAAGCGGACCTTCCGCTGGTTACGATCGACTTTGCAAAAGGAGGCGGCCTCGCGGCCGAATGCCTTCTGGCACATGGTCATCGACGTATCGCGCAGGTTTGCGGTCCGCTCGGGGCCAGCGGCATCGCCCAACGTCATAAAGGTTTCAACGACGCATTGAAGGCTGCCGGCGTCACCGCCGACGACAGCCTCATTCTCAGCGACAATTTGTCGATGGAGTACGGGATGAGAGCCGCGTTGGCGATTATCGGGATGGATCCCATGCCGACCGCGGTCTTCGCGCACAACGACGAAGTCGCGCTAGGAGTGCTCCACGGCCTTGCCAAGAGCGGTGTCCAAGTGCCCAAAACCATATCAGTCGTCGGCTTCGACGACATGCAGTACTCAGCCGCGGTGACACCCTCGCTTACCACCGTGAGGCTGCCGCGCCGCGCCTGGGGGCGTTCCGCGTGCCGTGCGCTCCTGAACATCATCGAGAACGGCGAGGCACAGCCGACCCAGACGATAATCGAGCCGGAGCTCATTGTCCGCGATAGCGTGGCACACGCACCGTGAATCCAACAGTGGGAAGATCATCGAGGCCTTCCCCGCCCATCCATCGCAAAATTCCAGGAGAGCCAATATGCCGATCCGTGCCGTCGTGTGGGGCGAAAATATCCACGAGAACACCAATGAAGTCGTTCGCGGGATATATCCCGAAGGCATGCATGCAACCATCGCCGGGGCGCTGAACAGCGATCCGGGGATCGAGGCGACCACCGCCACCTTGCAGGAAGCCGAGCATGGTCTGCCGCAGTCGCGCCTCGATGAGACCGACGTGCTGTTGTGGTGGGGCCACAGAGCCCATGGCGAGGTAGCGGATGAGGTTGTCGAACGTGTCGCGAAACGCGTCTGGGAGGGCATGGGTCTGATCGTCCTGCATTCCGCGCATTTCTCGAAGATATTCAAACGTTTGATGGGCACCCCCTGCTCGCTCAAGTGGCGCGAGGCGGGCGAACGCGAGCGCCTGTGGGTCATCAGCCCACGACATCCGATCGCTGCCGGCCTCGACGAGAATTTCGTTCTCGAAAACGAGGAGATGTATGGCGAACAGTTTTCGGTGCCGGAGCCGCTCGAAACGGTCTTCATCTCCTGGTTTCAAGGAGGCGAAGTGTTCCGTTCCGGCATGACCTGGCGGCGCGGCGCGGGCAATATCTTCTATTTCCGTCCAGGCCACGAGACCTATCCGACCTATCATGACGCCAATGTCAGGCGGGTGCTTGTCAATGCTGTCAAATGGGCTCGAAACCCGGCAGGCGCGCTGACACGCATCCATGAGGCCCCAAATGTGCCGGTGGAAAAGGCTCTGGAACCGATCCAGGAACGCGGCCCAAAACTGCATCGCGCCGACGAGGCCGGTTATCGCTAGAGTCCGGCCCTGTGCAGCCGAACCTAGGGCGCTGACGCGCCAAGCGCTGAGAGCCTCATGGACCGTCCGTAGCTGTCAGGCGCAAGGCGGAAGGTCAGCACCGTCACGATGGCGATACAGGCCAGATGCAGCAGCCAGCCGGCGCGAAAACCGCCGGTCATGTCGTGCAGCACCGCGACGATCCAGGGCGGTATCGCGGCGACGAGAAAGCCGCCGCCTTGCATCATGGCCGAGAGCGCGCCGGCCTCCGCCGGATCCGGCAGATGTTCGAGCGCGACGATCATGGTGAGCGAGAAGGAACCGCCGAGCCCCGCTCCCAGCAACAGCGCGAGGACGAAGGGCGCGGTCCCGGGCTGCAGGATCAACCCTGCAAAACCAACCGCCTGCATGGCCAAGGTCAGCCAGAGCCATGGCCGGCGATCCACGCTTTTGCCGGCAAGGGCTGGCAGCAGCAGGGCCGAAAACGCCTGTCCGACGGCCATGACCGCCAGCAGGCCGCCGCTGGAAGCGGCCGTCCAGCCTTGCTCCTGATAATAAGGCGCAAGCCATGCCACCGAGGTCGAGTAGCCGCCATTGACGAGGCCGAAACAGGCCATCAGCAGCCAGGTGCGCGGCCGCCTGAGGAAATTCGCCGTCGCGTTCCTGCCTTGCGGGCGGGCGGCGTCTCGCGGCAAGCAGGCCAAGGCGAGCGCCACCGCGACCAAAGCCGGCAACGCCATCCAGGCGAGCCCGAAATGCCAGTCGCCCGAGGCCGTGGCGATCAGCGGCGCGAGTTGCGCGCCAAGCGCGCCGCCGCCCATCAGCATCGAGGAATAAAGCCCCATGACGAGGCTGACACTGCGAGGGAACTGCCGCTTGATGATGCCTGGAAACACGGCCTGGACAACAGCTGCCCCAAGGCCGAGCAAGGCGGCTGTGCCCACCATATCGAGGCCCGTCGATACGAAGAGGCGCAGGAACGATGCGACGGCGAGAATGGCGAGCGCCGCGATGACCGCCCGGCTGGCGCCGATACGCGCCTGCACGAACGGCCCGGCAAAGGCGAAAATCCCCATCAGCAGCATCGGCACCAGCGTCAGCAGCGCGATGCCCTGGGTGCCGAGACCCGTCTCGGCCCGCACGCCCGCCGCCAGCGGGCCGATGCCGGTGATGAACGGCCTGAGGTTGAGCCCGACCAGGGCCACAACGGCAAGCATGAGGAAACGGCTGGAAGCGGCCTCGATACCTTTCTGTCCGCTCATGGCGCCGTCCATTTTTCTCACCTCGCGCCAGCGGCCAGGAGGAGCTTCTCGATCTCCTTGAAGCCTCGGTCACGCGCATGCCGCAGCGGCGTCACGCCATCGCCGTCGGCGAGATCGACGTTGGCCCCGGCCTTGATGAGCAGCGAAACGATCTGCTGATGGCGCTCGCCGCCGTCGCCGAGGATGATCGCCTCGAGCAGCGCGGTCCAACCGAGCTTGTTGACATGGTCGACGTCGACACCGGCTTCGATCAGCGTGCGCACGGTCTCTACATGGCCGCGCTCGGACGCCGGGATGAGCGCGGTGCCGCCATAGCGGTTGATGCTCTTCAGGTCGGCGCCATGCGCGAGAGCCAGCTTCAGGATTTCCAGATGCCCGCGCGCGCCGGCGTAGAGGTAAGGGCTGTCCTCGATATTGTCCTTGGCGTTGACGTCCGCTCCGGCCGCGATCAGCGCCCCGGCTGCGGCAATTCTGTTGTCGTGCGTGGCAACGAGCAGCGGCGTGGCGCCGGTGCCGTCGCGCGCGTCGATCGCGGCGCCTTGCGACAAAAGCCTGCCGATGGCGTCCACGTCATCGGCGGCGGCCGCGGCGTGCAAAGGGGTCGTGCGCATGGTTTCTCCTGACGCGACCGCCGCAACGGACGCGAGCACCAGCAAGGCAAAGGCAAAAAAGAGACGAGGCATTCCTGGCTCCTGCGGCAGCGGCCAACGCATGGCCTTGTCCGCACTTCCAGATAGGTCCGCGCAACGGCATTTAGAAATTAAATATATGCATTCATTGCATTATGGTTTTAAATGATTGCGCACCGATGCACCGAGGAAATGGGAAAGATGCTCGATCCGCGCCTTCTGCGTGCCTTCATCGCGATTGCCGACGCCGGCAGCTTCACGCAGGCGGCGGAGCGGCTCAACATGACGCAGTCGACGATCAGCCAGCAGCTTGCCCGGCTCGAGGACGCGGTCGGCCAGGGCCTTGTCGACCGTGACACAAGGCCGATCCGGCCGACGGCCGCGGGCGAGCGCCTGCTCGGCTACGCGCGGCGCATCCTTGCCCTGCAGCACGAAGCGGAAACGGCGCTTGGCGATCCGGCCGGCACCTCGCCCGTGCGGATCGGCGTGCCCGAGGATATCGTCAATTCGCAGATGGCGGACGTGTTCGGCGGTTTCGCCAGGGACAACCGCGCGGCGCGGTTGGATGTCACCGCCGGCTTGAGCCGCGACCTGACGCGGCGCTACCGCGCCGGCGAGTTCGACATCGTGGTGGTCAAGGAAGCCGCAGCCGAGCCCGACTGCCGGGCGAGCTTTCCCGAACCCATGGCGTGGTTCGAAAGCGCGAACCGGCAATCCGATTGGCCCGACCCCATCCCGCTGGTCGCCTTTCCGCCCGGCGGGCTCTATCGCGAGGCCATGTTCGAGCGGATCGAACGCGAACAACGCCGCTGGTACATCGCCTTCTCCGGCAGCAGCCTGCGCAACGTGCTGGTCGGCGTGGAGGCTGGGCTCGGCCTGTCGTTGCTGCCCAAAAGCACGGTGGCCGGGCGGCATGTCCAGCCTTATGCGGCGTTCGGCGCCGAGCCCTCGATGGCGGTCTCGCTCTATGCCTGGGAAAAGACCGGGCCGGTCGCGGAGCTGGCTGAACGGATGACCGCGGTTCTCGCCGCCAGGCAGCAAGCCGCCGGCCGATCATAGGCCCCGCCCTGGCCTCGCTCTGGCTGGCATGCGCAACGCACAGACCTCGCCCGCATAGAATGCCGCTTTGGTGTCACCCCGCATTTCAGCTCAATTCTTTTTCGTCGGGGACCGCGCTTTCGAAATACCGTTCCTGTCTAATTCTATAATCTTAGTGGACTTTAATTCACGGCCCTCTGGTTGGCTGCAATCGAGGCTCCGCCCCCTGTTCAAAGGATTAAAGCCCATGCGAAAATTGATTTCCGCCGCCCTTTTCGGGCTTGCCCTGGCCTCCGTCCACACCGCGGCGGACGCGGCCGACGGCAAGAAGGTCGTCATAGCGTACCAGACCGGCGCCAACCCCTATAATCTCGGCATCGCCAATGGCGACCTTGCCAAGAAGACCGGCTGGAACATCGAATTCCGCCGCTTCAATTCCGGCGCCGACATTTTCGCAGCCATCGCATCCGGCGACGTCCAGATCGGCGATGTCGGATCAAGCCCGTTCTCGGCGGCGGTCAGCAAGGGCATCGACGTGAAGGCGTTCTACGTCTCGTCGGTCTCTCGTGACGGCGAGGCCCTGGTGGTGCGGCCCGAAATCAAGTCGCCGGCGGATTTGCGCGGCAAGAAGCTCGCCGCTGCCCCGGTCTCGACCGACCACTACCAGCTTCTGGCCGTGCTCAAGCAGGAAGGCATTTCCGAAAAGGAAACCCAGGTCATAGCCATTCCACAGCCCGAGATCGTCGCGGCCTGGAAGCGCGGCGACATTGACGGCGGCTTCGTCTGGGATCCGGCTCTTTCGGAGCTCAAGAAGAACGGCAAGGTTCTGCTCACGGCAGGCCAGGTCGCCGATCGCGGCGCGCCGACCTTCAGCGCGCTGGTCGTCACGGGCGCGTTCGCCAAGGCCAATCCGGAGTTCCTCGGCCAGTATACGCGGCTGATCGACGGCTATAACCAGGCTTATCTGAGCAACCCGGCCGCCTGGGGCCCGGAGTCAGAGAACGCCAAGCTGATTGCAAAATTGCAAGGCGGCACGCCCGCCGAGAATTCGGAGCAGTTGAAGACGACGGTCGTTCCGCCGCTCGACGAACAGGTCTCCAGCAAATGGCTGGGCGGCGGAGAGAAGAGCGCAGTCGCGAAAATCCTCAAGGACACCGCCGGCTTCCTGAAGGATCAGCACAAGATCACCTCGGTCAAGGACAGCTACGCGGCTTTCGCCGATCCGCAATATGCGGAAGTGGCCAAGGCCTCGAACTAGCAACCCTTGAAGAAAGCGCGGTCCGGCTGGCGCGCCAGCCGGACCGCCTGGAGGTCACCATGCTTCGAATCCGCGATGCCAGCGTCACCTTTCCGGCTTCCGATGGCCAGGACGTGCATGCGCTCGATCACGTCACGCTCGATATCGCTCCCGCTTCGATCGTTGTCGCGGTCGGTGCTTCCGGGTGCGGCAAGTCGACATTGCTGAACGCGATCGCCGGCTTCCTGCCGCTCTCCGAAGGCACGATCACGCTGGACGGACGGGAAATCGTGGCGCCCGGCGGCGATCGTGGCGTCGTGTTCCAGAAAGATACCCTGCTGCCATGGGCCAGCGTGCTGGACAACGTTGCGCTCGGCCTGAAATACCGAGGCGTGTCGCGCACCGAACGTCGCGAGCGGTCGAGGCACCTGTTGGAACTGGTCGGGCTCGCCGATTTCGCGGAAAAGCCACCCTATGAATTGTCGGGCGGCATGCGCCAGCGCGTCGGCATCGCCCGGGCGCTGGCCACCGACCCAAAGATCCTTTTGATGGACGAGCCGTTCGGCGCCCTCGACAGCCTGACGCGCGAGACCATGCAGCAGCTTCTGGCCTCGGTCTGGGCCAAGACCGGCAAGCAGATCCTGTTCATCACCCATTCGATCGAGGAAGCCCTCACGCTCGGCACGACCATCGTTGTGATGTCACCCCGACCGGGCCGCATCGTTGCGCGGTTCGACGCCGACTTCGTTCGCGATTTCGCGGAAAACGGCGACATCGGACCGATCCAGTCCGACCCGCGTTTCATCGAACTGCGACAGGAAATCCGCTCGCTCATCCATCAGCCGGAAGCCGCCCATACAGGAACCTTGCAATGACGCTTGCCGCCAATTCCGGAACCTCGTTCCCGCCCGCGACAACTGAACGAAAGCCGTCGTTCCGGTCGCGCCGGCCCGCATCGACAAAGACGCTCGGCATCAGCCTGGTCACGCTGGCCGCGCTGGTTGCCTTGTGGTTCCTGGCTGCGCAATTCGGCTGGGCGTCGCCGCTGTTCCTGCCGTCGCCGGCCGATGTGCTGACCCAGTTCAGCGTCGTCGCGGCCGACGGCTATGCCAACGGCACGCTGCTCGACCACACGCTGGCAAGCCTCGGCCGCATTGCCGCGGCACTCGGCGTGGGCATCTTCGTGGGCATTCCGCTTGGCCTGCTGATGGGGCTCAATCGCTGGGTCAGAGGCATCTTCAGCGTGCCGATCGATCTCTACTGGGGTTTGCCACCGCTGGCCTATCTCCCCCTGCTCATCATATGGCTCGGCATCGGCGAGACCTCCAAGATCGTCCTCCTGTCGCTATCGACCTTTGCCCCGATCTGCTTCGCCGCTCAGGCGGGTGTCCGATCGGTGCCCGTGGAGCGCATCAATGCCGCCCTGTCCCTCGGGGCGAGCCGGTTGCAACTGTTCACCAGCATCATCCTGCCATCCGCCTTGCCGGAAATCCTGACTGGCCTGAAGATCGCCATCGGCGCCGGATTGTCGACGCTGGTCGCGGCCGAGCTGATCGCAGCCCAATCCGGGCTCGGCTACATGATCATGTCCGCGGCCAACTTCCTCGCGACCGACGTCGTGTTCGTCGGCCTCATCGTCATCGCCATCCTCGCCTTCGCCTTCACCAGCGGCATGCGCTGGCTGGAACACCGCCTCATCCCCTGGAAAGGCAAGCTCTGAGGCCTGCTCCCACGGATTCCGCAATCGCTGAAGGAGACAATCCGATGTCCGGCAACAACGCACGTCCACTCGATCTCTACTGGTATCTTCCGACCCATGGCGACGGCCCCTATCTCGGCACAGACGAGCGTCACCGGCCGGCAACCTTCGGCTATCTCAAGGAGATCGCGCAAGCCGCCGACCGGCTTGGCTTCAAGGGCGTGCTCTTGCCCACCGGAACACGGTGCGAGGACGCCTGGATCGTGGCCGCCGGGCTGATCCCGCTTACCGAACGGCTGAAGTTCCTCGTGGCGCTGCGGCCGGGCAGCGGGACGCCGGCGCTATTCGCGCGCCATGCCGCCACGCTGGACCGCATCTCCGGCGGCCGGGTGCTGCTCAACGTCGTCACCGGCGCCGATCCAGCCGACCTCGCCGGCGACGGCAACAAGCTCGCTCACGACGAGCGCTATGCGCAGACGGACGAGTTCCTGACCATCTGGCGGCGCATCCTGTCAGGCGAGCCGGCGGATTTCGAGGGCAAGTACCTTTCGGCGCATGGCACCGACATCTCCTTCCCGCCCATCCAGCAACCGCATCCCCCGCTCTGGTTCGGAGGTTCTTCCGATGCCGGCATCGCGATCGCCGCCAAGCATGTGGACGCCTATCTGAGCTGGGGCGAACCGGTGGACCAGCTTGCCGAAAAGATCGGACGCGTGAAAAAAGCGGCGGCGGCGCAAGGCCGCACGATCCGCTTCGGCCTGCGCATTCATCTGATCGTGCGCGAAACCGAGGACGAGGCCTGGGCCGCCGCCGACCGGCTGATCAGCCACGTGACCGACGAGCTGATCGCCGAGGCCCAGAACGGCTTCGTCAACATCTCGGAATCGGTAGGGCAAAAGCGCATGTCGGCGCTGCATCAGGGCCGGCGGGACAGACTGGTCATCGGTCCGAATCTGTGGGCCGGTCCCGGGCTGGTGCGCGGCGGCGCCGGAACCGCGCTCGTCGGCAATCCCGACAATGTCGCGGCGCGAATCCGCGAGTATCAGGAGATCGGCATCGAAACGATCATCGCGTCCGCCTACCCGCATCTCGAAGAGGCTTTCAACGTCGCGGAGCTGCTTTTCCCGAAACTCGGGCTGAGCGGCGAAGCCGCGCCGGCGGAACGCAGTTGGGACGTCGAGTTCGGACGCGGAACACGCCCCAAAGTCGCCGCGTCCGCCTCGTGACATTCTTCATGCGGCAAACCAGGAAAATGGCGTGCGCCGTGGACATTGCAGCGGTCCATCACCGCGCTGGCGCGCATTAGCCGAAATAGCCTTGACCGCGCGCATTGCCTTCCGCACCGGCTCGCACAATAGTCGGGCCGATGTTCGAGGCGATTGCGAGTCACTGGTCGACGCTTATCCTGGTCCTTTCGCTGGCGATGGCGGCGGTGGGCATCGTCCACGCCATCATGACGAAGGAAGACGTGCGCGCGGCTACCGGCTGGGTGGGCGTGATGCTGTTGTCGCCTTTCCTCGGCGCAATTATCTACGCCATCGCCGGGATCAACCGCATCCGCCGCGCGACGATCAGCGCCATGCGGCCGGTCTCGCCGGAGGCCGCCGCCGCAAGGCATGACCGCGACGTCGCGCTCGAAGCTTTGATCAACGCCGAATACGGCCAGCGTTTCACCGGGCTGAAGACGCTTGGCGACAGGGTGGCGCGGCGCCTCCTCACCTCGGGAAACACCATCGCCGTGCTCAAGACCGGCGACGAAGCCTATACGGCAATGTGCCGGGCGATCGACGCCGCGCAGAAAAGCGTGCTTCTGGAAACCTACATCTTCGACAATGACGCGGTGGGCGCGCTTTTCGTCCAGTCGCTCGGCAACGCCGTCAAGCGCGGCGTCACCGTACGCGTGCTGATCGACGCCGTCGGCGTGCGCTACTCGGTGCCCAGCATCCTGAAGCAGCTCAGGGAGGCCGACGTCACCGTCGATCTCTTCAACGGCAACATCGTCATGGGCCTGAGACTTCCCTATGCCAATCTCCGGACCCACAGGAAGATCCTGGTCGTCGACGGCACGGTGGCGTTCACGGGAGGCATGAACATCCGCAAGGGATTCTCGGCGGAATTCGCCGGTTCAGACAGTTCGCGCGACACGCATTTCGTGGTCACCGGACCGGTGGTGGCCGACCTGTTCTCGGTTGCCGCCGAGGACTGGCGCTTCGCCGGCAACGAGACCTTGAAGGACGGACCGTGGCAGGTCGAGCGCGCCGTGCCGCCGCCGGGGCAGCCGATGCTGGTGCGCGCGGTGGCGACCGGGCCGGATGCCTCCAACGAAACCAATCTCAAGCTGCTGATGGGCGCGTTTTCGGTCGCCCGCAAGTCGATCCGCATCATGTCCCCCTATTTCCTGCCGGACCGCGAGTTCATCAGCGCACTGACCACGGCCGGCCGGCGCGGTGTCGAAATCGACATCGTGGTGCCGGCGGTGAACAACCTTTTCCTCGTCGACCATGCGATGACGGCGCAGTTCGACCAGGTTTTGAAGCATTATTGCCGCGTCTGGCGCCATGAAGGCTCGTTCGACCATTCGAAGCTGATGGCGATCGACGGGGTGTGGGCCTATGTCGGCTCCTCCAATCTGGACGCGCGCTCGCTGAGGCTGAATTTCGAGATCGACATGGAAGTCCTGGATGAAAACTTCGCCGCCGAGATCGACGCCCGCATCGGCGCGGCCATCTCCACGGCACAGCCGGTGACGCTGCAGACGCTGAAGGCAAGACCATTCGCAATCCGAGTCTTCGACCGTTTGCTGTGGCTGGGATCGCCCTATCTTTAGCGCAGGAAATCGAGCAGCAGGATCATGGAGATAGACGACATCAAAGGACGCAGCCTACCGGAGACCGTGCTCCTGTCGATCCGCGCCAGAAATGCGCGTAAGGCGAAGGCGACGCCGCGCAAGCGTGTCAATGGCGCCGAGATCGTCGTTGCCTCCTACAATGTCCACAAATGCATCGGCACGGACCGCAGGTTCGACCCCGAAAGGACGGCGCGCGTCATCCGAGAGATCAGCCCCGACGTGATCGCCCTGCAGGAGGCCGATAACCGCTTCGGCGACAGGGCCGGGCTGCTCGACCTTGCCCGCCTGGAACACGATACCGGGCTGGTTCCGGTGCCGGTCATCGGCAACGGCAAGGGCCATGGCTGGCGCGGCAACGTGCTTCTGTTCAAGCGCGGCAGCGTGCGCGACGTCCACCAGATCAAGCTGCCGGGACTGGAGCCGCGGGGCGCGCTGGTGGCCGAGATCGATCTCGACGAGAAACGCAGCCTGCGCGTCATCGCCGCCCATCTCGGCCTGTTGCGCCGCTCGCGGTCCGAGCAGGCCCGCGTCGTGCTCGACATCATGAGCAGCGCCGACGAAAGGCCGACGCTGCTGCTGGGCGACCTCAACGAATGGCGGCTCGGCAACCGCTCGGCGCTGAACACGCTGCACACGACCTTCGGGCCGACGCCGCCGGCGGTGCCCACCTTCCCGTCGGGCCTGCCCGTGCTGGCGCTCGACCGCATCCTGGGCAACCGGCACGACCTTGTTTCAGCGGTCGAGGCGCATGACACGCCGCTGTCGCGCGTTGCCTCCGACCACCTGCCGCTGACGGCCTTTGTGCATTTGTAGCGGCGGCGCGCCTACCCTTCCCTCAGCCAGACCAGCATCTCGCCGGGATCGCGATTGTCCCAGGCAAAGTACGGAATTGCCCTGACTGTCGTCTCCTCTGCCGCCGGCGGCTCTGGTCGATAGAGATTGTGGCCCCAGTTTTCCGTCTCGGCCCTGCTGCCGATGGCTGAGAGGGTGACGATGCCGCCGAGCAGGTTCGGCTCCTTGCGGGCCTCGAGCCTGGCCTCGCGCGGCAAGGCGATCCGGTGCAGCCCGCCGCCATTGTCGGTCTCCTCGACGCAGTAGATGAGCGGACCGCGCGCCAGCGCGACGCGGCCGATGTCCTGGCGCACATTGGGGTTGGCGAAAAGGCGGGCCATCGACATTTCGAGGTCGAGCTCGACCTTGTCGCCCTGACGCCATTCGCGGCGGATCGCGGCATAGCCGTCGACCGTCGCCGCTTCGAGATCGACGAGCTTGCCGTTGACCCGAAGTGCCGCCTTGCGGCACCAGGCGGGCACGCGCAGGTGAAGCGTGAACGTAACCGGCGCCTCCGGCCCGACCTCGATCGCGACCGCGCCGTCCCATGGATAGTTGCTGGTCTGGACAAGGCTCACCTGCCGGCCGGCGATCTCGAAGCGCGCGGTCGAGTCGCCATAGAGGTGCACGGCAAGCGCATCGTCGGCGAGACCGTAGAAGTAGCTGCCGATGGAGGCCACCATGCGGCCGATATTGGGCGGACAGCACGGGCAGCGGTGCCATTTCCAGCGATGATGGCCGCCCCGGCTCTCCAGCGGGTTCTCGTAGAAGAATAGCGAGCCGTCGAGCGACAGGCCCGAGATCGAGCCGTTGTAAAGCGCCCGCTCCATCATGTCGGCGTAACGCGCGTTCGGGCCCATGCCGAGCATGCGGCTCGCCCAGAACACCAGGCCGACCGAGGCGCAGGTCTCGGCATAGGCGGTCTCGTTGGGCAGGTCGTAGTCATTGGTGAAACCCTCATTGTCTTTCGAGGGACCGAGGCCGCCGGTGACGTAGAGGCTCTTCGTCGTCAGATCGTCCCAGAGCCGCTCGAGCGCGACCTTCAGCGTATCGTCGCCATATTCGGTCGCGATGTCGGCCATGCCTGAATAGAGATACATGGCCCTGACCGCGTGGCCGACGACCTTGTCCTGCTCGCGCACCGGTCTGTGCGACTGGTTGTATTCATAGGTCTTGAAGTGGAAATCCTTGGGGTCGGCGCCGCGCGCCATCGCCTCCTCGTCGAAGTAATGCGGCTGCTGGCCACGCTGGTCGATGAAATACTTAGCCAGCTTCATATATCTGTCTTTGCCGGTGGCGCGGGCGAGCCTGACCAGCGCCAGCTCGATCTCCTCATGGCCGCAATAGCCCTTCCGCTTGCCGGGCTCGGGACCAAAGGTGTCGGCGATGTGGTCGGCGTAGCGGCTCATGACGTCGAGCAGCTTGCGTTTTCCCGTCGCCTGAAAGTAAGCGACCGCGCCCTCGATCAGATGGCCGGCGCAATAGAGCTCGTGGCAGTCGCGCAGGTTGGTCCAGCGCAGGCCGGGCTGGATGCGCTGGTACCAGCTGGAGAGATAGCCGTCCTCCTGCTGCAGCTTGCCGTACATGTCGATGACGGCGTCGATCTTCTTCTCGAGATCGGGATTGCGGCGCCGGTAGAGCGAATAGGCGGCGGTCTCGATCGTCTTGCCCCAATCGGAATCCCAGAACATCTGCGTCGTCACGGTGCGCGAGGTGAAACCGTCGCTGACATGGAACGGGATGACGACACCCGGCGACGGCCGGTCCGGGTCGATCTGCTCCAGCATGCGCGCCTCGACGCAGCGGTCATAGAGGATGCCGGCGGTCTTGGCGGCGACCGCGTCGACCCGGTCGCCCCAGAAACCGCGGACATCGACCTGTGGCACTGGCAACGGCCGGAAAGCGAGCTTCGGCCTGGCGGAGGTGCCGGTCTGCGCGGCGGGCTGCGATGCGGTCATGATTTCACTCCATTCGAATTACTTGACGGCCCCGGCCATGAGGCCGCGGATGTAGAAGCGCTGCAGCGCCAGGAACAGGATCAGGCAAGGCACCATCATCACCGTGACTCCGGCCTGCACCGCGCCCCAGTCGATGGCGCCGAAGCGGCCGGACTGAAGCGCGGTCATCATCACCGGCAAGGTGAATTTGGACTGGTCGGTCATCAGCACGAGCGCCGCCAGGAACTCGTTCCAGGCGCCGAGGAAGGCGAAGAGCGCGATGGTGACGACGCCCGGCCAGACCAGCGGCAGCATCACCTTGATCAGCATGGTGACGTTGTTGGCGCCGTCCATGCGCGCCGCCTCCTCGATCTCGCGCGGCACGGCGTCGAAAGCGTTGCGCATCATGAAGATCGAGAAGGGAAGCTGCAGCGTGACATAGACGCAGACCAGCCCGGTCAGTGTGTTGTGCAGGCCGAGCCTAGTCAGCACCAGGAAGATCGGCGTCAGGATCGACTGGAACGGGATCATGATCGTCGACAGGATGAGGACGAAGAAGAAATCCCGGAACGGGAAGCGGAAGCGCGAGAAGCCATAGCCGGCGAGCACGCTGACCAGCACCGAGAGCAGGACCGTCATCACCGAGACGTAGATGCTGTTCTGCGCCGAGACCCAGAGCCCGTCGCCGAAGCTGTTCAGCGTCTCGTAGTTCTCGATCGAGAAGCCGGTGGTCGGCCATGGCGGCAGCGGCGGCTGACGCGCCTCCTGAGCCGGCTTGAAGGTCGACAATACCGTCCACACGATCGGCGCCAGGAACAGCACCGACGCGATCATGCCGGTAGAATGCCTGGCGAGGCTGAAACCGACTTTGCGGTTGCGCGACATCGCCTCGGCCATCAGTCGAGCCCCTCGGGCTTGCGCAGCAGCCAGAGCTGGATGAGGCTCAGCGCCACCAGGATGACCAGCAGCACCATCGAGAGCGCCGCGCCGTAGCCGAGCTTGAACGAGACGAAGGACTGGTTGAAGATCCAGTAGACCGCCGTCAGCGTCTGGTTGCGCGGGCCGCCGCGCAGGATGATGTAGAACTGGTCGAAGGCAAGGATCGATCCGGCGACCGACAGGATCAGCGCCAGCGCCAGCGTGCGGCGCATCAAGGGCAAGGTGATCGCCCGGAACCTTGCGACCGGCCCTGCCCCGTCGATGACCGCCGCCTCCTGCAGGTCCTGCGGGATCGACTGCAGCCCGGTCATCAGGATGATCATGGTGAAGCCGGCGACCTTCCAGACCACCATGGCGATGATCGACCAGAAGGCCGGCTGGAACGTGGCGAGAAGATTGACCTTCCTTGCGGTCAGGCCGAGGCCGTAAGCGGCGGGGCTGAACAGGCCGGAATCGACGTTGAGCAGCCACGACCAGAGCAGGCTCGCCGAGGCGAAGCCGACTACCGCCGGCATGAAGAAAGCGGTGCGGTAGAGATTGGTGAGCGGCCGCGGCCGCTCGATGAAGATCGCCAGCGGAAAGGCGACGGCGAAGATCGCGATGGTGACGATCACCGTGTAGTAGAAGGTGAATTTGAGCGCGTTCCAGAAGCGCGTGTCGCGCAGGATAGCGGCGTAATTGTCGAGGCCGATGAAGGAATGCTCCCCCATCAGCGGCCAGTTGTGGAGCGACATCCACGCCGTCATGCCGAGCGGGATGACGAAGAAGACGACAACGAAAGCGACGGCCGGCAGGACATAAAGGAGACCCACCCACTGCCGCAGGCTGGTGGTGGCGCGGGGTTTGGCGCGGACCGAGGTTGCTGCAATAGCGGTCATGGCCGCTCTTCCGTTGGCGCGGCGTCCCCCTCCCCCTCGAGGGGAGGGTCCGGCCGCAGGCCGGGGGTGGGGTCCTCCGCGACGCGCGCCAACGACAATGAACGTCGAGCACTGCCACAGCGACCCCACCCGGACCTGCGGTCCGACCTCCCCTCAAGGGGGAGGTAAGGCGCCGGCGCTATTGCGATCGAACTCATGCCTGGTCTCCGGGTATGCGCCATATCTCGCTCCCGCTCGGGGAGGGTCCGGCCGCAGGCCGGGGGTGAAGTCCTCCGCGACGCGCCAACGGGGAGATAGCGTTGAGCGCTTCGCGGGCGACCCCACCCGGACCTGCGGTCCGACCTCCCCTCGAGGGGGAGGTTAAGGCAGGCGCCTACTTGTTCGGCGCCTGGTCGATGATCGACTGCATCGTATCCTGCGCATTCTTGATGGCGCCGTCGACGTCGTCGCCGAAGAAGACCTCGTTGATCATCTGCGTCCACGGACCATTGGCGGAGTTGATCAGGTCGTTGAAGACCACCGAATAGGGCGTCTTGCCCTTGGCCATCGCCTCCGCGGCCACCTGGTAGCGCGGGTCGAGGTCCTTCAGCGCGTCCTTGGCGATGTCGTTTCGCACCGGCAGGCTGCCATATTTGGCGAGGATGGTCTGGCCCTCCAGCGAATAGGCGAAGTCCAGGAACTCCTTCACCACGGCGATCTTCTTGGTGCCCTTGGTGACGACGAAATTGTCGCCGCCGGCGAAGGACGACCAGCCGCCATCCTTGCCCGGCAGGAAGGTGATGCCATAGTCGACGTCGGGGTATTGGGTGTTGAGCGCGCCGATGGCGAAGGCGCCGGATGGCGAGATGCCGATCTTGCCGCCGGCGAAGGCGGCGAAGAAATTGGCGCCGGTGTCGGTCTGGGCGCCCTCGGGCACCAGGCCCTTCTTGACCATCGAGCGGTAGAGGTCGATCGCGCCGCGCAGCTGCGGGCTGTCGAGTGTCGCCTTCGAGCCGTCCTCGGACAGGATGTCGCCGCCCGAGGCCCAGATCAGCGGCGTGAAGGTGAAGATGTTGCAGCCGCCGCAATTGCCGGAGAAGTAGAAGCCCTTGATGTCGCCCCCGAGCGCGTTGACCTTCTCGGCGTCGGCCTCGATCTCGGCCCAGTTGGTCGGCCCCTTCTCGGGATCCAGCCCCGCCTGCTTGAACAGCTTCTTGTTCCAGATCAGGACCGAGGCATCGGCCGAGAACGGCAGGCCGTAGATGCGGTCCTTATAGGTGCCGGTCTTCACATGCGCAGGCGAGAGGCTCGAAAAATAGGGCAAGGATTTCGCCCAGTCGGTGATGTCCTCCAACTGGCCGGCGGCGGCGAAGGACGGCGTGTAGATCAGGTCGAGCGAGAGCGCGTCGGGCGCGGTGCCGCCGGCGGCGGCGGCGCCATATTTCGGGATGATCTCGGCATTGGGAATGATGTCGAGCTTGATCTGGTCCTTGTTCGCCTTGTTGAAGGCGTCAACGATGCGCGGCATGAAGTTCGAGCCGTCGGCACGCACCCAGATGTTGGCGGTCTCGGCGGACGCCGCCTGCAGGCCGCCGCCGATGACGGCCGCGGCAAGCGCGAGCTTGGCAAGCATGGTCTTCACGTTACTCCTCCTCATGGTTCTCCTCCCTGTTTCGGCCACGCCGCCCGGCGGACGCGTAGCCTTGTTGCTCATCCTGACTGACGCACCACCAGCCGGCACGGCAGTTTCCTGATGCCCGGCGCGGCCGGTTGGCCGTCGACGAGCGAAAGCAGGGCAAGCCCGGCCTCGCGGCCGAGGCTCGCCAAATTCATGTCGACGGAGGTGAGCGGCGGGCGCGTCGCCTCGGCCACGATCTCCCAATTGTCGAAGCCGATGACGCCGACATCGTCGGGCACGCGGATGCCGCGCTCGCGCAGCGCATCGATGACGCCGCGCGCGATCTGGTCGTTGCCGCAAAAGACAGCGTTCGGCCAGCCTTCCCTGTTCGCCCTGCCGAACAGCTTCGCCACGGCCTCATGCCCCCAGCCTTCCGACCAGGCGCCCAGCAGCGGCTCGCCGACGGCCAGGCCGTTTTCCCTCAGGACGTCCCGGTAGGCCTCGGCCCGCGTGTGCACCACAGCAAAACTCGCCGGCCCGGTGACATGGGCGACGCGCCGGCGCCCGAGCCGCAAAAAGTGTTCCACCGCCAGCCGTGCGCCACCGGCGTCGTCGGAGACCAGGCCGACCGCGCCGGGATCCGGCTGGGTGAAAGCGTAGACGACTGGAATGCGCAGATTGGAGAGATCGACCGGCAAATGGCGGTCGATGCGTTTTCCCGTGGCGACGATGCCGTCGACACGCTTGTCGAGCATGGCTTCGACATGCAGCTGGCCGAGCCTTGGGTCGTCCTCGACATTGCACAGGAACACCGAGACGCCCTTGTCGACCAGCGCATCCGAAACGCCGGCCATCAGCGGCAGCGAGAAGCGGCCGTATGTATCGTTGGTGAGCAGGCCGACGGTGAAGGAGCGCTTGCGCAACAGGCTCTGCGCCAGGCTGTTCGGCCGGAAGCCAAGCAGCCGCGCCGTCTCGCGGATGCGCTCGCGCGTCTCCGCCGTCATGCGCCCCTGCCCGTTCAGCGCCTTGGACGCCGTCGCCACGCTGACGCCGGCGGCCGCCGCCACCTCGCGCAGAGTGACGGGCGGCTTGGCAAAGACAGGCGCTGATTCGGCGTCTGAAACCATTTTCGGCGCAGGACCTCCCAAGTTGAGAAAACCTTTTCTCACAGAAACCTGCTCCATTCGGACCCGGGGGCGGACGTCGAAATAGTGGTTTGGGAAAAGGTTTTCTCAAGGGAAGACTAGACTGAAGCCCAACGTCGCGCAAGGGTCATTTCCCGCGACTGGTCCAGTGTCGGACAAGTGGTCGGACCAGACCCTGCCGCCCTTCCGCAGCTCACCGACCTTTTCTGGGAGCATCGCCGGAATTGCGCCTGCCGTTGCGGTAGTTTGCCTATGGGTGTGGCATTTCTGCCACCACTAATTTCGACAACCCCTGCTAGAAGATCGCCGGGTTTTAACTTGGGGTTATGGGCTATGTTTCTTCGTCTTTCCGCGAAATCCGTTCTGCTGGGCGCTGTTTCGGCCGTCGCTTTGATGTCGGCCGCGCATGCCGCCGACGTCCAGGAGCAGGCGGCTCCCGGCTTCAACTGGAGCGGCGTCTATGTCGGCTTCGGCGTCGGCGCCGGCGCCAATGTGCACAAGCTCAGCAGCGACTTCATCCCGGGTCTTTCGCTGAACGGCATCGGTGGTGAAGGCATCTACGGACAGGCAACCGTCGGCTACGACTACATGGTTTCGCAGCGCTTCCTGCTCGGCGGCCTGATCGACGCGCATGTCGGCACGATCAAGACCTCGCTGGATGTAGGTGCCCTTGGGGGTCTCAGCGCCGACATCAAGGAAACCTACGGTTTTGACGTTGGCGTGCGCGCCGGCTACCTGCTGACGCCGAGCACGCTGGGCTATGTCCTGGGCGGCTATGCCTGGCAGAAGTACAAGCTCGACACCAATGCCGGTTTCGGCATGGATTGGGATCAGGGCGGCTACTTCGTCGGCGCCGGTCTCGAAACCGCCATCAACAACAACTGGACGCTCAAGGGCGAGTACCGCTACACGCGCTTCAGCACGAAGGACGATCTGCTTTCCCAGTTTGGGGCACCGGATGGTACGCTCAATCTGGACACCTCGCGTCATACCTTCGAGGTTGCTGCCAGCTACCGCTTCAATGCCAATGATGGCGGCGCCGCGAGCTTCGAGACGCCTTCCTACAACTGGACTGGCTTCTATGTCGGCGGCGGGCTTGGTGCCGGCGCGGTCGTGCATCAGGTTGAAATTCCGCCGGCTGACGTCAAGTTCAACGGCTTGGGCGGCGAAGGCGTGTTCGGCGAGGCCAGCATCGGCTACGATCAGGACATGGGCAGCTGGGTGGTCGGCGGTCTCGTGGACGCGCGCCTCTCCGGCATCAAATCGAAGCTTGAGCTGGGCGGCCTCCTGGGTGGTGGCGTCGACTCGATCAGCCTCAACGCCGACTATGGCTTCGACGTGCTGGGCCGTATCGGCATGAAGGTCAACGAAGCGACGCTGGCCTATGCGCTCGCCGGCTATAGCTGGCAACACTTCAAGCTTGATGCACCGGCACCGCTCGATGTCGACTGGGGCTCCAGCGGCTTCTCGGTCGGCGCGGGCCTGGAAACGGCCCTGTCGGAAAAGACGACTGTGGGTATCGAATATCGCTACTCGCAGTTCGCCAAGGAAGACTTCTCGGACGTGTTCCCTATCCCGAGCGGGATCGCGAACACGACGCCGTCCTTCCACACCGTGCGGATCGACGCCAAGTACAAGTTCAACTAAGCAAAGGCCTCCAGCCAAAGCAGGAAAGCCCGCCATTCGGCGGGCTTTTCTTTTTTGGGCGCTGAAAATGGGTGACGATCGGAACGCGAGATTCGACCCCGCAACGATGGTACTCGGAAGCTACTGTCTAAAGGCCCGGCTGATCTGATCCTGCAGCGGCTTGACCAGATAAGACATCACCGAGCGATCCTCGGTCTTGATGAAGGATTCCACCGGCATGCCAGGGACCAGCTTGACCTCGCCGAGCCGCGCGACCTCCGCGGCGGTCGTGGTGATGCGCACCGTGTAATAGCTGACGCCCGTGCGTTGGTCGGTGGTGATGTCGGGCGAGGTCCGTTCGACCACGCCGTCGATCTGCGGCGTGGTGCGCTGGTTGAAGGCCGAAAAGCGCAGCGAAGCGGGCTGACCGACCCACAGCTGGTCGATGTCGCTCGGCGCGATCTTGGCTTCCACCGCCAGACTGTCATTGTCGGGCACGACCTGCATGATCGTCTCGCCTGGCTTCACCACGCCGCCGACCGTATAGGCGATCGACTGCTGCACGATACCGTCCTGCGGCGCGCGGATGTCGACCCGCTTCAATTGATCCTCGGCGGCGACCTTGCGCTCCAGAAGCTCGCCCATCTGGCCGTCGACATCGCGCAGGTCCTTGTTCACTTCGGTGCTGAGGTCAAGATCGATCTGGATGATCTGCAGCTTGGTCTCGGCGATCCGCCCCTGCGCCTGAGCCTGGGCCGCGATAAGCTGGCCGCGCTCACCGTCTAGGCGCGTGGCTTCTCGCTCGGTCTGGGTCAGCCGGTCGATCGAGATGAGCTTCTTGGCCCAAAGCGTTCGCACGGAAGCGAGCTCCTTCTGCACAAGCTCTATCTCCTTTCCTTTTGCCTGCGCCTGTGCCGTGTCGCCGACGATCTCCTTCTCCAGTTGGGCGATGCGTTCCAGGAGCTGGCTCTTCTGACCCGCGCGCGATGTACGACGCGTCTCGAAATGCTGTTTTTCGCCAGCCACCGCCTCGGCGACGTCAGGATCTGCAACGCGCTCCAAAAGCTCGTTCGGAAAGATAATGGCGTCGCTGCCGCGGCGTTCCGAATCGAGGCGCGCCTTGCGCGCGGCGAGCTGGTCGAGCGCTTTGCTCACCACGCCAAGGTTTGCCGCCGGCACGGTGCGGTCGAGGCGGAGCAAAAGGTCGCCGGCTTTCACTCGGTCGCCGTCCCGGGCATCGATCTCCGCAATGATGCCGCCGGTGGAATGCTGCACGTCCTTGACGTGAGAATCGACGACGAGGGTGCCGGGGGCGATGACCGCGCCGGCGATCTCGGTGACCGACGCCCAGCCGCCAACGCCGCCGGCAAGCAAGATTACGATGCCGACGCCAAGCCGCGTATAGAAGCGGATCGAGGCATGGGACGCGCCCGAAGCAGCCATGTCAGCGCCCTCCCTCCGTTCCGTCGCCGAGAGCGCGCGGAGCGTTCTCGGCTGCCACTCGTAACGGCGGGGCGGCAGCCGGCACGGACCGCAGCGTCGGAAACATTTTGGCGAATACCTCGTCTTTCGGGCCGAAGGCGTGGATGCGTCCCTGGTTCATCGCCAGCACGAAATCGACGGCTGTCAGCACGTTGGGCCGATGCGCGACGATCACGACGATGCCGCCACGTTCGCGCACACGCAACATTGCCTTGATGAGGGCCTGCTCGCCGTCCATGTCGAGGTTGGAGTTCGGCTCGTCCAGCACGACGAGGAAAGGATCGCGATAGAGCGCGCGCGCCAACGCGATGCGCTGGCGCTGGCCGGCCGACAGCGCCTCGCCATGGTCGCCGATCTCGGTTTCGTAGCCTTCACGGAACCCGACGATGAGCTCGTGCGCCCCCGCCGCCTTCGCCGCGGCAATGATGGCGCCGGCATCGGCATCGGGTTCGAAACGGGCGATGTTCTCCGCCACCGTCCCGGCAAATAGCTCCACGTCCTGCGGCAGATAGCCGATGTGGCGGCCACGCTCGGCCTGCGACCACTGATCGAGGTCGGCGCCGTCCAGCTTTATCCTGCCTATGGCTGGGAGCCACGCTCCGACAAGCGCGCGCACCAGCGTGGATTTACCCGAGCCGCTCGGCCCGATGATGCCAACGCCGTGACCGGCCTCCATGGCAAAGTTCGCGTCCTGAACCAGCAGCCGCTGGTTACCCGGCGCAGCGACCCCAACGTTGTGCGCGCTGACATTCGTGGTCGGCGGCGGCAGCAGCATCGGCGCGGTTTCAGCAGGCAACGCCGCCAGCACGCGGTTCAGCCGCTGCCAGCCCTGGCGAGCGGTGACGAAGCCTTTCCAATTGGCGATCGCAAGATCGACCGGGGCCAGCGCGCGGCCGCTGAGGATGGAGGCGGTGATGATGATACCCGCCGTCGCCTGCCCCTCGATGACCAGCCAGGCGCCAAGGCCGAGCATCGACGACTGCAGCAGCATGCGCAGCACCCTCGACACCGCGCCGAAACCAGCTGCGACGTCGCTCACCTTGCGTTGCTCGGCGATGTAATCGAGGTTGGCATCTTCCCACAGCGCGGTAAGACCACCGGCCATGCCCATGGCGGCAACAACTTCCGCATTGCGATTGGCAGCGCTGATCAGCCCGTTGCGGCGGATGCCGCTCGAGGTTCCCGATGACACCGGCTTGCGCGTCAGCCGTTCGGCCATGATCGTGAGCGCGACGAGCACCATCGCGCCGACGAGCGCCGTCACGCCAAGCAGCCAGTGGAACATGAAGATGATGAACAAATAGAGCGGCAGCCAGGGCAGGTCGAAAAGTGCCGTTGGCCCGCTGCCCGACAGGAAGACGCGGATGCTGTCCAGGTCGCGCATCGGCTGCAAGCTGTCGCCGTCGCGGCCCGTCTTAAGCGGTAGGCGCAAAATCGATTGATAGACGCGGCCGCCGAGCGCTTCGTCAAGCGCGCCGCCGATGCGGACCAATACGCGTCCGCGCACGAATTCGAGCACACCCTGCCCGCTGTAGAGGACGAGGAGCAGGACCGAGAGGCCGATGAGCGTCGGCACGCTGCGGCTCGGCAGCACGCGGTCGTAGACCTCGAGCATATAGAGCGAGCCGGCGAGCATCAGGACGTTGAGCACGCCGCTGAACAACCCGACCGCAAGAAAGGCGGAGCGGCAGGCGCGAAGGGCTTCGGCAAGCTCCGAGCCTTGCGGGCGCTTGGCAGGTTTTCCGGCCGACCGGACGGACGCGGCAACTTTCGCAGCCGCGTCGCGCCCACCGAAATCGGCCGGACGTGCGCGAAATAAGATCAGGCCGCCGAAGCCGGCGATCGCTGTTGCGCCAAACACCGCGCCCCTTGAGAGCGACCAGCTCGCAAGAATCGCCACGCCGAGGATGAGGAGGGCGAGGCCTGCCAGCCTGGCTCTCGCCCGCCCTGCGCCGAAGATGCCGGTTGTTGCCATGCCGGTTTCGCTAAGGCCGATTACACCACAACGCTCAGCTGATGCCCGTCAGGCCTCCCACCTCGTGCAACGTCACCCAGAACTGGTCGAGCGTGTTCGGGTGCTCGTTGACGATGTTGCTGCCGTCGAACCAGGCGACATGGCCGCCAGGGCCGGAGGTCACTAACTGGCCCTGGTTAAAATACATCAGCGCGTTCTTCAGGCCTTCGCCGTCGGCTTCCTTGCCTCCGTTCCAGTCCGTGATGCCTGTGCTGGCATCGGTAACGTCGACATATTTCGTCCAAGCCGTGGAGCTCGTTTTCACAGCGCTGCCCGCCAGCGCCGAGCCGTTCTGGTCGACTATGCCGTCGTTGTTGGTATCGACATTGACGCCGAGACCGGCCCAAGCGCCCTGTCCCTTCAGCCACATCACTGCTTCGTCGATGAGGTTGTTGGGCTGGGCGACGCCATTGTTGATGTTGAGCTGCGTGGCGATCGCCTGCTGCAGCATGATCAGGCGGGCGTCGCCGCCAGCCGAAGCGGATTCGATGGATTTCGCTAGGTTTATCGAGATCAGCAGATCGTGTTGGTCATCAGCGACGCCGTTGGCGTTGGTGTCACCAAGCAGCAGGTAGCCGTCAGTGCGCGGGTTGACATCCACGCTAGACAAAACGCCACTGGCGACGGCGCTCTTGGTCGGATTGCCCTCGTTGTTGGCGATATTGTCCCAGGCGTCGGTATGGCTGCCCCAAAAACCCTGCGTCAACGCCTTGTTGGAGAAGCCCTCATAGTCGCTGCTGTCAGTGGCGCTCGGCGTGCGCGGATGACCAGCCGTATCGGTATACGCGTCGGTCGTGGCAGTGGCATTGTTCACATAGTTGCCTAGTTGCGCCGTGCCCGTGGCCTGGTAATGCCACGTCTCGCCAGGGTCGAGCAGGCCGTTTCCGTTGGTGTCGCCCGTGTTGAACCCGCCACTGGTGATGGCCGTCGCATTGAAGTCGTCGCCAGTATTGCCGGAAGTGCCGTTGTCATCCTTCACGACCACGTTGGCCAAGGCAACATTGCCGTCATTGGTGACATCGTAGGTCCAGGTGACTGCCTGACCCTGGAAGATGTTGAGGCCGTGGTCGACGCCATTCGTCTTCTTGTCGAGCGTGATATGGGGATCGGCGCCGAAGTAGCTGGAGGCGTCAGTCTCCGTATCGGTCCTGGTGTGGCTAGCGTCGTCAGTGAATGAACCCGAGGCCGACCCGATGTTGCTGTAGGAGTCCTTGCCTGCCACACCACTGGCCGTGTAGATCCAAGTCTCGCCGACATCGAGCTGGCCGTCGTTGTTGGTGTCGCCGATGTTGTGGACATTGTCGGCCCCAAACACAGCTACCGGCGTCACGCTGGAATCGCTGTCGGTCACCGTCACACCCGACAGGGCGACATTGCCCGCATTGGTGACGGTGTACTCCCAAGAGATTGCCTCACCCGACAGGATATTGAGGCCGTCGCCCTTGATCCCGTCGTCCACCGTCACCTTGTTGATGGCGATCTCGGGATCGGCGCCAAAATAACTGGAGCCATCAGAGTCGGTGACCGTGGTGCCGTTTGCCGATGCGGAGACCGAACCGATATTGGAATAGTCGCCTTTGATCGCCTGGCCGGAACCGGTGAACTTCCAGACTTCGCCGACGTCAAGCAGCCCGTTATTATTGACGTCGCCGATATTGTGAGAGGCGTCGACACCGAGCACGGCGGAAACCGCTACGCCCTTATCGTCGGTGACGACGACATTCGACAAAGCGACATTGCCGGTGTTGGTCACCGTGTACTGCCAGGAAATCGCGTCGTTGACCAGCACGGTCAGGCCGTCGCCCGATGCGGAGCCGTCCACCGTCACTTTGTCGATAGCGATCGCGGGTTGATCCTCAACACCACTGGAGGTCGTGATTGTGCGCCATTCCTCGAAGCCGCCGTTCGCCCCCGAAAAGCTCGAAAAGAGCGTCACGTAGGAGTCCGCCGTCACCCCCTTGGATTCGAAAAGGCTAACGGGAATGAGAACCCGATAATCGTCCGTACCAGATCCGTGATTGGAGTCTATGAGGAGCTGGGGGTCGGAAAGATCGAAGACGGTCGTGAACCCAGCAAATCCATCATTGTAATCGGCAAGGGTAGCGTCAGCACTTGAAATATAGATCTTCAAACCAGTCAGCGTGATATCAGCGTTAGTAGCGTTGTTGCTTTCGTTGAGATCGAGCCGAAACTCGACGTAATCGGTTCCATCGACATTGATTGACTGAATGTTGCCATATTGCAGGCTGTGCGTGAACGACGACTTGTCGTCGAGAACATTTCCGTTCTGATCCGTATTGAATCCTTCCTCGATACCTGTCGCCTGCAGACGCAGGAAGGAATCATAGTTGCCCGTGCCCGAGCCAATGGTGGTTGCATCAAGAAGAACGCCGAAACCTATATCGAGACTCATGTCCATCCTCCGCGGGCGCATGCGCGCCCCTTTTGGCCGCCCAGGGCGGCGAACTACCCCATGCCAAAGGCGCCGAGATCGGTGCCCGAATTCAGTGAGGAGGATCAGCTTGGCGTCCGGCAAGCCGCGCTCACCGACTCCGGCCAGCGAGCAGCAGATGACGGCTCACGACGGCTGGCGATCGGATGATGACGGCTAACGCGGCACAGACACCGCGCTGTGTTTCCCCTACCCCCAGTAGCGCGGTACTCGTTGTTGCCGGTCGGGAGATTGTTCACGCTACTCTATATTAGGATATTATTAACTCTACCGCAGCGTGCGTCAACGGGCAATTCGATGAAGAGTTAATGACAATAGTCAAACTTGCAGGCAGCTAAGGCCAATCAGCGTAAAGAATACTTGATGCTATTCTTAGGTCTTATTTTACGAGGGACCTTTGCGCCACGCTTATCAGACCTCAGTCGTTCCCACGCCGCGAAACGGCGAAACCGGCCGACGCCCTCAGACCACTTTCTTCTGGCCTTGCCTGCCGCCATGCGCTTCCACGGCCTTCTCGACGGCGCGCTTCAGTTCGTCCTTGATCTCGATAGTCTCGGCCATCAGCGTCTCGATCTTGAGGAATTCGAGCACGCGGTATTTCGAGACATTCGGCCGAATCAGAATATCCGGCGGATGCTGCCTGAGCTTGTTGGCGATGATCGACTGCATCATCAGCTGGGTGGCGCCATACATCAGGTCGACGGTGGTCGGATGCCTGCGCTCGGCCTCGCTCGGCGCGCCGACGACATCGACGGCGATGATGATGTCGGCATCCTTCTCGATGAGGTCGAAAGGCACGGGGTTGTAGATGCCGCCATCGATCAGCACGCGGCCCTCGCGCGTCACCGGCCGGAAGACCGCCGGAATGGCCGCCGAAGCGGCAAGCGCCGAATGCAGGTCGCCTTCGGCAAACACCGCAAGGCTGTGGCCGAAATAATCGGTCGCCGTCACCTTGAGCGGGATCTTCAGCGCCTCGAACGTCTGCGGAATCGCCTCGGGCAGGAAAGCCTTCAGAATGCGCTCGATGTTGAACTGGCTGACGCGGATGCCGCCCTGCATGGCCTCCGCGATCGTGCCCGGCCGCGAGCGCCACATGCGCGCCGCCACTTCGGCCCTACTGCCGAGGATCGACCGGGCGTAATCGTGAATCTCGGTACCCTTCATGCCCGACGCCATGCCGGCGCCCATGATGGCGCCGATCGACGAGCCGGCAATCGCCGCCGGCGTGATGCCAAGCTCGTCGAGAGCCTCGATGATATGGATATGCGCAAGACCGCGCGCGCCACCGCCGCCGAAGGCCACCCCGAAGGTCGGGCTCATCCCTTGCCGCCTCCCGCCACCAGCACCAGCGGCGGCCCGATGACCATCACCGCGGGATCCGCCGACAGGAGCTTCCTCGCCGCCGCCTTGACGTCGGCCAGCGTCACCGCGTTGATGAGAGCCGCGCGCCGCTTGATGTAATCGATGCCGAGATCATCGATCTGCAGCTCCACCAGTGTCGCGGCGATGGAGCTGGAGGAATCCAGATTGCTGATGGCGTAGGCGCCGACCATGTATTTCTTGGTCGCCGCGAGCTCCTCCTCGGTCGGGCCGTTCTCGGCCATGTCCTTCACCACCTGGCGCACGATCGAAAGCGTTTGGGCCGCGCGGTCGGAACGCGTCGCCGTCGTCACCACCAGCGCGTTGGAATGCTCGTGATCGACGAGATCGGAGCTGACGCTGTAGGCAAGGCCGCGCTTCTCGCGCACCTGCTCATAAAGCCGCGACGTGAATGTCGAACCGCCGAGAATCTCGTTCATCAGCACGGCGGCGTAGAAATCGGGATCGCTCCGCTTCACCCCCGGCCAGGCAAGCTGCAGGGAAGTCTGCGGCAGGTCGTAATTCACTTCGAGTTGCTGGCCGAGCTTCGGCCTGATGTCGGCAATCGGCGCCAGCGTCTGCCTGTCCGGCAGGTTGCCGAACACCTCGTCAAGCTTGCCGCTCAACGTGGCGGCGTCGATATCGCCCACCACCGCCACACGCAGGCCGCCACGGGCGAAATTCGCCTTGTGGAAGGCCCTGAGGTCGTCGGCGGTGATGGAAGCGAGGCTGCCTTTGTTGCCTTCGTCCGGCCGCGCGTACGGGTGCTGGCCGTAGATCGCGCGCAGCCAGCGCTGCTGGCCGATCGTGTTGGGGTCCCGCTCATTGGCGAGGATGCCGGAGAGTATCTGGGCGCGAATGCGGTCGATCGGGGCCTGATCGAAGCGCGGGCTGTTCACCGCCAGCTTCAGCAGGCCAAAAGCCTCGTCCTTCTGGTCGGACAGCATGCGCATCGAGCCATAGGTGCCATCGCGCGCCGCCTGAAAACTCATCTCGGCGCCGGCATCGTCGAGCTTCAGCTGGAAGGCCTCGCTGTCGAGGTCGCCGGCGCCCTCGTCGAACAGGCCGGTCATCAGGTTGACCAGGCCTTCCTTGCCGGCGGGATCCTGTGCCGAACCGCCGTCGAAGACGAAACGGATCGCAATCAGCGGGATCGAATGGTCTTCCACCAGCCAGGCGGTGACGCCCTTCTTCGACTTCACCTCCTGGATGTTCATCTCGGCATGCGCCAGCGCCGGCAGCAAAAGGAAGAACAGGGCGAAGCAAAGGGTGGCGACGGCGCGGTAGACCCTGCCACCTTCCGCCTCTGGGGAAGAGACGCTCTTTGCCGTTACGATTGCCAGGCTCATCATCAATTCCCCGCCTGTTGCTGCGGCAAGAGGTAGCCGGTGGTGGAGCGATCGAGCACCAGGTAGCGGGCCGCGACCGCCTTGACGTCATCGGCGGTCACCTTGCGGATGCGGTCCGGCCATTCCTGGACGTCCTTGACATTGCCGCCCGTGGCAAGCGTCGAGCCATACATGTTGGCCATGTCGTCCTGCTTGTCGCGCGCAAAGATCATGGAGCGCACGTAACGGGTCTTGGCCCGCTCCAATTCATCGTCGCTCACGCCGTCCTTGACGATGCGGGCGATCTCGGCATCGACCGCCGCCTCGACGTCGGCAAGCCTGGCGTCGCCGCGCGGGGCGCCATAGACGGTGAAGTTGGTGGCGTCGAGCATGGTGCCCTGGAAGTAGGCGCCGGTCTCGGAAGCGATACCCTGCTTGACGACGAGCTGCTGGTACAACCTGCTGCGGTTGTCGCCGCCGAGGATCTCGGCAAGCAGGTCGAGCGCCTCGGCTTCGCCGGGCCTGGCCGTGTGATAGGAGGGCACGACCCATTGCGTCGAAAAATTCGGCACCGAGACGCGCGCGTCGGTCAGCGTCACCGTGCGCTTCGTGTTCTGCTCGGGCTCCACGGGGCGGATGCGCGGCCGCAGGTCCGGGCCGCGAGCGACCTTACCGTAGGTCCTTTCGGCCATCGCCTTCACCGCGTCGGGATCGACATCGCCCGCCACCACCAAAACGGCGTTGTTCGGCCGATAATAGGCGTCGTAGAAGGCTTTCGCGTCCGGACGGTTCAGCTGCTCCATCTCCTGCATCCAGCCGATCACCGGAATGCGGTAGGGCTGGTTCTGCCAGAGCGTCGCATCGACCTCCTCGTCGAGCACCGCCTGGGGATTACCGTCGATGCGCGAGCGTCGCTCCTCGAGGATCACGTCGCGCTCGGTCTTGATGACATCGTCGGTCAGGATGAGGTTGCGCATGCGATCGGCCTCGAAGCCCATCATCTGTTCGAGGGCGGAAGGCGGCACCGTCTCGTGGAAGGCGGTATAATCATACGAGGTGAAGGCGTTGTTGGAGCCGCCGATCTCGGACACGGCGCGGTCGAATTCGCCCGCGGCGTGGTTGGTCGTGGCCTTGAACATCAGGTGCTCGAAGAAATGCGCGATGCCGGATTTGCCGGGCGGCTCGTCGGCGCTGCCGATCTTGTACCAGACCATGTGCGTGACGATCGGGGCGCGGTGGTCCGGGATGACGACCACTTCCATGCCGTTGTCGAGCAGGAAATCCTTGACCTCGCCATCGTCGGCCCCGCGGGCCGGAGCCGCAGCGAGCGCCAGCGTGCCGACAAGAAGCGCCGCTCGCAGCCCAATCCCCGTTGGTGTCATCAAGGTCTCCGGTTCCGATTGCGCGACGATAGGCAAGGTTCGCCAGCGAGGCAAAGCGAATTGTTCGGCATTTTCGAGGCGTTGCTAAAACAACCTAGCCGGCTTCGATGAAGCGGATGACCGTTTCACCGTAATTGCGCTCGTCGATCACGGAAAAACCGGCGCCCGGTTCGAACGGCGCCGAGGCAGCCTCCTCGACGACGCAGAGCGCGCCAGGCAAAAGCCAGCCGCCGGCCTTGGCCGAGCGCAGCGCGCGCTCGCCGAGCCCCTTGCCATAGGGCGGATCGGCAAAGACCAACCCGAAGGGCGAGATCGTGCCGGCTTCGCCGAGATGCGTGGCGTCGCGGCGGAAGATCTTGGTGCGGCCGGTGAGGCCATAGGCTTCGACATTCTCGCGGATCAGGCCTCGCCCCTCCGTCGATTCCTCGATGAAGACGCAGTAGGAGGCGCCGCGCGACAACGCCTCAAGTCCGAGCGCGCCCGTGCCGGCGAAGAGGTCGAGCACGCGGCCGCCTTCCAGCTTTTCAGCGTGGCGATGCGCCAGGACGTTGAACACGGCCTCGCGGGTGCGGTCGGTGGTCGGGCGGATGGCATTGCTTTTCGGCGTCGCCAGCGGACGCCCGCGGAACTCACCGCCGACGATCCGCATCGCCGCCCCTCTTCGGACCGCGCGGCCTGTCGCCGCCATCGCCTTCGGGACGCTCGCCGCGAGGCTTGCCGAACGGCTTTGCGCCTGGCTTGCCCTTGCCGCCCGGCTTGTAGGACGCCTTGCGCGCCTTCGCCTCGGCGGCCCTGGCGGCGTCGGCTTCCGCCCTGCCCTTGCCGATCGGCCGGGCACCCGGCGCCATCCACACATTGGCCTTGCGCTGGCCCGGCGGCTCGATCGGCCGCTGCTCGCGCTCGGATTTCTTGCCGCCGAAACGGGGCTTGTCGCCGAACCCGCCGCGCTCGGATTTTGCGCCGCGCTCGCCAAACGCCCTGTCCGGTTTTGTCGAGAGCTTGCTCAGCGCCTCGTCGCGGCTGCCTTCGCGGCGCTTGCGCGCCTTGATCAGCCCGCCCTCGCCGATCGGCAGGCGGTCGCCGTCGCGCGTGAATTTCGGCCGGTCGGCCTCTTCGCGGCGCGGACCGCCACCGCGCACCGGCTTGTTGGAAAACGGCTTCTGGATCTCGGCATCGAAATTGGCGCCGGATTCCTCGATCAGCCGCTCGCCGAGCTGTTCGCGCAGCACGCGGCCCTTGATCTCGAGCACATGGCCTTCCGGCAGATCCTCGAGTTGGAACGGCCCGTAGGAGATGCGGATCAGCCGCGTCACCTCGAGGCCAAGCGCGCCGAGGATGTTCTTCACCTCGCGGTTCTTGCCTTCGCGCAGGCCTAGGGTCAGCCACGCATTGGTGCCCTGCTCGCGATCGAGCGAGGCTTCGATCGAACCGTAGAAGACCCCATCAACGGCAATGCCGTCGCGCAGGCTCGCCAGCGCGCTCTCCTCGACCTTGCCGTGGACGCGCGCGCGGTAGCGCCGCAGCCAGCCGGTGGCCGGCAGCTCGAGCACGCGCGACAGACCGCCGTCATTGGTGAGCAGCAGCAGGCCCTCGGTGTTGATGTCGAGCCGGCCGATTGTCATCAATCGCGGCAGGTCGGACGGCAGCACGTCGAAGACGGTCTTGCGGCCTTCCGGATCGCGGTTGGTGGTGACGACGCCCGCCGGCTTGTGGAACAGGAAGAGACGCGTGCGCTCGATCGGCGGGATCTCCATGCCGTCGAGATGGATGACGTCGCTGGCGCTGACGTTGAAGGCGGGCGAGTCCAGCACCTTGCCGTTGACCTTGACGCGGCCCGCCGCGATCAACTCCTCGGCGTCGCGGCGCGAGGCGATGCCGGCGCGCGCCAGCCGCTTGGCGATGCGCTCACCGCTCTCCGGCGCCGCTTCCGTGGGACGCGGTCGTGGCTTGAAACCGCCTTCCGGCCTTGCGGCGCGCGGACGATCGCTGAAATCACGCTTGGGCCGATCGGCAAAGTCGCGTCCGGGCCGATCGCCGAACTCGCGCTTGGGACGGTCGAAACGGCGTTCGCCGCGGTCACCTTCGGCTGCCGCCGGCCGGTCGCCGTGTGGAGCATAGGGCTTTCGGCCTTCGCGTTTCTCAAAGGGCTTGCCGTCGCGCGGCGGGCCTTTGCGGAACGGCCGTTCGCCGCGCTCGGCTCCTTCACTGACCTCGCGCGGCTTGTAGCTGCGCTTGAAGTCGCGCGCCGGGCGCTCTCCTTCCGCAGCCATCGGCCGCTCCCCGCGCGGCGCATAGGGCTTGCGGCCCTCGCGCTTCTCGAACGGCTTGCCTTCCGGGCGCGGACCTTTGCGGAAGGGCCGTTCGCCGCGCTCCGCACCCTCACCCGTCTCACGCGGCTTGTAGCGCTTGAAGTCGCGCTCGCCTTCGGCGGCCATCGGCCGTTCACGCTTGGCAAATGGCTTCTTGGCGCCGAAGCCCGGCTTGCCGCCGCGCGGGCCGGCTGGCTTCGAGCCACCTTTGCGCGGCCCGCGTGAAGATTTCTTGTCGTCGTCCATTACTTTGCTCGTCTTCGCCTGCTACGGCGCCGCGCGCCCTTTCGGACGCCCAACGCAGGCAGTGTCATCTTGATTTTCGCGCATTTGCCAGCGCGGCAAAAACCGATTCCGGTTTTCTGGGTCTCGCGCTAGATAACAGGATCACTCTCGGGTGGCGAGAAGTAATCGGAATGGAAATCGCTTGAAACGACCGGATTTCATGGCCTTGGCGCTTGAAGAAGCCGAAGCGGCCGCCCGCCGTGGCGAAGTGCCCGTCGGCGCGGTGATCGCCAGCGGCAGCACCGTGGTCGCGAAAGCCGGCAACCGCACACGCGAGCTTTCGGACCCGACGGCGCATGCCGAGATGCTGGCCATACGCGAGGCCTGCCGGAAGCTCGCCAGCGAGCGACTGACCGACCACGATCTCTATGTGACGCTGGAGCCTTGCGCCATGTGTGCCGGCGCGATCTCCTTCGCCAGGCTCAGGCGGCTTTATTTCGGCGCCGGCGACGAGAAAGGCGGCGCGGTGGTCAACGGCGTGCGCTTCTTCGCCTCGCCCACATGTCATCACGCGCCGGACATCTATCCGGGAATCGGCGAGGGCGAAGCCGCCCTCATCCTCAAGGATTTCTTTCGGGAAAAACGCGGGACCTAGATAGCCCCAGGGCAGCCCTTACAGACCCAGCCAGTCGAACCAGCCGCTCTTCTTGCCTTCGGCCTGCGCCTTGAGCCGGCGCTCCTTCTTGTACTCGTCCTCGCCGAGCTCGTTCTGCGGTGCCGTCGTGGCAGCCTGGCGATAGGCGAGCGGCGGCTCGCTCAGATATTTGCGAACGGTCGGGTCGCCTTGCTTCTGCTCGGCGAGCCGGCGCTGAATCTCATTGCGACGCGTAACGCTGGAATCATCCGGCGACCAGCGCGGGGGGTGGCTGGATCCAGATTCCGCCATCGCTTTCTTCACTGCCTCGGGATCTGTCTGCACGTCCTCGGCGGCTTCAGGCTGATAGCTGGGATCGTTCTGGTGGGCGGTGGCGTCGGCGCGGATGCGGGCGCGGCGCGCCTCCGGCGATTCGGGCCAATCGGCGCTTGCCGTCTGGATGCTTTCCTGCGGTGGCGGCAAGTTTTCCTTCTGCCCCGGGATAGGCTTCACCAAGTCGGGGCGCGGCTTGTAATCAATCGGATCCTTGCGCTTCGGCGTGATCGAGGCAGCACCGGAGACATCATCGAAGAGCTGCGCGGCAGCCGTCTTGTCGGTTCCGTAGGTGGGCGAGCTCATGCAGCCCGACAGGGCGATGGCCGATACCACAAGCGGCGCCACCAGCGCGGCGCGCGCAAACGTTCTGTCGGTCATGCCAAAAAGTCCCACTCTAACAGCCTTTCGGTCGCCACCGGCCAACGGCACGGTCCCCTTCTTCCCCGCACTTGCGATGGAAATCCGGCGACAATTTGTCTGCCGGAGTGTCGCGTGTTTACCTCAACCACTTGTTAAGGGCAACGCACGGGCGGTTTGAGGCCGCCCGTGCGTGGCATTTGTGCACCGGCTTATGAACAGGATTACAGCCGTCCAAGAGCCTGCAGCTCGTGCAACACTGCGGCGTCGCGGGCCGAGACATCTGGAAATTCCGGATCCTGGCCGACGTCGGCGGTGTAGCGCCAGGAGCGCGCGCATTTGACCAGGCCGCGGTCCTCGGCGTTCTCCACCACAACCGCCACGCCCTTGACGTCGTCGAGCGTGAAGGCGCCTTCCGGCGCCTTGCCGCGGCTGATGACGAGGTCGCTGGTGATCGCCATCTCGGCCATATCGACATCGGCGATCGCGGCTTCCAGCGCGGCGTCGTCTATGGTGACCACCGGCACGGCCTCGAGCGAGGAACCGATCAGCTTCTCGGCGCGCGCTATCTCCAGCGCGCCGGTGACGACGCGGCGCACCTGCCTCACCTTGCGCCATTTCTCGGCCAGCGCCTCGTTGCGCCAATTCTGCGGGATCGCCGGGAACTGGTCGAGATGCACCGAGACGGCTTCCGGATGGCGGTCGAGCCAGGCCTCCTCGGTGGTGAAGGGCAGCATCGGGGCCAGCCACTTCACCAAGCATTCGAAGAGGTGGCGCACCACCTGCACGGCGGCCCTGCGGCGCAGGCTCGACGGACCGTCGCAGTAAAGCGCGTCCTTGCGGATATCGAAATAGAAGGCCGAAAGCTCCACCACCATGAAGTCGAGCAGCGCGCGGGTGATGCGTTTGAACTCGAACGCGTCGTAGCCCTGACGCACCACCTCGTCCAGCTCGGACAGCCGGTGCAGCATCAGCCGCTCCAGTTCCGGCATGGCCTCGACCGGCACATCCTGGCCGTCGTCATGGGCAAGCGTGCCCAGCATCCAGCGGATGGTATTCCTGAGCTTGCGGTAGGCGTCGATATTGGTCTGCAGCACGTTCTTGCCGAGGCGCTGGTCTTCCCAATAATCGGTCGTCACCACCCAGAGCCGCAGGATATCGGCGCCGGACTGCTTGATGACATCCTGCGGCACGACGGTGTTGCCGAGCGACTTCGACATCTTGCGGCCTTCCTCGTCCATGGTGAAGCCATGGGTGATGACCGTGTCGTAGGGCGCCCTGCCCCTGGTGCCGCAGCTTTCGAGCAGCGAGGAATGGAACCAGCCGCGATGCTGGTCCGAGCCCTCGAGATAGACGTCGGCCGGCCATTTGAGGTCCGGACGGTCTTCCAGCGTGAAGACATGCGTCGAGCCGGAATCGAACCAGACGTCGAGGATGTCCATCACCTGGCGCCATTTCGAGGCATCGTGATTGCCGAGGAAGCGCTCCTTGGCGCCTTCGGCGAACCAGGCGTCGGCGCCTTCCTTCTCGAAAGCGTCCATGATGCGCTGGTTGACGGCCTCGTCCTTGAGCACGTTGCCGTCCTCGTCGGCGAAGACGGCGATCGGCACGCCCCAGGCGCGCTGGCGCGACAGCACCCAGTCGGGGCGCTCCTCGATCATGGCGCGGATACGGTTCTGGCCCGCCGCCGGCACGAAGCGTGTGTCATCGATCGCCTTCAGCGCGCGGCTGCGCAGCGTCGTGCCGTCGCCGAGGTCCTTGTCCATATAGACGAACCATTGCGGCGTGTTGCGGAAGATGACCGGCTTCTTGGAGCGCCACGAGTGCGGATAGCTGTGCTTCAGCCGGCCGCGCGCGAAAAGCGCGTTGCGCTTGATCAGCTCGTCGATGACCGCCTGGTTGGCATTGCCCTTCTTGCCGTTGTCGTCGATGACGCGCGCCGCACCGCCCTCGCGTCCCGGACCGAAGCCCGGCGCGTCCTTGGTGAAGAAGCCGGCATCGTCGACGGTGAAGGGGATCGTGGTGTCGACGCCGCGTGCCCGAAGGTCAGCGGCCGCTTCCATCCAGGCGTCGAAGTCCTCGCGGCCATGGCCGGGCGCGGTGTGCACGAAGCCGGTGCCGGCATCGTCCGTGACATGCTCGCCCGCCACCATCGGCACCGGATATTCATAGCCGCCGCCCAGGCCTTTGAAAGGATGCGAAAGCGTAAGCTTTCCAAGCTGTTCCGGCGCTACGCTGTGAAGTCTGTTCAACGTGACCTTGGCCTTGGCGGCACATTCCTCGGCCAAGGCGTCGGCAAAGATCAGCTTCTCGCCGGGCTGCGGGCCGAAGGCGTTCTCGGCCGCCGTCACCTCGTAGAGGCCATAGGCGATGCGCGGCGAATAGCTCACGGCGCGGTTACCGGGGATGGTCCAGGGCGTGGTCGTCCAGATGACGACATGCGCCTCGACCAGATCGAGCGCTGCCCCATCCAGCGCCGGCGCGACGCCGGCGACCGGCTGGGCGAGGCTCGCGACCGGGAATTTCACCCAGATCGTATCGCTTTCGTAATCCTGATACTCGACCTCGGCCTCGGCAAGCGCGGTGCGCTCGACCACGCTCCACATCACCGGCTTCGAGCCGCGGTAGAGCTGACCCGACATGGCGAATTTCAAAAGCTCGCCGGCGATGCGCGACTCGGCATGGTAAGCCATGGTCGTATAGGGATTGTCGAAATCGCCGACGACGCCGAGGCGCTGGAACTCACCGCCCTGGACCTTGATCCAGTTGGCGGCGAAGTCGCGGCATTCCCTGCGGAACTCGTTGACCGGCACCTCGTCCTTGTTCTTGCCCTTGGCGCGATACTGCTCCTCGATCTTCCATTCGATCGGCAGGCCGTGGCAGTCCCAGCCCGGCACGTAATTGGCATCGTAGCCGCGCATCTGGAAGGAGCGGTTGATGACATCCTTGAGGATCTTGTTCAGCGCATGGCCGATATGGATGTTGCCGTTGGCGTAGGGCGGGCCGTCATGCAGCACGAATTTCTCGCGGCCGGCGGCCTCCTCGCGCAGCTTTTTGTAAAGGTCCATGTCCTGCCAGCGCTTGACCAGGCCAGGTTCCTTCTCGGGCAGCCCGGCGCGCATCGGGAAATCCGTCTGCGGCAAATAGAGCGTTTTGGAATAGTCGATCGTCTCAACGGTGTCGGTCATTGATCTGCCATCTCAGGGTACCCGACGACAAAAGCCGGGCGTTCAAGTCTTGCTTTGACGCATATCGTTTTCCCAAAACCGAAGCCACCTTCGGGCGATATGCGCTGATGTTCATGAAAAAACGCGAGGGGCGCGCGCGAAAACTCCCGGCGGCTCCAGCGGCGCTCAGGCCGCCCGGAACACCGGGCCCGTAATTCGTATCGCGATCGCGAAAAGGCGCGAAAAGCTCGTCATGGCGTGGCTTTTAGCGGATGGCGCGGCAGGAATAAAGCGCGGATTTCAAGGCATGAAGCCGCTTTCGCGGCCTACATGGTGAAATTGAAGCGGTAAGTGGTCGAGACACCGAAGGTCCATTGGTTGCGGTCGCCCCGTTCCTTCACCAGGCTGGAATCGGCAGCCGGCCCCATCAGGCGCGAATATTCGGTGAAGACGCTCGCCGTCATCGGCTCGGTCACCTTCCATGTGATCGCGCCGCCGAGGCCCGTCGACTTCAGCCCGCCGCCCGGATGGTACTCGCTCAAGCCCGAAGCAACCGCTTCCTTGGCGTTGACGCCGTAATAGGCGTCGAAATAGTTGGACGAGGCGAAGGAGACGCGCGGGCCGCCGGAAATGCGCATCGTCGGCGTGATGTCGTAGAAGGCGTCCGCGGCGATATCCGCAACGAAACCGTTATGGGCGCGAATACCGTGCCTGAGCTCCGCCCGCGCCCTTACCCAATCCAGTGGATAGAATTCGAAGAAGCCGCCCACCTCGCCGCCCCAGCGCACCGGATCGAGGCCTTTCAGCTCGTCCTTGCTGTCGCGCGAGAATATGAACTTGCCGGTCAAGCCGGCGCGAACGGAACCGTCATCGATCAGCGCCAGCGAGATGTTGTCGTTGCGCGAGGTGAAGCGCGCCTCGGGGCCGACCTTGCCGAGCGATATGATCGGCTGGGCGCTGAACATATATTTCTTGCCGCCCTCGAAATTCGGCGCGACGAGGCCGGTGGCGCCCAATGTCAGATACCAGTTGCCGGAAATCCAGCTGCCCTCGCCCGCCTGCGCGGCAGGCGCGGTCAACAAACCCATGGCAACGGCCAGCGGAATCTTCCCGACAATACGCATCGTCACCCCTTACGCGAAACGCGCCGACGGCACTACCCGCCAGCGCTCAAGCCATGCCGTGCGTTCGGTAAAATTTGACTTAAAACCGGTAACATCGCCCCCGGCAGACCAACCGACCCCGAAAGCGGGAACCGGTTTCGGGATAAAGACATGCGCAAAATCGAAAACCTAAAGCGCATGGAGCGATCTGAAAGATCGCGACGCGCTTCAGCCAACACGCCCATTGCGGCGCAAGTTCTCGATCAGATCGCAGGCCGCTTCCAGTCCGCCGGTAAGCGGGTTTGACGCTCCGTAGGCAAGGGCCGCCCGGTGCCATTGCGCGCGGACCGCCGGGTCGCCGGCCTTCCGGATCGCCTGCCGCCAGATTTCGGGATCGTCGCGATTGGGCACCACCAGTCCCGCCCCGCTGGCTTCGACATATTTTGCATATCCGCACGCGTCCGAGGCGATGACCGGCAGGCCGTTCGCGAGCGCCTCAAGGATCACCGTGCCGGTATTTTCCAAACGCGCCGCGTGCAGCATGAAATCGCTCGCAACCACGATCGCCGGGATATCTTCCTGGATGCCCAGCAGCGTGACCCGTTCCGATATGCCGTATTTGGCGATCAGGCCGCGAAGACGGGTTTCTTCTTCGCCGTTCTTGCGAAAACCGGCGACCAGCCAATGGATGTCCGGGACCGATTGAAGAGCCTTTGCCACCCGGTCAAGACCTTTCACCTTCAGTTTGTTGGCGATGGTCAAGGCAATGGCGGCCTCACGAGGAAGCCCGAAACGATCGCGGATTTCATTACGGTCGCCGGTCAGCAGCTCCGGTCGGCGCCGTTTCGGGTCGAGCGTCGGCCCGACGACGTGAATGCGGGATTCCTCGGTCCGCCAGAAGTCGCGGTAAAGCGCTGCCTGGTGTTCGCTGAGCGCGATGATCTGCACAGTGTTGCCGGGGGCAAAGATCATCGATTCGAGGTTCTGCTGGCGCATGAAGCGGGGCGAGAACGGCCGCCACCATCCGAGCTTCGACGCAAAATAAGGCGGGTCGCCGGCATAGTAGATATCCAGGCCGGCCATCTTGTTGAAACCGACCACACAGTCGAAGTCGCGCCGGACCGCCAGTACGGTCCTTCCCAAGGCATATTCGGTGCCCGGGTTGGAGAGAACACGCGCCGGATGGACTTTTATCGTCGCCGAACTCTCGACATGGCCGACTTGGCGCGTCGTCAGGATCGTTACATTATGGCCGCGCCTAACCAGTCGGTCGCTGATATTCAGACAATCTCTCTGCAGACCCCCGTTCATGAAGAGGGCAGAGATCGCACAGCAGATTCTCATCACGTTTTCCGGAGCGCCGCCTTACCCCCCAAGATCGACGAAGAGACTCCGGGTGCGCCCGGACTTCTCCGTTCAAAAAACAAGCAGGGCGCTTAAATGTCAGTCGTGTCGAAAATACGAATATTCTGTATATAATCGGTTATCAAGAGACTTGGATGCTGTCGCGTTCGAGCTTTTCCAAAACCAGTTGGAGCGCGCTCATGCAAATTCCCCCGGTCGATCGCTATTGCCAGGCCCGATTCGACTGAAAGCCGCCATACCGTGCCAAAGGCCCTGCGCGAATACGACTGGCGGCAATGGCTGAGGCTGCAGCCGCTGACACATGCCATCAAGACTGCCCGTTACCGAAAAATCGACCGGAGGTTTGTGCATCAACCGGTCGAGGGTGACGACATTCCGGGTATCCGCGATGCCGCCCGGGGCCGCCATGTGCTGCTTACTGTTGCCTTCGACGATCCTCGGTGCCTGGACCTGCAGTTGCGGCTGACCCGAGGACTTGTTCGTCACGACCTCCACATTGTGGCCGACAACAGCATCGGTGACGCTTTCGCGCGCGAGAACAGGCAGATATGCGCGGACCATGGCGCCGCCTATGTCAGGCTGCCCGCCAATCCGTGGACTGTGAAAAACCCGAGCCGGTCGCATGGCGCGGCGCTCAACTGGATGTGGCACAATGTGCTCGAGCCTGCCGCGCCGGCCGCATTCGGATTCCTGGACCAGGATCTTTTTCCGACGCAGCCATGCGACCCCTTCGAACCTCTTGAAGCCACGGCTTTTTACGGCGATCTGCGCTGGGCAGGCGCGCGATGGTTCTTGTGGGCCGGCTATTGTTTCTTTCGATTCGACGCCGTCGGCCGCGAGCCTCTCGATTTCGGGCTCGACTGGTTCGCCGGTCTCGACACCGGCGGAGCCAATTGGGAGGTGCTTTATCGACATGTGGACCCGAACACGGTGCCGCAACGGCCGATAACCGCATTCGCCGTCTTGCCGGGGATTGATGTCAGACAGGCCTATTGCGAATGGCGGGGAAGCTGGCTTCATGAAGTCGGCCTCGACGGCGACCTCTCGTTGAAGGCGAAAAAGCGCGAAGCGGTCCTGCGGCTGCTCGCCCCCGCTCTTGAGATCTCGCCCGGATCGGCTCGACATGGAAATTGACAGTCGACAGATCGACGGAACTTTGGAATTGGAATTTTGACGCCAGGCTGCCGGCATCCGACAATTCAACGGCCATTCGATCCCGGCCGGCCATCGCAAGGACTATTCTGTTGCCGACAGTAAGCGTGATCATTCCGGTGAGAGACGGCGCGCAATATATCGGCGAGGCCCTGCAAAGCATCCTGGATCAGGATCTGGCGGATATCGAAGTCATCGTCGTGGACGATGGATCTTGCGATGACAGCGCCGCGATCGCGGCCTCGATCGGCGACCGTGACAGCCGCGTCAAAGTTGTCGCCAACAGCGGCAAGGGGATCGTCGATGCGCTGAACATGGGGATTTCGCTCGCGCAGGCCCCTCTTGTGGCGCGCATGGATTGCGACGACGTCTCGCTGCCCAACAGGTTGCGCCTGCAGGTGGCGTGTTTCGAAGCGGATGCCGATTTGCAGCTGCTCGGCACGGCGGGATTGCAGATCGACCGGGACGGAAAGCTGCTGAGGCCGATCGACGTGCCTACCGGCAACGACCCGTTGCGGGAAGCGCTCGCCAGGTACAATCCCATGCTTCACCCGACGGTGATGTTCCAGACCGAGGCCGTCCGGCGCGCGGGAGGCTACCGTCGCGCGTTCACCTATGCCGAAGACTACGATCTATGGCTGCGGCTTTCCGAGACGGGAAAACTGGCCAACATGGAAATGCCGCTCGTGAAGCTGAGATCGCATCCGGGACAAGTATCGCGCCTAAAGCAGGACCAGCAAAAGGCGGCCGCGGCATTGGCCCGGCAGTCGGCGCTGTTGCGTCGCCATCGCGCCGAGCCGTTCGACGCGAACGGCCAGCCCGCGCAGGCCATCGCAGCGTTTCTGGCATCGCGCGCGGCCACGGGGGTCGGCGTCTCCAGCCTGGAAAGGCGCGACATCGAGCTGATGCTGCGAACCGCGGACATACCGATGGCCCTCACTTTGAAGCTGCTGTTCCTCGCAGCTGTCGGCGCCCCTTCTTTGAAGACACTCGCCCTCGGACCTCGATTGGCCTGGCGCAGGATGATCGCGCGTCCACCAAGAATGCGGCTCAACTGATTGGCCCGAATGATGCGTCTTGTCGTCGATCTCACGAGTATGGTGCGCTGGCTCGGGCCTCCGGTCGGCCTGGTCCGCGTGCAACGCCACTACGCGGCCGCGGCGGCTGCATTCAAGGCCTCCGAGGTGGCCTTCACGGTCTTCGACCCGATCGAGCGGGTCCTCAGACAGGTTTCGCCTGATATGGCGGCGGAAATCATCGCCGGCGACATTTCGTGCGACATGAGCTTTTACCCGGATCCGGCCCGCATCAAGATGCGGTTTTACGATCGCTGGCCGAACTGGGCACGGCAATTGCTGATGGCGATGATGAAGCCGCGCCGGGTCCTGATAACGGAAATCGGCGCGTTCGGCCGGCGCAATCCCGGCAACCCTTTCCTTCGTTTCCTCGAACGGATCGAAAACCGGCTGATGAAGGAAAACGAGCGGCGGCAAGTCGCTCGCGAGGACGGCTCACGCGTGCGGATCGTCCCGCTCAGGACCGTGGCAGGCGAGAAATACGATCTCTCGCCCGGCGACCATCTGCTGCTGATGAACAGCGACTGGGCGCATACCGACGTCGCGGTCATTTCGAGCGATGCGCGCCCCGCCGGCGCAAAGCTGATCCTGCTCTTGAACGACATCATCCCGATCCAGTTTCCCGAATGGTACAAGCCGCACGACGTCAAGAGATTCACGGGCTATGTGAACCTGGCGGCCGGGCTTGCGGACCGCTTCGTCCTGACGTCGAGGCGCGTCACCACCGATGTAGAGGACTATGCCGCCAAGCTCGGCATCCACCTGCCGGAGCTGAAACTGGTCCCCCTCGGCTGCGACAGCGCCCGCAAATCGAAGGCGGACGGCCGCCCGCCGGACGGGATCGAGACGGATCGCTACATCCTGTTCGTTTCCACCATCGAACCACGCAAGAACCATTCGCTGCTCATGGATGTCTGGAGACGCCTCGTCCTGGATGGAACGGTCGCGCGCAGCGGCATGAAGCTGGTTTTCGTCGGCCGCAGCGGCTGGATGGTCGACGGAATCCTGGAGAAGCTTCACAGCCATCCCGGCTACGGCAAAAGCCTGATTCATCTCTATAATGTCGACGACGCAATGCTCTCCATCCTCTACCAGAACAGTGCGTTCTGCGTGTACCCGTCACTCTATGAAGGATACGGGTTGCCACCCGTCGAGGCGCTGGCCTACGGAAAGGCACTGATCGCCTCGACGGGCGGAGCCATCTCCGAAGTGGTCGGCTCGTCAGGACTCTGCCTCGATCCGCTCGACGTCGAAGGATGGGAAAGCACTATGCGGGAGTGGATCATCTCGCCCGCGGCCCGTGCTCCATACGAAGCGAAGGCTAGAGAATTCGTGGCGCGAAGCTGGGAGCAGGCCGGCCGGGAGACATTGGAGGCGACGCTTGCGCCGTTCAAAGACGAGGTCCGGTGTAAGAGTGACCGCGTTACGGTCATAGACGACCGGCCGCCTGCGGTTCGGCCCGTGTTGCTGGACGGCCAGTGCCATTCAGTTTAGCTTCCCTTAGCCGCACAACCGGTGGTGAATTTCGAGGGAGATGAAACCATGACTCTGCCAGGCGACGCTCTCAAGGACGCGATAGGCCAGACGCGGGACAAGTGGGGATGGTTCGTGGCGCTCGGCGTGTTGCTGCTGATCTTCGGCGGCATCGCGTTCGGTAATCTGTTCATCGCCACCGTCGCCTCGGTCTATGTGGTCGGCTGGCTGATGCTGATGGCCGGCGTGATCGAGATCATCCATGCCTTCGGCGTCAAGACCTGGGGCCGGTTCTTCTACTGGCTGCTGAGCGGCCTGCTCTACGCCGTCGCAGGCTTCTTCGCCTTCGACAACCCGTTGCTCGCCTCGGCGGTGCTGACGCTGCTGCTCGCAATCGCGCTCATCGCCTCCGGGCTGCTCAGGTCCTGGGTCGCCTTCAACCACAGGCCGGAGCAAGGCTGGGGATGGCTGCTGGTGGCCGGCGTCATCAGCATCCTGCTCGGCCTGATCATCGCCGTGGGATGGCCGGTCAACAGCCTGTGGATCCTCGGCATGTTCCTGGCCATCGACCTGGTCTTCCAGGGCTGGAGCTTCATCGCCATCGGGCTGGCGCTGAAGCGGTAGGAGCAGGCGGCGCGGACAAGGACCGTCAAACGCTGCTGGTTCGCACCTCCAGTACACCTCACCTATTGTCGAACATCATTTTGAGGTGGGTTGATGACGACCCCGTCGATATTATCGAAGAAGAATTGATTTTGAGGAAGTTTGCGGGCTTCCGCGAGGATATCGTCTTCGGAAACAGCTTCCGGGTTTAACTCGATTTTCCGGCGAATTTCTTCAATAGCCGCCCTCACCTGCGGCTCGTCGTATTGAGGTCCACGAGCAATTACGCTGTGGGCGTCCTCCGCGGTTGTGACATATGCCTCACTTGGTAGTTGAACCTTTGACACGCGTTGAATGCAAGTGGCTCCTTGCTTGCAAGGCTTGCCGGGGATGAGATCAATCCATTTCGGCCCACCGATCAAGATTGCCGCATACATTATCTTAGCCTTGGCTGGCGAGACATGGCTGGCGAGCAACCCATCGTAAAATACCCAATGCGTCTGCAACATGCTTCGGACATGACGGTCGCAATAGTGATCGTGAATGACGGCCGCGCGAATGAAACTTGGATCGAAAGGGTACCCGACAATGCGCTGCGCCCAGTCCGGGATCGACGCGCCATCAGTCTTGTCATCCTTTTGGGCCTCCCAATCTCCCCCTTTGCTATCGACATAGTGAAAGGTCTCATCAAGGTAGCATTCACGGACCTTCTCGCATCCAACCGGGTGAAATGTAAGATTACCCGTGAAATGCCCTTCGGCCTGGGCCGTAGCCACCAGTGCAAGGCTCAGCAGAGGCGAGGCAAACATAAGAGCGATATGCATTTTCTTCCCCTCCGCTGCCCGACTGATCAATTGTTGTGCAGCACAAACGCAGCTTGGACCTCGGGCAAGATCGCCACAGCCGCATTCGATTTGCTTGGTGTTACGATCTCGGCGACCAACTGAATGGCTCCGCTCAGCGCACCCTGAAGACGGGTCACGAAATCTGCCTTTGTGATGTGACCCTTCGAATACTGGCTGAACAGCGCTTCTCGATAATTATAAAGAGCGTAGTACACGTGCGAGAGGTCGGCCTTGCACGCAGGCCAATCTGGCCCCAGCGAAGGACGAAACAGCGATTCCAGATATCCCTCGACGACAGACCATTCTTCGGTGTTGTTCACTTGGACATGTTTCACAGCAGCCGCAACTGCGCGGTCCGATATCCGGCCAGGGAAGTTTTGATTTACGGCATGGGCGCCGTCTTTGATGCGGGTAACAAGTGCTGGAATGCCAAATCCATATTTGCCAAACAACGGCGTCGTAATCTCATTTCCGTGCGCCTTGTTTACGTCGATACCTGCAGGCAAAAGCAAGCGGTTAGAGCATTGTTGGCAAGCTCCGGTGACATCCAGTTCGATGCCAGCCGAGCCATCGGCTCCTCCGATCTCGGTTGCCCACAACTCATCTCCGTCAGCTTCGGCGATTATCCGCTTTTCTTCACCATCTTCAGCTGCGGTTCGACCGAAGCACCCCCACTGCTTCGACGTCGTGACACCTACAACAGCTGTATGATCAAGGGGATAACTTTGCGGCAACCCTGGCCCCGGACCTGTTCGCATAGCCCATGCTTGTAACCGTCCGACTTTCATTGGGGCGGAGATGCCATAGCCGGCCAGAACGATTGTTGTGCCGCCAATCACCAGGCTGCGTCTATCGATCATTCCACCCCTCCGCCACACAAGTTCTTTACATGAATAATTAGAAACTCTCAATCCCTGCGAAAAATAACAAATTTTCCGCTCTTTACCCAAATTACAGACAGTCTGACTTATAAGTACAATAACGAACGAACAATTACCTATAAAAGTTACCATATTGCATGTTAAAAATCTTTCTCAATATATTTAAATACAATCTCGTAAAAATTATTTTTAAATAAATAAAAATATACAAAAATACTCTAGGTCGATCAAATCTGTCCCCTTTACGCCAGATATCACGTCGCTGCCGCAGCATCAGAACAGCCGCATTCAAGAGAAGCGGCGTGTTCAGTTGAACTGCTTCACCAGTCGGATGAGCCATCTGGTTGAATCGACGATTACGTCCGAAGACGATCTAGAACGCGATCTCGGCGTCCAGTTGCGAGAGCGGGCGCACGCCCGCCAGCAGCGCCCTCGCCTCCGCCTCGTCGTTTTTCATCTGCGCCACCAGCGCGTCGAGACCGTCGAATTTGAGCTCGGACCGCAGGAAGCCGAAGAACGACACCTCGCAGGTTTCTTCGTAGAGATCACCGGAAAAATCGAAGACGTATGTTTCGAGGAGCGGCGCGCCGTTGTCGTCCACGGTCGGACGCCGGCCGAAGCTGGCAACGCCGTCGTGGAGCGTGCCATCCGCGCGACGGAAGCGGACGGCGTAAATCCCTTCCTTCAAGGCCGCTTCCGGCGAAAGCCGCATATTGGCGGTCGGGAAGCCCAGCGTGCGGCCAAGCTGCTGACCGCCGATCACCTCGGCCTCGACGGTGAAACGGTAGCCGAGCAGGCCGGCGGCCTCCTCCACCTTGCCCTCGGCGAGCAGTTCCCGGATGCGGCTCGACGAGACCACCTCGGCGCCTTCATCGCGGAAGGCGTCGACCAGCGTCACGCCGAAGCCGTGCCGTTCTCCGGCCGCCATCAGAAAGGCCGGGCCGCCCTGGCGGTCCTTGCCGAAGTGAAAGTCGAAACCGGTGACGGCGTGGCGGATGCCGAGGTTCTTCTCCAGCACATCGGTCACGAAAGCCTCGGGCGAGAGCGAGGCAAAATCGCGCGTGAAAGGCTGCTCGACCAAAGCGGCAAAGCCGAGGCCGGCGAGCAGCCGCGCCTTCATCGGCGGTGGCGTCAGCACGAAAAGCGGCACCTGTGGCCGGAACACCTTGCGCGGATGCGGCTCGAAGGTCAGCACCAGGGCCGGCACGCCGTTGCGGCGGGCTTCGGTCAGCGCGCGCTCCAGGACGGACTGATGGCCACGATGGACACCGTCGAAATTACCGATCGCCACGATGCCGCCGCGCAGATGCGCGGGCAGCGGCGCGACTGCCGAAAGACGTTCGAAGGCTTGCTTCATGTCGAGGCGCCCGTCATGTCCAAACCACCAACCTATTGCAGACGCGGGATGACGGCGACCGGCCGGTAGCCGTGCTTTTCAAGGAAGCCGGCCAGCCTTTCCGGATCGGGCCGCAGCGGATCGCCATAGTCGCGAGCATGGATGCCTCCGGAGACATAGAGCACATCAAAGCCGTTGTCGGCCGCGCCCTTGACATCGGTCATCATGCCGTCGCCGATGGCGAGAACCTCGCTGCGCTCGACGGACCGGCCGAGAAGGCCGGCGACCTCCTTCATGGCGACATCGTAGATCGGCGCGAAGGGCTTGCCGGCGATCAATGTGCGGCCGCCCAGTTGCGCATAATCCCGCGCGAGCGCGCCGGCGCACCAGATGGTGCGCTCGCCGCGCTCCACCAGGATATCCGGATTGGCGCAAATGAACGGCAGATTGCGGGCACGCAGCCGCCTCAGCAGCTCGGCATAGTCGGCGGGTTTCTCGACCTCATCGTCATAAAGGCCCGTGCAGACAATGCCAGAGGCCTCGAATTCCTCGACGAGATCGACGTCGAGCCCGTCATAGAGGGTGAAATCGCGCTCGGGACCGATGTGGAAGATCTTCCTGGGCCCATCGGCGATCAGGTCGCGGGTCACATCGCCCGACGTAACGACCCGGTCGCAGGCATCGGCGGGAACCCCGATGACCTTCATCTGGGCGACGACGTCGGCGCTGCGGCGCGGCGAATTGGTGATGAGCACGACTGGCAGCTTGGCCGCGCGCGCCCTTGCAAGGGCCGCGGCGGCGGCCGGAAAATGCCATTCGCCGTTGTGCACGACGCCCCACACGTCGCACAGGATGGCCGCGTAGCGCCCCGCCAGATCGTCGAGCGAAGTGATGATGTCAGGCGGATTCGCCATGCCGTGTCCCTGATTTTGATCCTGGCAAGACCGCTTACAGCCACCCTTGGTTCAGAGGCTGCCACGGCCGGTCCCGCATAACCGAAGCGCTCCGCCCTGTCACGAGCTTTCCCCATTTCCACAAAGCGAGCCGACATTGCCAGCCCGGAAGCGCAGGGTTAACGCGCCGTCAAAGAGGCGACGCATTCTTGATAATTTCGCGAAAGCTGAAATTTAACGATTTATGACCATGGTAGCAAACCAGATGCGACCATGGTCGTATTCCAATATGGGTCCTTGGCGGGGGTAAGCGCAATGATCCTCGATTTTTTTCGCGACAGGCGGGGTAACTACGCCTTGATGACGGCCATCACCATGATACCGCTGATGGGCGGCGTGGCGCTGGCAGTCGACTATACGGAGTTGGTGCGACAGCGGCAGGAGACGCTGAATGCGCTCGACGCCGCCGGCATCGCGACGGCACAGCAAATCGTCGCCGGCGCGAGCGATGCCGACGCCAAGGCCTATGCCCAAACATTCTTCGAGGCCAATCTCAGGCACGTCCTTCCGGCAAACACGACGCTGACGGTAACCCTGCCGAACAACAATGCGGGCGGCGGCACGCTGGTCCTGGAGGCCGCCCTCAAGTACCAACCTTACTTCCTGCCGGCCGCGGTCGCACTGCTTGGCGGAACACCCGGCCAGACGAACCTCAACTTCTCGGCCAAATCGGAAATCCGCCTCAAGAACACGTTGGAAGTAGCGCTGGTGCTCGACAATTCCGGATCGATGAGCCTGAACGGTTCAGGCACCGGCCAACAACGAATCGAACTCCTCAAGACCGCCGCTACCGAATTGGTGACTATGCTGGCCGGGCAGGCCGATTTGATGCGGCAGGTCAGCAAGCCTGTGCAGTTCTCGCTGGTTCCATTCTCCGCCTCGGTCAATGTCGGCCCGTCCAACAAGGACAAGAGTTGGATGGACCAGGACGGCATTTCGCCCATCCATCATGAGGATTTCGATTGGTCACAGATGTACAAGACTGGATCCGGTTATGATCCGAACAAGTACATCGAGAAAGTCGGCGATATCTATTACAAGCGCGGCAGCGGTTGGGGCGCAAGCCAAAATACGAAGGCAACGCGCTTCAGTCTTTACGACGATATCATGGCCACTACGCGAACCTGCTCTAAAAGGAACAGCAACGGCTCATGCCAGACATACACTTACACGACTGCTCCCTATGAGGCTTGGGGAGGCTGTGTCGAGGCACGGCCGTACCCCTATAATGTTGACGACACGACTCCGGCGGCAGGCACTCCCGCGACGCTTTTCGTTCCCATGTTCGCGCCAGACGAGGCAGGTAATCTGTGGACCGACAGCACACGCACCAGCACAAACTCCTGGGGCTACAGCAACAATTGGTGGATAGATTCGAGCGACAGTCTGGCAGTGACTAAACGCCAGGCGGATATGCGGAAATATTTTCTAACCAAACCGTACAACGCTTCGACCGTGTCCGCAGACGATGGTCCCAATGCCGGTTGCACGACGAGCCCGATCACACCGTTGCAGGATGTGACGACGACCGCCGGTAAGCAGACAATCCTCAATGCCATAAATGCGATGACGCCTACCGGCAACACCAACGTGCCGGAGGGGCTCGCATGGGGCTGGAGAACTCTCTCCAGCAATGAGCCTTTCACCGAGGGCCGAGATAATAACGAAAAAGGCAACGACAAGGTTGTCATCGTGCTCACGGATGGCGCCAACACCTATAGTTCCGTAAACGATGGCAGTTACGCCAAGAACAGATCAACCTATGCCGCTTATGGATATACAGGACTGGCATATCCCGGTTCGGGCTCGGTGACCCGCCTGTTCATGAATACCAGCTCAGCCGTCGGCAAAAGCACCTATACGGACGCCAACTATACCGCCGCTCTCGACGAGCAGATGCAAACGCTGTGCGCCAACGCCAAGGCCAACAACATCATCGTCATGACGGTTTCCCTTGATCTCAGCAATCAAAAAACCGCCGAGAAGAAGGCGATCTCGGCGCTTACGGCCTGCTCATCGGATTCGCGTTTCCGCAAGGATCCGACCGACCCGACCAAGCCGGCGAAGCTGTTCTGGAATTCGACCGGCGCTACGCTGTCGGACGACTTCAAGGCGATCGGCAACGAACTGTCGAACCTGCGCATCGTCAGTTGAGCCGCACGGCAAACGGTCCACGACGCCCGTCGCGAGGCGGGCGTTTTTCATTGCAGGCCATGCCACGGCAACTGGTTTGGTTAGCGGTTCGTGAAGCCGCCGTTAAGCAATCGAGCGGTTTGCCAAACCGGTCCTTCAGCGTTTTGTGGAAGTGTAGTCCGGCGAAAATCCGTCGGCGGGGGGCCGCTTACCTGAAATGCGTGAATTCTGGCGTCACTTCTGCCGCGACCGCCGCGGCAACTATGCCCTGATGACTGCGGTCGCCATGGTCCCAATAATGGGCGCAGTGGCCATGGGTGTCGATTTCGGCGAGCTCAACCGCGAAAAACAGATGGTGCTGCACGCGCTCGACGCCGCCAATTTCGCCGCGGCGGGGCGGCTTTCGCAAGGCGCGACCGACGACCAGATCAGGGCTTACGCGGTCGGCTTCTTCAATTCCAACCTCAACGGTATCGACCCCGGCAACTTTTCGCTCGATGTCACGCTGCCGAGCAACCAGACCGGCGGCGGCCTGATGAAGCTTTGCGCGACGCTTACCTATCATCCCTATTTCTATCCGGCGGCGGCGCTGCTCAATGGCGCGTCGGATGGCGATGCGCATAAGCCAATCCAGATCGAGATGTGCTCCCAGGTGCGGCTGAAGAACACGCTGGAAGTGGCGATGGTGCTCGACAATTCGGGCTCGATGACGACGCCCGGCACAGGCACGGGACAGAAGCGCATCGATCTGCTCAAGCAGGCCGCCAAGCAGCTCGTCGACACGCTGGCCCATCAGGCGTCGCAGATCAAGCAGATCGACAAGCCGGTCCAGTTCAGCCTCGTGCCGTTCGCGGCCTCGGTCAATGTCGGGCCGGACAACGACAACGCCCCCTGGATGGACGTCTATGGGCTGTCGCCGGTAGCGAACGAGAATTTCGACTGGTCGACGCTGAATGCGCCCGACAAATACGCCCAGAAGATCAGCGGCATCTGGTATAAGAAGGGCACCGGCTGGGGCGACACGGAAGATCAGGTGCTGAGCCGCTTCTCGCTCTATCGCGACATGCAGGTAGTGACCAGCCACGAGCGCATCGTCGGCAGCAAACGTGTCGTCTGCGATCAATACCGCTCCGACAACACCTGCAAGCGCAGCCACAACGAATATGACTATAACGACACCTATGGCCCGTTCGCCAGCTGGCAGGGTTGCGTGGAGGTGCGTCCCTATCCCTACAATGTCGACGACACGCCAGCCTCGGGCGGTCCCAACAACACCGGCATCGGCGTCGGCGATCCTGCGACCATGTTCGTGCCGATGTTCGCGCCCGACGAACCCGGCAACCATTGGAAGGTGACGCAGGATCCCGACGAGCCGAACCCGGTCACCTACGGCGCCGCCAACAGCTGGTGGAACGACGACCCGTCGAGCACCACAGGTAAGACGCGCCAATCCAATATGGCCAAGTATTTCATGCCCCGGCCGATCGATGCGCCGGTGCTGTCGAAGGGCGCGGGCCCCAACTATAGCTGCACCACCACGCCGATCACGCCGCTCACCGACGTCACCACCACGGACGGGCTTGCGGCCATCAAGGCGGCGATCGACCTGATGCAGCCCAACGGCAACACCAATGTGCCCGAAGGCATGGCCTGGGGCTGGCGCACCGTGTCGAGCGCCCCGCCCTTCACCGAGGGACGGTTGGAAACGGAGCGCGGCAACGACAAGGTCGTCATCGTGCTCACCGACGGCGAGAACACCTATTCGACGGTCAATCCCGACCCGGCCGGCAACAAGTCGACCTATGCCGCCTATGGCTATACCGGCGTCGGCTATAACGGCACTTCGGTCACCCGCCTGTTCGGCGGCACGTCGAGCGCCATCGGCCAGTTCAACTATTCGTCGAGCAACTACACCGCGGCGATGAACGAGCAGATGGCGAAGCTGTGCGACAACGCCAAGGCGGGCAAGATCATGGTGATGACGGTCGCGCTCGACATGTCCTCGACCAGCTCGAGCGACCAGAAGGCGATGGCCGCGCTGAAGGCCTGCTCGTCCGATTCCCGCTTCCGCAAGGATCCGACCGACCCCAGCAAACCGGCCAAGCTGTTCTGGAACGCCACCGGGGCGACGCTGTCCGACAACTTCAAGGAGATTGCCAACGAGTTGTCGAATCTGCGCGTGGTCGGGTAAGGCATGCCGATATTCAGGTGAGGCCGGCCTGCAAATGGCGGGTTCCTGCGCTTCCGGTGCTCACGTACTTTAAGTACGCTCCGCTCCGGTTCTCGGAAACCGCCATTTTCGACTCGGCCTGACCTGAATCTCGCCACGCCTTGCGCTGGCGCAACGGGTGCCAATCACAAGCCCTTGCGAGTTTTAACAACGCAGCGCACATCTCCGGTACCTTCCGGAGACCCCGATGCCCGACGCCGCCAACCATCTCACTTTTGCGCTGATCTGCCTCGGCATGGTGCTTACGCCAGGCCCGAACATGATCTACCTGATCTCGCGGTCACTGTCGCAAGGGCCGAAAGCCGGACTGATCTCTCTGGGCGGCGTGGCGCTGGGCTTTCTGTTCTATGTGGTCTCGGCGGCCTTGGGCATCACCGCGCTCATCTTTGCCGTGCCTTACGCCTATGACGCGCTTCGCTTCGCCGGCGCGCTCTATCTGCTGTGGCTCGCCTGGCAGGCGCTGAAGCCCGGCGGACGCTCGCCCTTCCAGGTTCGCGAATTGCCCAGGGACAAGCCGCGCAAGCTTTTCGTCATGGGGCTGATGACCAACCTGCTCAATCCGAAGGTGGCCGTGCTCTATCTGTCGCTGCTGCCCCAATTCATCAATCCGGCCAAGGGCCATGTCCTGTCGCAGCTTCTGGTGCTCGGCGTGACGCAGATCTCGATCAGCCTCACCGTCAACGCCATCATCGCGGTGACGGCCGGCTCGATCGCGAATTTCCTCGCCGGGCGGCCGTTCTGGCTGGTCATCCAGCGCTGGATGATGGGCACGGTGCTAACGGCGCTGGCTTTGAAGATGGCGACCGAAGCTCAGAGATAGCCGCCACCCCAAGAACGCTGCCGTCCTACATCGGCCGGCGTACAGGCCGGATCTGCTCCGGCTCGACCACCTTGCGGTAGAGATGCCAGGTCGCGTGGCCAAGGATCGGCATGACGACGGCCAGTCCGGCAAACAGCGGGATCGAGCCGATCACCAGCAACACCGCGACGGTCAGGCCCCAGAGCGCCATCGTCAGCGGATTGGCCATGACAGCGCGGGCCGAGGTCTCGATCGCCGAGACGGCACCGACGTCGCGGTCGAGCAGCAGCGGGAAGGCAATGACCGTGGTGGCCAAAACGACGACGGCGAAAACGAAGCCGACGGCGTTGCCGACGAGGATCAGCGTCCAGCCCTTGCCGGTCGTCAGCACGTCGCGCACGAATGCGCCGACCGAGGCGGGCGGCTCGGCGCCGAACAGGCTGGTGTAGAGCGACTGCGCGGTGAACAGCCACAAAAGGAACAGCGCAAAGAGCAGAATGCCGATGACCGCGATCGACGGCAGCGCCGGAGAATGGCGCACGTCCAGCGCATGATGCCAGCGGCTGCTCATGCCGAGCTCGCGCCGGCGGCTGATCTCATAGAGGCCGATCGCCGCGAACGGGCCGATCAGAGCGAAACCGGACATCAGCGGATAGACGAGCTGGATGGCGTTCGAGCCCGAGCTCCATTGCGTCAGGATCAGGCCGACGATCGGATAGATCAGGCACAGAAACACATAGTGCGAGGGCTTGGCCCAGAAATCCTCGGCGCCGAGCTTCAGCGCGTCCCAAAGATCCGAGGTGGAGATGCGGCGCACCGTGGGCTGCACATGCATCCCATAGGCGTCCGACATGACATGAAAACCGGCCATAACCGTCCTCCGTTCGTCAGTGCATGAGCCCGAAAACCAGCAGGTTCTCGCCAAGCAATCATGCGCCAGATCAACGCGGGCCGGTCACCGCCTGCGGTGGCCGCCCGTGGCTGCCACTTCAAGAACGACCGCATCATAGCCGATCTTCCGGGAAAAGTCGCCGCTTCAGACGATTTTCATCCCTTGCCTTTCATCCCCTGCCCGGCAAAAGCCATGATCGCCGGTATCAGAGGCCAGATGAGCATCGCCATCACAGCCCTCCCCGACCTGAACCGCCGTTCGCTGCTCAAGGCCGCCGGCCTGGCGGCGCTTGCCGGCATCTCGGCCTGCGGCACCGTCACAGTGCCGACCGGCGAAGGCGCCGGCGTCTCTTCGTCGGCCACGGCGACGCTTGCCAGTATCCGCGGCGCCGCCGGGCTGCCGGCGCTCGCTCCCGACGCGCAGCTCGAACAGGCCGCGCTGCAGCAGGCCGGCTACATGGCCTCGCGCGAGCGCATGAGCCACACCACCGGCTGGGGCAAGGATTTCGCCTCGCGCATGAAGGACAATGGCGTACGCGGCGCGGCGGCCGAAAACATCGCCGAAGGCCGCTTCGACCTTGAGAAGCTGTTCGATATCTGGATGCATTCGGACGGCCACCGCCGCAACATGCTCGACCCGGATTTCAGCCGCTTCGGACTGGCCTATGTGCGCGACGGCCGCGATCCCGCCCTGCGCTATTGGTCGTTGGTGCTGGGCAGGTAAATCGCCGGCCTTCTTGTCTGGCGCATGTCGTTATCCCAAAACCGCTATGCACTTTTGGGCGACATGCATTACTTTGTCGTCGCCTTGAACTTGCCCATCAGGTAGGGCCCTGAGCGCACCGGCCCGTATTTCGGCGCTTCTCCCTCGGCCAGGCATGCGTCCAGAACCGCGATCTCGGCGTCCCAGTTCGGCTGGTGGAAAAACGCCATCGACTGCCGGCGATCCCTGCCGCCTTCGTCCGCCGGCGGGTTGACGACGCGATGCACGGTCGACACCCAACGGTCATTGGTCCAGCGCGCCATCAGGTCGCCGATGTTGATGACGAAGGCGCCGGGGATCGGCGGCACCTCGGCCCATTCGCCGCTCGGCGTGACGATCTGCAGTCCGCGCGACCCTGGCTGCGGCAGGAGGATGGTCAGGCTGCCATAGTCCGTATGGGCGCCGGCGCGGATCTGGCCGGGCTTCGGCGCGACACGCTGCTCGGGATAGTTCAGCGCCCTCAGCGCGCTGATCGGCGCATCGAGGAAAGGATCGAAATAGGTTTCCGGCAGACCAAGCGCGGTGGCGAAGACCCGCATGATGCGCAGCGCCAGGTCCTCGAGAGCCGCGTAATAGGCCTTCCACGCTTCGACGAAGCCTTCTGGCTCGCCCGGCCAGATCGTCTCGGCATAGCAGAAGGCCAGTGCCTCCGGGTCCTTGATGCCCGGCGGCAGGCAGAGGGGCCCGCCGTTGAAGCTCTCTTTCAAGTCCGGCGGCGTGTCGACGTCGCGGGATTTTGCCAACGCTTCGAGCTCGGGGCCGAGATAACCGTAGGGATAACCCTTGTAGGGCGCCTTCGAGCGCTGCTTTTCCTCGGGCGGCAGGTCGAAGAAAGCCTTCGCCTTGGACCAGGCGGCGTCGATGACGGATTGCGGAACGCCGTGGTTCTTGATCGCCAGGAACCCGGTGCCGCGACAGATGTGGTCGACCTCGCCGCCGAGCGCCTTCTTCCGCGCAGCGCTCGCGCTCTCGAATTGTCCTAGATCGAATACGGGAAATGACGGGTTCTGCATCGCGTTCATCCAACCGCTTAATGCTGGAACGATGCAGCCAGTCCTGGTTGCGATCTAGGACCAACCGGCGTGGCGGTCCTAGTCCATATGGGCTGCGGGCGCCCCGCCCGCCGGCGCCGCCTTGGGCTTGCGCAGCAGGATGACGAAGGGAATCGCGGCCAGTGTCATCACCATGAGGATTTTGAAGTCGTTGATGTAGGAGATCATCATCGCCTGGGCGTTGACGGCCAAGTCGACCTGCGAAAGCGCGGCCGGATCGCCGCTGGCCGCCGCCGGCGAGGCCGCCCACAGATTGGGATTATACGGGTTGATGAAGGCCGAAAGCTCGGTGTGGTTGATCTGCGTGTTGCGCACCATCAGCGCCGCGACCACCGACACGCCTATGGAAGAGCCCAGATTGCGCACCAGGCTGAACAGCGAGGTGGCGTCGGTGCGGTAGCGCGCGTCGAGCGTGGCGAAGGCGACCGTCGAGAGCGGCACGAATACCATGCCCATGCCGAGGCCCTGGATGACACCCGAAGAGAGGATCAGCCAGTTGTCCATCTGCGGCGTGAAGCTTGCCATGGTGTAGAGCGACTGCGCGGTGAGCAGGAAGCCGATGGCGACGAGGATTCTCGCATCGATCCTGTGCATGATGCGGCCGACCACCAGCATCGAGATCATGGTGCCGATGCCGCGCGGCCCCAGCACGACGCCGATCGTCACGGTCGGGTAGCCGAAGATGTTGGCAAGCATCGGCGGCAGGAGCGACATCGAAGCCAGGATCAGCACGCCCATGACGAAGATGAAGCCCAGGCCGGTCACGAAATTGCGGTCGAGGAAGATCTTCGGGTCGATGAAGGGATGCTCGGCGGTCACCGTATGAATGATGAACACCCAGAAGCCGGTGAGCGACAGGCCGAGCTCGATCCAGATCTCGGCCGAGTTGAACCAGTCGACCTCGCCGCCGCGATCGAGCAGAAGCTGCAGCGCGCCGACGCCGAGCGAGATCATGGCGAAGCCGAAGAAGTCGAAGCCGCGCACGCGCTTGGCGATGACGGGCAGATAGGCGGCCATGCCAAGGAAGGCGAGGATGCCGACCGGCAGGTTGATGAAGAAGACCCAGCGCCAGTTGAAGTTTTCCGTCAGCCAGCCGCCGAGCGTCGGCCCCAGGATCGGCCCCAGCATGATGCCGGCGCCCCAGATCGCCATCGCCTGGCCGTGGCGCTCCTTCGGGTTGATGTCGAGCAGGAAGGTCTGCGACAGCGGCACGATGGCAGCGCCGAAGACGCCCTGCAGCAGACGGAACAGCACCATCGTCTCGAGGCTCCAGGCGAGGCCGCAGAGCATGGAGAAGATGGTGAAGCCGACGACGGAGCCGAGGAACAGTTCCTTGCGGCCGAGCCGGTCGGCGAGCCACCCGGTGACCGGCGTCATGATCGCGGCGGCCACGATATAGGAGGTCAGCACCCAGTTGATGTTGTCGGGCGACGCGCCGAGGTCGCCGGTCATGGTCGGCAGCGCCACGTTGGCGATCGTGGTGTCGAGCGCCTGCATGATCGTCGCCAGCATCAGCGCGACCGTGATCAGTCCGCGATGCGGCACTTCTTTGAAGGCTTCGGGCGTGCTCATAATGCTGAACTTCCAGCAGGTAACAAAAACGTGTACACTAGATCATGATGCCGAAAAGTGTGGAGCGGTTTTCGGATGACATCATGCTCTATCTCTTTGATTTAGAGCCGGATTCAGATTTCAGGTCGAACAGACCTGAAATCATCCGGCTCTAGGTTTCCGGGCGGCGAGCCTTCCGTTGAGAGACCTTCATCGCGGTGGGACGCGACTATCGATGTGGGGGTTACATCGACCGAAAGTCTCTGTTGGAGCGGATGCCTGCCGCCCGGAAACCTGAGGACCGACGGGTCCGCGCCAAGGTCCCAGCTTTCGAACAAGCCGCCAAGCGGCCTGCCGTGCCGATCCTCGCCACTCCTGCCATCAGACCAATCCCCTGCCCGCCTTGTCCCGGCGGGCGCCGCTGTCGTTACTGCTCCCCTGCCGTGGCATGGCCGAAGATCGACGGCAGGCCGCGCGCCACGCCGGTGTCGACGGTGACGGTGGCGCTCATGCCGGTGCGCAGCGCCATCTTGGCGTCGGGATCGGTCAGCTCCAGGCGCACGGGAATGCGCTGCGTGACCTTGACCCAGTTGCCGGTGGCGTTTTGCGCGGGCAGCAGCGAGAACTCCGCGCCCGTGCCGGCGCCGATCGCCTTGACGGTCGCCTCGAAGGTGCGGCCCGGATAGGTGTCGACGACGATCTCGGCCTTCTGGCCCGGCTTCATGTTGGTGAGCTGGGTTTCCTTGAAATTGGCGTCGATCCAGGTGTCGCCGGTCTCGACCAGCGCGAACAGGGGGGTGCCGACGGAAACATACTGGCCGACCTTGAAAGAGGCGGCCTGGTAGATGACGCCGTCGGCCGGCGCCTTCACCGTCGTCTGCGACAGGTTGTAGGCGGCCTTGTCGCGCGCGGCCAAAGCCGACATCACGGTCGGATGCTTGTCGGTCTCGATGTCCGGATTGCCGCCGAGCGCCGCCTTGGCGCTGATGATGCCCTGCTCCGCGACGGCCAGCTGCTGCTTGGCCTTGTCGAGGTCGTTGCGGGCCTGGTCGAGCGAGGACTTGGCGTTGATGCCTTTCTGCGCTAGATCCGCGGCGCGGTTATATTGCGACTGCGCATAGTCGACCTCACTGCTGGCGGACTTTTGCTGCGCCGTCGCCTGGCTGTAGGCGGCACGCAACTGCTCGACATTGAGGCGCGCGGCGGCGACCGCCGCGTCGGCCTGGGCCAGCGCGATCTTGTAGGGCTCGGGATCGATGACGAAGAGCAGGTCGCCCTGCTTGACCAGCTGGTTGTCGGCGATGCCGACCTGGACGATGCGGCCGGCCGTGTCGGAGGCGACCGAAATCCTGGCCTGCTGCAGGTTGGCGTTCTCGGTTTCCTGATAGCGGCCGCCCGTCACCCAGACATACGCGCCGCCCGCAAGCAGCGCGAGCGGCAGGGCGACCATCAACAGGAAGCGACCGGGACGGCGCTTCTTCTTTGGCGCGACCGGGGCCGGTTGCGGCTCGGGAGCCACCGCGACCGGAGTGGCCGCCGGCTGCGTCGGCGCTTCCGCGACCGGCTGCGCCGGCGCAAGCTTGGTGACGTTGTCGTCTTCTATCTTGGCTGCCGCGTTCATGCTGCTGCGCCTTCCGTATTCTTTATCTTTTCCAGAGACGATGTTTCGCCGTCCGTCAAATTCTGCACGATGGTGTCCAGCACGCGGATCAGGACGCGGCGCTCCGCCGCCGACACGCCGCTCAACGATTCCTCATAGACCTCGCCGGCCAGGCTCTTGACGTCGGCATAGGCCGCGTTTGCCTTCTCCGTCGGGAAGATCATGCGCACGCGCCGGTCGGTCGCGTCCTGGCGGCGCTCGATCCAGCCGCCCTCCTCCATGCGGTCGACCAGGCGCGAAACGCTGATCGGCTCGATTTCGAGGAGCTCGGCAAGCCGCGCCTGGGCGACGCCGGCCTCCTTGGCGACGCGGACGAGCAGTCGCCATTGCGCGGAGGAAAGACCCAACCCACTGGCGCGCGCCTCGAAACGCTTGCGCATCAGGCGCTGCACGTCGTGGATCAAAAATCCCAATCTGTCGATGCCATCTGAAACCATGAGCGATACATATAATAAGCGTGCTTACTATTCAAGTAGATGCTTTACGCCAAAAGCCGGCAAACCGACATGGCAGCTATGCAACGCCCTGAACGGTTAGCGATCGATGAAAGCGCAGGCGGCGGTGTCGGGCAAGCCCGTCCAGGGCGATAGATCATGCCCGGCGGCGCATCAGCATGGTGACGACGAAGAAGGCGCCGAGCGAGCTGGTGATGATGCCGATCGGCAGCTCCTGCGGCGGCAAGATCTGGCTGCCGATCAGGGGTTGAGGCGCCTTCTCTTTCTCCCCTGGGATAAGGGAGCCTAAAGCTCCAGGTTCCAGGTCTGGCCGACCAGATCCTTCCCGAAGGAATGATGGCGTTCCTCGTCGACCAGCTTGAAGCCCGCGGCCTGGTAGATGCGGCGGGCCGAGCCCAATATGTCGTTGGTCCACAGCGTCAGCGTCTTGTAGCCCTTGGCACGCGCGAAGGTGATACATTCGTCGACCAGCCGCCGGCCAATGCCAAGGCCGCGCGCCGACGGTTCCACATAGAGCAGTCTTAGCTTCGCGACCTTGGGCGACTTGCGCACGACGAAGACCGAGCCGACCACTTCGCCTTCGCGCTCGGCGATCCAGCTGCGCTCCCATTGCGGGACGAAGTTCTTGACGAACTCGCCGAGGATTTCGGCGACCAGCGCCTCGTAGGTTTCGTCCCAGCCATATTCCTGCGCGTAGAGCATGCCCTGGCGACGCGTGACCCAGCCGATATCGCCAACCTGCAGCGGCCGCAGGATATAGGGCACCTTGGGTTCAGGCCTGTCGCCGAGCAGGTCCTGCACGGTACGCATGGCCTTGACCAGCCGGTCCTGGTCGGCCGGTACCAGGCGATCGAGCAGCGCGCGCACCTGGTCGTGCGAATCCTGGTTGAGCGGCGCGAAGGCCTCCCTGCCGGCCGGCGTCAGCGCGATCGAGGCGCGGCGCGCGTCCGCCTCGCTTGCCTCGCGCTCGACCAGGCCGCGCTCCTCGAATTTCTTGAGGAGCCGGCTGACATAGCCGGGGTCGAGGCCGAGGTCGCGCACCAGGTCGCTGGCGACGAGGCCGTCGCGATGGGCAAGCTCGTAAAGCACCCGCGCCTCGGTCAGCGAGAACGGGCTCTTCAGCAAGCCCTCGTCGAGCAGGCCGATCTGGCGGGTATAGAAGCGATTGAAGGCACGTACCGTATCGATGCGTTCCTTGCCGGGATGGTCGTGGATGGTCATGGGATCTCCTCCTGTCCTGAACAGGATCAACCATTTAGTTGACTTAGTCAATAAACATCAGAATTGCGACCCCGCATCTCTCTCGATTAGCGTAAAAGCGCCGGCGCAGCCGATTTCCCATTTTGGTAATTTTGACACTTGTTCCCGATATGGGAAAAGCCTATGTCTGGCCATGCAAATCGTCAGCAAGAAGACGCTCGTCACATTCTGGACCAAACACCCCCAGGCCAAAGCGCCGCTGACCGCCTGGTTCAATGCATCGAGCAACGTCGAGTGGAAGACATCAGCTGACATCAAGGCGCAGTTCGGGACGAGTGTCGACTTCGTAGCTGACAACCGCGTTGTCTTCGACATCGCAGGCAACAAGTACCGCCTGGTCGTGCATGTAAGCTACACATTCAAGCGGCTGCTGATCAAATTCGTCGGCACTCATGCCGAGTACGACAAGATAGACGTAGAGAAGGTGTGATGGAAAACATTCGACCCATTAAGACCGAGGCCGATTACGATTGGGCAATTGCCGAGATTGCTCACTATTTCGAAGAGGAACCCGCGGTCGGCAGTCCTGAGGCCGACCGTTTCGATGTCCTGGCTGCCCTTATCGAGGCCTACGAAGCCAAGCATTACCCTATCGAGGAACCCGACCCCGTGGATGCAATTGTCGCCCATATGGAAATGGCCAACCTCAATCGGGCGGCGCTCGTGCAGCTATTGGGTTCATCTTCACGCGCCTCCGAAATCCTGAGCCGCAAACGCGCGATCACCATGGACATGGCGTTCAAGCTCAATCGCGCATGGCATATCCCGGCAGAGATACTGATCCACCCGTATCATTTGGCCAACGACGAGAGAGAGACGGCGGCTGGATAGCACCGCCCTCATCCCATCGGCAGCACCGGCCAGAACTCCACGATCCGCCCGCCGGCAAACACCGCGATCGCCCCGAAATGCTGCAGCACCGCCTCGCTCTGCGTCGGTCGCAGGAAGGCGTAGTCGCCGGGCTTTACATCCGCACCCGCCGGCAGGCCCATGAATTGCTGGTTGGAGGACAGACCGATCAGTCCGTTCGGCTTCATGCCTTCGGGAAACGCCGGCTCGGCCATCCATTTGCCTCCGTAAAGATAGCAGCCCTTGCGCGGGAAGAGGCCAAGCGCCTGTAAGGCCCTGGAAACCGCCGGCGGACCAGGCAGCATGGGATCGAGCGCCTTGAGGATCGGCGTGGCGATGAAGGCCGCCGGCTGGAAGCCGCCCAGGCCGGGCGTGTCGAAATCCTTGGGCAGCACGAAGGCCGAGCCGATCGACACCTCGTTGGCGACGCCGCCGCCATGCAGCAGCGCCGTCTTCGAGCCGCCGATGTTCAGGATGCGGCGCTGGTCCGGAGCGAGGGCGGCGGCGAATTCCGCGGCCTTGGCAGAGGCCTGCTTCAGCGCCTTGGCCGCGCCGCCGAACAGACCGGGTATCTCCGGCGCATGCGCCTCATAGGCCATGATGCCTTCGCAGCGCATGCGCTTCGGTATCGTGAGCGCCCTGATCTCGACGGGGTCACGAAAACCTCCGCGATGCAGGCCGACATCGACCTCGAAGGCGAAGCGCAGTTCGGTGTCGAGTGCGGCGGCCAAGGCGCCATAGTCGGCGAGCCGCTCCGGCGTGTCGATCAGCCAGCAGACGCGCGACCACCAGCCGGCGCCGCCCCTGGTCAGCGCGGCCCTGGCGGCACCGACCGGCATCGGCTTGCCGTAAAGCAGGTCGCCCTCGGGAAAGGCGTCGAGCACGGCTTGCGTCACCGGCGGATGGAAGGTCATGAAGCGGTTGGTTTCGAGCGCTCGTGCGACATGCGAGAGCAGCGGCATGCAAGGCAGCGACTTGTCGACCAGTCGCACCGCCAAGCCCGGCGCCAGCCTCTCCTTCACCAGCGCAATGTTGCCGTCCAGCCGGTCGCGGTCGAGCACTAAGCAGGGCCGGAAAATGTCGGCTGCCCTCAATGCGTCGGACAGGGTGGCGAAATAGGCGCTCATCTTTGGATGCCAGAAGGGCCGGGTTGGATGCCGAACAGGCCGGCCATGTAGGGCGACACGAAACGGTTGTCCGGATCGATGTCGCGGCGCACGGCAAGCGCATCGTCCCAGCGCGGATAAAGCTTCTTGAAATCCGCAGCCTTCAGGCTGTGCATCTTGCCCCAATGCGGCCTGCCGCCATACTTGCGGAAAATGGGCTCGGCGGCGCGCATGAAGGGCAGCGGATCGTTCGCCGCATCATGGTGTATGGCGATCGAGCAGGTCAGCCTTTTGTAGAATGGCGAAAGCCAGAACTCGTCGGGCGCCACGGAACGCACCTCCATCGGGAAATAGACTTCCGGAAAGTGCTTCTCCGTCAGCGCGATGATCTCGGCCAATGCGTTGGGACCTTCCTCGTAAGGCAGGTGGTACTCCATCTCGTTGAATTTGGTGCGACGGTCGCTGGCGTAGACGTTGAGCCAGTCCTGCACATAGTCTTCCGCAGGCACTTTCCTCACCGCGCCCCTGATCAGGGCGCGGCGCAGCGACGGCAGCCAGCGCAGCGCGGACCGCAGCTTGCGCAAAGTCGCCAGCCCTTCCTCGTCGTCTTCGGTCGGCCGCGTCGTCGGCGCTGCGTCGCTGAGATCGCTGGCGATGAACTGCACATAGTCGGCGAAGGGGATGTAGTAGAACTCGGCCGACCGATGCGCGGCCATCATCGTCTCGAAGCTCTTGAGCATGTCGCCGACCGGCAGCACCCATTTGCGGCGGCGCAGCCGATAGGTTGCAATATTGTTCATCGTCACTTCGGCGAGCACGCCGAAAGCGCCCAGCGCGACGCCGGTGGCGTGGATCATGTCCTGGTTGCCTGCCCGGGTGTATTCGCGCAGCTTGCCCTGCCCGTCGACGAGCTGCACCGCCTCCAGCTGCGTGTGATAGGCGCCGAGCGTCGGGCCGGAGCCGTGGGTTGCCGTGCCCAGCGCGCCGCCGATCGCCTGCTTGTCGATGTCGCCCATATTGGGCAGGCCCTGGCCGATATCCTGCAGGATGTGCATCAGCGCGCCGAGCCGCGTGCCCGCCCTCACCCGCGCCCGGCTGTTCGCCGCATCGTGCGAAACGAGCCCCTCAATCTTCTCCAGCGATACGATCGTGCCTTCGGACTGCACCAGCGGCGTAAAGGAATGGCCGGCACCGGCGACGCGCAGCGGACCGGGCGCCGAGCGCACCAGCTCGGCCAGCTCGCCGACATCGGCGGGTGTCGCGATCCGCTTCGGCGACGCCGTGACGAAGCCGGACCAGTTGCTCCAGGCGTTTGCCATCCTGGTCCTCCCGCTCAGGCCTTGCCGTGGCGCCGCGCGACCAGCACGAAGACGCCGAGCAGAAGCACGCTGGCCAAGGCGGTCGCGGCGGCGAATTCCGGCACCGACCGGAAGTTCGCGCCGTCGATCAGAAGCGAAGCGGCAATTGGGCCTATGGCGAGGCCGAAAAGTTGCGCGGCGGGCACCAGAAGTGCCGCGGTGCGCGTCTCGTCGGCGGTGATGGCGAGGCGGATCTGGTAAGGCACGATGAAGAGCAGGATGAAGCCCATCACCAGCGCCACCACCCAGAACACCGAAAGACCCGGGCCGGAGGCAAGCAGCGCCGAGCTGATCGCCGCCACCATGCCGATGACGGTGATGGCAAAACGATAGTCGATGCGCGCCTCGAAGACGGTCGCGGTCATGGCGCCGATCACTTGCGCCGCGAGGCTTGCCGAAACCATCAGGCCGACGGTGCGGCCGTCGATGCCGAACTGCGCGCCGATAGGTTCGAGAAAAGCCCAGACGGCGCCGAAGAACATGAAATAGCAGAAGATCGACAAAAGCGCGGTGATCGCCGGCACGGTCGCAACGTTGGCGAACTGCTCTTCCTTGGGAAGGTCGGCATAGTCGTCCGGCACGGTCCAGGCGACGGCGAGCGAAAGCAGGCAGACGATGCCGAGCGCGATGAAGCCGCCGGCCGAGCCAGCTCGCGGCACGGCATAGAGCGCGAGGATCAGCGCCAGCGCGCATTGCGCCAAGGTCTGCAGCGTAACGAAATAGCCGCCGATGCGCTCGGCCCGGCGCGAGCGGGCGATCAGTTCCGTCGCGACGGCGACCAGCCCGCCCTCCGCGAGGCCGGCCAGCGTGCGCGCGCCGATCAGCGCATTGGCGCTGCCGGCATAAGCGGTCCAAAAATTGGCGAGCGCCAGCAGCACGAGCAGCGCCGCGCTCTTCCAGCGCATGTTCCTGGCAGGGAGCAGCATCGCCACGATCGCAGAGCCGATGGCGATCGCGATCATCTCCGCGGTGGCGACCAGCGCCAGCTCGTCGCCAGTGACGTGACCTTCGGCGTAGAGCGCGCCGAGCAGCACCGGCTGCAATCCGAGGATCAGCAGGCCGACCGAACCGATCCACAGCGCCGAGGCCAGCTGCAGGCCCGTCGGGTTGCCGACAAGCCAATCGCCATTGTCCGCCTGCGCGGCTTGCGATGCGGTCACGAGGCCCTCCCTTGCAGCTCGATCGAAAAACTGACAAGTTGTCAGCATTTGGCGAAACTGATACTTGATCATGTTTCTTGTCAACCGCGAATTCGTAAAGCCCCACGAGATTTGGCGCATGACGCAGACTAGGCGAAAGGCGACGGAACCGCGGCGGAGGCCGAAGCAGGAGCGCAGCCGCGAGCGCATCGACGCGATCCTCGCCACGACCATGCGGCTGATCGGCGAAAAGGGCATCGACGCGGTGACCATGAAGGAAGTCGGCGCGCTGGCCGGCGGGCCGATCGCCACCGTCTATCATTACTTCCCGAGCAAGTCGGCGATCCTGGCGATGCTCTACGAGCGTTTTGCCGAGGAAAGCCGGGCGCGCTTCGGCGCGATCATCGCCGGGATAGGCGGGCTGGACGACGTGACCGCGGCGGCCGACCGCCTGCTCGACGACTATCACGCCCGCGTCGCGGCGGACCCGGCCATCCAGGACCTGCACAATGCCATCCAGGCCGACAAGGCGCTGCAGCATCTCGACATCGCCGAGACGCGGCTTCAGGCCAAGATGTTTTGCGACCACGTCGCGCCGATGCTGAAGTCTGAACAACGCGAGGCGTTCGGGCGCGTCGTGTTCCTGATCTTCCAGCTTGCCGGCGGAGTCGTGCGGCTGGCGCTGACGCAGGACGAGGCAGACGGACGGAGGACGATCGAGGATTACCGGTCGATCATCCATACGCAGTTGAGGTTGTTCCTCTGAGCGCGATCAGGGATCCAGCTTCGGCCCCAGAATCTCGACCAGCCAATCCACAAACACCCTCACCCTTGGCGAAAGCTGACGGCTCGGCGGATAGAGCACCGAGATCGGCGTCGGCGTCGGCGGATTGCCGGGCAGCACCTCGATCAGTCGGCCCGCTTCGATGTCGGCGGCGAAGCGGCGGCGCGGGGCCTGGTAGAGGCCGAAACCCTGGCGCACCAGCGTGGCGGCGGTGTCGGAATTGGAAACCGTGACGCGCGACGGCAGGACGATCTCGCGGATCTTGCCGTCGACGGTGAATTCCAGAGGCATCACCTGGCCGGTGCGGGACGAGACGAAGCCGATCATCATGTGCCCGGCAAGCTCATCCAGTGAGCGCGGCAGGCCGTGGCGCTCGACATAGGCGGCGCTGGCAATCGTCGCCTCACGCGCCATGCCGATGCGGCGCGCGATCATGTCGCTGTCGGGCAGCGTGCCGGCGCGCACGACGCAGTCGACGCCCTCGCGTACCAGGTCGACGAAGCGGTCGCCCTCGCCGATATGCACGCTGAGCCCGGGATAGCGGGCGAGCAGCGCCGGCAGTTCCGGAATGACGAAGGTGCGGGCCATGTTGCCGTTGATGTCGATGCTCAAGCGCCCGCGCACCTCATGAGCGCCGAAGCCGCCCTCGGCGTCCTCGATGTCGGCGAGGATGCCGATGCAGCGCTGGTAATAGGCTTCGCCGTCAAGCGTCGTGGTGACATGGCGCGTGGTGCGGCGGAGCAGTTGCACGCCGAGCCGCTCTTCCAGTTGCTTGATCGCCGCGGTGGCGCTGGAGCGCGGCAGGCCAAGATCGGCGGCGGCCGCGGTGAAGCTGCGCCGTTCCACGACGCGAGTGAAGAGCCGCATGCTGTCGAACCGGTCCATCGCCGATTGTTCGCACAGACTGAATAGTGTTGGCAATCCATGCCCGATTATATCGACCGGTCCGGCGAGTATATGCATCTCCATCCACACAGAAGGAGATTTCGCCATGACCACTCGTCCCATCGCCCTCATCACGGGCGGCAGCCGCGGCCTCGGCCGCAACACCGCGATCCACCTTGCCCACAAGGGCGTCGACGTCATCGTCACCTATCGGTCGCGCGCCGATGACGCCAAGGCTGCAATCGCCGAGATCGAGGCCGCAGGCGGCCGGGCCGCCGCGCTTGAGCTTGACACCGGCGCCGTCGCCACCTTTCCGGCCTTCGTCGAAGCGCTGAAGAAGACGCTTCGCGAGACCTGGCAGCGCGATCGTTTCGACTATCTCGTCAACAATGCCGGCACCGGCCTGCGCAAGATGATCGCCGAGACGACGGAAGAGGAATTCGACACGCTGATGAACACCCATCTCAAGGGCGTCTTCTTCCTCACCCAGGCGCTGCTGCCGCTGATCAACGACGGCGGCCGCATCATCAATATCTCGAGCGGACTGGCCCGCTTCGCCGCCCCCGGCTCGTCGGCCTATGCGATGATGAAGGGCGGCATCGAGGTGTTCACCCGCTACCTCGCCAAGGAGCTTGGCCAGCGTGGCATCACCGCCAACACCGTGGCGCCCGGCGCGATCGCCACGGACTTCAACGGCGGCCATGTGCGCGACAATGCCGAGATCAACCGCATGGTGGCCGGCGTCACCGCGCTCGGTCGCGCCGGCGTCGCCGACGATATCGGGCCGATGATCGCCTCGCTGCTCTCCGACGACAATCGCTGGGTCAACGCCCAGCGCATCGAGGTGTCGGGCGGCATGAACATCTAGGGCGGCTAGCCCGCGCCGCCGATCCGCTTGCCCTTCGCACCACGCCGTGCTCGCCGTCGTTTGCCGGCGAAGCACGGCGCTTCCGTATTGGTGCATGCCTACGATCCGTTTTTTTCAGCGTCACGTCTTGGCAAGAAAAATTTCACGCCGCAGTCCCCTTGCGCGCGCCTTGACTCTGATATCCCGCCAGCCTATTTCAGCGCCACGTTAGCACTCGCTATTGGTGAGTGCTAACTGATGTCCGGCGGCCTCGCCGGATGGAGGAACAGTTCTCACCGTTCTCATTCGAGGAAGACAACATGGCAAAGTCCAAGTTCCGCCCGCTTCATGACCGCGTGGTCGTTCGCCGGGTCGAATCCGAATCCAAGACCGCCGGCGGGATCATCATCCCGGATACGGCGAAGGAGAAGCCGCAGGAAGGCGAGATCATCGCCGTCGGCTCCGGCGCTCGCGACGAAAACGGCAAGCTCGTGCCGCTGGACGTGAAGGCCGGCGACCGCATCCTGTTCGGCAAGTGGTCGGGCACTGAAGTCAAGCTCAATGGCGAAGACCTTCTGATCATGAAGGAATCCGACATCATGGGCATCATCGGCTGATCATCGGCCTCTCCATCAATTGAATTTTCGGGCTCTTCCCGAGCCCCTGTCAGGAGCTAACAATGGCTGCAAAAGACGTAAAATTCTCCCGCGACGCCCGTGAGCGCATGCTGCGCGGTGTCAACATCCTCGCCGACGCGGTGAAGGTCACCCTCGGCCCCAAGGGCCGCAACGTCGTCATCGACAAGTCGTTCGGCGCCCCGCGCATCACCAAGGACGGCGTCACCGTCGCCAAGGAGATCGAGCTCGAGGACAAGTTCGAGAACATGGGCGCGCAGATGGTCCGCGAAGTCGCTTCGAAGACCAACGACATCGCCGGCGACGGCACGACCACCGCGACCGTTCTCGCCCAGGCGATCGTCCAGGAAGGCAACAAGGCCGTTGCCGCCGGCATGAACCCGATGGACCTCAAGCGCGGCATCGACCTCGCCGTGGGTGAAGTCGTCACCGCTCTCGGCAAGGCCGCCAAGAAGATCAAGACCTCCGAGGAAGTCGCCCAGGTGGGCACGATCTCGGCCAATGGCGACGAGTCGGTCGGCAAGATGATCGCGGAAGCGATGCAGAAGGTCGGCAACGAAGGCGTCATCACTGTCGAGGAAGCCAAGACCGCCGAGACCGAGCTGGAAGTCGTCGAAGGCATGCAGTTCGACCGCGGCTACCTCTCGCCCTACTTCGTCACCAACGCCGACAAGATGGTCGCCGATCTGGAAGACGCCTACATCCTGCTGCACGAGAAGAAGCTCTCCAACCTGCAGGCCATGCTGCCGGTCCTGGAAGCCGTCGTTCAGACCTCGAAGCCGCTGCTCATCATCTCGGAAGACGTCGAAGGCGAGGCCCTGGCCACGCTGGTCGTCAACAAGCTGCGCGGTGGCCTGAAGATCGCCGCCGTCAAGGCTCCGGGCTTCGGTGACCGCCGCAAGGCCATGCTGGAAGACATCGCCATCCTCACCGGTGGCCAGGTCATCTCGGAAGACCTCGGCATCAAGCTCGAGAATGTCGGCCTCAACATGCTCGGCCGCGCCAAGAAGGTGTCGATCTCCAAGGAGAACACCACCATCGTCGACGGCGCCGGCAAGAAGGCCGAGATCCAGGGCCGTGTCGCCCAGATCAAGCAGCAGATCGAGGAAACCACCTCGGACTACGACAAGGAGAAGCTGCAGGAACGTCTGGCGAAGCTCGCCGGCGGCGTTGCCGTGATCCGCGTCGGCGGTGCGACCGAAGTGGAAGTGAAGGAAAAGAAGGACCGCGTTGACGACGCGCTGAACGCGACCCGCGCGGCCGTGGAAGAGGGCATCGTTGCCGGCGGTGGCGTGGCCCTGCTGCGCGCTTCGGCCAACGTGAAGGCCACCGGCGCCAACTCCGACCAGGCTGCCGGCATCAACATCGTGCGCCGCGCGCTGCAGGCCCCGGCCCGCCAGATCGCGTCGAACGCCGGTGCGGAAGCTTCGATCGTCGCTGGCAAGATCCTCGAGAACAAGGGCGCGACCTTCGGCTACAACGCCCAGACCGGCGACTATGGCGACATGATCGCCATGGGCATCGTCGACCCGGTCAAGGTCGTGCGCACCGCTCTCCAGGACGCGGCCTCGGTCGCCGGCCTGCTCGTCACCACCGAAGCCATGATCGCCGAAGCTCCGAAGAAGGAAGCTGCCGGCGGTATGCCGGGCGGCATGCCCGGCGGCGGCATGGGTGGCATGGGCGGCATGGATTTCTAATCCAGCCAACCTGGCCAATGCATACGGAAAGGGCGCTGAGAGGCGCCCTTTTTGTTTAAGGTTTTGCAGTCGGCCTTTCGATCTGCCCGCTCAAGCGGCGCTCTCCGCCTGCTGCGCCACTTTGCCGGCAAGCACCGCTTGCTCGACCAGCGCTGCCACCTCGTCGGCAACGGTCGAGACCGGGGTACGGTCGCGGGTGGCGCGGGCGATCACCATCAGGCCTTCGAGCGAGGATTCGACCAGTAGCGCCAAGGCCAGCGCGCGCCGCTCCGGCACCCCTGCCCTGACGAATGCCTGGCGCAGCAGGCCGATCCACTGCTCGAAGGCCGACCGGCAGATCTCTGCCAGATCCGGTACGTTGTTCGGCGCGTCGAGCACGACCGGCGCAACCGGGCATCCGAGCGAGAATTCGTTCTCCTCCAGCATGCGCGCGACCGACTGGTAGATGTGATGCACGGCAACGGCGGGATCGCTTTCCTCCGAGAGCGCCGCGCCCAGCCGCTCCGTGACGTCGGCAACGCTGGCGCGCGTCACCTCGATGACAAGCTGATCCTTGCCGCCGGGGAAATGGAAATAGAGCGAGCCGCGGGGTGCGGCGCTGGCGCTCAGAATATCGTTGAGCGAAGTGCCGTGATAGCCGCGCTGCCGGATGAGCCGCGCCGTCGCCTCGATCATACGGGTGCGTGTGTCCGTCGCCAACGTCGACCTCTCGAATGTCAACCTCTGTCAGGAGTCCGCATTATAGGACTTGCCTCGAATATGACAATCGGTCTACATAATATGTAAATCGGTCTACTTATTTTGGAGGCTGCAATGCAAACTTATCGGCTCGAGGAGCGAGGCGGCGCCGACAAACTGGTGTTGCGCGAGGCGGAAATGCCCAAGCCAGGGGCAAATCAGATTCTGGTGCGGGTGCACGCCACCTCGCTCAATCGCCGCGACACGATGATCCTCAACGGCACCTATCCTCTGGCATCCCGCGCGGGCATCGTGCCATTGAGCGACGGCGCCGGCGAAGTCGTCGCGGTCGGCGACGGCGTGAGCCGCTTTGCCGTAGGCGACCGCGTCACCGGCAGCTATTTCGTACGCTGGATCGATGGCCGCATGCATCCGGGCGTCGTCGACCAGCTCGGTTGCACGCTGGATGGCATGCTTAGCGAATACGCGCTGCTCGACGAGCAATGGGCGATGCGGCTGCCCGTCCATCTCTCCTGGCAGGAGGCCGCGACCTTCACCTGCGCCGGGCTGACCGCCTGGAGCGCGCTGACCGGCGCGGAGATTCCAAAGCCCGGACAATGGGTTCTCGTGATCGGCTCAGGCGGCGTTGCGCTGTTTGCGTTGCAGTTCGCCAAACTCATGGGTTGCCGCGTCGCCGCCGTCACGTCGCGCGCCGAGAAAGCCGACAGACTGCGGACACTCGGCGCCGACCTCGTGATCGCGGCGGCCGAAACACCGGAATGGGGCATGAAATTGCGCGAGGCGACCGGCGGCATCGATCTGACCGTCGAGACCGGCGGCCCGGCGACTTTTCCGCAATCGCTGATCGCCAGCGCGCTTTACGGGCGCATCGTGCTGCTCACCGTGCAGGACCAGAACGGCAAATCGGTCGAAATCCCCGGCGCCGTGTACCAGCGCAGCCTCGTCACCATCGGCCGCCTGTTCGTGGGCAGCCGCAACGGGCTGGAGGCAATGCTTGCCGCCGTCGCCACGCACAGGCTGAAGCCGGTCATCGACAAGGTCTTCCCCTTCGCCGGGGCGCGCGAGGCCTACCGCTATTTCCAGCGGGGCAACGTCTTCGGCAAGGTCGTCATCGAAGGCGTTTGACCACCGCGCTTTCTCGCAAACAGAGAGGAGACCAGCCATGACAATCCGTGAAGCCTCGGCCCGATGGCAAGGCACGCTCAAGCAAGGATCCGGCCGGCTGCGGCTGGGCAGCGGCGTGTTCGAAGGCGCCTATTCCTTCCCGTCCCGCTTCGAGAATGGCCCGGGCACCAATCCGGAAGAACTGATCGCGGCCGCGCATGCCGGCTGCTTCTCGATGGCGCTCACCGCCATACTCGGCGGCGAAGGCCATACAGCCGAAAACATCCACACGATCGCCAAGGTGCATCTCGGTGCCACCACGGCCGGGCCAACGATCACCCGCATCGAACTCGAAACGGACGCCGACGTCGCCGGCATTTCGACCGAGGATTTCGAGCGGCTGGCGCAGAAGGCCAAGGCGGCCTGCCTCGTCTCGCGGGCATTGGCCGGCGTCGCCACTATCACGCTCAAGGCGAGCCTGGCAGCTCAATGAAACGCAGGGAGAGAATCCAATGACCCAGGAATTGATCATCGACATCGCAACGGCCAAGCGCTCCGTCGAGACGGCGAAAATCATGCGGCGCTATAACGACGTCTTCCAGCGTCACGATCCGTCGGCACTTGACGAGCTGGTGGCGGAAGACTGCGTGATCGAGAACACGACGCCGGCGCCGGACGGCGCCCGCCGCACCGGCAAAGCGGCCTGCGTCGAATTGTGGTCGGCGATCGCCACCGGACCCGGCACCCACTTCGACCTCGAGGAGACATACGTTGCCGGCGACCGCGCCACGATCCGCTGGCGCTTCTGGATGTCCGACGGCAAGTCGCTGCGCGGCGTCAACCTGATGCGCGTCGCGGACGGCAAAATCGTCGAGGCAATGGGCTATGTGAAGGGATAAGTGACTGGCTTATCTGTCAGCCAGCGCCAATTTCGCGCCGAGCATGACGAAGGCGGCGGCAAAGCTGCGGCGCATCCAGGTCAGCACCTTCGGCCGCGACACGATATGGCTGCGCGCCGATGCCGCGAACACGCCGTAGACGGCAAAGACGACGAAGGTCATCAGCATGAAGACGCTGGAGAGCTCCAGCATCCTGGCAAAGGCATGCGGCTCGGTGGTGCTGACGAATTGCGGCAGGAAGGCGAAGAAGAAGATCGACAATTTCGGGTTCAGCACGTTGACCAGGATGCCGGTGGTGATGGTCCTGGCGGTCGAGCGCGGCGCGGCGTTCTCGTCGATGTTCAAGCCGCCCTTCTCCTTCAGCGTGTTCCAGGCCATGTAAAGCAGATAGGCGACGCCGAGATATTTCAGCGTCTCGAAAGCGACGGCGCTGGTGTGCAGCACAGCGGCGAGGCCGGTGATGGCGGCCGCCATATGCGGGATGATGCCCAGCGTGCAGGCGAAAGCGGCGACGATCGAGGCGCGTGCGCCGCGCGAAAGACCTGCGCTCAGCGTGTAGAGGACGCCGGTGCCTGGCGAGGCCACGATGATCAGCGACGTCAACAGGAATTCGATGCTCATGGGTTTCCTCCGCAGCCTTGCCCGGCGCGAAGGTACCGGGAGGTGCGCGGCGGGGCAAGCCGGCGCCGTCTCCTAGCGCATCGCCAGCCCGTGCGCCGCCCTTGCCGTCAAGCACTCGGGGTCGCCCGGCATGCAGGCGTGGCAGACATGCGGGCGCGCGTCGTAGATGCCACAAGCAGTCGCTTTGCCGACTTCGCCGCGAAGCGCGGCGCAGCGGCCGTTTTCGAAGCGAATGCCGGACAGGTCGGCGGCGACCAGCGCTTCGGGGATGCGCTCGAGCTCGGCGTCGTCCTCGGTCGAAAAGCGCGGCCAATCCGCTGCATAAGCACAACAAGCGCCGCAACTCTGGCAATCGAAGACGGCAACCTGGTCGACGTCCGGAGACGAACCGGCTTGAGCGGCCAGGTCAAGCAGCGCAGGGCCGGAGGCGGTGCGACCGAGGTCTTGCGGCAAGGCTATTACTTCTTCTTGGTCTTGCGCGTCGGTGCTTCGGCCGGCGTCTTGAACAGATCGGTCGCAACCTCGACAGGCGCCTTCTGCGGAGGCCTGGCTGGTTTCGCGGTAGCAGGCGACCCTGCCGGCTGGTCCTTGGGGGCGAATTTTATGGCCATGTATCAGTCCTCGTTGGAAAAGCGCGATGATGGCGCATTCGGGTTACGCAAGCGGCCGATCAGCGCCGAGACCGCCGTGATGTTCATTTCTTCCGGCGACCACATCCCGGCCGCGTCTATGTGATGCGTTCCAAGCTCACGATGCGTGCTGCCGCTATAGGCCGCATCCTGATGGGTGGTCCGCTGAAGCGTCTTGGAATCCTCCCGGACGTATTCGATCAAATAGTTCGGACATTCGGCGCGACTGAGCACGGCGATCCGGACCTGCGCATTGCCAAAGGCGCGCTTGCATCGCTCAAGCCTTTCAAGCACGCGCCTGACATATTCGACCGGCTTGTCCAGGCCATCGGCAAGATCGGCGATGGTGGCACTGCTGGCTATCTGGATTGGAGGCACACGTTTGGTGGCCATCGACATTCTCTCCGCTCGCGCCGGTCTTCAGCCATGATCGAGCACAAAGCAATATGGCAATTCATCGAACTGCCGATCCTACCAACATAATTGACGGCGGATTTTTTTTTGCGCTTGCCGGGAACTCTTTCGCCGGCTGCCGGTTTTATCCATGCTGTCAGCAATTCGAGAGCAATCGAGAAAGGTTGACAGCAAAAAGCGCCTCCCGCGTGTAAAAGCGCGAGAGGCGTTTTGCTGTTCAGCGCTCCTGATCGGTCGGACGGATAAGTATCTCGTTGACGTTGACCCTTGGCGGTTGGCTGACGGCATAGAAAATGGCGTTCGCAATATCCTCGGCGGTCAGCGCTTCCATCGTGGCGAGACGGTGTTCTAGCCCGGCCTTGGATTGCGCGTTGGTGATGTGATCGCCGAGCTCAGTGCGCACAAGGCCGGGCTCGATGACGGTGACGCGCACCTTGTCGGCATAGACCTCCCGGCGCAGCGACTCCGAGAAGGCGACCACGCCGAACTTGGTCGCCGCGTAACCGGTCGCGCCCGGGTTGGCGACGCGGCCGGCCACCGAGGAGACATTGACGACATGGCCCTTTGAGGCCTTGAGATGCGGCAGCGCCGTCTTGGTGGTCGCCATCAGGCCGATCAGGTTGAGCTCGATCATTCGCCGCCAGTCGTCGAGATCGGCTTCGGCCGCGGGAGCGAGCAGCATGACGCCGGCATTGTTGACCAGGATGTCGAGCCGCCCCCACTCGGATACGACCTTGTCGACCATCGCAGTGATGTCGCCGGCCTTGGCGATATCGGCTTCAATGGCGAGAGCGACGCCACCCGCCTTCTCGATGCGGGCAACCAGCGCTTCAAGGCGATCGGCACGACGGGCGGCGACCGCGACTTTCGCGCCGGCGGCGGCAAGAGCCGCGGCGGTGGTCTCGCCGATGCCGGACGAAGCGCCGGTGACGAGCGCGACCTTGCCTGTGAGTATTGAATTTGCGGATGTCATGAGAAATCTCCAGGAACCCGGCCCGCCCCTTCACATAGGCCGCACGGCCAAAGCTTGAAGGCCCGCCATCGGATCAGTTGACGCGATTTGCGCCGCCCTGCCCTTCAGTCGAACCCGTGCGGCCAGGACTTCCTTGGCAGCTCGCATCGTTGTGAAATGGCCGACCGGAAAGGGTAGCGATAAAAACGCGAGAGAGGCGTTTTTATCGGGCCTCACATGATCACGCTCAACATCGGCAGGATCTCATAGCGGAAGCCGCGGCCCGAATTCGACACCGGGTCGCCGTCGGTCACGGCCCTCGCCTCCGCCTCGCTGCCGGCACGCAGGATCAGAAGCCCCCATGGGCCGGCCGGATCGGCGACCGGACCTGCCATGATCATGATGCCTTCGCGAAGCTTCTCGCGCAGATAGTCGGCATGCCGGCCCATCAGCGCCCTTTCCTCCTCCGTCATGGTGAAGGCGAAGTCCGGCCGAGGCGGGATCAAACGGCAATGGAAGAGTTTCGACGCCGTGGCTTCACGCGGTGCTTCGTTGCTGGCCATCGCTCCTTCTCCGAAAGCTTATTGCCGCCGGTCGCCCCTTGGGGCGGATCCATTGCGCAATTCCAGGCACGTTATACCCTCTTCCGGGATAGCTCTATTCGTCCGGGCCGGGCTCAGGCCAAGGTTCTTTGGCGGCTTCGGCATACCAATGCCGCATTGCCGGCGTCGCCAATACCGCGTCGACATAGGCCCGGGTGACGGGCGCCAGTTCGCCGCCATAGGTGTCGAAGCGCGTGACCACCGGCGCATACATGGCGTCGGCCGCGGTGAAATGGCCGAACAGGAACGGGCCGCCCTCGCCATATTGCTCGCGGCACTGGCGCCAGATCGCCTCGATCCGGGCCCGCTGCGCCTCGCCCTCGGCATCGAGCGGCTTGTGCGATTTCGGCCGGCGCAGATTCATCGGCCAGCCGTAGCGCACCTCACGGAAGCCGGAATGCATCTCGGTCGCCACCGAACGCGCCAGTTGACGGGCGCCAAGGTCGTCAGGCCAAAGCTTTTTCTCAGGGAACAGTTCAGCAAGATATTCAAGGATAGCAAGCGTTTCCCAGACGATCCTTCCTTGATGATTCAACACCGGCACCAGGCCGGTCGGCGACACCTTGGCGAGGTTGGCCGCGGTCTGCGGCGTGCGCAGCCGCACGAAGCCTTCCTCGAAAGGGATCTCCAGGTGCTTCATCGCCACCCATGGCCTGAGCGACCAGGAGGAAAAGCACTTGTTGCCGATATAGAGGGTGAACTCCGCCAAAACCGTCTCCTGATGATTTCAATCCGCCTCGGCGGCCGTCATCGCCGACGACCTGACGCCGGCGCGGGCCTGGATCGCGGCGACCGCCGCCTTTATGTCAGGGTTGACCTCGATCGCCTTGCGTCCGGCCTCGACCGTCAGGTCTACCTGGTCGACAGGCAGCCGCAGCCTGGTCGGAATTTCGTTGAGCTTCGCCTGCATCGCCGGGTCGACATCGGCAAAGGACAGGTGCTGGACCACAAGGCGGACATCATGGCAGTTCCAGCCGGCCGCCGAACCGCGATAGGCGGAGACTGTCGAGGCCGGCAACCCGCAACGATAGCGCACCAGCTCGCCCTTCCATTGCGAGACGGCGAGTTTCAGCGCATCGGACTCGTCGCGCACCGAGGCGGCAAGCGTGGTGCTGGTCACGGCGTCGAGGAGTTCGGCAGCCTTTGGCCCGTGCAGGGACTTCGCCCAGCTCACGTCGCTGTCGCTCCCGGCGTCGGCGACAATGAAGATCAGCGTGTTCAGGCGCACCGCCGCCGAGGGCGACAGCGGCCCGTAAGGCGTGCCCGCGGCGGAGCGCTCGAGCGTGAAGCCGGTGACGCCGATATTGTCGGTCAGACCGCCGTCGAGCAGCTTCACATAGTCGAGCGGGTCGGCGTTCTGGTAGGAATCCAGCGCGCTGGCGTAGGCCTTGAGCCGCAGCGAGGCGTTGCGGTCGGCCAGCGCCTGGTTCAGCCATTGCGGCCTGCGGTAACCGCAATGGGGACTGGTCGCCGAGACCACGATCGGCGCGAAGACGATCGGCACGGCGGCCGATGCCGCGACAGCATCGGCAATCCGCACCTTGTCGAGGTCGCTGCACAGAGCGGCGAAGGTGTCGTAGGTGAAGAGGAAGGGCGTGCGATTGTAGATGTCGGAGGCGTTGATCCAGACGATCGGCCCTTGCGGTCTGTGCAGGGCCTTGAATGTCGCGCCGTCGAACAGATGGTCGTTCAGCCATCTGGCGAAACCGCTGCGGTCGTTGACGCCGCCATAATAGGCGCGGACGAAGTTGACCGGCGAGAACGATGTCCTGAGGTCGGCCTCCGCGTCCTGGATGAGAAAGCGTTCGCGAAAATCGCCATAGCCGTCCCTGCCCTTGTAGCCGAAATAGGCGGCGGCGACGGCGCCTCCCGAGGCACCCGAAATCATCCTGATGTCGTCGATCAGCGTGCGGCGTTTGGGCCGTTCGTCGATGACGATATCGTCCAGCGCCCGCAACACGCCGTAGGAGAAAGCCGCCGCGCGGGTGCCGCCGCCGGAGAAGGCCAGCCCGACGACGGTCGAACCGTCATCGGCCGGATCGGGGATGTAGGTGGGCGACGGGTGGCCGGCTTGCGTGGTCAGCACGTTGATCGGCCCGACATCGTCTGCGACGCAGCCGGCCAGGGCCATCAGAACTGCGACAAAGGCCACGCGAAGATGCAAACTCGATACCCCCTGGGCTGGCCCCTCCGCAGCCGCGGCGAACCCTAACCGGATTGCATTGCTCGATGCAACCACCGGTACAAGGACCACGCTATCGTCGGGAACCCGAACCGCTCCGGCACGTTATGAGACCCGGATGCGGTTCTCGCGTCCGGCTCCGATCGAGACCCAGGAGATGCGCGCATGGTGAACAGGGATCAGGTCGCCGGCATTGCCAAGCAAATGAAGGGTTCGGTCAAGCAGGCGGCCGGCAAGGCCACCGGCAACCGGCGGACCCAGGTCGAAGGCGCCGCCGACAAGATCGCCGGCAAGGTGCAGAAGGCCTATGGCGACGTGAAGGACAAGGTCAAGAAAGCGTTCTGACCTCTTGGCCATTTGCCTTGACGACGGGGGCCGCCGCGAGGCGGCCTTCCTCATGTCTGGAATTGCTTGGCGAAGGCGTTGGTGAAGACGATCTCGCCATGGTTGCCAGCCGCTTCGCCCAGCACCACATCCATGTTGTCGGCCGTTACCCTGGCCAGCGCGAAGCCGCCCAAATAGGCGGCCTTCGGCTTGACGATATCGAGCCCGTCGCGCTCGTAGATCATCGGCACTTCGTGCTGGTGGCCGTGGAAGACGGCGATGACGTTATAGCCCTTGATCGCGGCCAGCAGCGCCTGGCGGTCGGCCTCGCCCCACCAATGCGGACGACCCGCGCCGTCGTCATCATAGGTGCGTTTCACCGGATCCCAGCGCTCGGTCGAGAAAGTATCCCAGCCATAGTGCTGGAACAGGACGACTGGACGACCGTCGCCGGCATAGGTGGCGAGGTCCTGCTTCAGCCAGGGCAGGCTGCTCGGCGCGCCATGGCCGGTGTCGCCGGCGAAGCGGTGCATCTGGATGAGATGCAGGCCGCCCCAATCCCAAGAATAGCAGTCGGTGTCGACGTCGTATTCGGTCGCCGGCACCAGCGGCTTGAAGAACACGCCGGGGCGGTGGTTGACCTCGACATAGTCGCGCAATTCGCGGCGATACCAGTCGACATGCGGCGGCGAGCCGTTCTGGTCGAGATCGTGATTGCCGAGCCCTACATAGACGGGAATGTGGACGCGGTCCGGCCCGACGCCCTCCTGGTAGCGCTGCGAGAACTGCAGGAGCTGCGTGCCTTCGCTGGGCTCGGTGACCTGGCCGCCGCCATCGTCGGTGATGTCGCCCCCGGTGACGAGGCCGAGCGGCGTGCCGATGCGGGTGCCGGCCGAATGCAGGCCGGTGGCAACGCCGTTGATCTCGGCCGGCCACTTCTTGTCGGCAATGGCGTTCAGGGCCGCAACGTTGCGCAGAAGCGCTGCATCGGTCTTGCCTTCCTGCAGGCAGTTGGGACTGAGCCCGCTCGCCATGCGGCAGGCATGGATATCGGCGATGAAGAGGAAGGTGGCGTTGATGGGCTGGATGCGCTTTCCGGTCTGGCCGAAGGCCATGCGCGGAAAGGCGCAGGCGACAGCGAGGCCCCCCATCCGGGCAATGAAGGTGCGGCGCGAAATGGTTGCTGGCGAAGAGCGTTTCATCGTGACCCGATTAAACATCCTTGAACCGCCTCGTCCAGTTCAATGCCCGTCCAGCGCCCTGGAGACTTTTCATGCCAAGGCATGAAAAGCTCTTGGGTCGACAGCGCGGCGGGGGTCTGTCATTGCTTTGGAACATGCATCCAGGGGAGGAAGGCATGAAGACCCTCACAATCGGTATGACGTTCGCCATGCTCACCGGCGCCGCGCAGGCTGCCGACTGCGTCGACGGCAAATCCGCGAAAGCCGGCTTCGTGCTCGAAAAGCCCGGCATCCGCAGCGAGTTCCGGCCAGCGCCTGGCGGCTTGGTCGCGGTCGCCAACAAGTACGAATCGGATTCGCCGCAGACGCAGTATCTCTATGCCGGGTTGATCGAAGTGTTCCGCGACAGCGACACCGGGCGGCTGTCGATGATCCCGCTCGGCGACTTGAAGAAGCTGTTTCCGCTGAAGGCCGGCGCCAAGAGCAAGACCGAATTCGTGCGCCTGTCTTCGAAGAAGGCGCCGAAGGGTACCGAGACGCTGGCTTTGACCGTCAAGGGCAAGGACAGCTACAAGCTCGGTGACTGCAAATACAATGTGCTGGTGGTCGGCGAAACGATCACCGGCGATAATGGCAATGTCATCGACACCTTCACCGCGCTCTATTCGCCGGACCTGCAGGCTGTGCTGGCACGGCGGTACGACGAAGGAACGAGCGCGCAGAGCGAGGTGGGGTTCGAGACGATCAAGCCGCTGAAGGAATAGTGGCAGGCGCTCTTACGTTTTCAAACGAAGGCGATCCTGTCCCGCCAGCGTCTACCGCAACAACACCCTGCGGCGTCGCCTTGCTGCCGGTCCAACCGAAGATGGCTGGAGCCCTTCCAATCCCTTCAAGCACTCCCGCAAAACCCCGGGATCCTGCGATGTCTTGGCCATGGACATGGCGCCGGAATAGGCCGCCACAGCCAGCGCGGCAAAGCGCTCCGGATCGGTCCCTCCCTCCCCGCCTTCCAGTTGGTCGGCGCGGACCTTATCGGCGATCGCCTGCCGCCATCCGGCGAAGATCCTGGCCAGCGCCGAGCGAAATTCATCGTCGGCCAGCGACAGTTCATGCGCGAGGTTGTTGAGCGGACAGCCGCGCACATAGCCCTGTTGCTCGAGCTCTGCCGCCACCGCCTCGAAAACGGCCCGCACGCCTTCGCGGGCCGAGGGCGCCGCCAGCACCGGCTCGATCCAGGTTTCCCGAACGGCGGCAGCGACCCGTTCCTCGATGACCGCCAGCGCCAGCGCTTTCTTGGTCGGAAAGTGATGGTGCAGCGCGCCGCCAGTAATGCCGGCCGCAGCCATCAGATCACCCAGGCTCGAGGCGTGATAGCCGCGCGCCTGGAAGGCACCTTCCGCCACGTCGAGGACGCGTCGGCGCATTCCTTCCGGATCGTTGGTGCGCTTCTTTCGTGGGGCCATCCCGATCTCCCCCTCTCCCTTGTTGGAGAAGGTACCTGAGCGAAGTGAGGGCGGATAAGGATGCCCCGGGGAAGCCAGCGTCTCACCTCGCTGGAACACCCCTCATCCGTCCCGGCGCTGCGCGCCGATCCACCTTCTCCCACAAGGGGAGAAGGGGAAAACCAAGATAGCAGATTGACAAAACAGGACAACCGGTCTGTTTTGTAAACAGGATGATCACCCTGTTTTTGAGATGCTGGCCGTGAACCAACCCTCCCGCCTTGCCTCGCCTGTCGTGGAACTGCGGCAATACACGCTGAAGCCGGGGCAGCGCGAAACGCTGATCGCGCTGTTCGACCGGGAGTTCGTCGAGACGCAGGAAGCAACGGGCATGACCGTCATCGGCCAGTTCCGCGATCTCGACCGCCCCGACATGTTCGTCTGGCTGCGCGGCTTCGAGGACATGGAGGCAAGGAAGGACGCGCTGAGCGCCTTCTATGGCGGGCCGGTCTGGGCCGCGCATCGCGATGCAGCCAATGCGACGATGATCGATTCCGACGACGTGCTATTGCTCAAACCGGCCTGGCGGGGTGCGGAATTCGACCTGTCGGGGTTACTCCGGTCGACAGCCGCCGAGGCCGAAACTATGAGTGATGAGAGCCGCCTGCCAGGCTTTGTTGAGATTTCGATTCATCATTTGCAGCCAGGCACCGAGGCCGGCTTTGCCGAGCGCTTCCAGGCGGAGGCGGCTCCGCTGCTCGCGGCAAACAGCGCCCGGCTGCTCGGCGCCTTCATCAGCGAGCATGCCGAAAACACGTTTCCGCGTCTGCCCGTGCGTGCCGCGGAAAATGTCTTTGTCATCGTCACCGGTTTCGACAATGTCGATGTCTATGCCGACCATCAAGCCGCCCTCGCCGCTTCGCCGGCATGGCAGGCGGACCGCGAAACGATGACGGCTGTTTCCACAAAGCCGCTCGAGACGTTGCGCCTGACACCGACGAGCCGGTCGCTGTTGCGGTAGTCAAGCGGCCGGAAACATGCCCGCTATTGCCTTGGCGACAAAGGCCGGGTCTTCCCAATGCGGGTTGTGGCCGCAATCCTGCGCCCACACCAGATGCGATCCGGCGAGCGCCTGGGCCATGGCTCGCTGGTGTGCTTCGCCGAAAAGCGGATCGCGCCCGCCGGCGATGATCAGCGTCGGGACCTGCACGGCCTGCGCCGCGGCGGTCAGATCGGTGCGGCGGATTTCTTCGAAAACGGCGCGCCAGCGTGCCGCCGGGATTGCCGACGCATCCTTCGCGAGGCCGGCGAGAAAGGTCCGCGGCACGCCCGGCTGGCAGGCATGCCACCAGTCATAGAACGGATCGGACGGCGAGATTGGATCCCGCAGAGCCGCGACGCCGTCGATCAACTGGTGATCCGATCCGAAATCGGGCTTCAACGTGCTGGCCAGGATCACCAACCCACCGATCAGCTCCGGATACTGTGCTGCCAGGGCGATCGAGACAATGCCCCCTAGCGAATGCCCGACGACGATCGGCCGGTTTAGGCGCAGGCGCCGGATCAGCCCGGCAATGTCGCCGGCGAAATCGCCGACGCCACAGCCCTCGCCCGCCTGCGAGCCGCCATGGCCACGCAAATCCGGCATGATCAGGCGATGGCCCGGAAGATGCGGCGCCAGCAGCGAGAAGCTGCGGCTGGTGTCGGTGAAGCCATGAACCAGGAGCAGCGGCCGCCCCGAACCGGCGATCTCGACATAGGCAAGCTGGAGACCGCCGACATCGACGGTCCGCTTGCGGCCTGCCCAAGCGGCCTGCTCGGCCTCCTGATCCGTCAGCTCCAAGGCTGCCGGCCTCACAGTCCGAGCTTTTCCTTGACTGCGGCAAGGCCGGGCTTGCCCTCGAAGGTGGTGACGCCGGCGAGCCAGGCATCGAGGCGATCCTTGTGCAGGGCGATCGACTTCAGCGCGGCGTCCTCCGGCTTCATGCCGTCATTGATGAGGTAGCCCATGCCGACATTTTCCATGTCGATGTCGAAGGCAAGGTTCTTCAGGAATTGCGCGACGTTCGGGCATTCCTGCAGAAAACCCTTGCGCACCTGCGTCGTCACCGTGGCGGCGCCGAAATTCGGGCCGAAGAACTTGTCGCCGCCTGTCAGGTACTTGAAGTCGTACATCGTGTTCATCGGATGCGGCGCCCAGCCCTGGAAGACGATGAACTGCTTCTCCTTGATCTCGTAGCCGACCTCCGAGAGCATGCCCGCCTCGCTCGACTCGACCACCTGCCAGCCGTCGAGGCCGAACTTGGGATCGGCAATGGCGTCCATCATCAGCTGGTTTGATCCGGGCTCGATGCCGTACATCTTCTTGCCGAACTTGTCGGCGAATTTGTGCAGGTCGGACAGGTCCTTGACGCCGGCCTCCCAGACATAGGTCGGCACGGCGAATGTGTATTTGGCGCCGACCAGATTGACCCGCACGTTCTCGATGGAGCCGTCCTTCTTGTAGGGCTCGTAGTAGGTGACCATCGCCGGGTCCCAGTAGCCGAGGAACAGGTCGAGGTCCTTGTTCTTCATGCCTTCGTAGATGACGTTGATGCCGAGAACCTCGCTCTGCGGCTCATAGCCGAGCGACTGGAGCAGCACCTTGGCCACGCCTGTCGTAAAGGCGAGATCGTTCCAGCCCGGCTCCGCCATGTGGACCGCTTTACAGCTTTCGGCCTCGGCGGCCCGGGCCGCCTGGGAAGCCAACATCAAGGCCGCGACACAGACGCCATTCGCAAGCATGCGCAACATTCCGGTTCTCCTCATCGTCCAAATTGACCTATTGGTCTATTTATTATCCCACTGGTCAATCATTGATCTGAGCGGACGAAGATGTCAACATGGATTCGCCATGCATGGATCGATCCGGTGAAACTCACGCGTCTCAGCGACATCCGCCGCAAGGAGCTGCGGCAGGCCGCCTTCGCCGTTCTGGAGCGCGAAGGCATCGCCGGCGCGACGCTGGAAAAGGTCGCGGCCCAGGCCGGTGCCTCGAAGGGCATCGTGCTGCATTATTTCCGTAACAAGCAGGAGCTGTTCGAGCACGCGATGCGCGAGGCCAACGCCGTGCTCTGTCACGCCGTGGTCGCCCGGCTGCAGCGGGCGCGCACGCCGATGGAACGGCTGGACGCCGTGATCGAGGGTAATTTCGAGGAGCACCTGTTCCTGCCGCCGCTCTGCCATGCCTGGCTGTCGCTTTGCGCCGAGGTGCCGCGCGACGAGAAGCTGGCGCGCATCCAGAAAGTCATCCACGCGCGCATGCGATCCAACCTCTTGTCCGGCCTGCGCGGCCTCGCTTCCCCGGATGTGGCCGAGGAGATCGTGCTTGGCGTCACCGCCTTGATCGACGGGCTGTGGCTCAGGCTCGGCCTGCAGCCGGGCAGCGTCACGCGTGAGCAGGCGGTGCGCCAGGTCAAGGATTTCGTCGCGGGGCGGCTGGCGCTGCGCCAGCCCGCGCCCGTCGGCCTGGCTTCGGCCGGATAAAGCGGCGGCATATTCGCCGCGGATGGCGGCTATACCTGCGGGTGAGGCTGAACGCTCGCCGGGTCGTCCCAGTCCTTGAAGCCAAGCTTTCCAACCTCATCGAGGATCAGCTCGCGGATCCAGCGATGCGGCGGCTCGTCATCGCGGCGCGCGTGCCAGTACATTCTAACGGCCGGCGACGGGATCGAGATCGGCGCTGGATAAATGCCGATCGGCAGGGATTTTGCCGCCGCGACCGCGAACTGCGTTGGGACGGCCGCCAAATATGGCCCGCCCGCCACTGCCAGCGCCACGGCCTGGAAATGCGGCAAGGCAAGTGTGACGCGGCGCGTCCGATCCATCCTTGCCAATGCATCGTCGGTGAAGCCCGACATCGATCCATCGATGGGGCGCAGCGCATGCGGCGGCGCGCAGAAGAGATCAAGCGGCACCTCCTCGCCCTCGGCGATGCCCGCCTGGCTGAGCGCGGCATTGTCCTTCGCCGCGATGATGACGAAGGGCGAGCCGAACAGCGGCACGCTGGAGACCCAGTGGGCGACCTCCAGCGGGCGCTCCAGCGCCAGGTCGATCCGATCCTCCTGCAGCAGCTTCGAAACGTCGCCGATAGCGCTGTCGAGGAAGCGGAACGACACGTCGGGGGCTACCGCGGCGACGCGGGCGGCAAAGGGCGGCATCAGGAACATGGAGAAGAAATCGGCGCCCATGAAGGTGAAGGTTCGTTCCAGCCTTGCCGGATCGAAATCGGTCGCCGGCTGAAAGGCGCGCTCGATCTCACGCAGGGCCGCGCGCACCGGCTCGGCCAGGCTTTCGGCGCGCGGCGTCGGCACCATGTCGTTGCCGCGCCGCACGAAGAGCTGGTCATTCAGCGCATGGCGCAAGCGGTTGAGCGCTGCGCTCACCGCGGGCTGGCTGAGGCCGATCTGCTCACCGGCGCGCGTCACGCTCTTCTCGCGCAGAAGCGCGTCGAGCACCCTCACCAGATTGAGGTCGAGCGCGTTCAAATTCATCGCATCAATCCGCCCCATACGATCATTCGATTTCCATCACCGGCTCGTCCTTGCTTAGGTGACCGTCGAAAGGAAAGCAGTGATGACAATGATCAACACGACCATCGCAGGCAAGGAGCTCCTGTGGTTCAACAACACGCTCGTCGCCATCCAGGTTTCGTCGGCCGACGGCGAGGATGGCATTTGCGTCATCGAACACCGCCAGCCCTACGGCGATTCCGCTCCGCTGCACGTGCATCGCAATGAGGACGAGGTGTTTCATATCCTCGAAGGACGGATACGTTTCGTCGTCGACGGCCGCCAGCGTATTGCCGGCGCCGGCGAAACCGTGCTCGCGCCCAAAGGTCTGCCGCATACCTACAAGGTGGAGTCTCCGGAAGGCGCGCACACGCTTACCATCACGCGCGGTTCGGACTTCGAGACGATGGTGCGCAAGGCGAGCCGCCCGGCGGAGCGGGCCGAGTTGCCCCAAGCGGCGGTGCCGACGCCGGAGATGATTGAGATGCTGACGAGGCTGTGCGCCGAGAACGGCATCGATATTGTCGGACCGCCGATGGAGTGAGCAATCTCCCCCCTCGAGGGGGAGATGGCCGGCAGGCCAGAGGGGGTCATCTCACGTAGACCGCCGAGGGCTTGCGGAAGCGAAGAAAGGTTGACACTTCACGCGCGGCGACCCCCTCTGTCGCCTTCGGCGACATCTCCCCCCTTGAGGGCCCCTAGGGGGGAGATTGCCGGCGCGCTCCTTCAACCGATTTGCATCTTCCCCGCCCGCAATCTTCGCTTGATGCCGTTTGTGCAACGCGATACGCCGTTGCCCAAATCGACAGACCGGAGAGTTCCCGTGAGCGCTGAAAAGACCAGAACAGAAACCGATACGTTCGGCCCGATCGAAGTGGCGGCCGACCGCTATTGGGGCGCGCAGGCGCAGCGTTCGCTGGGCAATTTCAAGATCGGCTGGGAGAAGCAGCCGGCTTCGATCGTGCGCGCGCTGGGTGTCGTCAAGCGCGCCGCGGCCGAAGTGAACATGGAGATGAAGCGGCTCGATCCCGCCATCGGCAAGGCGATCGTCGAGGCGGCGCAGGAAGTCATTGACGGCAAGCTCAACGATCATTTCCCGCTGGTTGTGTGGCAGACGGGCTCGGGCACGCAGTCCAACATGAATGCCAACGAGGTGATCTCCAACCGGGCGATCGAGATGCTTGGCGGGGTGAGGGGCTCGAAGAAGCCGGTGCATCCGAACGACCACGTCAATATGAGCCAGTCGTCGAACGACACCTATCCGACGGCCATGCACATCGCCTGCGCCGAGCGGGTCGTGCATCATCTGATCCCTGCCCTGCATCACCTGCACAAGGCGCTCGACGCCAAGGCCCGCGCCTTCAACCACATCATCAAGATCGGCCGCACACACACTCAGGATGCCACGCCTTTGACGCTTGGCCAGGAATTTTCCGGCTATGCCGCGCAGGTCGCTTCGTCGATCAAGCGCATCGAGCTGACGCTGCCCGGCCTGCAGGAACTGGCGCAAGGCGGCACCGCGGTCGGCACCGGCCTCAATGCGCCGGTCGGTTTCGCGGAAAAGGTAGCGGACCGCATCGCCGCCATCACCGGTATTTCTTTCGTGACGGCGCCGAATAAGTTCGAGGCGCTTGCAGCGCACGATTCCATGGTGTTCTCGCATGGCGCGATCAACGCTGCCGCCGCGGCGCTGTTCAAGATCGCCAACGACATCCGCTTCCTCGGCTCCGGCCCCCGCTCCGGCCTCGGCGAGCTGTCGCTGCCGGAGAACGAGCCGGGTTCGTCGATCATGCCGGGCAAGGTCAATCCGACCCAGTGCGAGGCGCTGACGCAGGTCTGCGTGCAGGTGTTCGGCAACAATGCCGCGCTCACCTTCGCCGGCAGCCAGGGCCATTTCGAGCTCAATGTCTACAACCCGCTGATGGCCTACAACTTCCTGCAGTCGGTACAGCTGCTGGCCGACGCCTCCGTGTCCTTCACCGACAATTGCGTGGTCGGCATCGAGGCGCGCGAGGACAACATCAAGGCCGCGCTCGATCGCTCGCTGATGCTGGTGACGGCGCTGGCGCCGACCATCGGCTACGACAACGCAGCCAAGATCGCCAAGACCGCGCACAAGAACGGCACGACCTTGCGCGAGGAGGCCCTGGCCACAGGTCTGGTCAGCGAGGCCGATTACGACCGGCTGGTGCGGCCCGAAGACATGACGCATCCGGGGTGAATGTTGCTTCGTCGTCCTGCCCCTTGGACGACGATGGCAGGTATTTGGCGGCGGGAGAATTTACTCTCGCCACTGATCCCCTCGACAGGAATTTCGCGCCAGGTTTGCCTTCGCAGAAATATTGAATCTGTGAACAATGTGTTGCCGCATATACGGCTTTGGTGAACAGTCCTCGTGAGCTATCTGAGTGGGCATCCAACCCATTCGGAGAACCGCCAATGTCCATCAACACTTCCGTCGCCGGCAACGGCGCCCAGTCCAACAGCTCCACCACCATTCTGCTCGGCCGCGTACTGCTCGCGGTCATCTTCCTGCTTTCCGGCTTCGGCAAGCTTACCGCCATTTCCGGCACCGCCGCCTATTTCGGCGCGCTTGGCCTGCCTGTGCCGACCGTAACCGCCGTTATCGTCGGCCTGATCGAACTGCTCGGCGGCCTTGCCATCCTCGTCGGCTTTCAGACCCGGATCGCCGCCTGGGTGCTCGCCATCTTCACGATCGCCACGGGTCTCGTCGCCCACACCGGCTGGGCCGACCAGATGCAGATGATCCAGTTCCTTAAGAACCTCGCTATCACCGGCGGCTTCATCCTGCTCGCCTCTTCCGGCGCCGGCGCCTATTCGATCGACGCCAAGCGCGCCTGATCCTTTTCCTCCTAAGTCCCAACTGAAGCGGCGCGGAATTTTCCGCGCCGCTTTTTCGTTTTCCAATGCAGGCGTAAACTGCATCGGCTGACGGCAGGGAGGTGGCCATGGCCCGCAACGCACTGCTTCTTGTCTCGCGGCTCCTGTTTGCCGCGCTCTTCGTGCCTTCCGGCTTCCAGGCTCTGACCAACATCGCAGGCACGACCAGCTATTTCGCCAGCCTCGGGATGCCGCTGCCGACTTTGGCGGCCTGGGGCACAGGGCTGTTCGAGCTAATTGCCGGGCTTTTGATCCTCGTCGGCTTCCAGACGCGGATCGTGGCGCTTTTGCTTGCCGCCTTCTGTGTCGTCGCCGGCTTCATCGGCCATTATGGCCAGGGCGCCGACGACGCCACGCTTGCCTTCCTGCACCAGCAGATGCTGATGAAGGATATCGCCATTGCCGGCGGCTTCCTGGCGCTCGCCATGGCCGGCGCCGGCGCATGGTCTGCTGACGGTCGTGGCTTCGGGATCGGCGCCGAGGTGACTTGACCCGGCCCTATTTGACCGAAACGCCCTATTTCACCGAGACACTTGGCCCGCCCTCGACCGCCAGCACAAGGCGGCGGTTGGTGATGCGCGCCAGCTGCGCCAGCCGGCCAGCGGGGCGCTCGCCATAGAGGTCGGCGAGCGAGGCCGGCAGCACCAGAGCCAGCGCGCCGTTGCCGCGGCTCTCCCATTTCAGCCTCGGCATCACGCCGGGCATTGCCGCTGTGAGGAGATAAACCACACGCATCATCGCCGCCAGCACGCGGGCGCGCTCGAGCAGCCTGGGCGGCGCCAGCGCCTTGATCTCGGGTGCGATGCCGTCGTTGAAGATGCCGTCGTGGCGATAGGCGTTGGCCAGGGCCAGATAGGCGCGACCGGGATGGTCGACGCCGATGAAGGAGGCATGCGCGATGATGTTGAGCGACTGCCTGCCGCGATACTCCGGATGCGCGCGCCAGCCGATATCGGCGAGCAGGCAAGCGGCATGGCGGTAGCGCGCCTCGTCCTCGGTCTCGTCGATGCCGAAGGCCTTGAACGCCTTGCCGGTCCATTCGACGAGGTCATGCGCGTGGTGCACCGAGCGCGAGCGCAAGAGCGCCAGTTCCTCGGCGGCCGATATCAGCGGATCGGATTTCTGCTCCTCGGCGTCGAGCAGCGAATAGAGGAAGCCCTCGCGCACACCCTGCGCCGAAACGACGATCTTGGAGGGCTGCATAGCCGCCATGATCTCCTGCAGCACGACTGCGCCGTAAGGCAGGAGCGAGCGGCGGTTCTTGGAGACGCCTTCGATGCCGCGCACCTTCTCGACCTCGCCCCTGGCCACCTGTTTCAGGAAAGCCTGCGCGCTGTCGGCCGAAATCTCGTAGTGGTGCATGACGCCGAGCGGGTAGTTGGTCATCTCCATATGCAGCCTGGCGAGGTTTCGCCAGGTGCCGCCGACGGCATAGAAGACCCTGCCCTGCCCGCCCTTGAGCAGCTTTGCCCGCGTCAGCTCCTGGCGCGCAATCTTCTGCGCCTGGACGAGCGAGTTCTTCGCCATGTCCTGGAGCCTCAGGCCGCCAAGCGGCAGCGTGATGCCGTCGCCGATCGCCTCGCGATTGATGTCGATGAGTTCGAGGCTGCCGCCGCCAAGGTCGCCGGCGATGCCGTTGGCGGGATGGAAGCCGGAAATGACGCCGAGCGCCGAATAATAAGCCTCCTGGCGGCCGCTGAGCACGCGGATCTCGGTCTTCAGCACGTCTTCGGCGCGATGGATGAAATCGGGACCGTTGCCGGCCTCGCGCGCGGCGGCGGTTGCCAGCACATAGATGTGCTCGGCGCCCGCCTGATCCGACAACGCGCGGAACCGGCGGAATTCCTCCATCGAGCGCGTCACCGCTTCCGGGTCGAGCTTGCCCGTCGAAACGATGCCGCGGCCAAGGCCAGCCAGCATCTTCTCGTTGAACAGAAGCGTGGGCGAGCGCGCCAGCCCCTCATAGACGACAAGGCGAATCGAGTTCGATCCAATGTCGATGATCGACAGCGGCCGCCGGTCCTGAAGCCGGCCCTGGGAAACTGCGATCACGCGGCGCCGTTCTTCTTGCGGCGCTTGAACTGGGCAATGCGCTTGGGCGCATGCGATTTTAGCGCGTCGCCCCGTCCGGAGAGGCTCGGATTGGTCATGAAATATTCCTGCGCGTTGAACGGTTCCTCACCCTCTTCCAGCACAACGCGCCGGGAGGTGCCGTCAGCCAATACGTCGAAACTTTGCTGGTTGTCCATGACATTGCCCAGCATGATCTGGCCAAGCACCTGTTCATGCACAGTTGGATTGGTGATCGGCACCAGGGTCTCGACGCGGCGGTCGAGATTTCGCGGCATCATGTCGGCGGACGAGATGTAGACGATCGCCTCGTCCGACGGCAGGCCATGGCCGTTGCCGAAGCAGAAGATGCGGCTGTGCTCGAGGAAACGGCCGACGATCGATTTGACCCTTATGTTCTCTGAGAGGCCAGGCACCTGCGGCCTCAGGCAGCAGATGCCGCGCACGACGAGGTCGATCTCGACGCCGGCGCGGCTGGCGTCGTAGAGCGCGTCGATGATGATCGGGTCGACCAGTGCGTTCATCTTCATCCAGATGCGTGCCGGCCGGCCTTCACGCGCATGGACGATCTCCTCGGCGACGTGCCTCAGGATGCGCTTGCGCAGCGTGAACGGCGACACGGCAAGGCGCATCTCCTCCGCCGGTTCGGCATAGCCGGTGATGAAGTTGAAGATCTGGGCGACATCGCGCGCGATGGTCGGATCGGTGGTGAAGAAGGACAGGTCGGTATAGATGCGGGCCGTGACCGGATGATAGTTGCCGGTGCCGAGATGGACGTAGTTGCGCAGACGGCCGTCCTCGCGGCGCACGATCAAGGACATCTTGGCATGCGTCTTCAGCTCCAGGAAGCCGAACACGACCTGGACACCGGCGCGTTCGAGGTCGCGCGCCCAGCGGATATTGGCCTCCTCGTCGAAGCGCGCCTTAAGCTCGACCAGCGCCGTCACCGACTTGCCGGCTTCGGCGGCGTCGATCAGCGCGCGCACGATCGGACTGTCGTTGGAGGTGCGGTAGAGCGTCTGCTTGATCGCCACCACCTCCGGATCTGCCGCGGCCTGGCGCAGGAACTGCACCACCACGTCGAAGGATTCGTAGGGGTGGTGGACGATGATGTCCTTCTCGCGGATGGCAGCTAGGCAGTCGCCACCATGCTCGCGGATGCGCTCGGGGAAGCGCGGATTGTAAGGCGTGAATTTCAGGTCGTCGCGCGGAATGGCGACGATTTCGGAAATCTGGTTGAGCGCCAGCGGGCCGGTCAGCACGCTGATGCGGCTCGCCGAGACGCCGAGCTCGCCAGCGACGAAATCGCGCAATTCCGCCGGCATCAGCGTGTCGAACTCGATGCGGATCACCGAACCGCGCCGGCGCCGTTTCAGCGCCGTCTCGAACAGGCGCACGAGATCTTCCGACTCTTCCTCGACCTCGATATCGCTGTCGCGGATGATGCGGAATGTGCCCGAACCCTTGACCTCATAGCCAGGGAAAAGCTTGCCGATATAGATGCCGACCGCTTCTTCCAGTGGGATGAAGCGCACATGATGCTTGCGGTCGGGCAGACGGATGAAGCGTTTGAGCGCCACCGGCAGGCGCAAGAGCGCGCTCATCTCCTCGCCGTTCTTGCGATGGCGCAGTTGCAGCGCGATGGAGAAACCGAGATTGGGAATGAACGGGAACGGATGCGCCGGGTCGATCGACAGCGGCGTCAGCACCGGGAAAACCTGTTCCTGGAAATGCTCCTCCAGCCAGGCCTTCTCGTCCTTGGTGAGCGCATCGCGGGTGATGCTTTCGATGCCTTCCTTGTTGAGCAGGACCACCAGCGCCGAGAGGCTCTTCTGCTGATCTTCCTGCAGGCGCTCGACCTCGCGCAGCAACTGCTCGAGCTGCTGCTCGGGGGTGCGGCCGTCCGGGCTTTTCAGGGCGATGCCCTCACGCACCTGGCCGGCAAGGCCGGCGACGCGGACCATGAAGAACTCGTCGAGATTAGCGGCCGAGATCGACAGGAAGCGGACGCGTTCAAGCAGCGGATGATGCTCGTTCAGCGATTCCTCCAGCACGCGGCGGTTGAATTGCAGCCAGGAGAATTCACGGTTGACGAAACGGTCGGGATTGCCACCGTCCGGGCTTGCCGCCTCGACGGTGATGAACTCGCTCTGCACCGGCTTCAGTTCGTTCATGGTTTCCCGCTCTTGCCCGCAACCGTCCCTGCGCGCCGCATATTGCCGTTCGGCGACGCTCTAGCACTTCTTTGTGGCGCATGATCGTCACGGAATCGCTCCGCGCCCGGCCTCATGCGCTTAACCGGCTCAACTTATCCTCTGACAGGCTTTTGCGACAGTTTGATTTCATCGATCTTGCAAACTGGTCTGTTATGCTCCAGATGCAGGCTGGCCACACCCACTGGCCGAACCGAATTGGAGACTTCGATGGCAGGCGGTAGCATTCCTCATTTCCAGAACGACGCGGGCCATCCGGTCATCGAGATCGGCGTCAAGGAATTCATGTGCACCGGCGCCAACCCGCCTTTCGACCATCCGCATGTGTTTCTCGACATGGGCGACGACAATGAGAAGGTCTGCCCCTACTGCTCGACGCTCTATCGCTATTCGCCTTCGCTGAAGGCGACGGAAACGCAGCCGGCCGGCTGCCTCTATGTCGACCAGGCCGCCTGACCTTTTTCTCCGATCATGGCTGAAACACGGTCCCGGCAAATCGTCATCGCCGGGGCTGGCATTGCCGGGCTGACGGCTGCGCTTGCCTTTGCCGAGCGCGGCTTTCCGGTAAAATTGTTCGAGCAGGCCAAACAGCTCGAAGCGGCCGGCGCCGGCCTCCAGCTTTCCCCCAATGCGACGCGTATCTTGCGCCGGCTCGGCGTGCTCGATCGCCTGCTACCCGAGGCGATCCGGCCGCAAGCGGTGGTGCTGAAGGACGCAAGGAGCCTGCGCGAGCTGGCGCGCGTGCCGCTTGGGGAAGCCGCGAAAGAGCGCTGGGGCGCGCCTTATCTCGTGGCGCACCGCGCCGACCTGCAGGCGGCGCTGATGGCGGCAGTAGCGGAACGGCCCGGCATCGAGCTTGTCACCGGCGCGCGCGTGACCGGCATCGCCGTCGACCCGCAAAACGTGACCGCGACGGTCGAGATCGACGACCAAGCGACGAATGTCGCGGGCGGCCTGCTGGTCGCAGCCGACGGCGTTTGGTCCTCGGTTCGCGCCGGGCTTGCCCGGCCGGCCGGCTTTGCGGCAAACCGCTTTTCCGGCGAGCTGGCCTGGCGCGCGACGGTCCCGGCGGAAAGCGCCGCCGGCCAGACCTTCATGCAAATCGGCGCTACCGACTGCGTCACCACCTTCCTGCATGCCGGCTTCCACATGGTCGCCTATCCGGTGAGCAAGGGCAGCGCCTTCAACCTGGCGGCTTTCACCAAGGGCGAGCGCATCGCCGAAGATTGGTCCGGCCATGCCGACCCAGCCATTCTTTCGGCTGCCATGCGCGGCACGGCGGCAACGCTGGCGAAGCTGGCGGCGCTTGCCGGGCCATGGACGGCCTTCCCCATCCACACGGTCGCGCAGCGGCGCTGGACCATGCCTGAAGGCGTCGCGCTGATCGGTGACGCCGCGCACGCCATGACGCCATTCGCGGCGCAGGGCGCGGCCATGGGGATCGAGGACGCCTCGATGCTCGCCAATCTGGTCGCCGATTTTCCGGGCGATCCGAAGCAGAGCCTGACTATCTGGGAGAATCTCAGACGGCCTCGCGTCGAAAAAGTGCTGAAACGCGGCGCGCTCAACCGGCTGGCCTGGCACGCCTGGGGACCGGTAGCGATAGCGCGCAACCTGGTGCTGGCGACGCGGCCGGCGGAGAAGCTCGCCGCGGACCTCGACTGGCTGTACGGGTGGGAGGAGCGGGAGGTTCTGAGACGGTAAGCTCGGGTCCCGCTTGCAAATTCGCAAGTCCGGCGGGACAGCGCCCCCCTCTGTCCTGCCGGACATCTCCCCCACTTGGGCATAAGCGCTAAGATAGTGTTGGCATGGACTGAAACTTGCGTTTTCGTGGTGGCTCACGCCAACGATGTCGCAAGGCATGGAGATTTTGACGCAGGGCTGCCAATGG
>NZ_JAVIIR010000020.1:0-101604 GCF_033977325.1 Mesorhizobium vachelliae
GTGGCGGCCTGGCCTCCACGCCGGATGGGTTTCGACCATGCGACGGGGCGGAGGTGTGTGAGCTTTCGGTGACGCCATCTCTGCGCCGCGATCCGGCATCGGAACGCGAAGGGCCCGGTTGCCGTCCTTCCCCATGAGACCGCTGCTCGCTTCCAAGACGGATGTTGGTTTCTGCGCCATCGTCGGACGTGGTTTGTCGATGCGACAGGACCGGAGCGTAAGAACTTTCGCTTGCATGATCACCGCGTCCCGGCTCACCGTCAGAACGCAAAGCGCTTTCTTCCTCGCTTGCTTCACCTTCTGGCGCCAAAGGAAAACGGCGCCGCGTCATGCCCGTTCCGCGCAATGCGGAAGCGAAAAGTCGTGGTTGACCAACGGGGACGCGCGCGGACCGGTCCTGCGGGGTATCATCACCTGCGACGCGGCTGGAGGAAGCTTCGCTAGCCTGCGGCTCGCGGTGCGTCCGCTCGACAATCGAGTTGAACGCGTTTCCACCTTCTGCCGCGGCGTGACCTGATGCGGCGCGGGACCTGCCGTCCGGGGCGCCACCGGCTGGAGTGTCTCCGATGCGCGATCTTCCCGTCCGGCCGATGTTGGTCATGTTTCGTCTCCGATCCAGGCAACAACGCATCGCCTAAAGTGTGTGGAGCAACGACAGGCGAGCCAACATGATCGCCGCTCAGGAACCCCAAAGCGCGCCTAGGCACCGAACCCGGGAGCTCTGAAGGAAGCACCTTGTCCGATCGGTAAATCGAGCAGGCCCTTGGCCGGGCCGACGCTCGAATACCTTTCGCTCGCAGTCGGGAGGTCGCAATCAACATCACTCACCTAACAACCATTGCTCGCTTGAGGCGGAACGTAGCTTGGCTGACCTGACAACAAACTGACGCGCTATGAGAGCTGAGCAGAATCTGAGAGCCGCCGGAGCAAACCGTTGCTTTTGACCAAGGGACAATGGCCGGCTGAACTGACGTGCGAACGGTATGGCCGACGCGAGTACGTTAGACCGGCTGCGACCGTAAGGCACACGGAATCCAGCTGCTTGGAACGCCAGCAGCCACGCCAGCTGAACATTCCCGCAGAATTGAATTGATTGGACAGCCGATTGACTGGTCTGCCCGTTGTGATTCGCTGATCTGTCTAAAACTTGAGCGACATGACGACAGCAAGGCGGAGCGCCCGGCGGCGCTTCGGCGGGACCGCAGCGTGCGCGTCGTTGGCACCCCTGTTCGGCATGTAGAGCTGTGGATAGCGATCCCCCAGCCGCGCTCTATCTCCATCGAACTTCGCCGGCGGCCTTTGCCACCATCATGATGCCTGCGCTTGGAGCAGTTGGCGATTACCAAATCGAGACGAGATCACCGTCGGAAAAAGAAGCTCCCCGACTGCTCCCGCCTGCGCGGCGCTCCGGTCGGCCGCTCGATCGCAAGCCGCGTGCGAGGCGGAAGCTCTCCCGCATGCAGTTCGAGGAGAGACCGATCCAGTTCCCTGTCCTCCGCGGTCAGCCGGTGGTTGAGGCGAAGGTAGTCCATCCAAGTCGGCGTGCGGAACGTCTCCGTCCAATGCAAGGGTTCCTGGAGGTCGCGCTGGAGATTCCAGTGCCGGGCGCCGGCGCGGCTCTGCACCCGGCGGCGTTCCTGCATCTGGTCGAGGAAGGTTTCGACGTTGGCTTCCGGTATGGAGTACTCGATCTTAACCACGATCGGGCCGCTTCTCGACTTCAAGTCGAGGGCGAGCGCCGGCGTTTCGAAGCCAAGCGAATCCTGGTCGGCCTCTTTCCACTGGCGGATCGGGAGCAGCAGTCCGGTGGCGGCAACCAACAAGAGAGCGCCCGCAGAGGCCTCGAGCGCCAGCGTCAGGGAATGGTTTTCGGCCACCACGCCCCAAATCCAGCTGCCGACCGCGACACCTCCCGACGAGAGGGCCGAGTAGATCGAGAGCGTGCGGCCAACGACCCAGCGCGGGCTCGACAATTGCACGCTGACGTCAAGTCCCGTCCAGGTGACGACCCAACCCGCGCCGCCCAGCGTCAAGGCAATCGCCGCCACCACCAGCGAAGGCGTGAAGGCAAGCGCCAGGCAGCAGGCGGCGCAGGCAATACAGGCGAGCGTCGTCAGACGCTCTTGCGACAGCGACCGTCTCAGCGCGTTGTTGGAAATGCCCGCGCACAAGGCGCCGGCGCCAAATCCAGCCATCAGGACACCATAAGCGATCGGCCCTCCCCCGAGCTGGTCCCGGGCAACCAGTGGCAGCAGCGCCAGGATCGAGATGCTCGTCAGACCGAAAAGGAATCCACGCGCGATCGCCGCCTTGATCTCTCCCGACAGCGCCGTGAAGCGGGCCCCGTCATGAATGGCCGTGCTCAATGGCTCACGGGGAAGAGGCGAAGCGCGACCGCTCCATTTGTAGAGTCCTATGGCCCACAGCATCGCCAGATAGGTCAGTGTCGCTGCGGCGAAGGCGGCTAGGGGTCCGAAGGAGGCGACAACGACGCCGCCGAGCGCCGGACCGATGCTTCGCATGGCGTTGTATCCGACCGAGATCAGCGTGACCGCGGCCGGAACTTCGCGCTTTCGCAGGATGTCTCCGACGGAAGCATGCCAGGCCGGATCAGTGAAGGCAGCGCCGCATCCAGCCAGGCAGCTGAAGGCGAGGATCATCCAAGGATTGTAAAATCCCAGCGCCACAACAGCGGTCAGCATGATCGACGACAATGCTATCACGCACCAGCCGATGGCCATGACATGGCGGCGACTGAAATTGTCGGCAATGGCTCCGGCGAAGATCGATAGAATGAACACTGGAAGCGTCGTGGAGGTCTGCACCAGGGCGACCATCACATCCGAGGTCGAGATGGTCGCCATCAGCCAGCTGACCGCAACCGTCTGAAACAGCCAGCCCAGACCGGACAGCTGTGCGGCAAGCCAGATCGCGCGAAAGGTGGGGCTCTCCAGCGGCGCGAACGTCGCCGACGAAACTGAAGCTGCGTCCGCGCGCGCCACCCTGCTCATTGGGCGAGCCCTTTTCTGTTCGTGAACACGTTTAGTTGGAGATTTCTCCCTTCGGCGCACTTGCCTATGGAGAGTGGCAGGATCAGGGCATTACAATGCCGAACCGAGTAATTTCGACTGCTGCTTCAAAGCCAAAACTGAACCGTTCTGCTGGAAATACCTGTCCATCCATCACCAAAGCGCCTTTGCGACGAATCGATCATTCTACTGGAAGTTTTGGGCGGTGGAGATGCGTCTATTCACGCGCGTGTTGCGCGCGCCGCTTTGAGAAGACCGTATGGAGAGGGCTGGAACGCAACCTTTCATTGCGTTGTGTGGCTGCCTTCATTAATCAAGCTGATTTTTGCAGAAGCCATCAAAATCAGGAGCGTTCCGTGACAGAAGAAATCGAGAGCAATAGTGATGCCCTCATCGAGCTTACCGCCGACGTCGTATCGGCCTACGTCTCGAACAATCCGGTCCCGGTGAGCGACCTTCCTGGCCTGATCGACCAGGTTCATGCCGCCTTAAAAGGCACGATCGGCGACCCGGTCCCTAAGCCTGAGGACCTCAAGCCTGCCGTTCCCATCAAGAAATCGGTCACGCCCGACTATATCATTAGCTTGGAGGACGGAAAAAAGTTCAAGTCGCTGAAGCGCCATCTCTCAACCCACTATGGCCTTACGCCCGACGAATACCGCGCAAAGTGGGGCCTGCCGGCAGACTACCCGATGGTTGCCCCGAATTATGCCGCAGCTCGCTCTGCTTTAGCCAAGACCCTGGGCCTGGGTCGAAAGCCTGATCGGGCCGAACAGGCCGCGCCGGCAAAGAGGGCCCGCAAAAACGGCGCGGCCTGAGTGTTGTTCCGGCGCGCTGACTTGGAAAGGCGGGGAGACTCCCGCCTTTTGCACTGCGTTCCCCGGCCTGCAACAATTTGCGCGAGGCTTCCGTCGATTTCATGTTCACGCGCGATTTCATCTGCGGCGGTCGGTAGAGGCTCGCCGTCGGGCAGCTGTTGCGCCATGCGCAAGAAGCCGTCAGCTCACTTTACTTTGCTGAGATTGCCGGCCGAGGATTTCCCGGTGCGGCGGTCCTGCTCGATCTCGTAATTAACCTTTTGGCCGTCAGCGAGAGTCGAAAGACCCGATCGCTCCACAGCGGAAATGTGGACAAAAACGTCCGGGCCGCCCGCATCGGGTTGGATGAAGCCGAAGCCCTTCGTGCTGTTGAACCACTTTACCGTGCCAGTTGCCATCCATTTTTCCTTTGTATCGGTTGCAGCGTTGGTTTGCCCAAGCCAGTTAACATTCTGACTTGGGGATAGGCGCAGCAAAAACGAGAAATCGCAAGCCCCCTGGATTGCCAGGAGGAAAATCAAATGCCGGATACCGGCTGGTGAACGCTCAACCCCTGCTTTGTCCCTTGGCTGCTGCGGCCATCACTCGCCATGGCCGGATGGTTCGCGCAACTTCAAAGGGAGGTGGTCGGCTGGAAAGCGCGAACATACTGTCATCGGCAGTTTGGTTCGAATAGAAAGCGTGGGTCAACCCTGCACAGCGGTTTTCTCACCGCGGCTCGATCCCACTGAAACCGCGGCTGACTGTCTGCGTAAAGGACATCCGGGGCTACGAAGAGATCCATCGGGAAGTCCTTTCCCGGCTACCTGGGGTAAGAAAAATTAGGGCGGATATTCGTTCCGTTTTGATGAATGGCGCGGCCCGAGCGCATCCACGAAATCTTCATTTAGGCGGAGGTAAGGCCAAGCGCGTCTAAATTGCCGAGAGGCTGGCTCACGTTGCTGGCGATTGATACGAGAAGGAAGATACGTGCTGAGAATGACGCGGGCCGAGCTCACGATCTGGTCTGGTCGAAACCGATGACCGAAATCCCAAGGCAGTATGGCATCAGAGACCAGCATATGGCGCAGACATGCGATGCGTATGAGATCGCTCAGCCGCGTGCCGGCCATTGGCAAGAGAGCACGGCAAGTCGGTGGAAACCGCTGCGCTCGATAACAAGAACCATAGCCTTGTCGAGGCGACTCTGCGAGCAGGGCACGATGCTTTCTCGTTCAACGCCTATAGCTCGGGGAGCCTGAGACAGGGACAAGATCCCAAGGTGGCATAGCGCTTGCTTGCAGCATCAGGGGCATTGAGCTCCAGACTGGAGCGCAGCGCTGTAATGTTTAGAGTCGCCAGGTCAGCCAACCTCGTCATCCTGTGTTCACCGGGGGGTCCCCGGCGAACAGCAAGAACAGATATGATTTCCACACCGAACCGTGCTCGCGGGCGCAGGCATGTGAGGCCGTGGCCAACGGCTAGTGGCGAAAAAAAGCCGCCGGAGTTCTCGCCAAGATTTCCTCAACTTGCGCGGAGGCAATCGGCATCGGCAGCTGATCATGTTTTCGTTTCCTCCACAGTTGCCCATGAGAGAGAAACGTCAGGTCGCCCGAGCCAGAATAGTCCTGTTGACGACCGTCGCTCAGACGCCGCCCGCCTCAACAGCCCGGCCTGTGTTCGAAAAAGGGCCGCCCTCCTTCTTCTGATTCCAGTGTTGCTATGGTGGAGCTCGTGCATCGCGGCCGTCCAGACAATCTCGGTCTTGGACCGTTTTAGCAGGGACGTCCCATGCCGCTGCCAATCCTAGCGCTTGCCATAGCATCCTTCTGCATCGGCACCACCGAATTCGTCATTATGGGCCTGCTGCCGGAGGTCGCGGCCGACCTTGGCGTCTCGATCCCTTCGGCTGGCCTTCTGGTCACCGGCTATGCGCTGGGCGTCGTCTTCGGCGCGCCGATCGTGGCCATGGCGACCGCCCGCCTGCCGCGCAAACCAGTGCTCATCGGCCTCGCCACCCTCTTCGTTATCGGCAACTTCTTCTGCGCCATCGCTCCGAACTATTGGCTGTTGATGGCGGCGCGGGTCTTCACCGCCTTCGGCCACGGCGCCTTCTTCGGCATCGGCTCCGTCGTTGCAGCGAGCCTCGTGCCGCGCAACAAACGGGCGAGCGCGATTGCGCTGATGTTCGCCGGCCTGACGCTGTCCAACATCCTGGGCGTTCCCGCCGGCACGGCGCTGGGCGAAGCCTTCGGCTGGCGCGACACCTTCCTCGCCGTCGTCGGCATCGGCCTCGTCTCGGTCGCGGCCATCGCCTGGCTGGTGCCGTCGGATGTCGCCGAGCCTAGCGGTGGCGGTCTGCTCGGCGAATTGCGCGTGCTCGGCAAGCTGCAGGTCTGGCTGGCGATGCTGATCGCCTCGCTCGCCTCCGCCAGCTTGTTCGCGGTCTTCACTTACATCAAGCCCTATCTCACCGACGTGTCCGGCCTGTCGACGGCGACCGTGACCTGGGTGTTGCTCTTGTTCGGCGCCGGCATGACCATCGGCAACATCATCGGCGGCAGGCTGGCGGACTGGAAGCTGATGCCGACTGTGATCACCACGCTGCTCGCCATGGCCCTGCTGTTCGCCGTCTTCACCGAGTTCGGCGCCATCGCGAGCGTGGCCGTGGCGATCGTCTTCCTGTGGGGCATGCTGATCTTCATCGTCGTGCCGCCGCTGCAGATCCGCGTCGTCGAGGAGGCCGCCGAAGGGCCAAACCTTGCCGCCACGCTCAACCAGGGCGCCTTCAATGTCGGCAATGCCGGCGGCGCCTGGATCGGCGGCCTCGCCATTTCCTTCGGCATATCCTACGCGAACCTGCCGCTGGTGGGCGCCGCGCTCGCGCTTCTGGCCGTCACGGTGGCCGTGCTGTCGCAGTCGCTCGACCGCCGCGCGGTGGTACAGACTTAGTCATCCGCTGATGGGATCTACGCACGATCGTCACGAATATTCAGCACGTAACGTGTGTGTCGGAGTTCACCGGTTCTTGTCAGCGCACCCTTGGCAACCAGATCGTGCAGGTCCCTTGTCGCCGTGGCGCGCGACGCCTGGGTGATGGCGATATAATTCTCCGCGCTGAGGCCGCCCTTGAAACTGGCGATACCTTCCCGGAACATCCGGGCGACGGCTTTTTCCTGGCGTTCGTTGAACTGCCCCCGGTGGTGCTCGTAGAACTTGGCCTTGGCAACGGAGAATTCGACGCGGGCGAGCGTTACGCGCTGCGCTTCTAGGATTGTGCTGGCGAAGTAGATCAGCCAATCGGTGATCGCGTTGTTTTTGTTGCTGGCCTCCAAATGATCGTAATAGGCCTTGCGGCGACGCTCGAGCGTGTAGGCCAGCGCGATGAGGCTCGGCTCGCCCAGATTTTGCGCCAGCGCTTTTTCGCAAAGGGCACGTCCTATGCGGCCGTTGCCGTCTTCGAACGGATGGATGCTCTCGAAATAAAGGTGCGCGATACCGGCGCGCGTCAGCGCGGGAAGCGGAGTCTTGCCCTTGAGCGCGGTATCGTTGAACCAGATGGTGAAGGCGTCCATCTCGGCTTTCACGCGCGATGAGGGCGGCGCCTCGAAATGCACTTTGGGTTTGTCCAGCCGGTTAGAGACGATCTGCATGGCATCGGCATGCTGGCGATAGTTGCCGATCGTCTCGATGCGCCGCTCGCCTGACATCACCATCTTGTGCCAGGCATAGAGCGTGCGATGCGAGAGCGGGTTGGCAAAATGCAGATACACGTCGGCCATCATTTCGGCGATGCCCCGCTCGGCGGGCGGGACGCGCCTATTCTCGCCTCCGAGCCCCAGCTGCTGCCGCAAGGATGATTGCAGGCTTTCCCGGTTGAGATACTCACCCTCGATCTCGGATGTCTTCAAGGCCTCTTCACTGATTAGATCGATGCGGATCTGGTCGCGGTCATCGGGGCCAACATGGCGAAACACGCCCAGGAACTCGCCCGATCGCAATAGGAACTCGCTTTCCAGCGGGTCCAATGCCATCTTGTCGTAGGTAAAATGCGGCCAGTCGGCCTGCTGCCAATTCCATACCATGAGCTATAGAGCGCCTTTCTATAACTCATGATAGCGGGAAAAGTGAGCTATAGCAATCTTATCTATGCCTCAGCCGGCGCCCATTAGATGGTCTCCGGCGGCCCCCAGAATTTCGGCACATCGACCGTGAAGAAACCATAATCCTTCGAGGTTCTCATTGGTTCGGAACCATTCATCCAGCTTGCCTGCAACATCAGTTGGGGACTCCGGCTCAAAGGCATGACAGCGGACGCTCGTGGTGAACTATCGCCACTGGTGAGCCGCGTGAAACGACTCCGATTCAGCCGTTAGACGGAGGGGGTGAAAAAATATGGGGGTTCAAGCACATTCAGGACTTGCGTCCTACCGGGCTGAAACCGGCATAAAAAAGGCAATGCTCGCGTTTCCGCTTACAAAGCCTCCGAGGCGATAAATAGGCGCAACCGGCGGCAACGTCAATAATTCGAGGTGGCCGAGGGGGAACGCCTATGAAGACATTCACGCAATCACAGCTGCAAGCAATCGCTGACGCATTAGGCGAGACCGCCGACGGCCTGACCGGCTCGGAAATCGGACATCTGCTGGCCACGGTCAAGATCGCCGATACCGTTTCCCCAATGACCAAGCGACACAGATCGTACAATGCCTTTGCCAACGACCAGAACAAGCGTGGTGCCCGCACCTATATCATAGCGTTCATCCGCAAGGCCATGAAACCGGAGCGTTTCGCGCGAGAGGCCGAACGATTCGAGCCGATGCGCCTTAACCTGAACCGAGCTTTGGCATTTGCAGGATTGGCCGTCGCGGCATCCGGAAAACTGGGCTCCGTCGAGGCAACCCAAACCTTATCAGAAGCGACGCGGCGTGCGCGAGCTGAGGGCCGAGTTGACTATCCGCGGTGCATCCTGATGTGTTGATGTTCTGCCGGGAGGAACTGCTTGCAGACAACTACTTCCATGCTGTCCGACATGCCGATGTTGGCGATCAACACGCTCGTGACCGATAGCGAGAGGAGCGAGCACCTGGTGAAGGGGACTTTCAGCATGTTCCGCAATACCACTGCGCACAGCGCAAAAATTCACTGGCAGATGTCGAAGGAGGATGCCGAGGATTTGTTTTCAATGGTCTCGCTGATGCACCGCCGTATCGACGCTGCGCTCATGCCGGCGCGGACCTGATCGGGGGGACGGGTTGCTCGACGACCTGAAGAAGGCGCTGTCGGAGCGGATACTGAACGCCGAACTCGACGAGCGCCTCGAAGATGAACGCTCCGAGGGCGGCGCCAATCGCCGCAACGGCCATTCGAAGAAGACAGTCTTGACGGGCACGTCGAAGATGACGCTGTCGATCCCGCGCGACCGTGCGGGAAGCTTCGATCCGAAGCTGATCGCCAGATATCAGCGCCGCTTCCCCGACTTCGACGCCAAGATCGTTTCGATGTATGCGCGCGGCATGAGCGTGCGCGAGATCCGCGGCCATCTGGAAGAGCTCTACGGCATCGACGTCTCGCCGGACCTGATCTCGGCTGTCACCGATGCGGTCCTAGAGGAAGTGGCCGAGTGGCAGAACCGGCCACCGGAGATCTGCTATCCGCTGGTCTTCTTCGACGCGATCCGGGTCAAGATCAGGGACGAAGGGTTCGTTCGCAACAAGGCGATCTACATCGCCCTCGGCATCCTGCCCGACGGCGCCAAGGAGATCCTCGGCATCTGGATCGAGCAGACCGAAGGCCGCCAAGTTCTGGCTGCGCGTCATGAACGAGCTGAAGAACCGTGGCGTCGCAGACATCCTGATCGCCGTCGTCGACGGCCTCAAGGGCTTCCCCGAGGCGATCGGCGCCGTCTTTCCGCAGACGAGTCCAGACCTGTATCGTGCATCTGATCCGCCATTCGCTCGAGTTCGTGTCGTGGAAGGACCGCAAGGCCGTCGTGCCGGCGCTCAGGGCAATCTACAGGGCCGCGGACGCGGAAGCCGGCATGAAGGCCCTGGAGGGCTTCGAGGCCGGCGACTGGGGGCAGCGGTATCCGGCGATCACACAGAGCTGGCGACGCAACTGGGAGCACGTCGTGCCATTCTTCGCCTATCCCGAGAGCGAACGCCGCATCATCTACACGACCAATGCTATCGAGGCATTGAACTCCAAGCTGCGCCGCGCCGTTCGAACGCGCGGCCACTTTCCCAATGACGACGCAGCCATGAAGCTGCTATATCTGGTGCTCAACCACGCGGCCGAGGGATGGAAACGACCGCCGCGCGAGTGGTTCGAGGCCAAGACCCAGTTCGCCGTCGTGTTCGGCGAGGTTCGTCAGCCAGTGACGAAACCGGCCTCGCGCACAGAATTCCTGACAGTCCCCCTTAAGGTGCGTGCCTGGCTCAACCGCCATCAGCGCTTCACCTTCCACTTCACCCCCACGTCTTGCTCCTGGCTCAACGCTGTCGAGGGCTTCTTCGCCAAGCTGTCGAAGCGACGCCTCAAGCGAGGCGTCTTTCATTCTGTCATCGACCTGCAGGCGCCCATCAACCGCTTCCTCGCAGAGCACAATCGACAACCCAAACCCTGCACCTGGACCGCCGACCCCGACAAAATCATCGCCGCCGTCAAACGTGGGCACCAAGTGTTAGATTCAATCCACTAGCCTCAATCTGCCAGCAGATCCTACATCAGCCCCGTAGTCGGTTTTGCAGTGCCTGCCGATCGACGACAAGATTGTCGAGGTGCAGCATGGCTGGCCGCCGCCTTTGCGCCAATCGCCTGACCAGCGCCCGCGTGCCGTCGAGCACGAAGACCCCGCAATCATAGCCATTGCGCTGCTGGGTCATGCGGACTGTCTCCACGCGGGCTCCCAGCCGTTGTGCGAGCAGTGCTGCGGGCTGGTCGTTGTGCCCCCGGGCGGAGTCGTAATGATACGCAACCGGCCTTGCCCGCTCGCGTCGGTCAACCAGCAGTAGTGACCAGTGGGTGCCGCGGCGGTCAGGATCCGTAGCGCTGGCATCGTTGACAGGCAGGAACAGGAAGTCGGCTGTATCGTTGCCATTGTGATCATAGACGATGCGCTGGAAAGCCCTGAGCACGACGCTGTCGGAGCCCAGGCGCAGATGGTAATGAGCTACCAGGGGATCGACGAGCCGCGTTCGGACGGCGAGATCTGGATTGTCCCTCTGCAGCTCCTGCGCCAGCAGTTCGTAATCTCCCTGGATATGCACATCGCCGAGCCATTCCCTGGCGCCGAGCGCCCGTCCGCTGCGGTGAGACGAGGCTTGCGGATTGAGCGCCCCAACCTGAGCATCGGAGGCTGTACCCAGAAACGGCTCGTAGTGAGCATCATCACGCAACTCGGCCGGTGTGGACGGCAAATCGACCAGGGACTCAAGACCGCGGTAGATATCTGATGACCGAGCTGACGCGGACGGCTGAGTTGGCCCCATATCCTGATCCGACTGCGACGACGGCCCTGACCAGGGGCGGTCCCAACCGGCAGGTCTCTGCCATCCGGCTTGGCCCACCTCCTGCCAAAGCTGCGACTGATCATAGCTTTCCTGGGAGGCGGCGCTTTCCCCCCGCCCAGCGTGGTCCACCTCCTGCGATGACCAGGAAGAGGTCCAACCGGCAGGTCTCTGCCATCCGGCTTGGTCCACCTCCTGCCAAAGCTGCGACTGATCATAGCTTTCCTGGGAGGCGGCGCTTCTCCCCCGCCCAGCGTGGTCCACCTCCTGCGATGACCAGGAAGAGGTCCATCCTGCTGGTCCCTGGCCCGCGGCTTGGTCCACGTCGAGCCAAAGCCGCGACTGATCGTAACTTTCCACTTGCGATGCGGCGCGTTCGTCCGAATGCGACGACAGCCCCGACCAGGGACGGTCCCACCCGGCAGGCCCCTGGCCTCCTGCCTCGTCCGCATCACGCCAAAGCTGCGACTGATCGTAACTGTCGGTTTGCGAACCGGCAGGTTCCCGCCCGCTTGCCTGCTCAAGGGACAACCCCAGCGCAGCGTTCGCCTCGACGACTTGTAAGTATTGCCCGAGCCTTGTGAGACTCACGGTGCTTTGTCCTTTAGCGTTGGTGTAAGTCTTGAAATCGGCTTTCAACGATCGCTTCTGCTGATCGCTGCCGTTGATACGGTTCACTATGCTCCCCCTACCCTCCTTTTGGAGCCAATCACTAAACCCGCGTTGCGCGCTAGCAATATTTCCGATCACGTTTTTTTGTCGGGCGGTGGCGTCCGACCCGAGCCTCATCAGCTCCTCGTTGGCAAACCCTTCGATGATGCGGGCGTCGTCGGGATACGGATGATACCTGCTGATCGATTGGATCCCGGTCGTGGTCCCATCGCTTGCGTACTGCCGAAACCGTTCGAGACTTACGGCGGTTTGTGCCTTGGTCTTGTCGAACTCCTTGTGATCTGCTTTCAATGAACGTTGCTGCTGATCGCTGCCGTTGATCCGGCTCGCTATGCTCCCCCTACCCTCCTTTTGGAGCCAATCACTAAACCTGCGTAGCTCCCAAGCAATTTTCGCGACTGCTTGTCTCTGCTGGCGAGTCGAGTCGTTTCCGAGCTTGCTCACTTGCTCCTTGGCCAGGCCATCGATGACGCTGGCGTCATCTGGATACGGATGAAGCTTGGTCGATTGACTCTCAGCCCCTAGGTACTGCCGAATCTGATCCAGTCGAGCGCCTTGCTGTCCTGTGGCTTTGCTGAAGTCCTTTAAATCTGCTTTCAACGACTTTTGCTGCTGATCGGTGCCGTTGATTCGGCTCACGATGCTCTCCCTGGCCTCCCTTTGGAGCCAATCGCTAAACCTCCGTTGCTTGGAAGCCATGGCTGAGGCGGGGTTGCTCTCTTTGCGAGTTGGACGGGGCCCCAGCTTGCTTAGCTCTTGTTTGAGTAGGCCATCGATGATGAGAGCGTCGTCGGGATGAGGATTCGCTGACTGGCGCCCCATCAGGCGGGGCCCAGTGCCAGCTGATTGGATTACTTGGCCGTCAGGCGAAAGCCTCCGGAGATGAGACATTGCCGACCTGAGGCGGTCACGATGGTCCATTCCGAGTGCGATGTACTCATCGACGTCATTGGCCAGCGACCTTGGCTCGTTAAGAAGCCGAGGAGCCATCGGCTTCTTGTTCTCTTCTCGCAGCCAACGAGCAAAACTCGCAAGAGCCGCCTTATTGTCCTTGATGGTCGGAGCGGGAACCTTTCCGGCCCCTCGGCCGATGGTGCCGTCGGGAACAACTTCGTACGCTTGCACTGTTTCCTTAAACAGTTCGATGAGGCGCTCGTCTTGGGGATACATGTCCCCGCTGGCGGAAGAGCGACTGCGTTTGGCGAAATCCATGCGAAGCTCTGTAGGGACAAATTTCGACCCCGAACCGCCCGACGACTTTTTGCTTCCGAAGGTTTTTCCGATCTCTGATTTGAAACGCGACCACAAACCGCGGCTTTTGTCATCCCTAGTGGGCGCAGCCAGCGGTTCAAACGAGGCAGTGTAGCGCGTGCTACTGAACAACCTGTCATGTAACCCAGACTGCGACACCTCTGCAGGGGAGCTGTCAAAGTGAGCGCGAGGCTGGTCTAGGCTGTGGCGCGCGTTGCCGAACCGATCATCCCGCAGGTTCCGTGTCATAGCGCGATTGTCAGTGTGGAGACTCCTTCTATGGACCTCTGCGGCTGGGCTGTCTGGCGAACTGGCCTCAGCGGAGCTCGTATCAGAGGAACCGAGTTGCAATTGGCTTAGGTGCTGCTCGAAACCACTGTGATCCTCAGACGTGCCGTGTGGCTGTTCCGTCCGCTGCCGCTCTTGCAGGGCAGCGTATTCGCGCATCCAACCCTCGGTATTGAACCATCCGCTATTGTGGGATTCCATGTATGCTCCTGTTTCCGAGTTCGCAGATTATTCGAACATTTCCAGAATTTCTGACCGGCTTGTTAAGTCTGTCGCGAGGCCGTCTGAGAATAGCGTTGAAGTAGCGTTTCTTCTGTTCATCGATACCAGCCAGGTATTCATTGCAGGCGTTCGATCGACTCAAGCGCCGCTTCGACGACTTGCCCGTTCAACAAATCTTGCCCGTTCAACAAATCGGTTTGTTAACAGGGTTAGCTGTCGAGAGACTTACGGGTCCTGCCGCAAAAAATTCAGGGCGAGCCAGAGCGGAGGGCCGCATTTGTTTCCCAGCCGCTTCGCGACTGAAGCAGCCGTCGCAGACTTTGATAACGTTCGTTATTGGTGCGCGAGATCGCCCCTTCTGGCCAGCGGGCGCGCCTCACGTGGAAGCCGGCCCGACTAGTCTCGGCCACACGCTTTGGGATGCTGAGTCACTGCAGACAGCTGCCGATTTGGCAGAACTGCGCACGTGGTAGCCCAAAGTCTTGCAGCTATATCGGACAATGCGCAGACCTCGTGCTCTGGTCAGCAGTTAGCTCGCTTGATGCACGGCGGTGAGCTTTCGACGGCCTGAGGCGGCGCTCTGGTCGCCGTTGCGGTACGTTTTGACAAGCCTCGTCGGGCGCCGGGGTTGATCCTTCGGTGATGGCAGGCGGGGGTTTGCGGGTTGCGGTCAGCGGGTTCGTTTCGGGGCGTCTGCGCGCCATCGTTTATGTCGCGAGTTGCGGGATGCGACTGAGGACGATGCGCAGGATGCGCTGGTCCGGGCAGGATGTCGGCAGGTGCAGGCGGATTTGCGTCTTCATCTCGACCACGCGCGCGGCGATCTTGATGAGGCGCAATCGCAACGTGTCGAATTGGGCGACGGCAAAGCTCGTTTCGGCATCGCGGCGCGCGGGCCCCACATAAGCCAGTAGGCGCCGGCATGCAGGAACAGCCGGAACTGGTTAACCACCTAATTCCGGGACCGCCCACTTGACTCGTCTATGCCGCCCGGTGCGCGATCTGCGACCGGTTGCCTAAACATCGCTGTGAGTGTGAGGATCGTGACGCCGCTCTTTGCCCGGCCCCGCTGATGAGCCAAACCGGGCTGTCGGCGAGCTGTCGCGGCAAGCTTCGTTGACCCGAGACGAGATAGCGCCGAGGCGACGCTGCAGGGCCTGCCGGTCGGCGACGAGGGTGTCAAGGTGCAGCGGCTGGGTCCGGGACTTTTCGCCCTCGGCCAGGCGTGCGGGCCAGCGCCCGGGTGGCCTCGAGCACGAAGACGTTCGAAACGAAGGCTGAGACTGCCGCGTCCATGATTCTTGACGGCGGATCGAGCCCGCAAGCGCTTGGCGTTTGACACTGTCCAATGTCCGACAATGTTGGAAATGCGACTACCAGAGTACAAGCATCGAATTGAGTTAAAACGGTTTCTCGTTGGCACAGTAAATGCGGTGTCATCCGCACCACGTCATCATTGAAAAGGAGAAGACGTTTCATGGTCACCCCACCAATGCCGCCGCCGCTACTCTTCCGGATGCATCCAAGTACGACGGCCTCTTCGTCACCTGCCGCCACCCAGCCAATGGCCCGGCAGGCATCGCCGCCCCCCACTACGCGGCCCGTATAAAGCACCTCCTGATGTCAATCGCGAACACCGCCCGCTGGCCCGCTACCACAAACCTCACAGGAGACTAATGCCCGTGACGGACATCAGACACATTGCAGCGCACGCGTGTAATTACACAAACTTCGATGCGGTTGTTATCGGCTCCGGGCCATCTGGATCGATCGTCGCCCGAACACTTGCGGAAAAGGGGTGCCATGTGGCCGTCCTGGAATATGGAGGCCCGGCTTGTCCTGGCGCCATGCTCGGGCCTCATCAAGCGGCCTACAGCAAGGCACTCACTTCAAATGGCTACGCCGATGGCAACCCCTGGACAGCGTGCTGCGTCGGCGGGGGGATGGGGTTCTACAACGCGATAACGTTCAGATACCGACAAGCAGATCTGTCAGCTTCCCAATATCTTACGACTGACATGGCGATTGACTGGCCGATTACCCTTGAGGAGCTCGAACCCTACTATTTGGAGATCGAGCATCTCTTGGAGATCAGTGGCGCGAATGGGTTTCCGTCGTATCCAGCCAGTCCACGTGGGCTGGTGTTATCCAATGCAATGCAGGAACTCGGCATAAGATCAAAAAACATCCCACTGGCAATCAGGCCGCCAGGGACCAACAAGGGATGCATCAATTGTTCGGCTTGCGATGAACTGGCGTGCCCTACGGATGCGAGAGCATCAGTGCTTGCAAGAAACATTTTGGATGACTCCGCCCTGCCAGGGACAATCTCGGTTCTATACGGCTGTTTCGTCAACCGGATCCAAATGCAGAACGATGGTCGGGCTGGAGCCCTTGAGTGCTATGTGCCGCTCTCATCGGAACTGATCCGGATCCCAATTGAAAGGGTCATCGTCTGCGCAAACGCGATACAAACAGCGGCATTGATGCTCCGGTCGAAGGGTGACCATGCACCGAAGGGAATAGGAAACGAATCCGGTCTCGTTGGACGCGGCCTCTCGTTCAAGATTGGCGGCTACTCCGTCGGCTACATGGAGCGAGCCGATCGGGGCTCCGATGCATTTGCTCCGCACTGGGGACCGCATTCGACCGTTTATACCGATGAGTTCTACGAACATAACGGCGCGCCATGCAAATTTGGCGGGCTCATTTATGAAGCGAATTTCCCTTCGCCGAATGAGAACGTAGGTGTTGTGCGCCTGCACTACATAGCCGGAGAAGAGCCATGGTCGCATAACCGCGTCGCGCTTGACGAGGCCGCTGACCAGTACGGTACCCCTTATATCCGTTTCGAATACCGAAGCTCGGAAAACGACCGTGCACGAAGGAATTTTCTCGCCGACCGCGCGGATGACATTCTGCGCCACCTTCGCGCATTCCGCATCGAGCGAGAGCCATATTTCCCGGGAAAAGGCAGCTCCCACCTGCACGGCACGATGCGCGCCGGTAGCGATCCGAGGAACTCGGTCGTGGACAGTTGCGGCAGGGTCCATGGGTTGACCAACATCCATGTGATGGATGGTTCCGTTATGAACTTTGCCGGGAACAGCAATCCGACCCACACTATCATGGCCAACGCCAGGCGAATGGCGATGTCACTCAGTAAAGGCGCAATTTAGATGCTCGGTCCTGGCGCTATCGGCCATTTGGCTGAACGGGAGCGGGACACCGGGTCATCCATCATGTTCCGCCCCGGCAATGGCGCTATAGATCAGGAGATCAACGGCAAGATCTATCTGGATATGACCTACTGCCGCGGGGCTTCGCCTCTGCCATCGCCGGTGAATGAGCAACGCCAGATATTCGCCGGGAAAATCTTGGAAGATTTTTTGCCGCTTTGCAGCCGGCACACCGTTGGGACGAAGGCATGACTGCACAGTTCACTGACACAGCCATGATCGAATACTGCGCGGAGGCATTTCACACCACAGAGAGAGCCTGCCTTTCCAAAAGCATCATTGGGCCTGATATTGGGTGGAAACCCTTGAAAAATCGCACGAAAACCGCAACCGTTAATGTTCACCTCGACGACTATGATCACGTAGCCTTCGATCTGGACGGAACCCTTGTAGATTCGGAGGCTGTGGTCGAAAGCGCACTCCGTCGATGGGCACGGGAGGAACGGATCTGTCCGGATAACGCGGTGCGGATGTCAGCCGCCCGCCGCGACATCGATTTGGTGGCGGCGATCGCGCCCAGTCTCTCGCCAGGACGCGAGGCAAATCGCATTGCCGATTACGAGGTTCAAGCGATGAGACTGTTGCGACCGATCGAGGGCGCCGTAGAGTTCTATAGCTCTATCCCAGCAGAAAGGCGATCTATTGTCACCTCTTCGGCACGGGTTTCGGCCCTTGCCCGCCTTGAGGCGGCTGGACTCTCCTGGCCGCGGATCATGATTGCAGCCGAGGACGTCAGTCAGGGAAAGCCGTATCCGCAACCCTATCAAACGCTGTTGCGAATGCTGCGCATCGCCGGCAAAAGATGCTTGGTTTTTGAGGATTCCCCCACCGGAATTGAAGCGGCGATCGCGGCAGGCTGCGACTGCGTCGGCGTCGGCCCCAACGCCAGAGGTCATCCTGACACAAGGGACTGGATCGAGAACTTTGGCCAGGCTTCCTTTCAAACCGGCTGAGTTGAACCTGCTCCACAGACTTAAGGGAGGGGCCACGAATGAAAGTATCAACGAAACCCCGCACCTCACTTTTTGATGAGGTGCTGGTAGAAGGCTCGGTACTTGCCCATTACGTGGCGGAGCGAAACCATTATGACGAACTGCTCGATGAACTATTTCGTTCGTCAGGAGAAGCTCGTCACATGATCGGCAGCCGTTGTATTTGGCACATAAATTCCACCGCATTCGGCGGTGGGGTGGCCGAAATGCTTCCACACCACATTTGCCTGCTTCGGGAGCTTGGTTTCGACGTGCGTTGGCTCATCTTTAAACCGAAGGAAGAACAGTTTTTTCAATTCACCAAAGCGCTTCATAATTCTCTTCACGACGTCAACGTGGCAGGCTTGAATGATCTGCTCCCGCATTATCTTGAGGCATCGCAGAAAGGCGCTGCGGAGCTGGAAAGGATCATCAGGCCTGATGGCTTTCTGGTAATTCATGATCCGCAGCCTCTTGTTGCAGCTGCGAAGTTCCTTGAATCTCACCCGCACCCGGCTATCTGGCGATGCCACATCGGATATCCGAAGCGCACCCCGACAGTCGACGAAATCTGGGAATTCTTGGGCGAATACCTCCATCAATTCCAACGCATTGTCCTAAGCGCCAAGGAATATGCCTTTGATACTGATGTGCCCATAGATATCATCCCGCCATCGATCAGCCCATTTTCAAGTAAGAACCGTAATTATGAAGGGCCAGCGGGCCAGACGCTAGACCATTCGGTTTCGTTCAACAGCCAAGAATTCGAGCCCACCCCCTCCCTTCAGGACATTCTCGGCTCACGGTATTTCCTTCATGTATCCAGATGGGATGGACTGAAAGGTATTGACCGGATTATCGCCGCTTACGATCGCTTTGTGAAATCGGCGCTCGCGGAAGCCTACGACACACGCCTGGTGATCGCGGGACCGGATCCTTTGGATGTTGCCGACGATCCTGAAGGACGGGAGTATTTCGAGAAATGCGTCCTATTATGCACTCAATTATCGAAGGAAGTGCGGCGGCGCGTGTATCTGGTCTGTATCTCGATGAAGGACCACGACGCAAATGCGGAAATCGTCGGCCGGCTGCAACAGAACGCCCATGGAGTATTTGCGCTATCTCGCGAAGAGGGCTTCGGCCTTACAGCAACAGAGGCTCTGTTCCGAGGCAAACCCGTCGTAGTGTCGTCCGCCTTTGGTCTGAAGAGGCAGGTCGTAAATGGGCTTAATGGCGTTGTCCTCGACGAGCCGGACATCGAGGACAAAGCTGCAGAAATGATGCATCACCTTGCGGTCGGTTACAGTGATTTCGAGGAGATGGCCAGAACCGCACGCGAACACTGTCTGCGCTCGAGCACGCAAATCTCGCAAATCCCAAAGTGGTATCACTCGATCCAATCAGCTCTCTCCAGTTTTGAGGCGCGTTATCAGGATTCAATCCAAGAGTGATCTGAGCCAGACGCCGGACGTCTCCGCACCGGAGGACGCGTAAGGTGTGAACCGGCTGCGAAAAATTGGACGCCGATCGGGTCAGTTCTGTAAGCCGTTTGACAGCAAAGCAGGCGCGCAGAACCCCTCCGGCTCCTTGTACATCATCAGAGAAAGGTGCGCGCTGCCCCGGTCGGTTGTCTCTTGCCCTCCTCCCCCTTCTTCTACCTTCTTCTAGCCGGATCTGCGGGTTGGCAGCCAAAAAGTCCATCAGTTCCGTCCGGTCATCTTCGCTGAACAGATCAGCCGGCTGGTTTATGAACAACGGTGTCTCGGCGACTGTTTGCATGCTCCTGCTGATAATTTTCCGGACCATGTCGCCCCGAGGGTCACTCGCGTCTCTTCGCGGTCGACGTTAGGCCGTCGCATAATGGGTCAGCAGAGCGAGGCGTCTCAATCTGTTGAACGACCTTAGGAGAGTTCGTCCCAGGATCGTGCCTGCTAACGAGATCGCCTTGCCCATCGTCCCGACGGGAAGATCCGGATCACGCCCTTTCGGGCGGAATCAACTCCTCCTTCGTTGGTCTGTTGTCCGTATTTCATGCCGATACGGGGCCGGGTGCCTTGCCGAAGCGGAATTCTGTCCCGTCGCTCCACATGCGATGCAGGATGACAGCCAGCTTGCGCGCAACAGCAACTCGGGCTCGGGCCGTACCGCGCCGCTTGGCGACGTTCATACCCCGCACTCTGAGGCACGACCACTTCTTGCTGAGCACAAGCGAATGAGCCGCTTCATAGAGAGCCGTGCGGGCGAGCTCGTCACCGCATCGGCTTCCCTGAATGTCCGTCTCGCCTGATTGATAGCGTGCCGGGGTCAGACCCAGATGCGCTCCGACATCCCTCGATCGGCGCGGCTTTGAAGACCAAATAGCCTTTTCACAACTCATTGCTTACAAAGCGCTATTTGGCACTTTTCGGAATGATGTGCAAGGATTTGTGTAAGGCAATCGCCGCCGCTCCTGGCTCGCTGAGTGGCATTTTTCGATGTTCTGTCGACGGCGGCCCGGCCATGCACCTGACGCCACTGCTGCCCGCCTATTGGGTTGCAAATCGAACAAAAATGGCGCAAGAACGTACAGGGAACGCACCGGGGGTTCATCCCGCGTTGATCCGGTACATTTTCCATACTAACATGATCAAATGCGTTACACTCAAAGCCAGATTCGCGAGCTGCTATCCATTTCGGTGGATGCTTTCCGCACGTGGCGGGATGCTGTTCCCGCGCTGGCAATGCATAAGGGGCATGCGCCCACCTTCACCCCTGGGGACGTTGTTGCGATGGCAATTGTCGCCGAACTCGTCAGGGATTTCGGTGTCCGCGTTGGCACCGTCGGGGACCGTTTCGATCGACTGTTCACTGAGTGTCGGGGAAGGTCATGGCTGTCGCTTGAAAACTGCGTTGCTCTGATCGAAGCCGACAATCTTCGTCTTGTGGACGTGAATGCGCCTCATCGTCCATCGCTGGACACCGCCACCCTGCGCGTTCCTTGCGCGCCGATCATATCTCGCTTGCGCTCCGCACTCACGGCGACTGAAACCGATGACGTGCAAGGCCACCTGCAGTTTCCCCCGACTTCCGTGGCCAGTCAGCCTGAGCAACGGGGAAAACGAGCATGACCGCCGTAACCGCTTCAGCACTGGCGACAGAGTGGAAGGACCGCTTAGGACTCACGCATCGGCGCTCACCCGAACTCTACGAGTCGGCCGAGGCCGTTAGTGACGTGCCGCATGCCCCAGCTATCCGCGCGGCACTGAGTGAAATGGGCGTTTCAGCGATCTTCTGCGTCCAAGGAATTCCCACCGTCGCCATTCTCGAAACCGATCAATATGATCGTGCTAAGATTATCGATCTTCACGGCGCGCTCTGGAACCAGGGCTTGGCAAGCCTATTGCTAGTTATCGCCGATGACACGCTCAGAGCGTTCTCGCTTGCGCGCACTCCGTTTAGCGATCCTGGTGACGCATTCGAGACTCGCTGCCTCATTGACAGCCTAAGCCTGACGACCGAAGCGCTAAGATTTCAGAATCTCATCTTTGGCGCGGAGTCCGGACGCCTTTGGAAGGACTACGGCGACTACTTCCCGCCTAAGGAACGTATCGACCAAGTCCTTCTCGACAATCTGAATGCGTCCCACGAACTCCTGCAGGCTGCTGCGCTTGCCCCTGATGCGGCGCAAGCCTTGCTGATCCAGGCGATGTTTATCGCCTATCTTGAAGATCGTGAGATCGTAACGCCTGCCTATTTTGCGGCCGTTACCGAGAAGAGCGCTGAGAGTTTCTCCGCGTTGCTGGAAACCGGCGACGTCGATCTCTTTCGATCGCTCTTTCGAACTCTCCATAAAGATTTCAATGGTGACCTGTTCGTTGCGCCCTGCTCTTTCGAACCGAAAGGCGAGACGCCGGAAGTCACGGCCGCCCATCTTACCATCTTGGCCCGCTTTCGATCAGGGCGGGAAGAGATGGCGGATTCAGGCCAGCAACGTTTCTGGGGTTATGACTTCCGCTATATCCCGATCGAGCTCGTCAGCGCCGTCTATGATCGGTTTCTGGGGGAACGCGAGGCCGAGCGCCGTGCAAACGGCGCCTATTACACGCCCATGTTCCTTGCCGACACCGTCGTTTCCCAAGCTTGGGAGATGTTACCGGACGCGACACGGACGAGTGGAAACTTTCTCGACCCCGCCTGCGGTTCGGGCGTTTTTCTTGTCCGGTCGTTCCAGTGGCTATGCGAGCATTGGCGAGCTAAGCACAAAACGCAAACGATTTCCTGGAAGACTCTTTTATCGCTGCTGAGCCAAATCAATGGCTGGGATCTAAATGGCGGCGCCGTCCGCGTCGCGGTGTTCTCGCTTTATGTCGCCCTCCTTGAAGAGGTCTCACCACGCGACATCCGAAAACTCATTACCCGGGGAAAACTTCTCCCCGAGCTTTGGGGCAAGACCCTGGTCTGCCGAGACTTTTTCGAGGTGTCGCCACACGGCGTCCGGTACGACGTCATCATCGGTAATCCGCCATGGACCAGCCGCCGGGGCCCGGCGCGCTCGTCCGTTCAGTGGAGCAAGAAGACCGGCCATCCTATGCCTGGAGGCGAAGACGCCTGGGCATTCAGTTGGAAAGCCCTCTCACATCTCGCCGATGACGGACTGATCGCGTTCCTGTTGCCAGCGATGGGATTTTTGCACAACCACGCCCAAAACACGGTTGAGGCACGGGACGCGTTCTTCCGGAAATCTCAGGTCCGTCGCATTATCAACTTCGCGGACCTTCGATTTCAGCTTTTCGAGAAAGCCCATCGCCCCGCCGCTCTAATCATCTTCGGCAGCGCGAAAGCGGACGGCTTCCCATATCGTTTCGACTATTGGGCGCCGAAGGCCGATCTTAATCTCCGCATCAAGCGTGTCATTACGCTGAGCAGCGCCGACAAGGCCGTACTTGGGATCGGCGCGGTTCTGGATAACCCGCTCATCTTCAAGCAACGGCTTTGGATGCGGGACCCAGACGCCAAGCTATTTGGTTACCTCGCCAGGCTTCCCAAGCTGGAGGCCTTCGTCAACGACTTCGGCAGCCTGAGCCGTCGCCGTGAAGAGCCGGGCGATCGCTGGGTGATCGGGCAAGGCTATCAGCCTTTCAATGAGGACAGCGAAAGCGACGCGCCTCCGCTCGCCAGCGAGTACGTCGGTCGGTTGCCAGACCTACCAATTACAGCCTACTCACGTTTGGCTCAGGCTGCTGAAGGCTTGCATCCGGCCGCTTCGCAGACGGTTCGTCGTCGCGGATTCGAGGCCGGGTTCGACGGCACTCGCATTCTTATCCCGCGCGGGGTGGAGACATCGCAAAATCGCCTGCGGGCCGCCTACTGCGACGAGCCGCTGACCTTCCAGCATATCTTCCAGGCGATCGTGGTTCCGGATGGCCAAGGCGACCGTGCGAAGGTCCTCACCGCGATCCTCAATAGTCGCGTCGCGGTCTGGTACGCCTTTCATGGCACCGCGTCGTTCGGTTCGGATCGACCGGAGGTCCAGCAGGCCGACCTGCTGCGCTTGCCATTTCCGTCGCCTGCCGATCTTCCCGATGAACATTCAGCCGCTCAAGCAGCTCGTGAGCTGATTTCCATTGTTGACGACGCACGCGGGCGGTCGAACAAGCTATTTTCGATGCAGGTCGAAGAGAGCGAAATCCTTCGAACCATCGATCGGCTGGCGTACCAATATTTTTGCTTGTCGCCCGATGAAATCGCGCTGATCGACGATACCGTCGAAGCGATCCTGCCAGCGCTTCAACCCCATGAAGGCCACTTCCCGAAACTGTGGGGCTCACCGGACAAACCGCAACGGGCACAATACGCGCGCACATTGGCGGCCAGCCTGGCGGGCTGGTTCAAAGGCAAAAAAATTGATGCTCGCCTGGTCGCGCGCGGAACGGACCTAGCGATACTTCGCCTGCACCTCGGCGGCCATGAAGACTATGCCGAGGATGCCGGCGGCGAGCTAAGTGACGTTCTTGAGCAACTCGCCGCTCACATCAACAGGCCCCTCAATGGCAATTTCCAGCTGATGCCGGACCTCCGGGTTTTCGTCGGTGACTACCTTTACCTCATCAAGCCGATGCAGATGCGCTTTTGGCTACGCTCCACCGCGCTCGCCGATGCGGATGGAATAGCGCTCGATCTCCAGCAGGCCGCAGCCGTACCGCAACGGCGGAGTGCTAATTGATGCTCATCGGTGACATGCAGGAGTGGGTCGACAGCTTCGTTTCGTTTGATGATCGCTTTCTAGAGAGGATCGCAGCGGCGTGGCCAGCCTGCTTGGCCGTTCTTCCTGAACAGCCCGAGGAAGATGACATCACCATTAACCTCGTCGATCATCTCACCAAGGACGTCGTCGTGCGTCGACTGTGCCATTGGGTCGAGTATCAGTTCGAGCCATTTGGCCTCGCGACGGACGGCTCGAAATACAGCAAGGGTATCATCGACATTGCCGTGCTCTTTGATTGGGAACGGGAACGATATCTGGCCTATGAGTGCAAGCGGCTCAACGTAATCAACGGCGGAAGCCGCAGTTCCCTGGCCACCTTATACGTCACCCAAGGCATGATGCGTTTTCTCACTGAACAGTATGCGGAGCAACTGCCTGTCGGCTGCATGCTAGGCTATGTGCTGGACGGGGATGTGCCCTTTGCCAAGGCGCGGCTCGCGAGCGTCATACGAAGCCATCCTCCTCTTGCTGTCATCGATGGGCCAACGCCACTTGCCTCAATCGATACCGTCGAACGATTTCAAACGCGGCACACCCGTCCAGCTGGATTAGAAATTGAGCTTCGACACGCGCTATTTTCTTACCCATCAATGACTGCGACGATTGGCTGACGAACGGAGCCGAATCGACCATTCTGAGTTCGACATCGATCTATCAACGGAGCCGCCCGTGGCACCGTTTGTACTTTTCGCCTGATCCGCACGGGCATCGTTCGTTGCGCCCAATCTTCTGAGCCATTGCAGGGGCTCGTTCCAACAGGGGGCGCCCGTTCTGCTTCAGTGCTGCTGCAATCTGCTGGAGCAAACCTGGCGCAGGGACCCATTTGGGTGGCGGTCCGACTGCACGAAGGTGCCGGATCAACTCACGTTGAGCGGCCAGTTCGTTTTGTACTAACAGCTTAAGGCCAGGCTCGTAGGGCTTGAGCCGCGCCATTTCCGCCTCTGCGTCATCAAATCGGCTGCAATAGGCCAAGACCACGGCGTAGTGCGAGCGAACAGTGATGAGGTAATCCGCCAACTTCCATTGCCGAAGTTGCGGCAAAATCATCGTCTCCATCACGTTCAGGGCGCCATCGAAATCACGGCGGCGGATAAACTGGTCGACGAGATCCTGTCCGACACGGAACAGAGAATCCGGCGCATGTGCCAGATCGTAGAACTTCAGGGCATGAACACGCGCGAGAGGCGTCGGTTTGCCTTGCGCATCCCTTGCCTTGGCGAAAACGTCGAGGGAATCTGCAAGATGCTTGATGTCGTCAACGTCGGCCCCTTTCTTCATCATTTTGGCGAGGTCCGGCGCATTGTTGCCCATGACCAACGCGGACGTTAGCCCGATGAGCCCATAGTATTCGCCAATCAAAGGCTCGACCCGCTCTGCGGCGGCCGTCGGCTCTCCAAGTTCGAGTTCCGCACAGGCGATATTATATGAAAAGATCCGTCGATGTGCGGCGGGCAGTTCTTGGACGATTGGTGTTAGGTCTGCTATTAGGCGCACTGCTCCCCGGCGATCGCCATCCTTCGCCAAGAGGTTCATGCGCTTCATGCCCACACGAAGCCGCTCTTCGGCACCGAGGTCATGCTTCGTGATGAGAGCGTCCATCTGGTCCAGCCAAGCGGCCGCTCGATCTGAGCCGGCCTTTATGTCCGCGAAGGCCAGCGCATCAAGAGCCTTGATGCGCTGGTCCGGAGGAACAGTTTCATCCTCTGCGCCTTGCTCAAGATAGGGCTCGACCTCGGGCCAGACGCCCATCTCATGAAATAGCTCTTCCGTCGCCATCTCGACCAGCAGATCGAGCCGACCAACCTCACCCGTAAGCCGTAAGAACAGGGAGAGCTTCGCGGGACTCCAACTCGTTTGAAGGCTTTCCTGAACCACTGTTCTCAGGGCCTCCTGTCGCGTCCTCAGTGCGTCCGTACCGTGAAGGGCGAGCCGCCCCGTGCCGACGACTCGGGCCGCGTCATGCAGCTTGATCCTGTCGCGGGCGAAGACCTGCAACAGACCTTGGCTCATGAGATGGCGAAGAGCCTGCAAAAAGATCGGCCGCTCCAGCCCTCCAGCGGCGGCGACATATGAGCCAGCTTCCTCACGCGTGATCGGCACATCACAAAGACTGAGGAGATCCGCCACCTCGGCCACTACGGCCGGCAACCGAGCAAAGACGCGCCCAAGAATATGATCTTGCGCCATCTCCCTGGTGTGGGCCGAGCGCGCCAAGTCCGCATAGAGGCGCTTCACTGAACCGTCGTAGTCGGATCCTGCCACAGAGAGCGCATTCAGGACGAAAAGCGGGAGACCACCCGTCAAGTCGATCAAGTGCTGACAATCCGCGGCATCGCCATGACATCCAGCGTCATGCGCGGCAGCAGCAACCGTATCAGGTGCCCACCCAGATAGGTTTTCGCGCGCAACACCGATAATGGCTTCGATCGCGGCGACTTCACCCTCCGGCCGACCGAGAAGCACGAAGCGGGTATCCTTAGCCGCCTGAACTACACCGATCAGATCGTCAGCGCCCAGTTTGTGGACGTTGTCCAAGGCGACCGTCACGACCTCTCCGCGTTCATCCATGCGGCGAGAGAGAAGCTGCAGGATTTCGCGTCCAGAGGCGCCAGGAAGAAAGATCTCCCCAAGGCCCTGCCCGCCTTTGAGCAAGCGACCAGCGATCTCCCTCGCGACGGCATTGGCCAAAGCAGCGCCTGGCAGATCAGCGACGTCGAGATAGACTAAAGGGTTCGGAGCATGCTGGGCGGATTGTGCCAACCATGACGTCTTGCCTGCACCCGAATAGCCAACGATCAGGCGGACGCGCTCGCCCGTTGAGAGAGAGGGCTCGTCCAGTTGTACCCGATAGGGGACCGGAGGCACGGGCAGATCCTGTAACTGCAGCACCAGTTGCTCAAACAGGGCCGGAAGGTCCCGTGCAGCAAACACATGGTCGAGGGTCGCCTTTTCTCCAGTCGCCGCCAGCGTGACGAGGCCTGCCAGCTTCCAGACAAGTGTCTCGGGCGCCAGCGTTGCAAACGGCAAGGTTTCTGCCAGTCCACAAGTTGCTTGTACTGCTTCCATCAAAGTGGGTTGCGGGACAGGAAGAATCCGCTTGGCCGGTTCGGCCGCCGGCCAGTCGATGGTTACGTCCGGAGGCAAATCGCATCCAGCAAGCCTTTCCAACAAAGGCCCGTTCGGCCCCGCATTGCAGACGATCACGAAGCGCGCGGTGCCTTCACGCACTCCTCTGGCATGGGCGGCACGCAACTCCGCAAATCGCGCCAAGGCGCTCTCGATATCATCCCAGGCGAGGGCTTCCTTACGGTGCTTCACCTGGACATAGATGTGGGTGCCATCGAGCTGCACCTCGACGTCTTCGTCGCCCTCGACGGAAACAGTCTGCATCTTCAACGTTGCGGCCGACAACAGGCATTGAACGGCGTAAAGGTGCTGGAAAAGAAAGCCACGATGGACAGATTCAATTCGACCCAGTTGCGCGGGGTCGAGAACGCTCGGTCGGGCTCGGATCGATTGCATCAAGGGCGGCGAGCCCTCCCCGCTTGCAGCGTCCATCTTCATTCCGCGACCAGGAACGAGGCCAGCACGTTGCCCATGCCCCGTCGAATATCGATGCAATCATCACAGAGGCGCAAAGACGGCACTCCCGGCATAGTCTCGACGCCATTGATCAAACGATAGTCCAGGGCTGGCCGATCTCCACATGATGAACAGACGTCCGGCCTGCCTTCGCGTTCCACGTTACGACGGGACAGTGCCGCCAGGGTCGGCTCGACGCGGTCAACAATTGAATACCAATAGGGACTATGGGGCTCGATCTGTTCCATGTGGTGTTTTAGGTCATCCGGATAGTGCTCGGACAGCCATGCATAGGCGACTTCCCTGCGCCGCTGGTCGTTATGAACGAGGATCTTATAAAGCTCTATCTTCAGGCGTAGGGATTCACGAGGGTAGTCGCGACTGAGGGCCTGCAACTGAATGAGGTTCACGGAGAACCGAACGCCACCGCTGTAAGCTTCTTTGATCGTACCAATGCAATATTCCCGCAGGTCCTCGTGAGACTCGGTCATCTGGTCAATGAGGCCCAGGTCATAGCGCCATGGATACAAAGCAACCTCCATCCGCCACAAGTCGAGATAACCGCTGTCGCGAAGTGCCGTTGCCATCACTTGATCCGCGTCAGGCCGATTTACGAGCAGGGAATAGAGGTCGTTGAAGTTCTCCACATTCGGATCAACAGTGCGCGCTGCAGCGAGAACGGCGTTCTGGGCTATATGCATAGCGTTGATCGAATTGCCGCGGTCTTTCGACCATTCCACCTCTTCTGGAGATACAATTTCTGTCTCGACCGGCACCTCCACCAGCAAGGGACTACGCCGTAGATCTTCCGGTGAGCAATAGTCAGTGTTGGGGACAAGATCGATCCCGGCTCTTTTATAAACCGTCGCGACCAAACGCGAACAGAATTGGCATTTCGACCCCGGTTTGTGCGCTCCCCGCACTGATCGGATGGCTTCGGAGAGGGAATAACGCGCGCCGATCTCGGCGCGGGCATAGTCGATGACATTCGACAGAACCTCAGGAGCGACGGGCTCCTTAAGGCGAAAGTGAAACGCCTTTTCGTCATCTTCAAACAGCTCGCGCTGCAGATTCCGAGCCTGTACGCCATCCATCGTAGAATCGATGAAAGAGCCATGCTGTACGCAAATCATGGCGTGGGACACGATGCCATGCGTCGCGATGCGGATCGCTTTGCTAGTGCCAGGTCGAGCCGTGAACAAAATGTCTCCCGGCCGAACACTGTCGATCTTGAACGTTTCATATCCCCCCAAAATTAGACCGCCCAATATCCGCTACACTAAATTCGCAAAAAAGGAGCTATCTCTCATTTAGACCATCTGCTAAATCCTCCACGGCCTTGTCCGTAATTTTTAGCTCTGCCAACTTTTCCGCGATACCGCGTATATAGTCGGTGCAATTGCCCGCGACACCTTTTGCGCACGTGCCATCGTAACGAGTTCCGCCGATGATTTGCCGGTGATCAGGTTTTTGCCTTGCAAACGGGCGTATAAGCAAGAACGCCTTTGACGTTGCCCCCAGTTTCTATCCAGTTTTGAGTTCGTTTCCGGCGTGGGTTGTGCCCTGCTGGGCGGGTGAAGCGACGGGCGCGGCCGGCCGAGGATGGCGTTCGAGGTGAACTCGCTGCCATTGTCGCTGACGATCATCCTCGGCCGGCCGCGCTCGGTGATGAGCCGGAACAGCTTCTTGTGGTTCACGACCAAGCTTTCCCGCCTCAGCATCACGAGCAGACGCCGGTAGCCGAACCGGCGACGCTCCTGCGCGATCGCCTTCATCCATGCGCGAAGCTCGCGGTCGTCGGGCCTGCTGGTCTCGTAGCGAACCGTCATGCGGCAACAGCCGATGGCTTTACACGCCCGCCGTTCGCTCATCCCGAAGCCTTCCTTCAGGCGGGCGACAGCTTTCCGATTGGCCGCGGGCGTCACCATTAATGGGATGGTCCGCCCCGTCCTCCCGCAGCATCATCTGGGCAGTCACAACAAAGGAGGTTGCAATGTCCCTACGCAATGCGCCGCGCCTCGCGGCCGTCTATGGTGTCGATATCGGCAAGAACATCTTCCACGTCGTCGGCTTGGACAGCGACGGCGAGCCCGTCCAGCGAGTTCGCTTCCGACGCGATACGTTGATGAAGTTCTTTGAGCGGGCAGCGCCAGCAATCGTCGGGATGGAATCGTGCGCTGGATCGCAATGGATCGCCAGGAGACTTCTGGCACTGGGGCACAAGGTTCGCCTGATCCCAGCGCAGTTCGTGAAGCCCTACGTCAAGTCGAACAAGAGCGACATCATCGATGCCGAAGCTATCGCCGAAGCAGCCACGCGGCCGACGATGCGATTTGCCGCGATCAAGAGGGAGGAGCAAGCCGACCTCCAAGCCTTGCATCGGGTGCGCGACCAGATGATCGGCACGCGAACCCGTCTGATCAACCAGATGCGAGCATTCTGCCTGGAATACGGCATCGCATTGAGACAGGGCGCCGGACTGTTCAAGCTCGACTTGCCACTGGTTCTCGATGACCTGTCGAATGACCTCTCGCCGGCAATGCGCAAACTGCTTGTGGACCTGTTCGCCGATCTGCGCCAGTTGGAGCAGCGCATCAACGACGTGACGAGGGAGATCGCAGCGATTGCAGACCGAGAAGATGTTGCCCGCCGGCTCATGACGATCCCCGGAATCGGAGCATTGGGAGCCACCGCGCTACTGGCGGCCGTCGGCACCGGATGCCAGTTCCAGAAGGCTCGCGACCTGGCCGCATGGCTGGGGCTTGTCCCTCGAGAATACTCGACCGGGGGCAAGCAGAAGCTACTCGGTATCAGCAAGCGCGGGAACCGCTACGTTCGCAAGCTGCTCGTTCATGGCGCGCGATCATGCTTTCGCCACCTGGATCGAACCCGGGATCGCCTGGGAAGCTGGCTTGATGGGTTGCAGAGCCGTATGCACCCGAACAAAGCCGTTGTCGCACTTGCCGCCAAGATGGCGCGCATTGTCTGGGTTGTCCTGACCAAGCCGGGAGCGCTCTACGAACGCAGGGACCCTGCTTTCGCCTGACGCTCCGGCTCGATTGCAAGGCTCGGGAATAGTGATGACGAAACAGTGGATCAGCATGCCGTAAGCCCTGTGCAAAAAAGCGGGCTTCGTGCCCGAACCATTTATTGGGAACGGCGTGCGCGGATCTCATCATGGCCTGGCTGCAACAGCAGCTCACTCGCGAGAGGCCGGATACATTTATGCAACTGGAATCGTCGTCGGCGATGTCGCGAACCCTTGCACGGACGGGGAGGACCATACATTTTCTTTCCCATGAGATCCTTCAACGCGGCATTGTCGAGCATGGCGTCGGCCAGAAGCCGCTTCAACCGCGTCTTCCCGTCCTCCAGCGCCTTCAGTCGCCGAGCCTCGGAAACATCCATCCCGCCGAAGCGGGCCTTCCAGTTGTAGATTGAAGCATCGCTGACGTCGTGCTTCCGACACAGATCGGCGACCGAAACCCGGCCTCATGCTCCTTCAGAATTCCGATGATCTGCTCTTCAGAAAAGCGGCTGCGCTTCATGTCCTGGTCCTCTCGATGAGCCAGAACGAACTTCAAACCGGATTAGATCACAGGGCAAGGTCACCTCGACCCAAGCCTTGTCGGTGTTTTGATATTCATCGATCAGGATGATGGGAAATCGGTCCGCCATGATTTCCGAAACTTCGGATTCTGCATCAATGAGATCGTCAGCGGGGTAATCCGTTGATGGTTGGGTTTACACGGGCCATCGAGAGTTGGGATTGCCGCTTTTTCAAGCTCATCACACGGAAGCATCCCTCTGTCGAGATATGGGCTTGGGCGCTGGAGTGGAACCACAACCGCCGCTTGATTGGTTTTTTTGGTGAACGCGAGCCAGCGCAAGCCATCTACGACAGCCTTCCAAAGTTGAAAGCTCGAACCGTCTACCAAGCTCCCAACGAGTTCCTCGCTTATGGTACCGAAGTCCCTCCTGAAAGAGGACGAAGATACCCTCTTCTGGGTCAACGATGGCGCATAGCTGATGCACGACAGTGGGGACGGCGGCGAAAGAAGCGCCACCTCTGGGGTGGCGCTCCGCTGACCAGAGGTGTATGTCCTAATGCGCCCGACCCGGCGTGCCTCTTCCGCATACGCCGACAGCGGCTTCTTGGCTTTGAAATACAGGTCGCACTCGATCGGCAGCCCGAGCTGGCCACGAAGCGAGGGAAGCTCGGCGAGGCTGACGTTGCCGATCTCGGGGTAACCAAGCCCAGGTCACAGAGGCCGAATGCGATGTCCGGCTCGTCCGGATCGATTTCCGTGAGGAGCCAAGTCGCGCCGGCGTCCCACGTAAACAGCTTGACGACGGGAACGTGTCGATTTCGCGTGATGTGCCTCTGAGCGGCTGCTGCTGGCGGCCATTTTGTCCCCAACACGGGAGCATAGCGAATGGAGCGGGCGGGAACGGGACAAGGCGGTCACGCCGGCCACGAACGAGCCGGCAGGAGCGCCACTCAGATCTCGTTCAAGGGGCGGTTGCGCCCCGGCCGCCGCCCACCGCAACGCTGTTCCAGCCGGCTCATGTCGTCTACCGTGACACGGCGGTTGTTCTCGATCCGGATTACGCCGTCCATTCTCAGTCTGGTCAACTGACGGCTCACCGTCTCGTTCGTAATTCCAAGGAAATCAGAGATGCCGGCGCGCGTCAGCGGCAGATCGAAGCACGCCGATCTGGCCGCCGGGCCAACACTGGAATCGATGTTGCGGGCGACCATGAGAAGAAAGCTCGCTACCTTCTCAGGCGCGGTCTTGCAGCCCAGAGTCACCATCCATTCGCGTGCTTCGTCGAGTTCGTTCAGCGTTTGCTTGAGCAGGCGATGCTCGAGCTCCGGTGATTGCTTCATCATCTTTTCGATTTCCGCTTTCGGAAACGAGCAGATCGAGACAGTCGTTGCCGCTTCGGCATGGATCGCGCTTTTCGCCTTGAAAGGCTGTCCCAGAAAATCCGGCGCGAACCGGAGACCGACGATTTGCTGGCGGCCGTCCGAGAGGCTCTTCGTCAGCTTCACCACGCCCGAAAGCACGTTCGAATAGCTGTTGAGGGTCTCGGCATCGCCAATCAGTTCGACGCCCCGTTCGACCCTGTGCCGCGACGAAGTCTTGGCGAGCTTGGCCAAACGATCTGGATCGAGCGCGCTGCAGAGGCCACGGTGCCGTGCCAGGCAAGACAGGCAATATACGGGGATGCCGGAACTGTGAAGACCGTGCCGTAGTGTCATTGATCGCTCTCCCGATCTGATCGCCCTCCCGGTCCCAAGCGCCGGCACGATAACAATCGACGGTAGAAAAATCCTTGCGGCAGTTTGTCATGCTGGAGGCTGACCGAAATCAGTGCTTTGGCTCATCTGTGCGTCCACAGTCCCGGCGACTCAAACAGGTGACCACGACATGCGATCTGAACTGGCTGCCAGACTTGGTGAGAATGTCCCGCGCTATACCAGTTACCCCAGCACACCGCATTTCCATCGAGGTATCGATGCAGTTGTTTATCGCGGCTGGCTGGAGGCGCTCGAAGGCGGCGGGGAGATATCGCTTTACCTGCATATTCCCTATTGCGACAGGCTCTGCTGGTTTTGCGCGTGCCATACCAAGCATACGCGTCACTATGCGCCGGTCGCCGCCTATTTGCAGTCATTGCATGCAGAGATCGCGACGGTTGGCAGCCTTGTCAGCGGCAAGGGCCGAGTTCGCGCGGTTCATTTCGGGGGCGGTTCGCCGACCATGCTGAAGCCGCAGCATCTGGTGACATTGGGGACGGCGCTGCGAGACAATTTTGATTTTCTCGACGATGCCAAGATCAGTGTCGAGATCGATCCGAACGATATGGACGGAGCCCGCCTCGACGCGCTTGCCGAAATCGGCATGACGCGGGCGAGCCTCGGCGTGCAGGACTTCGATCCGAAAGTGCAAAGGGCGATCAACCGCGAGCAAAGTTTTTTGCAGACCAAGGCAGTCGTCGATGGCGTTCGTTCCCGGGGAGTAGATTCCGTGAACCTTGATCTGCTCTATGGCCTGCCGCATCAAACGAGCGAGAGCGTGCGTTCCACCGTGGCGCAGGCGCTCACCCTGGAACCGGACAGGATCGCCCTGTTCGGCTATGCTCACGTGCCCTGGTTCAAGAAACATCAGACGATGATCGACGAGGCATGGCTCCCCGGTCCCACGGAGCGGTTCGCGCAATCGCAACTTGCTGCGCGAGCGATCGAGGACAAGGGATACGAATCAATCGGGCTCGACCATTTCGCAAGGCCAGGCGATGCGTTGGCGATAGCTGCCCGCACGGGAGCGTTGCATCGCAATTTTCAGGGCTATACCGACGATCGCTGCGAGACGTTGATTGGACTTGGCCCTTCGTCCATCGGCCGGTTTCCCGAGGGCTACGTGCAGAACATGCCTTCGACCGGCGAATATCGGCGCATGGTGGAAGAGGGTAAGCTGGCCGCCGTCCGCGGCATAGCATTTTCCGACGACGATCGCGTCCGGGGCTGGATCATTGAGCGACTGATGTGCGATTTCGCCTTCTCGGCGATCGACCTGGTGGAGAGCTTCGGGAAAGCCGGCCAAAGGCTCCTTCGTCTGGCAAGCTCCCTCGCGCTTAAGGATCCTGCTCGACTGCTCGAACTCCAAGGCGACAGATTCGTCGTGCCGGCGGAAAATCGCCCGTTCGTAAGGAGCATTGCGGTGAAGTTCGACAAATATTTCGAGGGTGGAACGGCCAGGCACTCAGCTGCAGTTTGAGCATTTTGATCGCAAAACTCGCGTCAATCGCGTTTGATCGATTGGTAGCCATTTCCGCAGCACTGGAAATTGGCGAGGGCTAATGGCTATCGGTTGCAGATAGCAGCTGGCCTCTTTGACGGCTTTCGCCCTGCCCCAATTGCTGCGCGGCGTTCACGCGAGCTGGCCGGCGGCGAGCGCCGTTCACCCGCGGGACGACTTGATCCGCAAGGCGCTGGAGGACCTTGCCAGTCGAACTTTATCCGGCTCGCCCTGCGAGCGGGCGACGGCGAGCGACGCCACCGCGTTGGCAATGACATTCGTCAGCAATCCTTCATATCGTGCTTATGCGGATTTCTGCACTGGCCGCTGGCGCGTGCCTATTCGACAGAAGGCCGACGGTCAGGGTGGAGTGTCGCTCTGGGCGCTACATGCTGCCTGGCAGCCACAGGAAGCCGTCGACGCAAGCTCTTTACGAGGCCGCGATCGGCATCTTGATTGTCGATTTCTTGCTATGGGATGCCGAAGGCTGTCGCCCCGGCGAGTGCTGGCTAGACGCCTCGTTTGTTACCCCAGAGCATAACGTGCAGCTGTGGTAACACGCGGGCTTCGAACCACCTGTCTCGGGTTACGCTATCAACCAGCCACTCCATGCGTTTCATTATTCCATCAACGTCGACAGGCGCGCATTCATTTCCGGGGTGTGGCGGCGTGTGATTGCCGGGTTGCAGATAGACTGGAAGTCGCGGAAATCTCGCGGCGGCCTCTTTCGCAAAGGCGTAGTCATTTTCGTCGAAAACAACGAGCTTCAGCACGACTTGCGGCTTGTCCTGCGCCGCCTGCAAGCATGCCTCGACGGTGGCCCAATCGGTCCTCATTTCACTTGACGGCGGCTTTGGGCTGAGGACCAGCACGTCAAGTTCGGCGAACCATTCCCGGACCACGGAACCTTGGGTTTCCAGCGCGAATCGGTAGCCCTCATCATGGCCTCGCTTGATGAGAGCACCGAAAGGCTGGATAGCCGGATTGCCGCCTGACAGCGAAACCATCAACGGGCGGCCGCCGGAAAGCGCGACCACATTTTGCCACACCGCGTCGGAGGACATCATCTCCCATTCGTGCCGGAATTGCCTGTCCACCGCATGCAGACTGTCGCACCAGGAACAGCGATAATCACACCCGCCGGTTCTGACGAAGACCGTCGGCAGACCGATGAGCACGCCCTCGCCCTGGATCGTCGGCCCGAAAATCTCACTCACGCGGATTGCGGGATGCGTATTAGTCATGGCCGGCATTCGGCCCATGTTTTCGGCGTCTCGCTAACCCGCACGGCCGTGGTTTCGGGCAAGCGTGCCTTGCACCATTCATAAAAGTGTCTGGCCAGACATTCCGCGGTAACCTTTTCATGTCCCAGCACGTCATTGAGATGTCGGTGGTCGAATTTATCGTCGATATAACGTTTGAGCGGTGCCAAATCGTGATAGTCGCGGACAAAGCCGTGCTCGTTCAGTTCCTTGCCCGATAGCTCTACTTCGACGATGTAGTTATGTCCGTGCAGGCGCGCGCACTGGTGGTCAGGCGGCAAGGACGTGAGTTGATGAGAGGCTGAAAAGTGGAATTCCTTGGTGATGCGGAACATTACACGCTCCTCCTGCGCAACGCGTCGAGCCAGAAGTCGGCGTCCTCGTAGTCGGTGGGATCTGGGTGGCCACAGAGATGAAACGCCTCGCGGCGCTCGACGCACGTCCCGCACCGTCCACAGTGACGCTTGCCGCCCTTGTAGCAGGACCAGGTCTCCGCAAATGGCGTGCCGTGTCGGGCTCCATCTTCAACTATGTCCGCCTTCGTGAGGTTCACATAAGGCGTATAGAGGCGAATATTCGCGTAGCCTTCGAGCGCGCGGTCTTGCATCATCTGGAAGGCGTCGATGAAGGGTGGCCGGCAGTCCGGATAGATGAAGTGATCGCCACCATGCACGGCCGTCGCCACCGCTTCGGACTTGCGCGCGGCAGCGAAGCCGAAGGCGATGGCCAACATGATGGCGTTCCGGTTGGGCACCACCGTGACCTTCATCATGTCTTCGGCGTAGTGCCCATCGGGTACCTCCACATTGTCGGTCAGCGCGGAGCCGGAAAGGCCGCGGCCGATTTCGCGGATGTCGATGATGCGGTGCGGGACGTTCAGACGCTCCGCGCAAAGGCCGGCGAAGGCCAATTCCTTGCTGTGCCTTTGGCCGTAATCGAAGGATAGGAGGCCGGCGAGTTCGTGCTCCGCTGCCACCTTGTGAGCAAGGGAGATGGAGTCCAATCCGCCGGAGCAGACGACGAGAGTCTTCATCGTTGGGGTTTCCTGTTTTGACCGGGTAGGCTGCGACCGGAGATTTCTCTGCTCTCCCAGTACCCCAGGGAGCGTCGTTTGTGAACTGAGAACGAGTTTGATGCGCTGACGTGCCGCTGTGCTGAAGCGGGCTGAGCCTGCAAGAAACACGAACCTGATAGACGGCCCACTTCACTGCATGTCCAAGATCCAGGCATAACAAAATAGGCTCTGAAAGAGGCCCGGACCTTCAGAAACAAGGTTCTCGACGCTTCGATCAAGCGCCAAGTGGCCGAGCTTCGAGGACTAAAGGAACCGGCTTTGTTAATGCGCATCGAGCGGAAGCCCAACGTCATTAACAGCCCGCGCCTTCAGCTTCAGGATTGGCTCGAATCGGAGCACGCCGTCAGTCAGTGGCCGACCGGCAACCCAAACCAAACGATCGGTCTTGGGCCGACATCTGTGAACAAGCCGTGTGCGTCGTTGCAATCACCCTGTGTTGCGCGCAATTACCCGCCATGGCTGCGGATGAACTGGATTCGCTGGTTTTCCAGATGGCGGTCGAAAGCGTGCGCTCGCTCTCCTTGTGCTTCACTGAAAAAGCCGCGGCGATAGCCGCCAGGAGCCGCGGTATCCTGCTTTTCGACGTGCGGATCGACGGTGACGCGGCGGTCCAGCGGATCGCGGCCATCCGATATCCAAGTGACCGGACGGGCGTACTGGCTTTGGACATACAAGGCGTTGTTATCCGCCATTGCATTGTCGGTGGAATTTTCTCGGGTTTGACCGCGCCACTGGAGAATTGGACCAGCATGCCCCTGTCGATGCAGGCCAAGATTAATGTCGACGACCATGCCACTCTCTTCCTAGGCGCCTTGCGGAAGGCCGGACATATGCTGGTCAGCTAGCCTGAAAAATGGGGTTGGCGGATGTGGTGCAAGCCGTTGAATGACGTAGGATTTGGTTGCTTACGCCGATCCGCGCCATTCCCGGAGACCACACCCGCCATGAACGATCCTACGCTGCCGCTTAGCGGTTTGTCATCTGTCGGAGGCAAGTCCGTCGTCGCCCGTTTCGACGGCGGCATGCTGTCGTCCAACAGTGGCGTTCTGGCTCTCGCCGAGGTGGAGAAGCGGCCGCGGGTGGCGGAGCGTCTGGCACGCTGCATCGATGATCCGCCAGCCGGACCAGGTCGTCTATATGATCGGCTTGCGCATGAAGATGATTGCCGCCGGTTATGAGGATGGCAATGATGCCAACCGGCTGCGTCCGATCCGATCTTCAAGATGGCCCAGGATGCACCCCCTTCGGGTCGGGATCTGGCGTCGCAATCGACAATGTGCCGGCTGGAGAACCTGCCCGGCGTGCGGGGACTGGTCGCGATGGGCCGGGCGATGGTCGATCTACTGCGCCTCCTTCCGGCAGATTCCGAAGCGGATCGTGCTTGACGTCGACGACACCTTGGATGCCGTGCACGGCGGCCAGCAGCTTCGTCTGTTCAATGCCCATCACGACGAGTACGGCTTCCAGCCGATCGTGGTGTTCGATGGCGATGGCCGCTTCGTCGCGGCGAGGCGGCCGAGTGGGGCAGAAATCCGCCCTCACCTGCGCCGCCTAGTGCGGGCGATCCGGAGCAACTGGCCGAACACCCGGATCCTGATCCGGGCCGACAGCCACTATTGCAGCCCACAGGTCATCGACTGGTGCCGCGCCAACGATGTTGACTTCATCCTCGGCGTGGCGCCCGCCACGACCTTGCGCAAGCATGTCGCGGAGCCGGAGACTCGCACGATGGCGCGCTTTGAAGCGTCGGCGAAGACGGGCAAGGTCCGCCGCTTCATGGAGTTCCTGGATGGGGCCGCCAGTTGGAGCCGCGTCGAGCACATCATCGCGCGGGTCGAGGTCGGCGCCCAAGGTGCCGATACCCGCTTCATCGTCACCAGCCTTGCCGATGGCAAGGCCAAGGCGCTCTACGAGGATGTCTACTCCCGGCGCGGCGCGGCCGAGAACCACATCAAGTCCTGGAAGACGCATCTCGCTGCCGACCGCACATCCTGCACCAGAGCGACGGCCAACCCCAGTTCCGGCTGTTCCTGCATGCCGGCGCCTATTGGCTTATGTGGGGCCTGCGCACCGCGATGCCGAAACGAGCTTTGCCGTCGCCCAATTCGACACGTTGTGATTGCGCCTCATCAAGATCGCCGCGCGCGTGGTCGAGATGAAGACCCAAATGCGCCTGCACCTGCCGACATCCTGCCCGGACCAGCGCATCCTGCGCATCGTCCTCAGTCGCATCCCGCAACTCGCGACATAAACGATGGGGCGCAGACGCCCCGAAACGAATCCGCTGACCGCAACCCGCAAAACCCCGCCTGCCATCACCGACGGATCAACCCGGCGCCCGACGAGGCTTGTCAAAACGTACCGCAATGGTGACCAGAGCGCCGCCTCAGGCCGCCGAAAGCTCACCGCCGTGCATCAAGCGGGCGAGGTGACGGCAGGTCTTCGAGGACCTCTGGATCGCCAATGCACAATGCCCCAAGTATACAACTTATCCAGTCTTCACCAACCAAGCTTTGTTCGGAGTAGTGCTTGTCAGCGTCTTGGGTGACGGCTGGAGCTGGAGCGGTCATTACAATGGCCAATGCCGTGGCAGCAAGTATCGTTCGTGGCCAGTGAGAGCGCGATTTCAGGAGCCTCGAGCGCGCCACAGCGTCTTTTTCTGAGGTATGCATTTTTCGTTTTCCTTTTGGATCATCACGGATTTGAAGAGGATCTGGTGTTATGTGCCATTGGGAGAGCCGGCGAAGCAGATATTCATGTGGTCGAGTCATAAGTTCTCCTGAATGTTTGTTTTACGAGAACCCTTATGGCAGCCCTAGCTGACAGCCTGAAAGCGATCTGCGGGATAGCGATCCTGTCTGCCGATCGCAGCGAGGTCCAACGGAGCTAGGGCGTCCCACGGGATGCGCAGCCTGTATTGCGTTCGGACGAATGTCATGTGAACTCCTGGGCTAAAGACTGCGCGACGAGCCATGTCGGAACACGTATCATGGCTATGAATATGCAATTGGCATGCCACCAAAAAGATTGTGAGCAGCGACCACAAATCGGAGGAGTCGCCCCTGGCCGGCTTGATCCTAACCCTTAGGGTGTCTGGACCTGAACACAGATTGTCGTCTATCGGACGCGGACAAAATGCTGTGACCAACTGGGCACCGGGCTGACGCCAGAGTCCTCGGTTGAGAATTGCGCGCCTGGTAGCGGATTGGGCAACAGGCGATCGCCGGGGCCGGTAGAATTGCGCAGCCGTGTGTTGCTGTCAGCGTGGCGGCAGAGGGCCGCAGGTGTGATCCGAGCGCCGAATGCTGGCGCCGTTCGCTGCATCCGGCGACCTATCTAGCGATCCCTGATCGCGCGTGATCGAGGTCACAGTGAGAGGCGCGTGGTAGAGTTGAAAACCCAAATTCGCCCGCACCTGACGACATCCTGCCCGGATCAGCGTATTTTGCGCTTTGTCCTCAGTCGCATCCCGCAACTCGCGACATAAACGATGGGGCGCAGACGTCCCGGAACAAACCCGCTGACCTCAACCCGCAAACCCTCGCCTTCATCCACGACGGATCACCGCCGGCGCCTGATGAGGTTTGGGAAAACGCAGCGCAAAGGAAACCAGATCGCCGCTTCAGGCCGCCGAAAGCTCATCGCCGTGCATCAAGCGGGCTAGCATTTGCCTAGAATGCAGCTTGTCGTTTTTGATATCCTGCATCGGTGCCGACATCGCCGGCATGAGTGTCATGCTCGAAAACGGCTCCGGCGATTTCGCAAAGCGCAAATGCACCGCGTCTTCCCCTCACGCGAATGGAGCCTACCGCGCCGAATCGGAGGCGTGAGGATCGATCACGATCGCCTCTTAGCCGCCCTGCCCTTTTGCAATCAGGAGGAGCTTCCACAGCTCACTCGGCGGGTCGACACGAGATCGCAGATGGCAGTTGGCCAAACACCAAAACTGGCGCACCGATGGCAATCGGCTTTCCTCGCTGGAGGAAGTGCAAGGCCTCTCGCCAGGCGGAGGCGCATGCGATGCCTACACCCGCTGCCTGCTCGAGGATCTGATCGACGCATGGTCGGACAAGGCGTTGGGCGCGGCCTACCTCGACATTCCTAGAAGCGCGCCGGCAGCCTGGGCGGGGGCTTGGGGCGAGACTGCCGGCGCACGCCACTCACGAAGAGCGCCCCCTTTTTGCGGTTCCGACACCCATAGTCAACCCAGCAGCGTCCGGGTGCCCGCTGTGCTGTTGTAACAGCGGTGCGATGTCGGCCGTGTCGGCCGATTGTGGCTGGTGGGTCGGGCCGCTCTGGCCCGGCCAATGTGAGCTCCAGCCAGTATCGCCTTGCCGAGCGCGCCGTCGGTAGTCCTTTGTCGCGAGCCGATGCTATCATGCAAGCGTCGAAGCACTCCGAATGGCTATATTGCTTAAGACTGCATGAAGAAGCGTTCCAACTTCCTGTTCGGCCAGCCTGGGTGAAATCCCTGATTCGGACAGTTGAACGAGAATTTGCTTGGCGGTGTTGCGCCAGAAGGCATTCGCGTCTTCCCCGTTCTTGGATTCCAGGATCCGGGCGATACCTTCGACCAACTTCCGCCGCCGGTGCAGCGGAAAGGCGCTTATGTTCGAATCAAACATCCATCACCTCACCCGTTGAGCCGGCGAGTTTGTATTGGCGGCTTAGAAAATCTGGTTAACAGCGCTTTTTTTGCCGGTGATCCGCAATAGAATAAAAGCGTCGGCCAGGCTCGGTGGACGGTGCCGTGATAGCACTGGACACGGCGACAGGGGCGAGTGTTCCTGTTCAAGAGGGCCGTCAGCCATGATGAGCCGCTGGCCATAGGGCGTGATGCGGGTACAGCCGACCAGGCCAGCTGAGGGGCAGGCAGGTTCTTGGACTTGATCAGAATCGAGTGAACCGCCATATCCCGATCAGCCCGCCAATTTCAGGCGGCCCATTCATGGACGAGGCCGACCGGGCCTATTCGACGTCCGTTTTTTGAATTGCTGGAGCGCCAGGTCGGGGACAAGTCTACCGATTTATCAGGGCGCCCTTGGTCTTCTTGGAGGTGTCTATGAAGGATTCGCGCATTCCCGAGCCGGTTTTGATGGCTATGTCAGAGGGGACCCACATCATTCGCGCTTTTCGTGAACACCTTGGATATTCGATCGAGGACCTGGCGGTGACGAGCGGACTATCCGCCGAGGAAATCCAAAACATCGAGTCGGGTCTGAGGTACAACAAGGGCTATCGGGACCGCATCGTGAGGTCGCTATCCCTACCTGTGGGAATTCTTGCGGAGGCAGACCTATTGGGCGCTACGAGACCGCCTGGTTGCGCGCCTCCGATCTCGGTCTCTGGCAGCCCGATCTGAGTCGGGATCGCCGACGAGGGAGGCCAGACCGAATTGTTGCAGCTTGAGGCAGGTGCAAAGCGCAAACTCGAGCAAGATCTGTGGATAAGGGTTTTGTCAGCTCCCCAGAAAGCGGAGGAAAACCGGAACTTCTAACAGATGATTGAGCTCCGTGACGCCGTTCCTCCTAGGTGCGTCGTCCGCGAGGGTGGACTGCGTAGACAGATGAAAATAGTTGCAATGGCACCATGTGGCGGAAAACGCCGTCCGTGGACGCCGATTGTTCCGGGATGGTGCCATTGCTTATCGGCCTACGAGGCACTGGTCTTCGGTCTGGGAAAAGGTGTTTCGGGACTTCTTGGAAATCAGCGAATAACCGGCTCGCCGTGGAAGCGTCGCCGCGAAGGTGGCGAAACGCCGAACCCGACTTCCATCATCAGCCGCGGCGTGTGCGCCGGCACGGTGCCCATGTGAAAGCCGAACGGATCCTCGACGAAGCCAAGCCCCGCCTCTCCGATAAGGGTCACGGGGCTTTGCTCGCCATAGACGTCCAGGATCTCTTCCGCGGGGTGGCCGACGAGAAGCGTCAGCTGGTGCTTGAGCGCGCGGCGCCTGTGGCTGCCGCGGACATAGACATGCGGACCGGTGCCCTCGTCGACCGGCAGCAGGTAGAAGAAGAACTTCAACATTCGCCAGTCGTCGAGGTCGAAGTGGTATTTGCCGAGCGATGCCAGGTTCCTGTCGGCGTCTGAGGCCTGGCCGGTGGGGAAGCTCCACCAAACACGCGTGGTGATCAGTTTCGCCTGGCCACCGAGATAGTGTGCAGCGATATTCATGAGCAGCGGATCGTTTTGAACGGCGAGTGCCGCCTTGCAGCCGAGAATGCGCTCGAAATAGTGGCCGCTGAGTAACGGACGGCCGAATCGAGCCTCAGCCTCCGCATGATCCGCCGGCATGAATTCGAGACGGCGATCGAAATTGCCAAAGCAAGGTGTGCACCGGACGAAAGCTGCGATTTCCTCATGGATAAATTTCGGCAAAACGAGTCCGGAAAAAAGCCCATCCGACTGCAGCGCATCGACAACGTCCTGGCGATTGACGCCGACAAACATTGTTTCCCGGCCGTTCTGCGACGCTCGAACAGGCTTTGCACCACGCCAGTGCATTCTCCGTGCCGGCATAGTGCGGGCGAGCACGAACATCGGCAGCCATGCTGGATTCTCGCGAAGATCCGACAGATATGTCGGAATGCGTACGGCCATGCGACGTAGCATACTGCCGTTTCGCGCGATCGCCTCGAGACTTGTAGCGCCGGCTTTGTCGGTATTCGTAACGGTCATCAGGATCCTCAGGTATGAATGCACTTTCGACGAAGCATTGGTTCTCACTGCTTCGTCCCGTATTACCCAAGCCCGATTCCCGCAGCGGAAGAACGCTAACCGTGCGTCAAATTTTGTGCAACGCACAATTACCGCGCCGCGCAAATGCAGTTAGGTCACTGCGCGCTTTGCAATAAGCCTTGCGAAGCTGTCACCTTAATTACATCAGGAACTGTCCGGAATTAGGCAGCAAAGACCACTAATTGCACGTTAAGTGCCTGGTTTTCGGGCCAAATTCATGATGCCTAATTTGTGCAAGACTCGCTTGCGCAGCAGAAGGGTGTTAGGTTCGTCGATCAGGGTCCCGGTCTCTGTCAGGAGCAGATTGATGACGTTTTCGCGCAGGCTTGCATGCTGGTCGGAGAGGGTCAGGTAGTACGGCACGCCGCCGAAAATGGCGTAGGTCTCTGTGAGCTGCTCGGCGCTGTACTCCGGAAAGAACCCCGGAAGGTCGCGCAGGGGCAACTGCCGCACCTCCAGGCGTAGCGTCACGCGCCCGTAAGCGGGTTCGTTTCCGCCAGCAGGTCCTCCATCTGAGCGACGGCAGAACCGCGCAGGATGATCTTGAGGTTTCCCGCCCGTGCCGCCCCGGAGTCCCAGAACCGTTGGAGCACCGATAGTAAAGCGCTGTCCTGATCGAGGTACAGGACTTCGTCGATCGTGACCACAGTGCCCGGTTTGGCCTTGGCTGCTTCGGCTACGAAGTGGAAAATACTCTCCCAGTTGTCGAGCGACGCCAGGACGGGTGACGGGCCAAGAACCCGGGCCACCTCAAGCTTGAACTGTTCCATGTTCAGGACTGAGGAGACCCGCGTCGCCTGGAAATAGATTTCGTTGCGGCCGACGGCAGCTTGGCGCAGGAGCCTTGACTTGCCGATCCGGCGGCGGCCATAGGCGACGACGAGCGATGCCGAACGCTTGTCCAGTTCGCGTTCAGCAGCCATAGCTCCTTTCCCCTCCCGATAAAGTGGTCCATGGCCGTACGTTCGCTTTTATAATCACGATTATTATAATCTGGATTATAGAAGATATCCGGCGACACCGACACACTGGTCTGCGATAGACCATCCGGCCTGCCGGACGTGCGTTGCGATTCCGTTGGTAGTCATCAGGGAGGGAGAGCCTTCAAGCAAACTTGGCCACGCAACGCCGCGGGGCTAGGAGGCGATCTCCCAGAGGAACTGCCTGTTTGTGGTCTTGCCGACGTGCCTCACGCGCCCGGCTTTCGTGAGCTGGGTCAAGACGGCAGCTTACGCGACACCTGGTCGACGATCTCCGCTTCATTGCCCAGTCCAACTGCCTGCGAGAACTTCGCAGCGCATTCGGCCGTCGAAACCGGGCTTGCCGCGTCGCGGAGGATTCCGAGCACGGCCTGGCGCTGGTTCACGCCTCCCATCGACGCTTTCACCTCATCTGAGATCCCGGCGGTCCGGCCGGAACGGACGCGACCTAGCTGCCGTCGGCTCGTAACCGGGTTCGTAAATGGCAATGACCCTGTCGATGGAACTGACCTGCTCGTGCACCTCGGCCTGCAGTTTCGTCAATTCCTCAAGCCTGCTGGTCAATTCGGCTCGTTTCAGCTTCAACTCATATGCGACGCTCGTACCCCGATTTGTCTCGTTTCGACTTGAGACAAGGGTAAATGAGCTCGCTCAGGAGATTTGGTGGTTTTGCCACCTAATGCCGGAACTGTCTCTAGCCGCCACCCGCTATTCGGTATCAACCGCCACCAGAAGTTTAATCCTTGATCTGATACCTCTGAAAGGAGGATTTCGGGGGCGAGATGGGCGTTTCAGACGAGTTGAAGAGCAAGCGTAGCGAGCTGGCAGGGCGTCCCCGCGGCTGGCGGCGGCCTTGCCGATCTACAGGCGCAGATCGCGGCCGTCGACAAGGTGATCTCGATCTACGAGCCTGAATGGAGGCCGGAAGACCAGCCGCAGAAGCGCCGCGGCCGACCGCCGACGGCCATGAGCGCCAACGAGCTCGACAAGCTTATCGGTGGGACGAACAAGCGACAGATGACGCTGGAGATCCTGCGCACCGCCAGGCGGCCGCTGTCGACAGCCGAATGCGCCCAGGAATTTGCGGCGGAAGATCGCGAAGGATTCCTCTTCGTCAATCTGGACGAGGTGCTGGATCGGCATGTCCCGGCATTCCGGGGACATGAGAAAGTGCTGGCCGTCCTGGTATTTCACACCTCCGCGCCTCAGCGTCGTAATCGACGTAGACGAAACCCCAAGGCTCCGGACGCTCGAGAACCCTCGGAGTCAGGCGGGGCGTGGGAGAATTAGAGGCGCGGGCGTTCATGTTCAGGCTCCAGGGCCGGCGGTCGTCGATACGCATGGCAGTGCGGCGGCCTCGGGAGGCCGTCGAAACTCAGCGCCGTATGCGTATCCGCCTGAACATGAAGCGGGCCCTTAGCGAATCTCGTTTCAGGAGTCGATCGGAATTGGACAACTGAGGAACGATTTGCAGGGCATTCGATTAAGCCTCGCCCCACTCACGCGGCATACAACTGCGATGCAGCAACGAAGATCGGCAACAATAATCGGCAACCTATTGCCTATTGCTGACGTAAGTGCCTTATATAAAAGGCAATTGGTATCTTTCAAGATCGGCAAAAAATGCTTGAAACGCCTGCTCGTATCGAGCCCTGCTTTTTCCAGGACACCATCCCGTCCGTCTTAGCGGACCTCACGGTAGAACTGCAGAGGGAGGCAGACAATTTGGGGCGCGGCCTCCATCCAGAATCGGCTGCAGAACTCGCCGACCTGGTTCGGATGATGAATTGCTACTACTCGAATCTGATCGAGGGTCACAACACCCGTCCCAAGGACATCGAAAAGGCACTCGCGGGTGCGGAGGTCGAGCCGGAACGGCGAGCATTAGCGCTCGAGGCCAAGGCGCACGTCATCGTCCAACGCAAAATCGATGAGATGTATTCCAAAGGAATTTTGCCGAGCCCGACATCGGTTGAGTTCATCGCTTGGGTGCATCGTATGTTCTATCACGAGATGCCCGAAGAGTTCAGGTTCATGGAACGGCCAGATGGTTCGAAGGTCGAGATCGTTCCCGGCGAGTTCAGAACGACTGCGAGCGACGACGTGGTTGTCGGAAGACACCAGCCACCCTCTTCCGATCGAGTCGAGGCCTTCATGGCACACTTCTCAAAGCGTTTTGCAGTGGCGGAAAAATGGGCGAGCACCCGTATCATTGCCATCGCTTCTGCTCACCATCGCTTCAACTATATCCACCCATTCCCTGACGGCAACGGCCGTGTGTCCCGGTTGATGTCGCATGCGATGGCGCTGAAAGCAGGCATCGGGGGACATGGCTTGTGGTCGATTTCCAGAGGCCTGGCCCGCGGTCTTAAGGATCGAGGCGAATACAAACGGATGATGGACCACGCAGACAGCCCCCGTCGCGGAGACCTCGATGGTCGGGGCAATCTCTCGGAAGCAGCTCTCAAGGACTTTTGCGAGTGGTTCCTTACCGTGGCACTCGACCAAATACGCTTCTCCACAGCGATTTTCGACCTTGGTCGGCTGGAAGATCGGTACCGCCTACTCGTCAAGGACATCAGCGAAGACAAACGCGCGCCCGATCTCTTAGCTGCAGTCCTCAAACACGGATCACTTGAGCGCGGTGATGTTCATCTCGTTCTCAAGACATCGGAAAGAACGGCACGGAACACGATGTCAGCAATGGTTAGACAAGGCTTCCTAAAGTCCGAAACGCCCAAAGCCCCTGTCCGAATTGCTTTCCCGCTGGACTATCGCGAGAGACTCTTCCCGAATCTGTTCACCGATGCCGAATTGACTATACCCGATCCGCGACCCCTATCGCTCCGCTGACAGCGGCGGACGCGGCAACCTTGACTTGGTGGCGGTTGCTACCGAATAGCGCGATACCCATTAGGTGGCCGCTATGTTGGATGGGCGCAACGCACCCGATCGCGAAGATGGCCATCCGGATGAGCCCAGTCTTCTTGGACACGCCCTCGCCCGAACAGGGCAATGGCGATTCTCTTGATGGGATGCCGCCGCAAGCGAGCCATCCAAAACCTGGAGCACGCAGACACCCTCCGCGCAGTTCCGGCGGAAAGCAAACGGGTGCCAGCCGGCCGCTATCCTTAATGCCATTGAGGAACTGAAGCGCTATTCGGCACCAACCACCACTAACTCCCGGTTAACCTGTGCCTGATCCCCGGATCCGCCGTCGCGCGTCCCGTCAAGTGCTGACGCGCGCAGTCCGCAAGGGCCTGAGCGAAGCGTCCCTTGAGGACGACTGCATTAAGGATGGAGCGTCGTCTGCCACCCCGGGCGACTTCCAGCTGGCCGATCGCTAGTGAGCCCAGTTCCCGCAGCCGGCGTTATCTATCAAACTCAAAAAGAGACTAGCGTTTTCCACTAGACTCCTATCTATCGGTAGACTTTGTTCTGGAGACCCCGACGGATCCGTTCGCTAATCCGTTTGCACCCGGCGCAGGAAGCCGTCCCCCCGAACTTGCCGGTCGCGACGCGATCCTTGAAGCCGCCAAGATCTCCTGCGGACGCGCGATCAATGGGCGGTCAGGCCGTTCGCTCATACTTTGGGCCTTCACGGCACCGGCAACACGGTTCTCCTGAGCGAGATCGGCCGGATCGCCGAGGCCGAAGGCCTTCTTGTTACGAAGGTCGAGGCTCCCGAAGAACCAATCTCGCGAACCTTCTCTATCCTGAAATGCACAAGGTATCTCGTTCGCTTTCCGGCACCGAAGCGGCAAAGCATTTCGCCTCGCGCGCCCTCGGCTGCTTGCGCAACTTCGCCTCCGTATTCAACATAGAGGTCGCCGGCGTGAATGTCGGCGTCGACCCGACGCCCGAGCCGGGCCTTGCCGAAAGCGGTGATATACAGCACGACCTTCCCGATCTATTCGGCCAGATCGGTCGTGCAGCCCAAGCTGCTAACAAGGGCTGGGTTCTTCTGATCGACGAAGTGCAATATCTTTCGCAAAAGATCTATCCGGCCTGATCGTCGCTCTTCATCGCATGTCCCAGGATGGGTTGCCCATCGTCTTCGTTGGCGCAGGATTGCCCCAGGTGGCGCGTCTTGCCGGCGACGCAAAATCCTACGCAGAACGGCTCTTCAGCTATCCTGCCGTCGGCGCACTCGATAAGGAGGCTGCCTCGAAGGCGATCGAGAAGCCGATCAATGATCAAAAGGCGATCATCTCCCAAGAGGTGCTGACGACCGTCTTCGACATGACAAAGGGCTATCCGTTCTTTCTCCAGGAAATCGCCTCCTTCTCCTGGAACAACGCGCAGGGCCCGCAGATCAACGAGAGCGATGTCCAAGCATCTTACACGGAAACGATCAAATCCCTGGACGACGGCTTCTTCCGCGTCCGTCTGGGTCGTCTGACCAAGGCCGAGGTCCAATTCGTCACGTCGATGGCGGCCCTCGGCAACGGCCCCTATCCCGTCTCTGACATCGCGAAGGCGATGGGCCGAACGCAGAAGTCCATTGGTCCGGCCCGCGCGAGCATCATCTTTAAGGGGATGATTTACAGCACCGATCACGGCTATCTCGACTTCACCGTTCCGCTTTTCGCCGATTTCATCAGGCGACATCGCCTTTCGGGTGAGTGATTTTCAGAGCTGCCGTATGGAGATCCGAGCCATGGCTGCGCGCTTATGCCAGAAGCGTGGCCGGGAATTGACCGCTGGGAGGAACCCCGATGTTTCGCGTTTAGCGACATCGGCTTGCGGTAAAGTTGGTGGCGGCAGCTACCTAATGCCGAACTGAAGGGCAGCGACATGGAACTTCAAGTGCCGCGTTTGGCATCCGCAATCAGCTATGCCGAATGGCCAAGAACCGATTGCCACAGTACCGGTCCGCTCAGGCGCCGCCTGTAGCGGATGCACACAAGGGTCGTTTGCGGAGCGCCGCGCAGGAACCATGCCGACGCTGTCGCCGATAAGAACGATGTCGCAATGTCGATCGACCAGTTTTGCAATCGGCGTCGTATAGGCCGTCAGCCAGACGACGGGGACGCACCCTTACGCGCCTGGATATCGGGCGGTGTAATCGCCTTCGAACCACCAGCAGTGCTCAAGTGCCTCCTTCCCCGGCGTCACCCCCCGCAGGTGTCGCGTTTGGCACGTCTTTGTGCAAGTGCGAAGAGCTAAAAAAAGCCGTGCGGCTGCGCGATGTTGACGTGCAGACAGCTGCGCTTAAATTAAATCGATTCAGGCGCCGTAACCAACCAACCACTTTCGCGAACATGGACGATCAAGAAACAGGAGCCAGCAAAGACCGAGCCGCCGTCACGGGCGATGAAGTCAAAGTGGACCTGATCGCCTTTGTCGTCGCCGTAAACGACGGTGAACCCTGTGTCCTCACCATCGGGCAGGCGGACACTCTGCCTTCCGGACCATTTGCGCTTGAGCACAGATCGCTGCAATCCGGGTTGAGGGGTTGGGTTGAGCAGCAGACCGGCCATCCGCTGGGCTATATTGAGCAGCTCTACACTTTCGCTGACCGGGACCGCGTCGGCGCCGAGCGTCGGCAGCGCGCCATCTCCATCAGCTATCTCGCACTGACTCGCATGGAAAAGGCATCGGGCTCGCCCAAGTGCGGCTGGCGAAGCTGGTATGAATATTTTCCATGGGAGGACCACCGCTCCGGCACGCCGCCGGTGCTGCTGGACGTCCTGCGACCGCGCCTGATTGAATGGGCGAACAGCGTGGACGACGCGGCCATGCGACGCGAACGTCGGCAACGGGCGGCGATGGCCTTCGGCTTTGACGACCGCCATTGGAACGAGGAACTCACGCTTCAACGCTATGAGTTAGTCTACGAAGCGGGCCTGGTCCAAGAGGCCGGGAGCGGACGCGACACCACGAGGGCCTCGCTGGTGCCCAGCAAGCCCATGGTCGCCGATCATCGGCGCATCGTGGCGACGGGCATTGCGAGACTGCGCTCGAAGATCAAATACCGGCCGGTCGTCTTTGAGCTGATGCCGCAGTCTTTCACACTGCTCCAGCTGCAACGAACCGTCGAAGCGCTCGCCGGCAGGCTAATCAACAAGCCGAACTTTCGTCGCCTCATAGAGCAGCAGGAGCTGGTCGAGGAGACTGGCGAGACTTCTGTCGACACGGGCGGGCGACCGGCAAGGCTCTATCGCTTCCGGCACGCGGTCCTCGACGAAACGGCGATAGTCGGCACAAAATTGCCGGTCGCTCGGGGTTGACACTCTTATAGTCGACATAGATATATATCCCTTATAGTCAAACGGATTATAATTGGAGGCGCCGATGAGCGGGGCGTTACCTTCGGCCGCGTCTCTGTATCGGCGCGTCTGGCGCGTTATCCCACCGGGGGAATGGGCGGCTTTCAGCGATGACATCGAGGCCATTCTGACGCTCAAACGCGAGCGCAATGCCGTCATCCTGGCTCACAACTATCAAACACCCGAGATCTTCCACTGCATTGCCGACATCGTCGGCGACAGCTTGGCGCTGGCCCGCAAGGCTATGACGGTCGAGGCGAAAGTCATCGTGCTGGCCGGGGTGCATTTCATGGCCGAAACGGCCAAGCTCCTTAATCCGGACAAGATCGTGCTCATTCCGGATCTCGGCGCCGGTTGCTCGCTGGCTGATTCGATCACGGCACAAGACGTGCGCTTGATGCGACAGCGTTATCCCGGCGTGCCGATCGTCACCTATGTCAACACATCGGCCGAAGTGAAAGCCGAATCGGATATCTGCTGTACATCGGGCAACGCCAAGGCGGTCGTCGAATCCCTTGGCGTCCCCCGGGTGATTATGTTGCCGGACGAATATCTGGCCCACAATATCGCCGCACAGACCGACGTCGAGATCATCGCCTGGAAAGGCCATTGCGAGGTGCATGAGCGCTTTACGCCGGCCGATATCCGCGAGTTGCGCGAAAACCATCCCGGCGTGACGGTGCTGGCCCATCCCGAATGCCCGCCCGACGTGGTGGCCGAAGCCGATTTTTCCGGCTCGACCGCAGCCATGTCCGACTATGTCGAACGGCAAAAGCCGCCACGTGTCGTGCTGATGACGGAATGCTCGATGAGTGACAACGTCGCGTTAGCGCACCCGGATGTCGAGTTCATCCGGCCCTGCAATTTGTGCCCGCACATGAAGCGGATCACGCTTGGCAACATCCGCATGGCGCTCGAGCAGAACCGCCATGTCGTCACCATTGAGCCCGGGATCGCGGGGCGCGCCCGACTCGCAGTCGAACGGATGCTGGCAATTTGAACCCCGATGTCCGCAGCTTCTTCGGGCGGCCCATCATCATCGGGGGCGGCATCGCCGGATTGATGACCGCGCTTCAATTGGCGCCGGAGCCGGTGCTTATTTTGTCCAGGACGCTTCTGGGAGCCGACACTTCGAGTACCTCGGCTCAGGGGGGGCTGGCTGCGAGTTTCGGCCATGACGATCATCCGACACTGCACGTGGCTGATACGCTCGCCGCCGGCGACGGGCTTTGCGATACGGATATGGCGAACCGCATCCTTCAGGCCGCGCCTAGCGCGATCGAGGGGCTTGCGCGCTTTGGGGTCCGCTTCGACCGTACGCTAAAAGGACCCCTGTGCCTCGGATTGGAGGCCGCACACAGCCGGCGTCGCATCGTCCATGCTCATGGCGACGGCAGCGGGCGTGAGATCATGCGCGCACTGATTGATGCCGTGCGCTCCACCCCCTCGATCGTTGTCGTGGAGGGCGTGGAAGCGCGCCGACTAGCGGTCAGGGGGAATGCGATCCGAGGCGTCTGGGCGAGCTGTGCGCTAGGACCTGTCTTCTTCGGCTCACGGCGGGTCGTCCTTGCCACCGGTGGGATCGGCGGGCTATTTCTCGACACCACCAATCCTTCGGGCAGTTGCGGACAGGGCCTGGTACTTGCGGCTCGCGCGGGAGCTGTCCTTGCCGACCTCGAGTTCATCCAGTTCCACCCGACCGCGCTTGAGGGTCCCGAACGCCCCATGGCGCTGGTCAGCGAGGCTGTCCGCGGCGAAGGCGCCACCCTGATCGACGAGACAGGCCGGCGCTTCCTCGATGGCGTTCCGGGCGCCGAACTCGCGCCTCGCGACGTCGTGGCGCGCGCAGTCTGGAGTCATCTGGCAGGTGGCCATCAAGTCTTCCTCGACGCGCGGAAACGGCCTGGCCCGGAATTTGTTCGACACTTCCCGACAATCGCATGTGCCTGTCGTGGACTGGGGATTGATCCCGTGCACGATCTCATTCCCATTCGTCCTGCCCAGCACTATCACATGGGTGGCGTTGCCGTGGACGCCTCGGGCAGGACGTCGGTCAAGGGGTTGTGGGCCTGTGGCGAGGCCGCCTCGACCGGACTGCACGGCGCCAACAGGCTCGCTAGCAATTCCTTGACCGAGGCCGTCGTATGCGCGCGCTGGGTCGCTGAAAGCGTGGGCGGAACGCCTGCTCGCAGAACAAAGCCAGTGTTTGCGGACGATTACCCATCGCCCGATCCGGTACCCGCACGTCCTTTCGTGTCGCGCGCACTCGGTATCGTGCGCAATGGCGAAGCTTTGAAAGCAGCCGCACGGGCGTTGTTGCCGCTCGCTGAACGCGAGGACGCGGCATCGGATCCGGCGGCTGTCGGTCTGATGCTTGCTATTTCCGCCTTGCGGCGCCGAGAGAGCCGCGGCGCTCATTACCGCGAGGACTTTCCCCATCATGCGGCTGTTGCGCGTCGTTCCGAGATCACCCTCGAAGCCGCCCTCGCCGCGGCTCGGGAACTAGCGCACTCGCCAACGCTGGAAAGCGCCACCTGATGAGCCTGTTACCACTTCCCGCAATCATGCTCGAGCCGCTGGTTCGGTCCGCCCTTCTCGAAGACCTGGGCAGAGCCGGTGACGTCACCAGCGAGGCGACCGTAGCGAAGTATCATCACGCCACGACCGTGCTGGCCGCACGCCAGCCCGGGGTTGTCGCCGGGCTCGATCTGGTGAGCCTCGCGTTCAGGTTGATCGACCAAAATATCAAGATAGATGTGAACCGAGCAGACGGCACCAAAGTTGCGCAAGGGGAGATAATTGCATCAGTGACTGGCCCGACCCGGGCTATTCTCACCGCTGAAAGGACGGCGCTGAATTTCCTGTGCCATTTGAGTGGCATTGCCACGGCAACCGCATCGATTGTCGCAGCGGTTTGCGAGCACCGCGCCAAGATCACCTGCACCCGCAAGACGACGCCCGGATTGCGGGCTGTCGAAAAATACGCCGTGCGCGCTGGCGGCGGCGCCAATCACCGCTTCGGCCTCGACGACGCCGTCCTGATCAAGGACAATCACATCGCGGCTGCCGGCGGCATCCGTTCCGCCATCAAACGCGCGCGACAGAGCGTCGGCCACCTCGTCAAGATCGAAGTCGAGGTCGACACGCTTGTCCAGTTGGAAGAAGCCCTCTCGCTTGTCCCAGACGCTGTCTTGCTCGACAACATGTCGCTCGATGAGCTTCGCCAGGCGGTGGCCATGGTCGCCAGCCGGGCGATCACGGAGGCGTCGGGCCGGATCACTGCCACGACGGCGCCAGCCATCGCGGCCACTGGCATCGATCTTATCTCCGTCGGCTGGTTGACCCACAGCGCGCCAATTCTCGACATCGGACTGGACTATTACGCGCCGTGATCGGCCAACGAAACGGTCGGGGATCGACGGTCATTCGAAGCGCGAGGACAATGCGAAGTGCTAGGAAACATGACGGATATGCACGACACCAATCCGACTAACACGATACCACGGACGCAATGCGCTGATGGCGGGATGTGGACCCTAGAGAAGGCTCGGGCACTTCACGACGCACCTTTCAACAATCTGCTCTTCCTAGCGCAGACCGTTCACCGCCAGAATTTCGATCCCAACAAGGTCCAGCTCAGCCGGTTGCTCAGCATCAAGACAGGCGGCTGCCCGGAGGATTGCGGCTATTGCAGCCAGTCGGCGCATCACCAAACGGGCCTGAAGGCCTCGAAACTGATGGAGGTCAAGCAAGTCATCACTGAGGCGACCAAAGCGCGCGATGCCGGCGCAACCCGCTACTGCATGGGTGCTGCCTGGCGCAATCCCAAGCCGCGCGACATGGATGCGGTGGTCGCCATGGTCGAAGGCGTCAAGGCGCTCGGCATGGAGACCTGTATGACGCTCGGCATGCTCGATCTCGAGCAGGCCGGTCGGCTGAAGCAGGCGGGGCTCGATTATTACAACCACAACATCGACACGTCGGAGCGCCACTACGGCGAGGTCATCAGCACGCGCAGCTTTGCCGATCGGCTCGATACGCTCGAGAACGTTCGCCAATCCGGCATCAAGGTCTGCTGCGGCGGGATTGTCGGAATGGGCGAAGAGCCGGTGGACCGCATCGACATGCTGGTGACTTTAGCCAACCTGCCGGAGCCGCCCGACAGCGTTCCAATCAACATGCTCATCCCGATCGCTGGCACCCCACTTGCCGACGCCAGCCCTATCGAGCCGATCGAGTTCGTGCGCATGATTGCGCTCGCCCGCATCATGATGCCGAAATCGTATGTCCGCCTTTCGGCCGGCCGCACCGCCATGACCGACGAGATGCAGGCGCTGTGCTTTTTTGCCGGCGCCAATTCGATCTTCGTCGGCGACACGCTGCTAACGGCGGGCAATCCCGGCCAGGATAAGGATACGCTGCTCTTGCGGCGTCTGGGGATCGAGCGGATGGAACTGGAGTCGTAGTGAACGAGGCACTGCTTGCCCGCTACGAGGCGACCTTGCAGGGACTGGCGCGCAAGGACCGGCTGCGGCGGCTTGCGCCGCGCGCCGGCCTCGACTTCTCGTCGAACGACTATCTCGGCCTTGCCGCCTGCAAGAGGCTTGGCGATGCGGTTGCTGCCGCGATTGCACGCGGCACGCCGGTCGGCGCCACGGGGTCCCGGCTGTTGCGCGGCAACGCGCCGGAGCACGAGGAACTGGAAGCTCACGCTGCGGCGTTTTTCGGGGCCGAGCGCGCGCTTTTCTTCGGCGGCGGCTACATCGCCAATTTCGCTATTCTGACGGCGCTGCCGCAGAAGGGCGACCTACTCGTCCTCGACGAGCTCGCCCATGCCAGCATGCACGAGGGTGCGCGCGCCGGGCGTGCGGAGTTCGTTCTGGCCGCGCACAACGACGTCGACGCCGTCGAGGATCAAATCGCGCGCTGGCGCGCCGAAGGCGGCATGGGACGCGTCTGGATCGCGGTCGAAAGTCTCTACAGCATGGGTGGGGACTGCGCGCCTTTGGAGAGCCTTGTCGCGCTGACCGACCGGCACGAGGCGTTCATCATTGTCGACGAGGCGCACGCCACCGGGGTGTGGGGACCGGATGGCCGCGGCCTTGCCGTCGCTTTCGAGGGCCGCGACAACATCCTCGCACTCCACACATGCGGCAAGGCGCTCGGCGCCTCAGGAGCGCTCGTCACCGGGCCGCGAACGCTGTGCGACTATCTCGTCAACCGCTCCCGGCCATTCATTTACGCCACCGCGCCGTCGCCGCTGATGGCGGTTGCTGCGCGTAAAGCGCTCGCCATGCTCGCCGACGAGCCAATGCGCCGTATTCAACTGCATGAGCGCATTGCCTTGGCGGGCCGCCAATTGGCAGAGCGCTGCGGCATAAAGCCCAGCGGAACGCAGATCCAACCAGTGGTCATCGGCGACAACCGGCGCACCATGGCGGTGGCGGCGGCACTGCAGGCCCGCGGCTTCGACATACGCGGCATTCGTCCGCCGACTGTGCCGGAAGGGACTTCGCGCCTGCGCATATCGCTGACGCTCAACGTCGATAAAGCCGCCATATCCGCCATGACCGATGCGCTTGTCGAGGCGTTGGTCCAGAATGACCAAAGGTGACATGACCCGAAGCGACATCAGCAGAGGCATAGTCATCACCGGAACGGATACCGGCATCGGCAAGACGGTGTTTTCGGCGGGCCTCGCCGGCCTGCTCGACGGCTTCTACTGGAAACCGGTGCAATCGGGCCTCGACGAGGAGACCGACAGCGAGGCTGTTGCCCGGCTTTCCGGCCTGCCGGCCGGGCGCGTCCTGCCCGAAGTCTATCGTCTGAAGAGACCACTGTCGCCGCATCGTTCGGCCGAAATCGATGGCGTCGCAATCGAGGCGGCAAAGCTCTCGCTGCCGGACTTGCCAGGCCCGCTCATCATCGAAGGCGCTGGCGGAGTGATGGTGCCGCTCAATCGGCAGACAAGATTCATCGACATATTCAGGGAATGGCAACTGCCGGTCATTCTTTGCGCCCGCACCGCGCTCGGCACCATCAACCACACATTGTTGTCGATCGAGGCGCTCAGGGCCCGTGCCATCCCGCTCATCGGCATCGCCTTCATCGGCGAAGAGGTAGCCGATACGCAAAGGACCATCGTCGAATTCGGCGGCGTGCCGCAACTTGGCAGGCTGCCGTACCTTGACCCGCTGAATTCTAAAACCTTGAGGGAAGCGATGGTTTCGGGCTTCGATCTCTCGCCGATTGCACGGGGTCAATGATGTCGCAATCCCGCGTCTGGCACCCTTTCACCCAGCACGCGCTCGAGCCGGCGATCCCTCAAATTGTCCGGACTGAAGGCGCTTATCTTCACAAGGCCGATGGTACCCGCATCCTCGACGCCATTTCGTCGTGGTGGGTCGTCACCCACGGCCACCGCCATCCGCGCATCGTCAAGGCGATCGAGACGACTGCGGCAAGCCTCGACCAGATCATCTTCGCCGGCTTCACGCACGAGCCGGCCGAGCGCCTCTCCAGAGCCTTGGTGAATCTCGCGCCGCCGGGACTCGACTGGGTGTTTTATTCCGACAGCGGCTCGACCTCGGTCGAGGTCGCGCTGAAGATGGCGCTCGGCTATTTCCGCAATATCGGCGCGCCGCGCTCGCGCATCGTCGTCATGGAGCACAGCTACCATGGCGACACGATCGGCGCGATGAGCGTCGGCGCCCGCGGTGTGTTCAACGCCGCCTACGAACCCTTGCTGTTCGAAGTCGACACCATCCCCTTCCCGGCCGCAGGACGCGAGCAGGAAACGCTCGATCGGTTCGAGGTCGTCTCTCGCGACCGGCGCGCAGCTGTGCTGATTGTCGAGCCGCTGGTGCTCGGTGCCGGCGGCATGCTGATGTATCCGGCCTGGGTTTTGGCTGAACTTAAGAGGATCGCCGAGGCTTCGGGTACGCTCTTGATCGCCGACGAAGTGATGACCGGCTGGGGACGCACCGGAACCATGTTCGCCTGCGAGCAGGCGAACATCTCGCCCGACATCCTTTGCACCTCGAAGGGCCTGACCGGCGGCACCATTCCGCTCGCCGCCACGCTGGCGACCGACGCCATCTTCCAGGCCCATTATTCGGTCGACCGGAAGAAGACCTTCTTTCATTCGAGCTCCTATACGGCCAATCCGATTGCCTGTGCGGCCGCACTTGCCAACGTCGAGATCTGGCACGGCGAGCCTGTTATCGAACGGATCGCGGCCCTGGGCGCGCTGCAGGCCGCTGGCCTTCGGCGCTTTCGCGACAATCCGGTCTTCAGGGACTGCCGGATTACCGGCACGATCGCGGCGCTCGATTTGCGCACCGGCTTCCCCGGTTATCTGGCCGAGATCGGCCCAAAGCTGCGGGCATTCTTCCTCGATCAGGGATTGCTGGTGCGCCCGCTCGGCAATGTTCTTTATCTTCTACCACCCTATTGCGTCACCGGCGCCGAGCTCGATCGGCTTTATGACGCCATCGAGGGGGCCGGTGAACGCTTCGAATCCAAACCATGAGCAGGTCGTCGCGCATCCTCGGGCTTGGCCACCAAGTGCCTGGGCGCAAGGTCGAGAACGCCGAGATCGAGAACAGTCTCGGCCTCGAGCCAGGCTGGATCGAACGGCGCACCGGAATTCGCTCGCGCTTCTGGGCGACTGACGAAGACACGCTTTCGGGCCTTGCCGCGCAGGCCGGCGACATGGCGCTGGCAAATGCGGGTATCGATCGGAGCGACATCGGTCTTCTGATCCTCGCCACGTCCACTCCGGATCACCTTCTGCCACCGAGCGCGCCACTGGTCGCGCATCGGCTCGGCCTCGGCCGCGCTGGCGCCATCGACCTGACCGGCGCCTGCGCCGGTTTCATCTATGCACTGATGTTCGCCGACGGGTTCACCCGCCTGCACGGCAGACCCGCCCTTGTCATTGCCGCCAACATTTTGAGCCGCCGCATCAACCCGGCCGAGCGCGCCAGCGCCGTGCTGTTTGCTGATGCCGCCGGCGCTGTCGTGATCGGTCCCAGCGAGGATGCCGAACGCGGCATTCTCGGCGCTTCGGTGGATTCGGACGGTTCGCGCTACGGATTGATCCAGATCCCCGCCGGAGGAAGCAACACGCCTTTTCACAACGACCTCGATCTCGCGCAGACCCGGATGACGATCGTCGACGGCCGCGAAGTGTTCGCCAGGGCTGTGGAGATGATGACGACATGTTCAAGGGACGCGCTCGCCATAGCTCGAATGCGGCCGCAAGACATCGACCGGTTCGTCCCGCATCAAGCCAACGCCCGCATTTTCGATGCCGTCGGCCGAAACCTCGGCATTGCGGACCAGGCAATCGTCAAGAGGATCGCAGAATACGGTAACTCTTCCGCCGCAACGATCCCGCTCTCGTTGTCGCTCGCCAATCGGACGCAGCCACTCCAGCCGGGCGAGAAAATCCTTCTGGCGGCGGCGGGTGCCGGTCTCAGCGGCGGGGCGCTTGTGGTTGGAATTTAGCCGCGCGGCGGCCGTCGACAAGACATCAAGACTGTTCATGCGAGACGAAAATAGGACAACAGACCAATGCGAAAAATAGTCGCCGGCAAGCTCCACGGCATCCACGTCACCGAAGCAAACCTCAACTACCATGGTTCGATAACGCTCGACCCTGACCACTGCGAGGCAGCCGGGATCCTGCCCATGGAATTCGTGGAAATCTGGAACAAGAATTCCGGCGCGCGCATTTCGACCTATGTCATTCTCGGCGAGCGCGGATCACGATGCTGCATCCTCAATGGTGCTGCCGCCCGTACCTGCCAGCCTGGCGACCCGATCATCGTCTGCAACTCCATCTACCTGAACGAAGCGCATATCACAGCGCTGAAGCCGCGGATCGTCACGTTCGACCAGGATAACCACATACGCGAGCGCCTGAGCTACTCGGTCGACCTCGACGCATGTGGCCGTTACAGTTTCTCGATCCATGATGAGGCCAATGAGGCTTTAGCGATTCCTGCGCTTGTTTCCCGGGCATAACTTGTCCCTGGCGCACGCGTGAGCGGATGCGCTGTTTGCCGTCCCCGTCCACGATTAGTGTCTTGACCCGCCGTGAGGAGGCTATGACGTACCTCGAGGCCATCCTGATCGGCGAGCGCTGAGGGTGCGGCGCCGCGGGGTAGCGGTAGAGCCGCATGACAAGCTGCAAAAAAAGATCGCGACCAGATGATATGGAGCAAATCATGATCTTCCGTCAGCTGTTCGATTCCGTTTCGAGCACCTATTCCTATTTGCTTGCCAGTCGCCAAGGCGGCGAGGCCCTGATTATCGATCCGGTGCTTGACAAGGTCGACCGCTATCTCCGGCTCGTGCGTGAGCTCGACCTGAGGCTGGTCAAGGCGGTGGACACGCATCTTCACGCCGACCACATTACCGGCCTTGGCCCGCTGCGCGACAAGACGCAATGCATCACGGTGATGGGCGAGCAGACCAAGGCCGACGTGGTATCGATGCGGCTTGCCAATGGCGACAGGCTGACCATCGAGGGGCTGGCGCTCGACGTCGTCTACACGCCCGGCCATACCGACGATTCCTACAGTTTCGTCCTGCCCGACCGGGCGTTCACTGGCGACACACTGTTGATCCGCGGCACCGGCCGCACCGACTTCCCGAATGGCGATGCGCGACACCAGTATGAATCGATCTTCGGCCGCCTGCTCAAGCTGCCGGACTCCACGCTGGTCTATCCGGCGCACGACTACAAGGGCGACACTGTCTCCACCATCGGCGAGGAGAAAGCCTTCAACCCGCGCCTGCAGGTGAGATCGGTCGAGGAGTATGTCGAGATCATGAACAATCTGAAGCTCGCCAATCCGAAAATGATGGATTTCGCCGTGCCCGCCAATATGAAGGTCGGGCTGCAGCAGGACGAGATCGCGCGGCGCGGCTGGGCGGCCAATGCCAACGAAGCGTTGGCGCTGGCCGGCAGGCCGGATGTCGCACTGATCGACCTGCGCGAGCGCTCCGAGTGCGAACGCCAGGGCATTATTGCGGGGGCGCTGCATGTGCCTTACCCGAGGCTGCAAGAAAACATCGCTCCCGGCGGCGTGTTGCACGAGCTCGTCCGATCGACCGGCAAGCGGCTTGTGCTTTACTGCGCCTTCGGCGAGCGTTCGGCCATGGCGGTGCAGGCCGCCCAGGATGAGGGCCTCACATCAGCCTGCCACATCGAGGGCGGAATCGACGCCTGGAAGAGGGCGAATGGACCATTGGTAAGGTAGCTCCGCCCTCCCACGACAAGAAAGAAAGTGGCTCGTCAGAAATCCATGCCGCCGCCGCCCGGCATCGCCGGGGCGGGAATTTCCTTCTTCGGCTTCTCGGCCACCATCGCCTCAGTGGTGACGAGCAGGCCGGCTACGGAAGCGGCGTCCTGCAGCGCCGTGCGCACGACCTTGGCGGGGTCGATCACGCCTTGGCCGAAGAGATCGCCAAATTCGTTGGTCTGGGCGTTCCAGCCATAGCCGAACTCAGGTTTCTCGCGAACCCTGCCAACGATAATGGAGCCTTCCGCCCCGCTGTTTTCGGCGATCTGGCGAGCGGGAGCCTCGATGGCGCGCCGCACAATCTCGACACCGGTCCTCTGGTCGGGGTTGTCGAGAACGACATGGTCGAGCGCCCTTGCTGCCCTGAGTAGTGCAACACCGCCACCCGGCAAGACACCTTCCTCGACAGCCGCGCGAGTGGCGTGCAGCGCGTCGTCAACGCGGTCTTTACGCTCCTTGACCTCGACTTCGGTCGAGCCTCCGACGCGGATCACCGCGACGCCACCGGCGAGTTTGGCCAGGCGCTCCTGCAGCTTCTCGCGGTCATAGTCGGAAGTGGTCTCCTCGATCTGGGCCCTAATTTGAGCAGCGCGGCCGTTGATTTCGTCCTTATGGCCGGCACCGTCGACAATGGTGGTGTTTTCCTTCTCTATCTCCACCTTGCGAGCGCGGCCGAGCATTTCCAGCGTCACATTCTCGAGCTTGACGCCGAGATCCTCGCTGATCGCCGTGCCGCCGGTCAGGACGGCGATATCCTCCAGCATCGCCTTGCGGCGGTCGCCGAAGCCGGGGGCCTTGACGGCGGCCACCTTCAGTCCGCCGCGCAGCTTGTTGACCACCAGCGTCGCGAGCGCCTCACCCTCGACGTCTTCGGCGATGATCAGCAGCGGCTTGCCGGACTGAACCACGGCCTCCAGCACCGGGAGCAAGGCTTGCAGATTGCCGAGCTTCTTCTCGTGGATCAGCACATAGGGCTCTTCGAGCTCGACGCGCATCCTGTCCTGGTTGGTGATGAAGTAGGGCGACAGATACCCGCGGTCGAACTGCATGCCTTCGACGATTTCGAGCTCGGTCTCGGCAGTCTTGGCTTCCTCGACCGTGATGACACCTTCGTTGCCGACCTTTTCCATGGCCTCGGCCAGGAAGCGGCCGATCTCGGCATCGCCGTTGGCCGAGATGGTGCCGACCTGGGCGATCTCGTCGTTCTTCGTCACCTTGCGCGCATTGGCCTTCAGATTGGCGACGATCGTTTCCACCGCCTTGTCAATGCCGCGCTTCAAATCCATCGGGTTCATGCCGGCCGCGACTGCCTTGGCGCCCTCGGTCACGATCGACTGCGCCAGGACCGTGGCGGTGGTGGTGCCGTCGCCGGCGATGTCGCTGGTCTTGGACGCGACCTCGCGCACCATCTGCGCGCCCATGTTTTCGAATTTGTCCTCGAGCTCGATCTCCTTGGCGACGGTGACGCCGTCCTTGGTGATACGCGGGGCGCCGAACGACTTGTCGATGACGACGTTGCGGCCCTTCGGTCCGAGCGTCACCTTCACCGCATTGGCGAGAATGTCGACGCCGCGCAGCATGCGCTCGCGAGCATCAGAATGAAATTTCACTTCCTTGGCAGCCATTCGTTCACTCCTGTGAATAGGCAGTTCTTGTTGAGTGTTTGTGTCACGCGGTTTCGGTCACGCGGCTTGCCTGGCCGAGGCCGAAACCTCGATCACACCCAGGATGTCGCTTTCCTTCATGATGAGCAGGTCCTCGCCGTCGAGCTTGATTTCGGTGCCGGACCACTTGCCAAACAGGATGCGGTCGTCGACCTTCACGTCGAGGGGGGTGAGCTTGCCGCTCTCGTCGCGAGCGCCCGGGCCGACGGCAATGACTTCGCCCTCCTGCGGCTTTTCCTTGGCCGTGTCGGGGATGATGATGCCGCCGGCCGTCTTTTCGTCGGCCTCGATGCGACGGACGAGTACGCGGTCGTGCAATGGACGGAATTTCATATCGTTCTCCTTTAGGATAAACAGATTGCGAGAGCCTCCCCCGATCCGGGCCTCAGGGCCAGAATGGGGTTCGCGCGACTTTTGCGGCATCGCGCGCATGCCGAACTGGTTTTGCTCCTTTCACGTTTCAAGAGGTGGACTGACTTTAGGAGAATTTCCGAACGTCATGGCCCCTGTGATTCCACGAAGGGACGCTTGTGATTTCCCATGGGATGCTTGAGCTTTGTCACGAAGCGCGAGATCAGGGTTCGGACCGGCACCATGCTAAGCACTGCGCAAAAGGTGTTTGGCGCGTATTGCGTCTGGCATAGTTGTCAGATGCACGTCACTTCAGGCAGGCTGGAGAACTTGCGGCAAGCAATTGACGAAGACGCATCCGCTTTCCCATTTAACAGATGGGAGTGCCTTCTGGCGGCTGCACGGATACGTCCTGGCATCCCTGCGAGCATCAATACTTAGCACATCGTTGGTTTCTTTTATGTCCAATGCGAACGCCAACGTCGATGCCATAAGTAAAGCTGCTGTCGCTATGATGCTTGTCATTTGTCTTGCTCCATTCCTAAAGGCGAATGTTCATTTTCGTGCCTTTCGAATAAAATGAATCGAGCACGCATTATATTTTTATAATGTCTTCATATTTTGTATAACGTCTTCACATGTTAACAGGCAGAGAGCAAACGTCATGCCAGATGCAGCGGTGGCTTAAATTTCAATCAGTTACCAATTCTCCGCGCCTTGTGGGTAAAGCGACGTCGCTATTTTGTCGAATTCGTTGCAGGAATTTGAAGGGAACCGGTCGATAGTTCTTTCACAAATTAGCGGTCGGGACGCCTGGGCGAGATGCCTCGTTGCACGTTCGCGAGCCGGAAGTCACGGTTGGCGACGCGAGTGGCAACAGCCATGCGCAAGCATGGCATCCGACGTGGACTGATGTGGATCAAGACAAAGCCAACGGGCGATCCCGCCGCGCTCGAATAATCGGAACCAGAAACCTGATCCGGCCGACACCCCACCAGTCAGACCCGACAACGAGCCGGCGCCGCTGGTCGCGCCCAGCGACGTTTCACAGCGGGGACGCCCGGATTCACGAGAGGGGCTTCCGCGCCGTGGCTCCGACCTTGGGAAACCTGGCGGCGTGGCATTCGCGGGTCGGTCGAACAGGGGGACTTTGAAGGTCACGAGTTCCTCAGAAATTGAAGAGCTTTCATGCCGCAAGCCTCTCATCGACAATTTGCGACAGGATGCTTTGGCATTGTGCGAGGCGCGACAAATGTCGGACATGCGGCAATCGATTGGCATGCGTCTAAAGAGTTTTTTCTTTGGCACGCATGTTGCTTCGAGTGTCGCTAAACGCGTCTCGCGCAGAGTGTTGCAATGTTCGCACCATGCTCACTGCTGAGATCAGGCCGTACCGTAGGACCTCCCGATGCAGAAGAAGCAAGCGGCCGCACTGCAAGCGATAGCCGGGCCAAGGGCTGTGCCACTTTGCCATGATGATCCTCTTGCCTGGAGACCAACTCTGCAGTCGGTCCAACCTGGCCAATTTCTGGATGTCCGCGACAGAACCCGAAAATCAACACAAAGGAGAATTTGGTGATGCGGCGAGTGGTTTTGACATGTGTCGTGCTTTGCGGTCTGTCGGCGGGTGCGGCCGCTGCCGACGGCCCGGTGTTCGCCGACCCGGCGGTGCGAGCCGACGCAGTGACCCCGGTCTTTTCATTCGAGGGCGGGCTACGCTACTGGTACAGTAGCGGCGAAGCATCGAAGGAACTTTACAACGCCGACGTCGCGGGGATGGTCTCGCGGCTCACATACAACGATCTCGGTGCCCTATCGGGCGAAGTCTTCCTCAACGCGACCCACAATCCGACTGGCATCTTCGTCAAGGGCTTCCTCAGTGCGGGCGGGATCCCCAAGGGTTCTCTTACCGACGAGGATTTCGTTAACCCCTCTTTGTCCGTGAAATCCTATTCGAGCACGTTGTCCGATCAGCACAGCGGTCGCATCACGTATTTCACCGCCGACCTCGGATATAATTTCTGGGACACGCCGCGCTACCGCTTGGGTGCTTATGTCGGATACAATTTCTGGAACGAAAGCTACCACGCCATCCATTGCGCGCAGCAGGCGGCCAATCCGGGGATTTGCGTGCCAGCCATTACGAACAATATGGGCGTCATCAGCCAGGATAACGATTGGCATTCGCTGCGACTCGGCCTTGCCGGACAGACGCAACTCACCGAACGACTCAGCCTTTCGGGTGACGTCGCGGTGCTGTTCACGCAGCTTGACGGCAAGGATCAGCACCATCTGCGCCCAGAGATCAATCCGCAACCCGAAGATGGGAACGGGAATGGCGTCCAAATCGAGGCGATGTTGAACTACAAAGTCACGGATTTGTTCAACATCGGCGTCGGCGGCCGCTACTGGCGCGCGGCAGCTGCTGGCGCCGCTCATTTCGAGGAGACGCCGGGCGGTGGTAGCCCGCAGATCCTGCATTGGGAGATTGAACGCTATGGCGTGTTCGGGCAGGCGAGCATCAAGTTCAACTGAGAAAGCAGCGCCAGCGCCAAGTTGCCGTTGGACAATCGCAGGCCTGAGACAAGCTGCATGATCGGACTCGGCCACTACCACAACATGGCTGAGTCTCGCGAGCGGGTACGGCAGCCGTGAGGCTCGTGTGCAACGCACACGCCCTTTAAACCCCAATCACCGTAGCCGGACGAAGGATTATATCACCTAAGCAGCACGCCATGCTCTGCGAAGTCAAAGGTGGTCGACACGTTGGCGGCGCCCGGTTTCGGGCGTTCGCGGTCGTGCTGGTTGCCCTCGCACTTACGCCTCGTTAGGGGGAGCTCGGTCGAGAAAAGCATCGAATGCGACACCAACCGCGCGAATCGCGAAACGATGCTGCCGCCGTATGCGAACAAGACCGTTTTCGAAGTCCACTATCCCGTCCTTGGCCAAAATCGCCAAGCGTTCAGTTGAATCGAGAAAACGGAAATGACGCTTACGGCCTGGGCCATGCTGCAAGGATCACATGCCCAGTCTCGCTCATGACCATTATGTCAGCGTCGTGCGGCACCCGCCTGACGTACCGAGCGGTGCCGCCGCATGATGTCTCAATATCGCGGCTCACAACAAACAAAAGATGTCGCCTTTGAACGAAACCTGTCGCGTATCGAACACACGAACCATGTCCAAAACCTGGCGTTTCGGGCGCGGCTTGATCTCAAGGCAAAATGAGAAGGGAGCGCGAACCAAGGTCCGCCGGCAAACTTGAGTGTCCAGCCACAGCTGCGTCGCCAGGTGGCACGTCACTTGCGCATGCAACTGTGGAAGTCGTTGCGAGGATCTGCCCACAACTTGCGAACATCACTTTGGCGGTTGGCTCAAAAAGGGGGAATTCACAGTGCTGTATTGCAGCAATTCACATATTTATAAATGCCCCTATCTTTTGATAATATCATTTAGCTTCATCGCCTTTGTTCTTGAACCGTTGTCATGACGGGTTCGTCGCGCTGCGAAAGGCGCAGCGCATTGCGCCTCATTTTTAGATCGCGGGGATAAGCGAAGGGTCCGCTCTTCGACGTCCTTCCTCTTTTATATGTTTGAACGGAGATCAAATGAACTTCACGAGTCTTCTTCTCGGCTCAGCTGCGACCCTGATTGCCGTTTCCGATGCCCGCGCCGTCGACGCCGAGCCAGACGCGGGCGAATACGTCAAGATCTGCGACGTCTATGGCGCAGGCTTCTTCTATATCCCAGGCACCGAAACCTGCCTGCGCATCGGCGGCTATGTCCGCTATGACATCGCCTTGGGTGACGTCGGCTCGTTGGATGGAGCAAAGGCAACCGACCACGAGGGCGGCAGCACCAATGCAACCTGGAAGAAGAATGCCCGCTTCACAGTGAAGACCTGGACGAACCGGGAAACCGAGTTGGGCACGTTGAAGACCTACACCGAAACCCGCATGAACTTTGGTAACCTCAACGATTATTCGGATCCGGGCAGTCCTCAAAACTATGCCTCCAATAGAGACCTCAGCCTGACTTTCGCCTGGATTCAGCTTGGCAACCTTCGAATTGGCAAGGACTGGTCGGCCTTCGACATGTTTATTGGCTATCCCGGCAACGTGCTCAATCCGATGCTCGTTCCCTACGGTGATTTCGAAACCAACGTCATCCAGTACTACTTTGACGCCGGTGATGGCTTTTCGGCCGTGGTCTCGCTTGAAGAAGGCGAAGGCGCGGTCGGCGCCATCGATAGCTACGTTCCGCACGTGGTCGGCGGCCTGAAATACGCACAACAGTGGGGCGCGATCACCGGTGTTGCCGCTTATGATAGCAACTACGGATCGGTGGCCGGCAAAATCCGCGTCGAGGTCAATGTCACCAACGAGCTGTCGCTATTCGGAATGTTAGGCTACGGCTCCAATGGCAAGCTCAACGATGATTCCACTAACGCAATCGACGCTCACGGCCGCGGCTTCTACAAAACTTGGGGCGGCAACTGGGCTTTCTGGGCTGGCGCCACTTACCAGTTCAACGAGACAACTGTGTTCAACCTTCAGGTCTCGGGTGATCAGCTCAAGAACTATGGTGTCGCCATGAACGTCGCCTATACGCTCATTCCAGATTTCACGGTAACAGCCGAAGTCGACTATGACCACTGCGGCGACTTCGGCGTCGGCATGGTGAACCCTTCCAACGTGAACTGGACTAACGCCGACAAAAACGACAGCGTCGGCGGCATTCTGCGTTTCCAACGCTCGTTCTAACGGATGAAGAGTTGCATCCAGGCAATTGAGCGGGGATCAATCCCGCAACACTCTAAGAGAGCATCGCATGGAAGCGAGGCGAGATTGGAAGCCTCGATCACAGGCCGGATGACGTTCGAGATCCGGACATGGGCGAATGTGCAGGCGACATTCATGCTCGGGCGCTCATAGCTGCGGCACGCATGAGCCTGTTTCGGTCCTGCAAGGAAGTCCTGGGTTCGCCGTCGGCTCAGATACAACGTCGTTGGACGCGGCCGAGCAGCGGCTTCATCACCGATCCGCCGCATGGCGGCGTTCGACCGTGGGGAATCCCGACGCGTCCAGCATTACTGAGACCGAGTTGCCGTGAGCGACTACCCAGACAAGCACCGCCCTCGTAGTCCAGTTTCTTGAGGCGATGGCGGTTTCTCCCGCCGGTCCAGGCAATGGGTCGCGAGGTGACCGTTTGTCGATGACGATTTCACGATCCCGCAAATGCGGCGCCGAAACGGGATTGACGTTACTCATCGCGGCGGTCGTTTCGCTCCGACAATGACGTTCGGCCGCTGCCACCTGTGTTGAGACGGCCAGTCGTCGCCCGAGTAGGCGGAAATCTTTGAGCGAGACACTCAGCAGAATCCGTTTTCGGCAAAGTGTGTCTTGCAGCATCAATTTTCAGGGAATAGGTTATAGACTTCTAGACTGCTAGTCGCTTTGGACAAGAAGGGGACCCCAATTTTCGTGGCAGCGGCGCAGCAGAACCAATTTTCAGGTCCTGTTATCGTTTTTCAGGAAATTCGGCTTCCCGAGACGGCGACGCCGGCCGGCTACAGCGCCTTGATCGGAGCCTACGATCTCGCCGTGCCCTTGCCGCGAACGTTGTCCGCCACCGGCCAGCATCATCGCATCAGCGAACGGAATGGCTGGCGGATCATGACGCCCCGCCATGCTCCACATGCAACCCTCGAAGGCCACCTGACCTTCGCGCTTAAGTACGAAGGGCTCGACCTTGCCGTCCTCAAGCGGCTCTTCCAGGTGACCGGTCCCGCGCCGATCGAGGCGCTGGTCCGTGAAAGCCCGAGCGGCAGTTATGCCCGCCGGATCTGGTTTTTATATGAATGGCTGACAGGCGCCCGTCTCGATCTCCCAGATGCTGATGCCGGACGCTATGTTCCGGTCCTCGATCCCGAGATGCAGTGGTCCGGACCCGAGAAAACCGTCTCGCGCTACCGCGTAAAGGACAATCTCCCCGGTACGCCTGAGTTCTGCCCTCTGGTATTCCGCACCAAGACGCTCGAAAAATTCATCGACCTTGAGCTGCCGCGACGCGCGGAGGCAATCGTAGCGGACGTGCCGCGCGACCTCCTTGCTCGGACCGCCGCCTTTCTTTTGCTCAAAGACTCCCGATCAAGCTACGCGATCGAGGGCGAGCGCCCGCCGGAAGATCGCATCCAACGCTGGGGCCGCGCTATCGCCGAAGCTGGTCGGCAACCGATTGATCGCGATGAGCTGCTTCGACTGCAAAGAATTGTCCTCGGCGATGCCCGATTCGTTAGACTTGGCTTTCGAAAGGAGGGAGGCTTCGTCGGTGAGCATGACAGGGAGAATCGCATGCCCCTGCCCGATCACATCAGCGCTCGGCCTGAGGACCTGCCGCGGCTGATTGATGGGATGGAGGCCTTCGATCAAGGCCCCGCGCAAAACCTTGATGCAGTCATCGCCGCCGCTATCCTTGCCTTCGGCTTTGTCTACATCCATCCATTCGAGGACGGAAACGGCCGTATTCACCGCTATCTAATCCATCACATCCTTGCCACGCACGGATTCAATCCGCCGGGAATTGTGTTTCCCGTCTCGGCCGCGATCCTGGACCAGCTAGACGAGTACCGGCGCGTGCTCGAGAGCTATTCCCGGCGCCTTCTGCCATTGGTCCACTGGGAAGCGACGCCGCAATTCAACGTCCGGGTACTGAATGACACCGGGGATTTCTACCGCTTCTTTGATGCAACCCCGCACGCCGAATTCCTCTATGCCTGCGTTCAGCGAACCATCGAACGGGATCTTCCCAACGAAACCGCGTTTCTGAAGCGCTACGATCAGTTCCGGCAACAGGTGGATGCCTTTATCGACATGCCCGAGCGGCTGATCGATCTGCTCTTCCGTTTCCTCCACCAGAATGGCGGCCAGCTATCGAACCGCGCCCGCCAAAAGGAATTCGCCGCGCTGACTAATGATGAGGCAAGGCGGATCGAAGCGATCTACGCGCAAACCTTTGGTGCCGATTGACGGCGTGATCATCGCAAGAATCGAACTTTCAGCTCGGTGATTTGACAGTCTTCCGGCATTATTTAGCTCACACCTAAAAAGAATCGGGTCAACGAATGGCGTACGTATGGTGCGGTATGGGTGAGCCGCACGTCATATCCGCACTGGTAGCAAATCGTGCCGAACTGGCGGGGGCAGCTCTCACATCTGGTAAAGCCAAGGCCGAAGCGATCGGCGCCCAGATCGCACACGTTGACGCAGTGCTGTTCCTGTTCGGATATCGCGGCGATCCGCGCGACATCAAGCCCAAGGGCAAGCACTCTATATCTTCAAGCGGCGGGAGCTGCCGCGCCTCATGGCGCAAGTCGGACCGCAAGGAACCAACCGGGAAATCGCCCTGCGCGTCATCGAGGCGAAGGGATGGGATGCCGGCGACCGCGCTTTGGTCGCTAAGGTGGCGAGTGCCATAAGAAGTTCCAAGAATTGGGACCGTCGCCGAAGAATGAACGCCCTTTAATTGGCTGCGCCGCCCCTGTTCGGTCGCAAATACATAGCCTTCAATATCAGATAGAGCCCCTTTCGGTCGACGGCACCGCCCAATAGGTAATTGAGCAAATCGTGGCGCATATCGGCCGTCATCGGTTGGCGGTATGGGATGGCTCGGTCCGTACGATTTCTTTCGAACCAATTAATAATTAGGAGGCAAAAATCGAGCGCAAGGATAGATTCCCTCCCGTCGATTAGGTCCTGCCTAGCGGTGGCTTTCTGCTCGTCGCTTCCTTTGAAGTCGTACGGCACGTCCTCATTATATTCGTGGTCGAAGAAATTGCCCAAGAAGGGCTCTGAATTCAGATTAAAAAGGAGCAGGGCACAAATTTTTACGTGAGACAGCCGCGTCGTTTTTTCAGAGGTTTCCTCTGAAAGCCATTGCTGGTTGTCGGCCACCCACTGAGCGTGAATCTGCTTTGTGACGTTCGGAATGAAATGGGCTTCGAGTCCATGCACTTTGAAATTGGCGTAACAGAACTCGCGGAAAGCGTAGTTGAAAGATTCGTAGTCGGCGAGCCATTCATCCAACTTCTTTTCATCGAACGGAATCATACAGGCGAGAACTCCAAGCCCCAAAGCAAGAGGGCGAAGGTTGGTAAACCTTCGCCCTCTAAAAGGAAATAAAAAAACGGGGTTACGCGGCGGTTTTCACCGTCTCGTTTACCAATTCGACGGTAGACACATACCCGAGGGTTTTGTCAGGATCCGATTTGATAACGGCGCGACCATTTTCGTACAGCTTTTTAAATCTGGAAATGTCGCGCGGAAGGGCGCACCGTTCAGCGCTCTTCGGCAAGCCTCTCTCTGGCATCATCGTTCTCCCGGTCCTGTCCCTGGCTTGGGCCGTCTGTCGTGGCGGCGCCATACAAGCAACGCACATATTTGTCAATTTTCGGCAAATATGCAACGTGCATTTAGACGCATTTAAAATGCGTCGACCGTCATTTGGTTGCCGTTTAGACGATTTTCGATGCGAAAAGCGATTAAATTTTGTCCACGCTTCGCTGCCAATATCCAGTCCACACTCGGCTGATTGGGTGATTAAGCGAGGCGTTGGCGACGGCGAGATACTGCTCGCCATTGCTTACAACGGCGGTTGTCCTCACGCCATGCCATCTCTGCTGCGTAGGCATGAAGATAGCGACCGCTGACTTGATGATGGGTGCCGATCTCAGCGCGGCGCAGGCGGGAGAAGAAGCTTTCGGCCTAATTGGCGCAAGCGTCCCCGTGCTGGTCTCGGGCGCGCGATCTGTCGCCGCCATGTGCGCGAACTTTTCCGCCAGTTTGATCAGCAGCCGATCAGCGCCGCGGCCTGAAGGCGCTTGACAAGATAGCGGCGGCCCGGTCAATTCGAAAGCATTCACCAGGGGAGTCCCGGCAAGGGGCTGAGATACTGCTGGCTTTGCGGCGCAGTGACCCGTTGAACCTGATCCAGTTCATACTGGCGTAGGGACGGTGCAAGCGCTTGTGGGCGTTCATGCCCGAAGACCTGTCTCAAGCAGGCCTACCAAAAGCGTCTTTTCATCCTTCCGGCACCGAACTGGGTCTCCAATGCAACGAGCAAAGGAGCCTCAAATGAATGCCTTGACCCTGACCGTATCGACTGGACCGCTGCCGGCCTCGCGGAAGATCCACAAATTCGGCGTCCTCCATCCGCAGATCAGGGTGCCGATGCGCGAGATCGCGGTCCATCCGACTGCCGGCGAGCCGCCGGTGACGGTCTACGACCCGTCAGGCCCCTATACCGACCCCGCGATCGAAACGGATATCGAAAAGGGTCTTGCCCGCCTTCGTCAGGACTGGATCGCGGCGCGCGGCGATGTCGAAGCCTATGACGGCCGCCATGTGAGGCCGGAGGACAACGGATTTGCGACCGGCGAACGGCTGACGCCGGAATTCCCCATCCGCAACCGCCCGTTGCGGGCGAAAGCCGGCAAGGCGGTGACGCAGCTTGCCTATGCGCGCGCAGGGATCATCACGCCCGAGATGGAATTCGTGGCCATCCGCGAGAACCTTGGCCGCGAAATGCTGCGTGGCAAGCTGCAACAGGACGGGGAAGCGTTCGGCGCGACGATCCCGGATTTCGTCACGCCGGAATTCGTGCGCGACGAGGTGGCGCGCGGCCGCGCGATCATTCCCGCCAACATCAACCATCCCGAAAGCGAGCCGATGATCATCGGCCGCAATTTCCTGGTGAAGATCAACGCCAATATCGGCAATTCCGCCGTCACCTCCTCGATGGCCGAGGAGGTCGAAAAGATGGTCTGGGCGATCCGCTGGGGCGCCGACACGGTGATGGACTTATCGACCGGCCGCAACATCCACAACATCCGCGAATGGATCGTGCGCAACGCGCCGGTGCCGATCGGCACCGTGCCGCTCTACCAGGCGCTGGAAAAGGTCGGCGGCATCGCCGAGGACCTGACCTGGGAAGTCTATCGCGACACGCTGATCGAGCAGGCCGAGCAGGGCGTCGACTATTTCACCATCCATGCCGGCGTGCGGCTGCATTACATCCCGCTCACCGTCGGCCGGGTTACTGGCATCGTCAGCAGGGGCGGCTCGATCATGGCGAAATGGTGCCTGCACCATCACCGCGAAAGCTTCCTCTATGAGCATTTCGAGGAGATCTGCGACATCGCCAGAGCCTATGACGTCTCCTTCTCGCTCGGCGACGGCCTTCGTCCCGGCTCGATCGCCGACGCCAATGACCGAGCCCAGTTCGCCGAGTTGGAAACGCTTGGCGAATTGACGAAGATCGCCTGGGCAAAGGATTGCCAGGTGATGATCGAGGGCCCTGGCCATGTTCCCATGCACAAGATCAAGCAGAATATGGACAAGCAGCTCGCCGTCTGTGGCGAAGCGCCATTCTACACACTGGGGCCGCTGACCACGGACATAGCGCCGGGCTACGACCACATCACCTCGGGAATCGGCGCCGCCATGATCGGCTGGTTCGGCACGGCGATGCTCTGCTATGTGACGCCGAAGGAACATCTCGGCCTGCCAGACCGCAACGACGTCAAGACCGGCGTGATCACCTACAAGATAGCCGCGCACGCCGCGGATCTTGCCAAGGGGCATCCCGCGGCGAAGATCCGTGACGACGCGCTTTCGCGGGCACGGTTCGAGTTCCGCTGGGAAGACCAGTTCAACCTGTCGCTCGATCCCGAGACAGCGCGCTCGCTCCATGACGAGACCTTGCCCAAGGAAGCACACAAGCTGGCGCATTTCTGCTCGATGTGCGGGCCGAAATTCTGCTCCATGCGCATCTCGCACGACATTCGCGCTGAAGCGCAGAAGGAGGGGATGGCGGCCATGGCACAGAAATATCGCGCTGGCGGCGATCTCTATATGCCGGTCGAACCGCCCGGGGCGGAAAAACAGGCCTTGGCGCAGAAAGATCAGGAGACACACTGAGCCATGCGCCGCGTCCTTGTCAAAGGCGCCGGTGTGGCAGGCCTCACCGTCGCCCATGAATTGGCCGTGCGGGGTGCGTCGGTCACGGTTGTTGAAATTCAAAGCCAGATAGGCGGCAATGCCTCCTGGCTCGCCGGCGGCATGCTCGCCCCCTGGTGCGAAGGCGAAAGCGCGGACGAGGCGGTTGTCACGCTCGGCAAGGTTTCGGCCGACTGGTGGGAAAGGGCACTGCCCGGGCTCGTGACGAGGGCCGGCACGCTCGTCGTCGCCCATGCGCGCGACGCCTCCGAGCTCGCGCGTTTTGCGGCTCGTACGCGCAATTGCGAGTCCGTCGACGAGGAGGCGATTGCCGCCCTCGAACCCGATCTTGCCGGTCGCTTCCGCCAGGGCCTGTTCTTTGCCGGCGAAGCTCATCTCGATCCCCGTCGGGCTCTCGAAGCCCTCGTCGATAAACTGCGCGCGATGGGCGTCGTCTTCCTTTTCGAGGTGGGCGAGATGGCCCTTTCCGACTTCGATCAGGTGATCGACTGTACGGGCATCGCGCGGGCCGACGACGATCTGCGCGGCGTGCGCGGCGAAATGCTGCTCCTCCGCACGCGTGAGGTCTCGCTCACCCGGCCGGTGCGTCTGCTCCATCCGCGCCATCCGATCTATGTCGTGCCGCGGGCCGATCATCACTTCATGGTCGGGTCGACCATGATCGAAAGCGACCATGACGGACCGATCACCGCCCGTTCGCTGATGGAGCTCCTCAACGCGGCCTATGCACTCCATCCGGCGTTCGGCGAGGCCGAAATCGTCGAGACAGGAGTGGGCGTGCGCCCTGCCCATCCCGACAATCTGCCGATGGTGAAGTGTTGGAAGGACGGCACGATCACGGTCAATGGCCTCTATCGGCACGGTTTCCTGCTTTCACCGGCCATGGCCGAGCAGGCTGCCGGCCTTCTCTTCAATTCATCTGCCGGCAATTCATCTGCCGGCCTGGAGTCCAAAAATGAAGCTGATCGTCAATGGCGAAGCGCTTGAAGCCAAGGCGGCGACGCTCGACGCCCTTTTGAAGGAGCTGGACTACGAGGGCGGCTGGCTCGCCACCGCGCTGAACGGCGATGTCGTGCCCGCGGCCAAACGGCCGGAATTCCAGTTGAGCGAGGGCGATCGGATCGAAATCCTGTCGCCCATGCAGGGAGGCTAGCCGATGTTCGATCTTTTCGGGACAAAATTGGCCTCGCGTCTGCTGCTGGGCACCGCCCAATATCCTTCGCCGGCGATCCTTGCCGAAGCGGTCAAGGCATCGGGCACCTCGATGGTCACCGTCTCGTTGCGACGGGAAATGGCCGGCGGCAGGGGCGGCGAACAATTCTGGTCGCTGATCCGTTCGCTCGGTGTGAGGGTGCTGCCCAACACCGCTGGCTGCCATTCGGTCAAGGAAGCCGTGACGACCGCGAAGATGGCGCGCGAGGTCTTCGGCACGTCCTGGATCAAGCTAGAGGTCATCGGCAACCACGACACGCTGCAGCCCGACGTTTTCGGCCTGGTCGAGGCCGCGCGTATCCTTTGCGAGGACGGCTTCAGCGTGTTCCCCTATACCACCGACGACCTCGTCGTCGCGGAGCGGCTGCTCGAGGCAGGCTGCAAGGTCCTGATGCCGTGGTGCGCGCCGATCGGCTCGGCGCTCGGGCCGGTCAACATCATGGCGCTGCGCTCGCTGCGCGGACATTTTTCCGACGTGCCGCTGATCGTCGATGCGGGGCTAGGACGGCCGTCGCACGCGGCCATCGTCATGGAACTCGGCTTCGATGCCGTGCTCCTCAACACGGCGGTCGCCAAGGCAGCCGATCCGGTGGGCATGGCGCGCGCTTTCAGCAAGGCGGTCGATGCCGACCGCGAAGCCTATGGCTCGGGACTGCTCGAGCCGCGCGACGTCGCCGTGCCATCGACGCCTACAATCGGCAGGGCGGTTTTTTCATGAAGCTCGATCCCTTCTATCTGATCGTCGACAGCGCCGCCTGGGTCGAGCGGCTGGTGCCGCTCGGCGTCAGGCTGGTGCAGCTCCGCATCAAGAACATGGATGAGGACGGGCTGCGCGCGCAAATCCGGAAGGCAAAGGCCCTGTGCGCACGACACGATTGCCGGCTCATCGTCAACGATCATTGGCGGCTGGCGATCGAGGAGGGCTGCGACTTCGTCCATCTCGGCCAGGAAGATCTGCAAACGGCCAGCCTCCCTGAGATACGGGAGGCCGGCATCAGGCTTGGACTGAGCACCCATGATCATGCCGAACTGCAGACGGCCATGGCAGCCAGGCCCGACTACGTCGCGCTGGGTCCCGTCTATCCGACCATCCTGAAGAAAATGAAATGGGCGCCGCAGGGGCTCGAAAGGATCCGGACATGGAAAGGCAGCGTCGTACCCATTCCATTGGTCGCCATCGGCGGCCTCAATCCCGAGCGGCTCGATGGCGTTTTCGAAGCCGGCGCCGACAGCGCGGCGGTGGTTACGGACATAACGCTGAATCCCGATCCCGAGGCGCGCACCAGGGAATGGATCGGAAAGACGGAGCGGTGGCGCTGAACCGGGATCCGCATGTGCTTGTCGTCGGCGGATCGGATTCCAGCGGCGGTGCCGGAATTGCGCGCGACATCGAGACGATCTCTTCCATCGGCTTGCGCACTTGCGTTGCCGTCACCGCGGTAACGGTGCAGACGCATCAATCCGTCACGGCAGTCCACCATATGCAACCCGGCCTCGTCGCCAATCAGATGCGCGCGGCGCTGCGAGCCAACAAAGTGTCGGCGATAAAGATCGGCATGCTTTCAACGGGCTGCATCATCGCGGCGGTTGCCGCCGTGCTTTGCGAAAATCCGTGGATACCGGCCGTCCTCGATCCGGTGCTGGCTTCCTCGTCGGGCAGGCAACTGCTGGAACCGGGTGCGATCGGGGTCTTGAAGCGCGATCTCATGCCGCTCTGCCGTCTGGTCACGCCGAACCTCATCGAGCTGGCGATCCTGACCGGCTCGGATTTGGCCGTGGACGACGATGATGCGCTGCGGCAGGGGCGGCGATTGCTTGCGGACGGGCCGCAGGCGCTGCTCATCAAGGGCGGCCATGCAACTGGACCCAGATCGACGGATATCCTGTTGAGCGGCGGAGAAGAGCCTATCCGCTTCGACATGCCCAGGCTGGCCGGATCGATGCGCGGGACGGGCTGCATGCGCAATAGCGGCGTATCTGGCGATCGGGGATTCGATTGAGAAAGCCGTGCGCCAGGCCAAGCTTCTCGTCTTCGAAAAGATTTCGAAGAACCCGATGTGAGGATCGGGCTCGCGATAGTCGCCCTCGCTTCGCCTCGAAGGATCATGTTCGCCGGCCGGTGCCTCATGACGAAAGCATCTGGATCCTGACCACTTTTGTGGATCTGGTTCGTCGATTGGTGAATGATTTCGGTTCGGTCGACAATAAGCGGCGGCGAGCTAGATGTGTAGTTCCTGAGTGGGATGGTTCATCGTCAAACCTGAGCCGTCAGCATGAGGATGCCCTATGGCAAGTGTTCTTCACGGCAGCGACCTATGACGCCGCGTCTTGAGCCGAGCGCAATCGCTGTCCTCAACGATGCAAAAGTGACGGCGATTCTTGAGGCTCGCAGAATATGAGCAAGGTGGCGGGCGCATATTTGAGCTGCTTTGCTGGCACGGAGTGTGCAGGCCCTCCTGATCAAAGATGGCCGCGCTCCAGGAAATTCAATCGAGCCATATCCTTTATGATGCCGCCAGCCGCTTTCTCGTCGTCCTCAATGCCGCCGGCCAGGATACGGTCAGACGGAACTTCATGTCGCCCTCCGCACCGCGCGCCAACAGCGGCCCGCTCGGAACTGGCACCCTTCCTCAGCATCGCGCGCCCATGCCGACTTAGTTTTGCTCATTTCCTGTATCAAGAGGTGGACTCATTGATCAATCCGCGATGACGCGACCAGCCCGAAGTCGGCAAACTCCAGTCTTCGAAGGATCTTAGGGATCAGTTCACATCTGTGCGACTAATGCGCAGACCTGCAGAGAGAGGAAATTGGACGAGCACAACCCCAAGGAAGAACCGATCGAGACCGTCTTCCGCAACGGCACGATCACCGTCGTCGGCATATTGCTGGCGTTTTCGCTGGGTTTCGTCACACATTGGGCGGCGAACCCAGTGCCGTGGCGATTTTACGACCTGTTCGCGGTGGTCCCAATCCTGGTCGGCATAGCCTCGCAGATGCGGGCGCTATCGCTGTTGCTCGACATGAGTTCGCTGCGACGCCACGTCTACGAACGCGCCAACCGCATTTTCATGGCCGGCCTCATCCTGACCGCCTGTGGCGTCGGGTCGGCAATTCTGCTTGACGTCTTCGAAGTGGCGTCGACGGTCACGCTGCCTGGAGCGTAACCAAGGCACCACCATCAAGCGCTTTTCACGCCCTGTGAGTTCATCTCAGCGCTGTTGCGACTGCTGGCCTCGAACTTGTCGAGCACGTCTTCAAAGTCCAAAAGCCGCAGGCCCCGTACCACGATCGGTGCGCTTCGACGCAAGGATGTTTTTGGCATTCTTCCATCCCTACCATGTTGCCCCATTGGTTTGAAACTATGCGGTTCGGCCCATCTTGACCGGCATCTCGGCGAGCAGACATTGCAACGGTTTCTTCAAAGAAATTCATAGACTCTTAGCAACCCGACATCGCTGAGAATGGTAGGCTTATCTCAACGTATCAGGTCAGCCAGAGGACTCAAAACCGCGGTCCTTGCTATTCTGCGACCGCCGAACCGCACGAAATCTAGGACTAAAGGCAATAGCAAGAAGAGCTCTCGTCATGGTTGCTCCAACTCAATCACCGTCGGTTCGAAACAATTACATGCGTGGAAATTAGTACGTATCTGCGCGACCGCTCAGAGCGTCTGGTTGGTGATAAAGCAAGAGGGTCGAAAGCTGCAACATCTGCGGAGAACGCCAAATGACAAATTCAGTGCAACGAATGTCCATTCTTTCCAATGTGGCTTGATGCTGAACAATGATGACACTGGTCAGTCGCCTACGGGCGGCAGCGCATTTTGATCGCCTTCGAATCCTGGGGCTTTGCGCGCATGCGGATCTAACAGTTTGCGAGCTGGCAGACATTTTGGATCTGCGTCGCGATCGCGTTGTGCGACACGTCCGGCTACTCGCCAGAGCCGACTTTCTTTGCTGCGACGAACAGCGCCCGTGGCGCTCCTATCATCTCAAGCCAGGAGACAAGCACGGTGGTCTGGTCCAATTGCTAGTCGATCTCCTGCCCCACTGCGATGGCCATCATGAACGAGACTTACAACGACTCGAGGCGATACGAAACGAGCAGCCGAAGGGGACAGCCTGCTTGATCGTGAAATAGATTGGAGCGCGAGCCCATGATGGACAACGCTGCCGAGCGCGCCATCGCGCAGCCCGACACTTACGGACGCACTTCCTTAGCCTCGGTTGATAGCTGCGTTCACGAACTGCTCCTGAGACAAGAGCGACAGGAGCGCACGACGCTCAAACTCATCGCTTCTGAAAACTTTGCCTCCTCGGCGGTGCTCGAAGCGACCGGGTCGATTTTCACAAACAAGTACGCCGAGGGGTACCCAGGTGCGCGCTACTATGCGGGAAACGAGATTGTCGATGAGCTTGAGAACCTCGCCATCGAGCGCTTGAAGAAGCTTTTTGGAAGCGAACACGCCAACGTCCAGCCCTATTCCGGCTCGCCGGCCAATCAGGCTGTCTATCGCGCACTTTTGAAGCCCGGCGACAAAGTCATGGGCTTGCCCATTCCGGAAGGGGGTCATCTGACCCATGGTTGGGCTATCAACTTTTCCGGAACCGACTACCGACGAGTCCCCTATGGGCTACACGAAAAGACCCAGCAAATTGACTATGACCTCTTGCGCGAGACAGCTAAGCGGGAACGGCCGCGGCTCATATGGATCGGCGGAACTGCTTATCCGCGTGTCTTTGACTACGCGGCAATGGCAGAAATTGCTCGGGAGGCGAGCGCCTATCTCGTGGCCGACATTGCGCACATCAGCGGCCTGATTGTGGCAGGAGCGCATCCGAATCCCGTGCGCCATTGCGACGTCGTCAGCAGCACCTCTCATAAGTCGATCCGCGGCCCCCGCGGTGGCTTCATTTTGTCGAGGAATGAGGATCGTTATCAGGCGCTCTATCATCCGCAAAACAAATACAATCTCGCCAGGCGGATTGATCGCGCGGTCTTCCCTCACCTGCAAGGCGGGCCGCATATGAATGTTATCGCTGCGCTAGCAGTCGCCTTACAGGAAGCGGCGACCCCGGCATTCCGTATCTACGGCCAACAGACCGTCAAGAATGCCAAGGCTCTTGCCCAGGCGCTGCTTGAGCGAGGTTATGACCTGGTTACCGGGGGGACCGACAATCACATGCTCATCCTTGACCTGCGCGATCGACCACTGTCGGGCAAGGCCTATGCCGAGCGATTATCAAAGGCGGGCATCATTACGAACTTTAATATGGTGCCGGGCGATCCGCGCGATCCGGCGGTTACAAGCGGAATTCGCTTGGGCTCGCCAGCGGTGACGTCAATGGGCATGCGCGAGGGGGAAATGGTGCAAATCGCCGCCTTTATTGACCTGGTCTGTCGCCAGCCGAACAATCCGGATGTTCATGCCTGCGTGCGAAAAGACGTTGCCGACTTATGCGCTGCGTTCGAGGTCCCGGGCATCACCCGCAGGTAAGGCGGGCTAAGCAAGAATGCCCCATGCAAACTCCAACACCGAAGCGAGGCATTTCATGGCTAGGCAGTTCGTTTTCTCTTCCGAATCGGTTGGCGCGGGACACCCGGATAAGCTCGCCGACAACATCTCGGACGCAATCCTCGACGCAGTCTTGCGCTTCGATCCGAAGGCGCGCGTCGCTTGTGAAGCCCTGGTGAAGACATGTGAAGCCTTGGTGAAGACAGGAACCGTCGTTCTTGCTGGCGAGATTACCAGCGATGTGACGGTCGACTACGGCCAAGTGGCCCGCGATACGATTGTTGATATTGGATACGACGATGAGGCGGTCGGCTTTGACGGCCGGCGTTGCTCCGTCATTCATGCCCTCACCGAGCAGTCACCCGACATTAGCCAAGGGGTTGACGAAGGTCGGGGACAAGATCTCGAACAGGGAGCAGGAGATCAAGGCCTCATGTTCGGCTATGCATGCCGCGAGACCGATACTTTGATGCCTTTGCCGATCCAGCTCGCCCACCGTTTGACGAAAAGACAGGCGGATGTTCGCAAGGCAGGTCATCTTAGCTGGTTGCGCCCCGACGTGAAATCCCAAGTCTCCGTGCGCTATGAGGGCTTGCGCCCCGTCGCCCTGGATACCATCGTCGTGTCGACGCAACACAATGAGGAGGTCTCGCAAGAGACAGTTCGCGAGGGGGTCATTGAGGAAATAATAAAGCCAGTCCTGCCGCCCGACCTGGAAACGAAAGACATCAGAATTCTGGTCAACCCAACAGGGCGGTTCGTGGTCGGGGGGCCGCGCGGCGACTGCGGCCTCACCGGACGCAAGATCATCGTCGATTCCTATGGCGGAATGGGGCGTCACGGCGGCGGCGCCTTTTCAGGCAAGGACCCATCCAAGGTTGACCGCTCGGCTGCCTATGCCGCCCGATATGTCGCGAAAAATGTGGTGGCCAGCGGACTTGCGGATGTCTGTGAGGTGCAGCTTGCTTACGCGATCGGCGTGGCCAGTCCGGTTTCTGTCATGGTCAATACTTTCGGGACAGCAAGGGTCGAGGAAAGAAGGATCGAGCAGCTCATTCCTGAGTTGTTCGATCTCAAACCGAAGGGCATTATCAAGATGCTTGATCTGTTACGCCCGATTTACCGCAAGACTGCGACCTATGGTCATTTCGGCCGCGAAGAGCCCGAGTTCACCTGGGAGAGGACTGACAGAGCCGACGATTTGCGGCGCGAGGCCGGGCTCGCCGCACCTTGAAATCCGACCCCAAAAGGACGCGCAACACCCATCTATGACCAGACTTTGCCGGTCGGCATGGAAGAAAGCCGGGGTCCGCTGTCGAACCAAGTAAGCCATCGATGGTGAAATGTGACCTGCTTTAAATCGGCGATGCCATTGTCGAAATCATCGCGCACGACGCGGACTTCCCCAAAAAAGGCAATGCATTAGCAAGTCGCGGTGACCCTCGTCGACACCCTGCGCGCCGAGCTGCAAATTTGTGAGCGTCACGATGACGCCAGCATCTGACCAGCCTCTGTCGACCAACTACCCAGCCGTGCGGTGCTCGCGACGCTTACCCTGATTTTGCAGCTCTTTTGCCATGAGAAGTTGCCGCCGCAACACTGGCGCAAAGTCTGTCGCCTCGAGCAAGCCAACTCGCCCAAGCGCTGTTCCGACCATTTAGGAAACGGATACGTCTCATCCAAACAATCGATTTTACCAATCCAGGAGAACCCCGCATAGTCCGCTACCGCGATGCCCCGCGTGCCGACAGAATAATCGCCATTGAGTGCGCACGAAAAGCAAATTGCATGACCGCTATGTGCAATTGGTACTTTCTGCGCGGATATAAATCCGGGTGCCGACCTCGAATTTATCGGGCCACGCCGGAGATCGACTAACCATTGGATTCGCCCTGATGACGAAAATGACTGCCTCGATGTTCCGACCTGAAGCTGGCGCAGCTTGAACGATTCGCCGGAGCAAACAAATGCAAATTCTCGATTTTAATCATATATCGCAGATCTTCGTGAACTCGCTTGAGCTGGTGGTGGTCTTCGCCACCATTTGCGCCGCGCTGGAGTTCACCGTTCCGGCCTATCGATACAGTCTTGCCTCATACGCTCGCGGCGTGCGGAATTGGCTAATTCGGCTCGGATTGGGTGCCTTTATTTGGCACTTCTTCGCTGTTGGTCTGGCCTGGCTTGGAGTAAAGCCGCTGGTAACGATCAATTTCGCAACGTTGCTCCACTCTGACAACGCAATCGTCAGCAGTGGATTGGCGGTCCTTTCCGGGGTTTTAGTCGCGATTGCTGGCGATTTCTTTTACTATTGGATGCACCGCGCTCAGCATGCTGTTCCATTCCTCTGGCGGCTTCACGCTACGCACCACTCGATCCGCGAATTGACGGCATGGAATTGTAATCATCACATTTCCGAACCACTCGTTTACGCAGCGCTGGTAGCACTGCCACTCGCTCTGATCCATTTTGAATCTGGCGTGGTGCCCATCGTTGCCATGACGCTGATTACGTTCCAGGCCCATCTTTCGCACTCTAGTACCCGCATCAATCTTGGGCCGCTTCGATACATCATTGGTGACAACAAATTCCACCGCATCCATCACTCGATGGAAGCGCATCACCGGCATCGAAACTATGGGTTTTTCACAACCATCTGGGATACGATTTTTCTAACGGCATACTGGCCAAAAAAGAATGAGTGGCCGGAGGTTGGCATGCGAAACCAGCCCGAGCCGCTGACCGTGCGGGATTACATTATGTTCCCATTCGATCGACGTCGCTGGCGTAAACCCAAAGTCGGAAATGCTGTGGAGGCCAGGGATTAGACGAGTGGAGGCTTACGCCTCGTATCTGACTGTCGAGGCCAGAAAGCCATCGATGAATGCATATCGGGAACATTCCCACAGACGCCCGACAAGCCTCCACCTAACAGGGACTGTTGCGCCTGAGCGGCAGCAGAGTAGGAATTTTCATATCGCGCTGCCGCGTTGGCGCAATTGACCGCAAATGATCGCGCAAGTCGCGTGACTTTGCCGGCGCTGCACCGTCAAGCCAGCAATCCCTCTCCGGCCTCCGCGCGCTCTGTCTAAGGGGCAAGTTGGGCACCTGCTGCTCACGACACGGTTATCAACTGAGACCAGCCAGACGGCGGAATGCTAACCGGTCAAATAGCCGTTTTGCACCGCCCCGTCGCGCGGCACCATCAGCCCGCTACTACCTCGGATCGTCTCCGGCGAAGCGTCGCGTTTCGGTTGAGCATTTGTAACAAATCCTTCCAGAAAATTCACAAGGCTTTGCAACACCAAATCGCTAAAAGTGGTAGGAATCCCAAAGACGGTTTGAGGTCAGCGAGGTCAAGCTGGATGCATTTATTTCCGGTCACAAGCCGCGACCTATGAGCACTTCGGGTGCGAAGAGCCTGAGTCTACCTGGGAGAGGCTGGCACTTACGGCGCGATGCAAGGCTCGCAGCGCCGCGAGACTCGTGCCGAGTAGATTGGCATGCGGAAAGCCCATCCCAACTGATCGCGCCCGGCCGGCGTGGCAAAAAGCCGTCAGTCGTTGGAGATTTTGATGCCGGAATATGACGTGCTTTGCATCGGCAATGCCATTGTCGACATCATCGCGCAATGCGACGAGGCCTTCCTCGAGACCAACGGCATCATCAAGGGCGCGATGAACCTCATCGACGCCAAGCGCGCCGAACTGCTTTACAGCCGCATGGGACCCGCGATCGAGGCTTCCGGCGGCAGTGCCGGCAACACGGCCGCCGGCGTCGCCAGCCTCGGCGGACGCGCCGCGTTCTTCGGCAAGGTTTCGAACGACGCGCTGGGCGAAATCTACACGCACGATATCCACGCCCAAGGCGTGGCCTTCGACACCAGGCCGCTCAAGGGCGAACCGCCGACCGCGCGCTCGATGATCTTCGTCACGCCCGACGGCGAGCGCTCGATGAACACCTATCTCGGCGCCTGCGTCGAGCTTGGGCCGGAAGACGTCGAGGCCGACAAGGCCGCCGGAGCCAGGGTCACCTATTTCGAGGGATATCTCTGGGATCCGCCGCGCGCCAAGGAAGCGATCCGGCAGACCGCGAGGCTGGCGCATGCGGCGGGGCGCGAAGTGTCGATGACGCTGTCGGATTCCTTCTGCGTCGACCGCTATCGCGACGAGTTCCTCGCGCTGATGCGCTCCGGCACGGTCGATATCGTCTTCGCCAACAGCCACGAGATCAAGTCGCTTTATCAGACTTCCTCTTTCGACGACGCGCTGGCGGCGATCCGCAAGGACTGCAAGATCGCCGCCGTCACGCGCTCGGAAAAGGGCTCGGTGATCGTGCGCGGCGACGAGATCGTCACCATAAACGCTACGGCGATCAAGGAATTGGTCGACACGACCGGCGCCGGCGACCTCTATGCCGCCGGCTTCCTCTACGGCTACACGACCGGGCGCAGCCTCAAGGAGTGCGGCGACCTCGGCTCGCTGGCCGCCGGCCTGGTGATCCAGCAGATCGGCCCGCGGCCGCGCCAGAACCTGCGCCGCGAGGCCGAGCAAGCCGGGCTGCTGTAGGGGCGTGCCAAGGACTAGCTTCCTTCCTCCTAGTGAAAGCTGTTTAGGAAAGCGCGGGGAAATCGAAATGTCGCATGTGCATCCCGTTGAGGGCGGTTTTCCCTTTGCTTCCCAGTCTAGTTACCGGGAACTCGGAAACGGGTTGGCGCCACTTACCGGTTTCAGGTGATCTTGATGTCAGTCGGCGCGCGGACGCCCACATTCGCGTACTCCAGGAAGAGACTAGCCTCGCAGTTCTGCTGGCGCGCCACCCCGCCCTCGCGCCCCAATCGATAGAGCAATAAGATATATCCATCGGCCGCGAACCCTGATCTGCATCTCGTCGCCATCCAAGTGCCGGTGCGACGGGCTTTGTCAGTTGGAATGCATTTCCGATGGACGGCCCAGCTATGAGCGCGTCACAATCACTCCACTTATAGGACGTTCCCAACGGTAACTGTGCGTTGGATAGCTCAGTTTCCTTGGGTTTCGCACCCCATAATTCGAACAGCTCCAGCGCGAGCGGATACTTTGCCGTCCAATCGGGCCTGAACCAAGCCGAATCGGCCGCAAAAGTTTCCGCTCCGGTTCTTGCCGCAATCGGGCACTGGAAGCATCAGAAGCCACGGTGCTCGCTTCGGTCAAGGTCCGGTCCTCGCCATGCTCGCCGTGCTCGGCGAAGGCGCCTGCGCGCGACTGCGCGTGGCTCTGGTCCTCCCCTGACCTGCGCTGTGCGCCGTGCCCATGAGGAGGTGTCGGGACGAAGGGCGTCCCAACACATGACCCGCCTCTGGCAGGTCGAACAAAGGGCTGTCAGTCAAGTCGAGCCGCGTCGAAGTCGAGCGCCTGCAGCCGCAGCGCCGAATGAGGCGGGCGCTCGGCAGCCTCGCGGCACAGCAACGGATCGAGCACGACCCGCTCGCGGGCCCTGGTGACCGCCGTGTAGAGCATCGCGCGGTCCAGGAGGCGACTGCGCACCACGGGGATCACGACCGTCCGGAACGCCGAGCCCTGGGCCTTGTGGACGGTGATCGCCCAGCCGCGCACCAGATCGGCGAGGTCCGGCGCGAAGATCTCGGCCGTCAGCCCGTCGTCGAAGGTGACCTCGGCCCCCGCTTCCGTCGCCCGCCGGACCACTCCGAGAGCACCGTTCATGAGGTCGATCGTCTGCTCCTGGCCCGCGGCATCCCTCGTCCCCGTCGGCCGATCGTAGGAGTTCCGCACCCAAAGGATTTTCGACCCGATCCGCAGTCCCCAGTCGTGCACTGCGGCCTGGGCCGACAGCCAGCGGCTTTCGATGGCGTCGCTCAGGCCGATGGCACCGGCAGGGCCACGTCGGGCCATCGCCAGGACCTGCACGTCGGTCGAATGCAGCTTCGAGACGGGATCTCCTCCCGGGGCGTGAAGCCCGGCGACGGCGGCAAGGACATCCATGACCGTCTGGGGAACTGCGTCCTCCAGGCACGACGCAAGGAACACGCCGGGTCGATCCGCATGGCGGGCGTCGAAGGGCGGAAGCTCCGGCAGAGCGCCGCGCCTGATCGCATTCGCGATCTCGGGAATGCCGGTCGCGGCCGCCTGGCGGTGGATCCTCGCCAGGGTCACCCTCGGCACGGCCGGAGTGGCGCACATCGCCTGCGCGGGGTTTCCGGCCCGGATCGGCGGAAGCTGCGCCGGATCGCCCACGAAGATAACGTCGACGTCGATGGGCAGGGCCGTGAGCAGCTGCCAGAGGTCCGGGGTGCCGACCATTGAGAACTCGTCGACGACGACCAGTCCCGACCGCATGGAGCGCTTCCCGAGCTCCAGGTCCTTCTGAAGCCGGTACACGGTCATCGCTGGCCGGCCGGTCGCTTCCGACAGCCTTTTCGCGGCGCGGCCGCTCAGTGCCACCTGGACCACGTCGCCTCGGCCGAGCTTGGCATGGGCGTGGAGCACGGCCCTCACGATCGTGCTCTTGCCCGTCCCCGCGCCGCCGTCGATCACGCACACGGCGAATGTGAGCGCCGCGAACACGGCCTCGCGCTGCTCCGCTTCGAACCGAACGCCCGTCTCTGCTTCCACTTCCGCGATGGCGGCCAAGAGGGTCGTGACTGGCACGTCGGGCTTTGATCGGGCGAGGCGCCCTGCGACCACCTTCTCGAGTTCCCGCTCCATCAGGTCCGGACCGCGGGCCTGGTAGCGCTCCTTCGAGACTTCGCGGAGAACGCCGGCGGTGATCGCCGTCTCCAGCGCGTCGGCTGCCGTCCGGGCAGGAAGGGGCGCAAGCATTGGGCGTACCCGACGGAGCAGTGCGTCACGCGTCACGACCGTATGCCCGCCGAAGCTGCCTTCTGTCGTCCGGAAGGCCTGTGCCGCGGCGACATCGACGGCCGCCAGCATGCGGCGACGATCGGCAGGGTCCAAGCCGCTCGCGAGTGCGGCGGCATCGACCTTCCGCCAGGGCTCGGCCAAAGTCATGGCGTAGGGGTTGTCGCGGAAGCGCCTTGCCGCGTCCGCCCCAAAAAGGCGTACGGCCGCGTTCGCCGTCGCGCCCTCGATGCCGAGTTCGTCGAGCTCCTGGAGGGCCGTCACTTCGTCGAGTAGCAGACCGAAGGCGTCGACGATCGCGGCCGCCTTGGGGCGGTCGAGCACCTCCGCGAGCGCTTCCACGTTCCGGGTGCGGATCAGGTCGTACAGCCGCCCTCCGAAGGCCTCCCAGAGGCGTTCGGCATAGCCCTCCCCCACCCCGGGGATGGCCGGGTTGCGTGCGATCCAACGCCGGATGGCGGCTCCCCGGGGCATCGCCGGGGCCGCCCAGGCGGCATCGATGTGCTCGACCTCTTCGACCAACCCGGTCCTCGGGTCACGAACCGGGTATGCGCCGAGGCTGCCGGTCACCCGCCAGAGCTCGCCGGGCACGGGACGACGGGGCAGCACCCGGCCCGGGATCCTGGCGCGAAGCGTTTCGCGGCCGCCGTCGGTGCCGAGCCCAAGGAGCACGCCGCCGCCCCACGGACCGTCGTGGAAGGACGTGACCTGGAGCGTGACGGCGGTCGTCACGGGATCCGCCCGGTGTCGGCGAGGAGCCTCCTCAGCGCCCTGAAGCGCTCGTTCTCCTCGCGCAGCTTGGCGTTCTCCGCTCGCAGACGGAGCACCTCTTCCTCCAGCGCCTTCGACCTCACGTCGGCCCTGGCCTTCGTTTCCTCCCGGAGCCTTGCCTGGTCAAAGGCGGTCGGGGCAGCGACCGTTGCCTCTTCCAACCCCAGATTGCGGTAAGCTTCGTCCAGCAACAGCTTGGCGGTCTGGTTGGCGTAGAACACGCCCCTGTCGAAGCCGCAGGCGTCGGCGATGGCCGAGAGGTTCGGCCGGCCGTCACGTGACGGGAGACAGCGCTGCGCCGTCTCGAGCCCTTTGAGGTAGGCCCTGAGCCGCCGGACGTTCTCCTCGCCCTGCTGGACGCCCCGGGTCACTTGGCGCGCCTCTCGGCCGGCCTGCGGGGTACGACGATCTCGCGGTCGAGCTGCTCGGGCGTCATCCCCCGCTCGGTCACGGCGTTGTAGGACCAGCGCAGGAAGCGCTCCAACAGGTCCTGGTTCTCCTGCCGGAGCCGCTCGTTCTCGTTCCGCAATCGCGTGATCGTCTCCCTAGCGTGGACGATGGCCGCGTCGCCGTTGCTGCGCGCGCCGGCCGCCTCGACGCTGTCGTCCAGCCGCTTTCGGGTCATCTCCCACGCGTTGAGGATCCTCGACTGCTTGCGCAGCCCTGCCTTGGTGTAGGTCTGGCCCAGTTCCGTCGCGAGGACGGCCAAGTACCTTTCCCAGGTCAGCTTGCCCGTCCAGGCGTCGAGCAGCCGCACCGCCTTCTCGATGTCTTGGTCCGACAGCCGCTTCGACATCACCTCTCCCCGGTAATCCGCATGAACGCCGCCAAGTCGTCCGCCCCGCCGGCCGACGGGAGCTCGGCCGACCGGATGGCGGCCGCCAGGCCGGTCTTCGTCTGGGACACCTTGGGCGGCGGCAGCGTTATCAGGACGCCGTCTTCGACGGCGGGGTCCGTCATAAGACGGAGCGCCAATGCCCAGCGCGAGGCCGCCTCCCGGTGCTTTTCGAGCCACGGGTCGACGCCCGGCTCGTCCTCCTCGATCGCCGCAATGCAGTTGGCAACGGCCCGCTCACTGACGGCCAGCTGCACGCGGATTTCGGAGAGGTGCCTCTCGTCTCCCTTGATGAAGGAGTTCTCGCCGCAGCCGATGCAGTTTTGTCTTTGGGGCACGGCGTGAGCGAGTAGTTGTGCCGGCAGAGGCCGTACCGGGTGGATATAACCGACCCCACCTCGAGGCGGAGCGCGTCCTCGCCGGAGATCATCTCCTTGCCGGCGCGGGCCGCGACCTTGTCGGCCAAAGGACCCGTCGCCTTCACCGCCCGGGGTGCGTCGCCGCCCATCGCCGCATAGAGCTCGATGAAGACCTCGTGCGGGATGTGGTCGTACCAGCTGTTCTGGTCGACCCGTTTCCGCCCGGACCAAAACGCGATCAGCGCCTGCGACAGATGCTTGGACTGTGCCAGCGTATTCAGCAGGTGCCGCGGCTGATGGCTGGTCAGCGTCCACGGCTGTCCGGTTTCCGGGTTGAGCAGGCCGTGCCGGACGAAGACGGTGGAGCTCGGGTGGTTCAGATCCTTGTAGATGCGGCCCGGATCGATCAGGTCGGGCACGTTCGCCTGGACTGCCACGTTGCCGCGCATCGTGTGTCTGGGGACGCAGAAGAGCGCGTCCTCCGCCATAAGGTCGAACTTCCTGTCGGCGTAAGGAAAGCCGAGGGGAAGGTGCTCAACGACATAGGTCTGCAACGATCCGAAGTCGTAGAGCCTCGTCCAACCTCTCCCGTCCGTACGAGCCGGATCCGTCGTGCAGTGCTCGGTCGGCTCGATGATCCGGCTGAGGGCGTAGTTGTTGAACTCTCCCTGCACACCGAGGATGGCGTAGACCTCTGGCTGCGTGAGCGGCTGGTCGCGCAGATGCTCGTACCCCGGCGGCAGGTAGAGCTTGCCGGGATTGCGGGCGTACCAGGCGGCCGCCCGTCTTGCGGGCTCGCCTATCGCTTTGAGACGGCGGATCGCGGTCCTCGCGACGTCGGCCCACTCCAGGGTGGTCGCGAACTTCGTCAGCGGCTCGCCGCCCTTCGCGGGCCGCCAGGATATCCCGTACACTCCGCCCATTTCGGTTTCGCACCCGACCGGCAGCGCAAGGATCTCGGAGACACGGCTGGGCGCGAACATCGCCAGCGCGAACCACGCCGTCGTCACCGCGTCCGCCCCGGTCTCCGCGCCCAAGAAGACGCTCGCGAGGTCCAGCACGCACTTGAGGTGCGGCAGCTTCTCGATGACGTTCGACGAGCCGTCTTCCCGCACCTGGATGCTACGGCGCTGATCTCGGACGGTCGGGGCCGAGCTCTTCCAGGCGAGATGCACGGAGGTCAGGTGCTTCGCGGCCGCGAACCCGGCGATTTGCTCAAGGGAACTTGCCAAGCCGTTTTTGTCGTCGTGCTCCGCCCGGATCAACGACACAGCCTTGTCGAGGACGGCCGGCGTCAACGCGACCAGGTCGGCTTCGTCGCCAATCTCTCGGAACGCCTTGTCGACGGCTCGCAGAGCCAACAACCATCGGTAGGGCCGACTGACCTGTCCGGAGAGGATTGCGTTGGCGACCAAGGCTTTCGCCGTCTCCAGGAACGGTTTCCCGATCGCCACGGCCCCCGACTTTCCGGCTCCCCGGCCCGCCGAATCGAAGTCGACGAAGTGGAGTACGAGACTGCGGTTGCCCCTCGACTTCGATCGCTCCCGGAGATCCCACGTCAGAGCGTCCCACGGCAAGGCATTCTCGCCGGAGAAGAACGGCAGAGCGCGGGCATGCTCGATGAAGCCCGCGAGGTTCTCGCGGGCCGTCTCTTCCGGGCGGCCGACGAAGGGGACAACGACGCCGCTCACTGGACGGCCCTCGCGTGCGCGTCACGTTCGATGATGATGGCGCGGACGGCATCGATCTGCTCTTCGGTGATCAGCCTGATCCGATCCTCCGTCTCGCTCTCGAGGTCCTCCTCCAGAACCTGGAGGAACTGCTCCCAAGGCGCTCCGCGTAGGGGTTCGAACTTGTGGCAAGTGAGGCAAGCCCGAGGCGCGTCGTGATGGCACTTCGCCATCGTGCCGCAAGCGCCGAGCTTTTGCCCGACGAGGTGGGCGAAGTCCCTGATCACCGCCCCAGGCTGCCCTTTCCGGGTCGCCTCTTGGAGGGTGTCGATCGGTCGGCCTTGGAAGACGCTGGCGATGAACCCCATTTCGGGTCCGATCGCGTCAGCAATGGGCTTCTGAAGCGTCGGGAGCGCCGCACGGTAGTAGTGAACGCAACTTGTCGACCGATGGGTCAGGAGACGAGCCGCCTCGTGGTCTGTCGCTCCGAGCGCGATAGCTCTGGTGCCCAGCGTATACCGGAAGCGATAGGGAAAGATTGGAACGGGTCCACCCAGCCGATCTGACCAAGTCTTCACGCGGCGGAAGATTGAGTGGATTCGGTTCTGGATCTCATCCGATCGCTCGAAGAAGAGGCAAGCGTCAGGATGGCTTTGGTCTCCCGGCCCCCACAGGTAGCGCAGCAACACGTCGGCAAGGACAGACGGGCACTTCCTTTTCCATCGTGCCGTGCCGACCTGCTGTTCGCCTTTTGCTAGTGGGATTGCAAGCGTGATCTCATTCCCCTCTGGCCCTGACGTCACGATCACGTCGCCACGTCTCATGCGGGCAATCTGAACGGGGCGCACTCCGGTAGCGATTAGGAACCAGACTAGCGCCCATTCGGAGAGGTCAATCCCGCCTTCTTCGAAGGCTCGATTCACACCGTCTCTGACGCTTCGCAGTTCCTGTTCAGTTAAGGCGCCACGCTCGGGATCGTTTGCTACAAGGGCGAAGTACTGCCCCTCGTATCGCTCCTCAAAAGCCTCCGGGCCAGTCAAGAAGGCGATAAGTTCCGGTTCAAGACCTGGCAAACCGGATTCAGTCCATCGCGACAGTACGGCCGGCAAAAAGGGCCAAGTCGCCAACCCGTGCCTTGCAGGCCACTCAGCAATATCAACAAGCCCCAGCATCTCCATTGGGCGGCCGGCTCTCCTTCCCTCAGCAATGGCGGCCCCGACATATCGGGTACACGCCTGGACGTAGGAGAGCGAGTGCGTGGAAAACATGCCGTGCAAGATCGCGCTAGCAGAACGACAGCACGTCAGGTTCGGGTCGTTCCAGCCAAAATCATAGCGATGCGTCGCTTGATCGCTACTTATATACGTCACTCCCGTCTGTAAGATCGCCTCAACTCGACCATCAAGTAGCGCGACGTCTTTGGCGTCGTCCTTAATTCTCTTCTTCGGCTCTGCCGCGCTCACCTGATCCTCGCTCTATAATGTTATTGGCCAGCCTCTCTGCGAGGTCATCGTCCCGCTTTCGGATATGGCGACGGGCATACTGGGCTCCCATCTCCGACTGCGGTGACCACCCTTGAAGCTTGTTCCTGATGCGGATCTCCTGCTCAGGATCCATTCTCTTGTCCGGGGGCTGTTGGTCGACCAATTCGCTGAAGCGGTCGTTCCAAGTCCGCCTCATCGTGTGAGGCGTCAGGTAGCCGGGAGCATCCGGCAACATCGCTCGGATCCGCTCGAAGATCCGGTTCACCTGCCTGAGCGACAGCAGCCTACCCTGTTTGTCCGTGAAGAGTTGGCCATGCTTCCGGGCCGCTTTCGGCAACCGGGACCAATGCGTTTCGACAAAAGAATCGAATGCCTCGGCACCCTCTTTGCCGATGAACACGTCCCGCGGTTGTGTCTTTGATCGTCTGACGAACACGGTCCGGTTCGCGTAAACGACATCTCGAACCAGGACCGACTGGATTTCGGCACGGCGCGCACCGCTGCTTGCGTAGAGCAGCCACAGAAGGTGGTTCCGGTCCTGGACGAACCCAGGCTCGAATGGGTTATCAGGAGACCCCGGCGCAAGCGCCGCCGTGATCTTGTCCACCATCTCCGCCGGGATGCCTTCGCGGGTTTCGTCGTCGGATGTCGATATGTTGAAGCCGCGCCCGCGCTGGCGCAACCTGGACAGCAGCTGCTCGCCGAGCGTCCGGAGATCCGCGCTTTCCCGCTTTAGCCTTTCGAGCGATCCCAAGCGAAGCTTGAGGTGCCAATCGAAGTACTCGGCGACGTAGTGGATCCGAACGGCTGCTTCCTTCGGGTTCGCCAATCGGCTGTCGGCAGCCATTGCCTGCTGCGGACGAGATCCGAATGGCCTGAGGATTTGCGTACCGGCCCCATGGTTTTTGACGGGAGTAATCTGTTCTGCCTGAGCCCTTGCCGAGAGCAACAGGTAGTCCGCCAGCGATTCGACCTCTTCGATGCTGAGCAAATCTCCGGTCCTTAGCTGAAGATCTAGATCCGCTCCTCTCGACTTTGCCCAGCATCTGGCCATAGCGATGCTGGCCAAAGCCTTCACGCACGTCTCGGGAGATCGATTCGCCTTCACGAAGGCAGCCGTCACAAACACGTTCGGATAGAACGCGGGGCCAGCTTTTTCGTCGACAAGGATCGCGACGGCACGGCCGTTTCGGCCATTGAAGCGCCTTATCTGGAACGGTTGGGGCCCAAGCCTTTTCCGCCAAGGCTCCACCCCTGGTTCTTCCGCATCAACATCGGCATGGGCACGGGTGACTGGTGACATGTCTCAGCCGCGCCCTCCAAGCGCTTCAACCGAAGTTTGGAGGTTTCAATTTACGGCCTATGCACCTTAATTTTTGTGACGCAGAGGCTTAGCCGCTTCCCGCACCGAATAAGTTAGTTTCCGATTTCCTACAGGTCTCCGTAACCATCCCAAAACATCCAACGCAATATCCGGCCGGAAAATCAAAAAATTGCGATGTAGCAATGGGTCCGCGACAAGAAAGTTTCCGCTTTTGCGATAGGTCTCCCTATTCGACGGTGACTGATTTTGCGAGGTTGCGCGGCTGGTCGACATCTGTGCCCATGAAGACCGCTGTGTGATAGGCAAGAAGCTGTATGGGCAGCGAGAAGATCATCGGCGCGATAATCTCGTCGACAGCTGGCAGCACGATCGTGTGCATGGTGTCGAGCTTGGATGCGGTTGCTCCTTTTTCATCGGTGATGAGGATAACCCGCCCTCCACGGGCGGCGACTTCCTCCATGTTGGAGACGGTCTTGTTGAAAAAGCGATCAAACGGCGCGATGACGATCACCGGCATGTTCTTGTCTATCAATGCGATCGGACCGTGCTTCAATTCACCCGCCGCATAGCCCTCGGCGTGGATGTAGGAAATCTCCTTGAGCTTCAGCGCACCTTCCATTGCCAGTGGGAAGCTGGTGCCACGGCCAAGATACAGGACGTCGTGATATCTGGATAATTCGCGCGCCAGAAGCTCTATCTTAGGTTGGATGCTGTTCAGGATCTGGCCCATAATGCGCGGCATTTCGGCAAGGCTTCGGACCAGCGCCTGCACCTCATTTTCGGTTACTGTTCCGCGGGTCCGGGCGGCGCTGATGGCAAGTGCGGCAAGAACGGCAAGCTGGCAGGTGAACGCCTTGGTGGAGGCGACGCCGATCTCTGGGCCGGCAAGGATTGGGAAGACCGCGTCGGCCTCCCGAGCGATGCTCGATTCGGCGCCATTGACGACGGCGCCGATTTTCAGTCCAAGTTTCTTGCAGTATCTCAGCGAGGCCAGCGTATCGGCGGTTTCGCCAGATTGCGAAATGAAAAGAGCAGCAGACTGGGGCGACAACGGGATCTCGCGGTAGCGAAATTCGGACGCAACGTCGATTTCGACTGGCAGGCGAGCATAGCGTTCGAACCAGTATTTTCCTATCAGTCCGGCGAGGTAGGCGGTGCCGCAGGCAGAGATCGCCAGGCTCGGAATGCTGGCAAAATCGAAGCTAGGAACCGGATCGGCGCGATTCTCTATCAAGCTGACATAATGAGCGAGCACATGGCCGATGGCCTCGGGCTGCTCGTAGATTTCCTTCTCCATGAAGTGGCGATGTTTGCCCTTGTTGGCCAGATAAGCCGCGGCCATAGAGGTCTGACGCGGACGCTCTACTGGGTAGCCGTCGAAATCGAAGATATCGGCACCCCCCTTGCCGATTACGGCCCAGTCACCGTCGATGAGATAGGTGACTTCATTCGTGAAGGGGGCAAGTGCGATCGCGTCGGATGCCAGAAACATCTCGCCGTCGCCGTGGCCGATTGCCAGCGGTGGTCCATTGCGCGCTGCGATGATGCTCGACGGATCATCCTCAAAAAGGATGGCGAGCGCGTAGGCGCCCTTGATGCGTTTCAACATGGCATGCATCGCTTCGCCCCGGCCCATGCCCTCCTGGCGGTGTCTTGCCACAAGATGGGCGACGACTTCCGTGTCGGTGTCGGTCTGGAACTCGGCTCCCCCCGCCGTCAATTCCTCCTTCAGCTCGGCAAAATTCTCGATGATGCCGTTATGGACGACGGCCACACCGTCGGTAAAGTGCGGATGCGCATTGCCTTCCGTCGGCGCTCCGTGGGTTGCCCAGCGCGTGTGGGCGATGCCAATGGAGCCGTTTAGCGGCTCTGCCTTCAGTCTCTTCTCTAGATTGACGAGCTTGCCCTCAGCGCGCCTCCGCTGCAAGGCGCCCTCGGTGATAGTCGCAACGCCGGCGGAATCATAGCCGCGATATTCCAGACGCTTCAAGGCGTCGACCAACCGCTCCGACACGGGCTGTTGCCCAACGATACCAACAATCCCGCACATGCCGTCTGCGACTTCTTTCCGGCGGCCTCGGTCGACGCACCAATCACGACGAGGATACCCAACGCGCTGCAATTCAGGATCCTCTAATACGATTTTATTAGGACGGTAAAATTGATTGTTGGAATAGCAATCATCCACCCGATAAATGGACAAAAGATGCGCGACGGCATTCCAACAGAGCCTTATCGATGCTGCATCTGCCGATTGACGTGGGCATCGAGACGGCACTCGACGCGGATGTGAAGTCGTGGCTCGCCTTCGCGGCGCAAAAGACCGACGAGTTGGTCGTGCTCGCCTTTGCCCTGGCCGAAGGCCGGGACGAGGTCGCCGCTGGTGTCTATGACATTCACTCGCCAGGGATCCCAGAAGCGGCCGAGATTTCCAACCTCATTAAGGATCCGGGAACGCCGGCACCTGCCAAGCGTACCCACAACAAAGCCGCAGCCTGACCGGACTTTTCAGGCTCGACTAAGCGGATCCGGCATGGTTTCGCACTTGCGATATAAAATTTGTGCGTTGCAATATCCGTTGCTATCGGTATGATCATGACTTGTCGACCATCTACTCCTCCCAGATGGTGCCGACGCTGAGTGGGCGCACCTCCTCCCGCGCCTCATTCGAAATAGAGTCCGCTGCCACCTCCTCCCGGCAGCGGGCTTTTTCTTTGTCTGAGGCGCAATTTCGGTTGGGCCAACGCATTTGGCTAGGCGAGGCGAATATTCCGTACCTCCAGGCCTTTCTTGCCCTGCCCGCATTGGACAAACACCTTCTGCCCCTCCATCAGCATGCTCAGTCCTGAGCGGGTCTGCGCGGTGGCATGAACGAAGATGTCCTTCTCACCGTTTTCAGGAGCAATGAAGCCGAAGCCTTTTCGGGATTGTACCACTGCCCCGGGCACAGGGCATGATCGCTCACCATCTGGCCGCATGACGGATGATCACACGGCCAGCCAAAACCACGACCTGGACGCTCTCGCCGATCAGGCGCCAGGGCACCGAGTAGCTGTTCGTATCCAGATCGATCGCACAGTCGGCCTGGACCTTGCGGATCAGGCCCCACAATTGCCCAACGGCGACCTGCCGGAAAGCGCGCGGAGCGCTCGAGCTTCAGCGGCAAAACGTTCCACGGGCGCAACGCCGGTGGTGCCGTGTTCGCCCTGGTCGGCAACTTCGCGCATCCACCGATCCAGATGCGCCTCGAACGCCGCCCAGCTCTCGAACCGCCGGCCGGCGTTCGCGTTCTCCTTGATGTAGCCGACTCCGCGTTCGTCTTTCCCCTCTGCTTCGTGTGGTGCAGCTTTGTTGCGCCCTTGAACCGCGCCAACTCCTGACTCCGCCTAGGATCGCGTGACGCAGAACTGCAGGCCGAGCACCTCGCGTCTGGAGCGAGCCGCCCGGCGAGGCCATGAAACGTTAAAATTAAATCCTCACCGAGCTTGAACAGAGATGATCAGTTTGTGTGCTTCTACCCCTTTGGGTTGCCCTAAATGAACTGCATCTGGCAATCGGATGTAGGCCAAGTTGCGAGCGCGCGGCTGGCCCCACCTTGGCACTGCTTTTCGAGCAGTAGTCGGTAGCCAGTAGTGGATTGAATCTAACACTTGGTGCCCACGTTTGACGGCGGCGATGATTTTGTTCGGGTCGGCGGTCCAGGTGAAGCGTTTGGGTTGTCGGATTATGCTCGGCGAAGAAGCGGTTGATGGCCGCCTACACGACAAGATGAAAGGCGCCTCGCTTGAGGCGTCGCTCGACAGCTCGGCGAAGAAGCCCTCGACGGGGTCGAGCCAGACACCCTGCCTTCGCGCCCCAATCCATTCGACCAAAGGCGCGGCTAACAACCCTTGCGCAGCCGGGCCGAACCGCCGTCTGTCACAGTTCTGCACAGCGCGCCCATTTGTCGATTTGGCCCGGGCCCTGCAGCAGCCAAGGTCTGGCTTCATGTAGCCAATCTGCCTTACCGCGTGCCGAATTAAATATATTCGCGATCCAAACGCCCCTTGTTCGTCCCTCCACGCGACTTGGAAATCACTGTGATAGTACAAAGTGCGTTCACATAATGACATAAAGATTTCTTTATGCGATGTTGACAAAAGAGCGGACTGCTGTGATTGTGTCCAAGCCATGGTTCTCCGTACGGCGCTGCCGCAGCGGAGCTAAGAGGGAAGCCGGTGCGATGCCGGCGCTGCCCCCGCAACTGTTAGAGGCGAGCCGACCCCACTCATGTCACTGAGGCGAACAGCCTCGGGAAGACGGATAGAGGCTATGACCCCCGAGCCAGGAGACCTGCCACGGCGAACTATTGTCCACGGGCGGGGTGTCTCGGTGGCCGCTGCAGCCCGGCGTTCGTACCGGCCTACTGGCGCCTTCGTTGTCCCCCACGCCCCAACCATCGGGGTATCGCATGACTCTCTCTCAGCAAATTCCTGTAGCGACGCTTGGTGTGCCGCGTATCGGTCGCAGGCGGGAATTGAAATTCGCGCTCGAAAGCTATTGGTCCGGAAAATCTTGCGCTGCCGACCTTCTCGCGACGGCAAAGGCACTCCGTGCCGCGAGCTGGGAGGAGCAGCGCGATCGCGGTGTGTCGAAAATCCCCTCGAACGACTTTTCGCTCTACGACCATGTACTCGACACCGCCGCCATGGTCGGCGCCGTGCCGTCTCGCTACGCATGGAATGGCGGCGAGGTCCCACTCGACATCTATTTCGCCATGGCCCGCGGCAACCAAGGTCAGACGGGGAATTGCGACTCTGGTCAGGAGCATGCGGCTGGCCCTGCCCTAACCGCGATGGAAATGACCAAATGGTTCGACACCAACTATCATTACATCGTGCCGGAACTTGACGACGATCAGGCGTTCACACTCTCGTCGACCAAACCGGTTGATTACTTCCTCGAGGCTAAAGCCCTGGGCATTCATACACGCCCGGTCATCCTTGGACCGGTCACTTTTCTCAAGCTGGCGAAATCACCTGCCGAAGGTTTCAATCCCCTCGCGCTCCTGCCGCGGCTTCTGCCCGTCTACGAGCAACTCCTGCGGAGGTTGAAATTCTCGGGAGCCGATTGGGTGCAGATCGATGAGCCAGCGCTTGTGCTCGATCTAAACCAGAACGAACGAGCCGCACTTGAATTTGCCTACGGGCAGCTGTCGAAGGCCGCGCCCGAGCTGAAGATCATGCTGGCTACCTATTTCGGGCCTCTGGGGGAAAATCTCGAGACGGCGATATCGCTGCCTGTGGCGGGCCTGCATTTTGATCTCTCGCGTGCTCCCGAACAGTTGGAGACGGTTGGTCGGCTCGCGCCTAAGGATCTGGTGCTCTCGCTTGGCTTGATCAATGGCCGTAACGTCTGGCGCGCGAACCTTACTGCCATTCTCGACCGCATCAAGCCGATCGTCGCGGGCTGGCCGTTGGACCGAGTCGAGATCGCGTCTTCGTGCTCGATGCTGCATGTGCCGATCGACTTGCGTATGGAGACGGCACTGGATGCGAACATCAGGTCGTGGCTCGCCTTCGCGGCCCAGAAGATCGACGAGCTGGTCATCCTGGCCCGGGCCTTGTCCCAAGGTAGAGATGCGGTGGCTGGCGAGTTGAAAGCTTCTGCCGAGGCTGCCGCGACTCGCGCAACATCCACGAAGGTCCATGACCCGCTCGTTGAAGGGCGGATCGCCGACATTAACGGCGCCATGAAGCAACGAAGGAGCGCATTTGCCGAGCGTTCCAGGGCCCAGGCCCGCGCGCTCGGCCTGCCGCCGTTCCCGACGACGACCATTGGATCCTTTCCGCAGACGCCTCAGGTGCGCAAGGCGCGTTCCGCTCACGCGAAGGGCCAGCTCAGCTATGTCGATTACGAAACCTTTCTGAAGAAGGAGATCGAGGCTGCTATTCGCTGGCAGGAGGAGATCGGGCTGGACGTGCTGGTGCATGGCGAGTTCGAACGAAACGATATGGTACAGTATTTCGGCGAGCAACTTTCCGGCTTCGCCTTCACCGAACATGCCTGGGTGCAGAGCTATGGGTCGCGCTACGTGCGTCCCCCCATCATCTTCGGCGACGTATCGCGCCCCAATCCGATGACGGTGCGCTGGTGGCAATTCGCCCAGTCGCTTACGCAAAAGTCTGTAAAGGGAATGCTAACAGGCCCAGTGACCATTCTCAATTGGTCTTTTGTTCGCGACGACGTACCCCGCTCCGAGGTCTGCCGCCAGATCGCGCTCGCTATTCGCGATGAAGTGACGGACCTAGAAAGAGCCGGCGCAAGGATGATCCAGATCGACGAGGCCGCGTTTCGCGAAGGCTTGCCGCTGCGCAAGTGCGACTGGAAGGTCTATCTTGACTGGTCGGTCGAATGCTTCCGGATCGCTTCAACAGGTGTAAAGGACTCGACTCAGATCCATACCCACATGTGCTATTCGGAATTCAACGAGATCATCGACGCGATCGCTGAGCTGGATGCGGATGTAATTTCGATTGAGACATCGCGCTCGGCAATGGAACTGCTTGACGCCTTTACGAGCTCTAAATATCCGAACGAAATCGGTCCTGGAGTCTATGACATCCACTCACCGCGCGTTCCGGAAGTCGCCGAGATTTCGGCCCTCCTCATGCTTGCCCGCGAGCGCCTGTCTGATGCTCAACTTTGGGTAAACCCCGACTGTGGCCTCAAAACACGCAATTGGGAGGAGGTCCGCCCTGCCCTCGTGAACATGGTCGCTGCAACACGCGCGCTCCGGGAGACAGTGCAGGTCTGAGGCTTTGCCGAATTCTCGTTATGCCGCGGGTCAACGGCTACTGCTGCCGCGAATTCCGCGAGAACGCCTCGGTTCGCAAAACGTCCTGGCAACATGATGCCATCGCGACGAGCAGGCGACGGAAGCGTCGTCTGCGCCTTTTTAGATTAGAAGTGGTCTCCCCTCAGTGATGGTTCGCCATTACCTTTCTTTGCGACTTTGGAAACTCAGGCCATTTATTTTCCTGAAATCCCGCGAGACAGGTAGAGGCGTTGTCGCGGTTTCGGCCGGTAAAATGGAATAGACGACATTGGGCACCCTTCCGGTCAACGCGTTAAGGAAGGTGACCAGCCGGTAGGCTTCTTTTGTCGTCATTCTTCGCCGATGTCATGTCTGCCCATGTCTCCAGCAGGTCGTGTCCCGCTGAGTGGTGTAGCTCGGCGGTGACGAAGCCGCTCGCGAGCGCGCTCCTCAACAGCGCCGAAGCGAGCGAGCGGCGATAGCAGCGGTCATCGATGTTCC
>NZ_JAVIIR010000021.1:0-64589 GCF_033977325.1 Mesorhizobium vachelliae
CAGGGCCCATCACCTTTACCCACGGCCTCAGACGCTTCAATGCCATCACAGACGGCTTCCTTCTAGCCTCACAAAATCAACCCGAAGCAAATGTGTGCGCACGCTAGCCCCGTTGGGGAGAAGAGGTTGGCGCCGGCGCTGAAAGTCTCCTCTCCCCACCGGGGGAGAGGTCAGCCGAGCGAAGCGGGGGCTGGGTGAGGGGCTCTTCGCGCCTCACCGCCGCCCGAACAGCCTTTCGATGTCGGCGAGCTTCAGCTCGATATAGGTCGGGCGCCCATGGTTGCAGGTGCCGGATCCGGGCGTCGCCTCCATCTGGCGCAGCAGCGCGTTCATCTCCTCGGCCTTGAGCAGCCGGCCCGAGCGGACGGAACCATGGCAGGCCATGGTCGCCGCGATCTTGTCCAGCCGCTCCTTCAGCGTCTCGACGGTGTCATTGTCGGCGATCTCGTCGGCGAGGTCGCGCACCAATTGCTGCACATTGGTTTCGCCGAGCATCGACGGCGTCTCGCGCACCGCCACCGCGCCGGGGCCGAAGCGTTCGAGGCCGAGACCGAATTTGGCGAGCGTCTCAGAATGCATCGCCAGCCTCTCGGCATCCTCTTCCGGCAGGTCGACGATCTCGGGCAGGAGAAGCATCTGCGACGGCACCGCGCGCGAATGCAGCGCGTTCTTCAGCGCCTCATAGACGAGCCGCTCATGCGCGGCGTGCTGGTCGACGATGACGAGCGAGTCCCGCGTCTGGGCGACGATATAGTTCTCATGCACCTGCGCGCGCGCCGCGCCCAGCACCATGCCGAGCAGCGTCTCGGCCGGTTCTGTCATGCCGGCGCGCGCATCGGCGCTGGCGAACGGTCCGGTGTCGAAGGCTGCCTGGTCGTTCTCGGCAAAACCATTGGTTCGGGGCCTAGCCTCGCCATAACCCATGTCGAGGGGGCGCTGCGTCGAGCGCAACGGATCGAAGCCGCCGGAACCGGAAGCGTGATAGGCGGCCTCGTAGCTGCGATGGCCGTTGGCCGGGCCGGGATGCGAATAGGGCGCCGCCCCCGGCCGGAACGCCGCCATCATGCCGGCGGCACCCGTGGTCGCCGCGCGGATGCCGGCGCCGGCAAGCGCTTCGCGGATGGCGCCGACGATCAGCCCGCGCACCAGGCCCGGATCGCGGAAGCGCACATCGGCCTTGGCGGGATGGACGTTGACGTCGACCGTCGAGGGGTCGAGCGACAGGAAGAGCACCGTCACCGCATGGCGGTCTCGCGGCAGCACATCGGCGAAGGCGCCGCGGATTGCGCCGGCGATCAGCTTGTCGCGCACCGGTCGTCCATTGACATAGGCATATTGCTGCAGCGCGTTGGCGCGCGTGTAGGACGGGATCGAGACATGGCCGGCAAGATGCACGCCGTCGCGCATGGCATCGATGGCGATGGCATTGTCGGGAAAATCCTTGCCCATCACTTGCGCGACGCGGGCGAGCCGGCCCTCCGGCGTATCGCTGGTTGCCGAAAGGTCCAGCGTCGATCGGTCTGAGCCGGCCAAGGTGAAGCGGACAGCGGGAAAAGCGATGGCGATGCGTTTCACCACATCGCTGGTGGCCGAGCTTTCGGCGCGCTCGCCCTTCATGAATTTCAGCCTGGCCGGCGTGGCGAAGAAGAGGTCGCGCACCTCGACCGTGGTGCCGCGGTTCGCCGCCGCCGGCTTCACCGCCGAGACGCGGCCGCCGTCGATGCCGATCTCGGCCGCGCTGTCGCCGCCGGCCGTGCGCGAGCGGATCGACAGCCGCGCAACGGAGCCGATCGAGGGCAGCGCCTCGCCGCGGAAGCCGAGCGAGCGGATATCGTGAATGTCCTCGGCGAGCTTGGAGGTGCAATGCCGCGCGACCGCCAGCGCCAGCTCCTTTTCGGGAATGCCCGAGCCGTCATCGGTGACGCGGATGAGATTCAGCCCGCCGCCGGCCGTGACGACCTCCACGCGCGAGGCGCCGGCATCGAGCGCGTTCTCGACCAGCTCCTTCACCACGCTCGCCGGGCGCTCGATAACCTCGCCGGCGGCGATCTGGTTGATCATCGTTTCGGAAAGCGGGCGGATGGGCATCGGGCGATTATAGGCGGATTCGATCGGCGTGGGGGAGGGGTGGAATGACGTTGGCAACAGCCAATGTCGCGATCCTTCGCGTCCCGCCAGCGTTGCCTGCATCGCCGAACGAGTGAAACCTAAGCCTGCGCCACCAGCCAGTCCCTTACCCTGCGCGCATTGTCGCTGAGGTCGCGGTTCTTTGGCCAGATGACGTGGAAGCCGATGCCGGTTCGCATGACATGGTCGGTCACCGGCACCAGAAGCCCCGATGCCACCAGGCGCTCGACCAGATGCCGCCATCCGAGCGAGATGCCTTGCCCCTCCATCACCGCCTGGATCACCAGGGCATAGTCATTGATGCGCAGGCCGCGTTCGGCATTGCGCAGGCTGGTTCCCGCTGAAGCGAACCATTCGTCCCAGTTCGGCGCCTCGCGATAAGGCTCCTCGAGGTGGATCAGCCGGTGCGTCGCCAGTTCCTCGACCGTCTTCGGCTTGCCGAATTTGGCGAGATAGCTCGGCCCCGCCACCGGGAAGATCTCTTCGTCGGAAAGCGACAGCGAATGATAGTCCGGCCAGTCGCGCGGCACGCCGCCGCGCACGCCGAGCGGAATGCCCTCGGCGATGATGTCGAGATCGCGGTCGGCGGTCTGGATGCGCAGATCAATGCCCGGCAGCTCGTCGCGGAACTGCTGCAGGCGCGGCATCATCCAGAACGAGCCGAAAGCGGTCGAGGCGGCTAACGTCACATGCCCGCCGGTCGCCTGCAGGCGCAGGTCCTCCGCCGATTTGCGGATGTGCGACAGGCCGAGCGAGACGTCGGCATGGAAGCGCTCGCCGGCTTCGGTCAGAAGCACCTGGCGGTGGCGCCGCTGGAAGAGCTTGGCGCCGAGTTGCTCCTCCAGCCCGCGCACGGCGTAGGAAACGGCTGCCTGCGTCATGCCGAGCTCGCGGCCGGCGGCGGTGAAGCTCGACAAACGGCCGGCGGCTTCAAAGACGATGAGGCTGCCGGCCGAGGGCAGCAGGTGGCGCAGGCTTCGCATAAGGTGAGCTTATACAGAAGATCAGGATTTTCCAGCGTCACAGCCATATTTTCCCTCGCTAACGTGAGTGGCGGGAAGAAGGAGGCTCCATGAACGCACCGGCCGCTGAATTGACTGAACAGACCCACCGCCGGGGAGGCGGCCGTCTTGGGCGCAAGGCGCTGCGCAGCGCTCCGATCGCCTCCTTTCCGACGCTGGTGCGCAAGATCCCGGTCTACGAGATCGTGCCCGACGAGGCGGTGGAGCTGATCCACGAGGAATCGCTCAAGATCCTCGAGGAGGTGGGTTGCGAATTCCGCGACGACGGGGCGATCGCGCTATGGAAAGCGGCGGGCGCCGACGTCCGGGAAACGCGCGTCCGCATCGACCGCGCGCTGCTGATGGAACTCGTCTCGAAGGTTCCGCCCGAATTCACGCTGAATGCCCGAAACCCCGAGCGCACCGTGCGCGTCGGCGGCAAGCACTCGATCTTCGTGCCGATGTATGGCGCACCCTATGTCCGCGACCTCGACAACAAGCGGCGCTACGGCACGCTGGCCGACCTGAACAATTTCCATAAGCTCGCCTACATGGCGCCGGCGCTGCATTCCTCGAGCTCGGTCATCTGCGAGCCGATGGAGATCGCGGTGCCGAAGCGGCACCTCCACATCATCCATTCGGCGCTGAAGCATTCCGACAAGCCGTTCATGGGCATCGTGACCTCGAAGGAGCGGGCGGAAGACACGATGGCGATGGCCGGTATCGTCTTCGGCGAGGAGTTCGTGCGCGACAACCCGGTGCTGGTGGCGATCACCAACTGCAATTCGCCGCTGGTGTGGGACGCCACCATGATCGACGCCATGCGGGTCTATGCGAGCCACAACCAGCCGCTGATCCTGGCGCCTTTCGCGCTGTGTGGCGCTTCGACGTCGGCTTCCGCCGTCGGCGCGGTGGCGCAGGTCAATGCCGAGGCGCTTGCGGGCGTGGCTTTGACCCAGCTCATCCGCCCCGGCTCGCCGCAGATCTACGGTCAGTTCATGGTCACCGTCGACATGAAGACCGGGGCGCCGATGGGCGGCACGCCGGAGGCGGCCCAGATGATGTATCTGATGGGCGCGCTGGCGAGGAAGTACAAGCTGCCGTGGCGCACCTCCGGCTTCCATGTCGGCTCCAAGCTCAACGATGCCCAGGCCGGCTACGAGGCGAACATGCTGATGCATGCCGCGATCCTCTCTGGCGCCAACTACATCTGGCACGTCGCCGGCTGGCTGGAGGCGGGGCTGACCTGCGGCTATTCGAAATTCGCGACCGACTGCGAGCAGCTGGTCGGCTGGTACAAATATGCCGGCGGCGTTCCCTTCGACGATTTCAAGGAAGCGATGGCGGCGATCCGCGAGGTCGGGCCGCAAGGCCATTTCCTCGGCACGCAGCATACGCTCGAGCATTTCGAGAGCGCCTTCTTCATGCCTAACATCATGGACTTCAATTCCTTCGAGCAGTGGAGCGCCGAAGGCGCCAAGGACCATGACACGCGCGGCATCGAAAAGGCGCGCAGCATGCTCGCCGATTACCAGGAGCCGAAGCTCGACGAGGGTATCGCCGAGGGTCTCAGGGATTTGATCGCGCGGCGTGAGGAAAAGCTGCCGGACAGCGTTAGTTGATAGACCACAGTTCAAGCAAACCGGGCGAAGACCCGAAGAAATCAATGGGAGAAAGAGAATGACACTATTCAGAAGCAATGGTGACCGGGTCCCGGCCGCTATCGAAGCGATGGCCGAGGAGGCGCGCGCGGGTCGGGTAGACCGGCGCGAATTCCTCGCCCTGGCGAGCGCCTTCGGCGCATCGACGGCTTTCGCCTATGGCATGATCGGCCTTGCCGCGCCGACCAGGGCGCTCGCCGACGAGCCGAAGAAGGGCGGAACGCTGCATGTCGCCATGTCGGTCAAGGCGCAGAAGGACCCGCGCACCTATGACTGGACGGAGATGGCGAACGTCACCCGCACATGGCTGGAGCCGCTGGTGCGCTACACCCACCAGTTCACTTTCGAGCCGGTGCTGCTGGAAAGCTGGGACGTCAATGACGACGCCACCGAATACACGCTGCATCTGCGCAAGGGCGTCACCTGGAACAATGGCGACGCCTTCAACGCCGACGACGTGGTCGCCAACCTGAACCGCTGGTGCGAAAAGGGGGCTTCCGGCAATTCCATGGCCGCCCGCGTCGGCGCGCTGATCGACACCAAGACCGGCAAGGCCAAGGACGGCGCGATCACCAAGGTCGATGACCACACGGTCAAGCTGAAGCTTGTCGAACCCGACATCGCCATCATCCCGGGCTTCACCGATTATCCGGCCCTGGTCGTGCATCGCGACTTCGACAAGGATGGCGCCGATCCGATCAAGAAGCCGATCGGCACCGGAGCTTTCGAGCTGGTGTCTTACGCGGTCGGATCGAAGGCGGTGGTCAAGCGCCGCGAGAACGGTAAGTGGTGGGGCGGCGAAGCACCGCTCGACGGCGTCGAGTTCATCGACTACGGCACCGACTTCAACGCAACGCTGAATGCCTTCGATTCCGGCGAGATCGACCTCGATTTCGAAACGCCGGCCGATTTCATCGACCCGCTCGACAAGATGAATCTGGTGAAATCGGAGGTGGCGACGGCGACCACGCTGGTCGCCCGCACCAACGTCACGCATAAGCCTTATGACGACAAGCGGGTGCGCAACGCGCTGCAGATGGCGGTCGACAACAACCAGGTGATGCAGCTTGGCTATAATGGCCGCGGTACGGTCGGCGAGAACCATCACGTCGCCCCGATCCATCCCGAATATTATCCTCTGCCCAAGAAGGAACGCGATGCCGCCGGCGCCAAGAAGCTGATGGCCGACGCAGGCCAGGCCGACTTCGAGCACGAGCTGATCACCGTCGAGGACGAATGGCAGAAGAACACCGGCGACGCGATTGCCGGCCAGCTGCGCGAGGCCGGCATCAAGGTGAAGCGCACGGTGCTGCCGGGCTCGACCTTCTGGAACGACTGGACGAAATATCCTTATTCCATGACGATCTGGTACATGCGCCCGCTGGGCGTGCAGGTGCTGGCGCTTGGCTATCGCACCGGCGAGGCCTGGAACGAGACCGCCTACTCCAACCCGGACTTCGATGCCAAGCTCGCGAAGGCGCTGTCGCTCATCGACGTCGCCCAGCGCAAGGAGGTGATGAAGGACGTCGAGGCGATCCTGCAGGACTCCGGCGTCATCATCCAGCCCTTCTGGCAGAAGCTCTACTGCCATATGAACAAGAAGGTGAAGAACTATTCGATGCACCAGACCTATGAAATGGACTTCCAGAACGTCTGGCTGGATGCCTGAACGTCCCTGGACTTCATGAGCCGCAAAAAAGGCGATATGCAGGATGCGTGGTGGCGAGCTTGCCGCCGCGCACCGAACCCCGGAGATCCTGCATGAAGCCGATAGTGCTTGCCGCTGCCATGTCGATTGCCTTGCCCGGCGCCGCGCTTGCCGGGCCGGCGTCCAACGCTGTGAAGTTCTTCTATGTGCCTTCGGTGAAGTTCGAGGCGGATGCCAAATACCGCGATCGCTTCACCGAGCCGGTCACCAGGCTGTTCGAAGCCAACGACAAGGCGCAGAAGGAGAAGCCCGACGAGGTATCCTGCATCGACTTCGACCCTGGCCTCGACGCCCAGGATTTCGACCAGAAGACCCTGTCGAAGACGCTGAAGCTCACCGAGGCGGTCAATGGCGACACCGCCGAGGTGACGGCAAGCTTCAATCTTTTCCCGGAAGGCGATGACTCCAAACGCGAAATGGTGTGGTCGCTGAAGAAAGTGGACGGCAAGTGGAAGATCGCCGACATCACCTCCAAGACCAGCGACTGGAAGCTCAGCGCGCTGGGATGCGGCGCCTCGACGGAGTGACGCCGTGCTTCGCCGTTTTGTCCTCGCGCTGGCGAGCTCGTCGATGCTGGCCGCGGGGCTGAACGGCGGCGCCTCGGCGCAGGGGCTCTTCGGCGCGCCGCCGCCCAAAGCCTCATCCGGCGACAATGCGCCGGCGGATGACGCGTCACCGCCTGCGGGCGACAAGTCGCCGCCTGCGGTCGGCACCTCGCCACCGGCCGCAACACCGGCGCCGGAAACCAAACCGGTCGAACTGCCGCCTCCCGCGCCCGTCCTGCCCGGATCGCCGACGGCGGTGGTAAAGCCGTTCTACGAGCATCTCGGGCTTGAGCTCGATCCCGCTCAGCGCAAGAACTTCATCGATCCGGCGAAAACCGTGCTCGACAAGAGCGATGCGCTGCGCGCTTCAGGGCAGGGCGAATGCCTAGATCCCAATATGGCGCTCGACAATGCCGACTATGACAAGCTCGCCATCGACAAGAGCCTGCGCACCATCGAGGCCGTCAATGGCGACGACGCCAAGGTGGTGGTCGCCTTCGTCGTCGAGGGCCACCAGCACCGGCTCGAATGGAAGCTGAAGAAGGTCGGCGGCGGCTGGAAGGTCTCCGACCTTCTCTCGGTGACGGGCGAATGGGCGCTCAGCCAGTACCAGTGCGAATGATGATGGTGATTGAAGATCAGGGTCGGCGATCCTTCGCGCCCCCCTCTGTCCTGCCGGACATCTCCCCCACAAGGGGGGAGATTGGCAGCTTCGGCGCCCCGCTTGTCCTGCACCGTTGGAGATTGGCGAAAGCCGGCGTGACATCTGATCTCCCCCCAAGTGGGGGAGATGTCCGGCAGGACAGAGGGGGGCGCTGTCCCGCCAGCCTTCCGCAACTAAGAATTTCAACCTCTTCCGCGATAGGGCGCGACGCCGGTGTCGGGCAGCCACACGTCCTTGGGCGGCGCGCCGGTCTGCCAGAAGACGTCGATCGGGATGCCGCCGCGCGGGAACCAATAGCCGCCGACGCGCAGCCAGAGCGGCTTGGTCGCTTCCACGATGCGGCGGCCGATCATGACGGTGCATTCCTCATGGAAGGCGCCGTGGTTGCGGAACGAGGTCATGAACAGCTTCAGCGATTTCGATTCCACCAGCGTCCGGTCGGGCGCGTAATCGATGACGATGTGGGCGAAGTCGGGCTGGCCGGTGACCGGGCAGAGCGAGGTGAATTCGGGGCAGGTGAAGCGCACGATCGCCGGCGGACCGTCGCCGCGCTGGAACGGCACGGTCTCCAGGACCGCCTGTTCGGGGCTCTGTGGCGTCTCGACGTGCTTGCCGAGCTGGGTGAGGTTCTTGGCGTCGGTCATGGGTGGCTCCTTGCTCCCAGCCGCTGGAAGCGCAGTTCAACGGCGGCGGGCGCGAAAACAAAAGTTGAAAGAAGCGTTGCAGCCCTCGCGGGCGCAGCGCGTTTGACCGCTCATTAGCATCGGACCGAAAAGTGCGCAGCGGTTTTCGGGTGAATCCGATGCGTGAAATGGAAGCGGGAGCGCTCCGCTCCCGCACAATTTGAAACGGCAGGAAGACAATGACCAGCAACGACCCGCTTCTCCAACCCTACCAGCTCAAGCACCTGACGCTGAAGAACCGGGTGATGTCGACCAGCCACGAGCCGGCCTATTCCGAGGACGGCATGCCGAAGGAACGCTACCGGCTCTACCACGCCGAGAAGGCCAAGGGCGGCATGGCGCTGACCATGACGGCGGGCTCGGCGATCGTCTCGCGCGACAGCCCGGCCGCCTTCGGCAATCTGCATGTCTATGACGACCGCATCGTTCCGTGGCTCGCCGAACTGGCCGATTCCTGCCACGAGCATGACTGCAAGGTGATGATCCAGATCACCCATCTCGGCCGCCGCACCGGATGGAACAAGGCCGATTGGCTGCCGGTGCTTTCGGCCTCGCCGGTGCGCGAGCCGGCGCACCGCGCCTTCCCGAAGACCATCGAGGAATGGGACATCGAGCGCATCGTCGCCGACTATGCCTCGGCCGCGCAGCGCTGCCAGGCGGCCGGCCTCGACGGCATCGAGTTCGAATCCTACGGCCATCTGATGGACGGCTTCTGGTCGCCTTTGACCAACCACCGCGACGACGAGTTCGGCGGCTCGCTCGACAACCGGCTGCGCTTCACCGACATGGTGCTCGACGCCGTGCGCGCCGCTGTCGGCGATAAATTCATCGTCGGCATCCGCATGGTCGCCGATGAGGATTTCGAAAATGGCATCTCCAAGGAAGTGGGCGTCGAGATCGCCAGGCGCTTGGCCTCATCCGGCAAGGTCGATTTCCTCAACATCATACGCGGCACGATCGAAACCGATGCGTCGCTGACCAAGGTCATCCCGGTCACCGGCATGCGTTCCTCGCCGCATCTCGATTTCGCCGGCGAGGTGAGGGCGGCGACGAAATTCCCGACCTTTCATGCGGCGCGCATCTCCGACGTCGCCACCGCCCGCCACGCCATCGCTACCGGCAAGCTCGACATGGTGGGCATGACGCGCGCCCATATCGCCGACCCGCATATCATCCGCAAAGTGATGGAAGGCCGCGAGCACGAGATCAGGCCTTGCGTCGGCGCCACCTATTGCCTCGACCGCATTTACGAAGGCGGCGAGGCGCTCTGCGTCCACAACGCCGCCACCGGCCGCGAGGCGACCATTCCGCACATCATCGCGAAGAGTGAAGGACCGAAGAAGAAAGTCGTGGTGGTGGGCGCGGGCGCCGGCGGCCTGGAAGCCGCGCGTGTCGCGGCCGAACGCGGACACCAGGTGACGGTGCTGGAAGCTTCCAGCCAGGCCGGCGGACAGGTGCGCCTGGCGACCCAGAACCCGCGCCGCAAGGAGCTGATCGGCATCATCGACTGGCGGTTGGCCGAGCTCGACCGCCTCGGCGTCGAGGTCCGCTACGACACCTGGGCCGAAAAGGACGACGTGCTGGCGCTGTCGCCGGACGTGGTGATCGTGGCGACCGGCGGCATGCCGCAGAACTCGCCGCTGACGGAAGGCGACAATCTCGTCACCTCGAGCTGGGACATCATGGCCGGCAGCGTCAAGCCGGCCGAGAACGTGCTGCTTTACGACGACAATGGCGGCCATCAGGGCATGGGCGCGGCCGAACTCATCGCCAACAGCGGCTCCCGGCTGGAGCTGGTCTCGCCGGAGCGCTTCTTCGCGCCGGAAATGGGCGGTCTGAACCACGTGCCGTATGTGCGCGCCTTCCATGAAAAGGGCGTCATCGTCACCATCAACACAAGGCTGCGTTCGGTGCGGCGCGAGGGCAACCAGCTCGTCGCCGAACTCGCCTCGGACTTTGCCGACGGCTGGCGCGCCGAGCGGCGCGTCGACCAGGTGGTGGTCGAGCACGGCACCGCGCCGCTCGACGATCTCTATCTGTCGCTCAAGCCGCTGTCGAAGAATGGCGGCGCGGTCGACTATGAGCGGCTGGTGAATGGCGGCGACATCTTCCCCGCGCGCAATCCCGAAGGCGGGTTCGTGCTGTTTCGCATCGGCGACGCGGTCGCCTCGCGCAACATCCACGCCGCCATCTATGACGGCATCCGGTTCGGGATCAGGATCTGATCGGGCAAGGCATGGTCGGAAGGGATCATGCAGAAACAAGAAGACGCGCAACGGACCGTTGCAAGGAGAGCCACCTGCCGCTTTGGTCCGTTGCGCGCCGCGCCCGGTCGGTTGCGCCGGCCGTGCGATGTCAAAACAGCTTGGCTGTCGCCATGCAAAACACGGTGATGACCAGCAGCCCGCCCGCGATGCGTTCGCCTCTGGTCATTTTCGCCCGCAGCGCAGTCTGCGTCGCCTGATCGGCGCCGGCCAGCTGCCTGCTGGCGGAGGCCACGAGGGCACCCTGCACCCCGGCGGCGATCAGCGCCGTCAAAATGCCGAGCGCCAGCACCTTCTCCATCGGGCCGAACGCGCCCTCATGGAAGAAATACCAAAGCAGCAGGCCGGTCAGGAAAACCAGGCCGGAGGCGCCAAGCTGCGGCCGGATGAAGCGCTCCGCCTTGATCTCCGGGTCGCGCGCGACAGCGATGGTCGTGCCGGCCCAGAACACGCCGGCCATCACATGCAGGCCGATCGTGATGATATAGACATATTGCATGACCGCATTCCTCTCATTTGCCCGCCGCCTGCACGCCGCGACAAGGATACGGCGTCATCAATAAGACAAAGTTAGATATCTAACGATTAGATGTCAATGCATGGAGCCGAGTACCACCTTGCCATTGCATGCTCTACTGTCACGTCATGACACCGTTTGACCGCCCGCCCGTCGGCATGAATCTCGCCCGCACCTCGAAAGTGGTGGCGCAGGCTTTCGATGCCGCTATGGCCGAGGCCGGCGGCACGTTGCCGGTCTGGCTGACCTTGCTGTCGGTCAAGTCGAAGGAACTCGCGAACCAGCGCGAGCTTGCCGGCATGATCGGCATCCAGGGCGCGACGCTAACCCACCACCTCAACGCCATGGAAGCGCAAGGGTTGCTGACACGCCGCCGCGATCCGGAAAACCGCAGGGTCCATCAGGTGGCGCTGACCGAGTCCGGCGAAGCGCTGTTCGAAAAGCTCCGCCTCGCGGCGGTCGCTTTCGACAAGCGGCTGCGGGCTGGCATTCCCGATGACAGGCTGGTCGAATTCGCAGAGATGCTGGCGATGCTGCGGGCGAATGCGGGGGGCATCTAGCCGGTTGTATTGATTCGATTGGCAGCCAATGCTATATGACCACAATGGTCATATGACGGAGCTTGGCATGCGGGAAATTCAACTGAAGGATGCCAAGGCAACGCTTTCGGCAGTAGTCGATAAGGCCGTCGCGGGAGAGCCTGCCGTCATCACGCGACATGGCCGCAAGCAAGCCGTGATCTTGTCGTTCAAGGAATACGAGAGGCTATCGCGCGTGCCGAGCTTTGGACGGTTGCTGGCGGCGTTTCCGGGGGGCGAAGACGACATTGCCCCTCGCGTCCGCAAACCAGTCCGGAAGGTTGACCTGTAAGGCGGCCTTCAGCCGATGTTTTTGCTAGACACCAACATCATTTCAGCAATGGCGCCGTCCAAAAGGAATGAGCGGACGGAACTGGCGGATTGGCTTGATCAGGCCAGCGACCATTTATTCTTGTCCGTAGTCACGGCATCGGAGATCACCTCTGGAATCGCGAAAGCCGAATGCGAGGGAGCAACGACGAAAACAGCACTCCTTCGTCAATGGTGGCAGGCAATTGAATATCTTTATGGCGAAAGGATACTGCCTCTCGATCTGCGCGCAGCGCATGCCGCAGGATTGATCCTTGATCGGGCCCGCGCGCATCAGCCAGGATTTGAGGACATTGCGATCGCTGCCACAGCCAAAGTGCATGGCTTGACGATCCTTACAGGCAATGAGCGCCATTTTGCACCTCTAGGCGTGCCGATGCTCAATCCGCTGAAGGTGCTACCGGCGCTGCCCGGAGAGCGGCCAGTTCAGTCGTAGCCCGCAATCGCGCCGAAGGCGTAGTGGCGCAGCCTGAGCTCCGCGATCAGCGCCGTCAGCTTCGCCTTGCCGTCGAAGGCGTCCTGGAACATCTCGTCATGCATGAGCAGGATCAGCTTGTTCGGCCTGGCGAAATGGCCGTAGCCGAACAGATGGTCGATCTCGCTGACCAGATGGTCGACGCTCTGCACCGGCTTGCCGCTGTCCTCATGCACCCATTCGTGGTCCCAGCCATAGAGCCAGAAGCCCGACGCCGCGACGAATTCGTAATCCGGATCCTCGCGACCGGCCTCCGCCAGCCCGAGCGAATTGTCGTCCTTCGAGTAATTGGGCAGCCGGAACACGTCGCGCCCTGGCAGCCGCGCATGCACGGCCGGCTTGAGGCCCAGCACGGCATTGGCCCTGAGCATGTCCGCGACCACGCCCTCGGTATTGCCGTAGAAATGCCGGTAGTGATTGTAGGCATGGCTGTAGCTGTGGTTGCCGATCGTCACCAGCGGCATCGATTTCGCCCGTTGCAGCAGCGCCCGGTTGGCGGCGTTCGCCTCGGCATGCATGCCGACCATGAACAAAGTCGCCGGCACCTGCTCGGCCTGCAGCACGTCGAGGATATTGCTGGTGCCGTTCAGCGGACCGTCGTCGAAAGTCAGATATACGGTGCGATCGGCGGCCAGGGCCGGCGCTGCGGCGAGCAGCAGGAACGGCAGGACATAACGAAGCGGCATCCGCAAATCCCGGTTGCGATCACGATAGGCCGCCATGCCCGCCCAGTTGTGTCAAGCTTGTTGACCTACGTGCTAGGCGAGGCTGCCCTGCAGTACCTTGAGCTTCGCCTTTTTTGGGCTGCGCGCCGTCAGCCATTCGCGGGCCTTGTCCTGCGGCATCGGGAAGGCGATCGAATAGCCCTGCACCTGGTCGCAGCCGATCGCCATCAGCGAGTCGAGCTCCGCCTCGGTCTCGGCGCCCTCGGCGACGATCGAGATGCCCAAGCCCCGGGCAAGCTCGGTGATGGCGCGCACGATCTTGGTGTTGTCGCCGTTCTCATTGATGTTCTGGACAAAGCGGCGGTCGATCTTCAGCCGGTCGATCTCGTTCGGGTTGACGTGGCTGAGCGAGGCATAGCCGGTGCCGAAATCGTCGAGCTCGAGATGCACGCCCGCGGCGCGGATGTGGCGGAGCTTCGCGGCGATCCCGGTCTTCTCGTCATCGAGGATGACGGATTCGACGATCTCCAGCGCCAGCTTCTGCGGCGGCAGCCCCGCGCGCTCCAGCGTGCCGAACAGGAAGGCGTCGAAATCGGGCTCGCGCAGTTCCGTGCCCGAGACATTGACGGCGATGCGCCCGAAATCGATGCCGGCGCGGTCCCATTCGGCGGCCTCGTTGATCGCCTTGCTGATGACGATGCGGCCGATATCCGGCATGAAGCCGCATTTCTCGGCAACGGGAATGAACTCGCCAGGCGAGATCATGCCACGCGTTTCGTGCTTCCAGCGCACCAATGCCTCGATGCCGCTGATCTTGCCGCTGGTCAGCGACACCTGCGGCTGGAAATAGACCTCGAAGCTCCGGTCGGCGATCGCCGTGCGGATATCCTGTTCGAGCTGCTTGCGATAATCGAGCTCGCGCCGCAGTTCCTCGGAGAAGAAGGAGAAGTTGCCGCCGCCGAGCTTCTTGGCGGAATAGAGCGCAAGATCCGCATGGACAAGCAGGTCCTGGGCGTTGTCGGCGTCGACCGGATAGACCGCGATGCCGGCGCTGGCGCCGGGCATGATGGTCGTGCCCTGGAAGATGATCGGCTCGTTGATCTCGCCAAGGATGCGCTTGGCCAGCGCATGGATGTCCTCGGTGGTGCCGGCGCCGTTGAGGATCATGACGAACTCGTCGCCGCCGAGCCGCGCGCAGAGGTCCGACGCCCGGCAGGAATCGCGCATGCGCTGCGCCGTCACCACCAGCACATAGTCGCCCGCCGCATGCCCCAGAGTGTCGTTGATCTGCTTGAAGCGGTCGAGATCGAGCTGGATCACCGCCAGGCGCTCGCGGCGGCGGTGCGCGCCCTTGATCAGCGTGTCGAAATGGTCGGTGAGGAAGGTGCGGTTGTGCAGCCCCGTCAGGCCGTCATGCACGGCGATGAAAGCCATCGAGTTGCGCGCGTCGACCAGCTCGCGCGTCTTGCGCAGAATGGCGTTGGACATCGGCCGGAAGATGAACAGCGCCACCAGCACGATGACGCCGAGGGTGGCGAAGAACAGCGTGCGGTGCAGGTCGAGGATATTGCTGGATTTCTCGTCGGCGAAGGCGCTGATGCGCTGGCCAAGAGCCGCATAGCCGGACATGGTCGCGTTGGCGACGGAAGCGTCGAGGCCGACGCGGTCGCCGCCGCCCTTGTAGCCGTCGCTCTGCATGCCGAGTTGCGACGCGAAGGACGAGACCAACCTGTCGCCATTGGCGACGAGACCGACCGAGAAGTAATCGAGGTGGAACGGCTTGCTGAACAGCACATATTCGATCGACTTCGGGTCGTTGCGCGCCAGCGAGAGCGGATCGGCGCCGGTCTCCTTGAGCAGCCGATCGTAATTGGTCTCGAACTCGCCCGTCGCCTGCTTGAGCGCGGTGACCAGCGCCGGCTGCTTGTCGCGCGAGGCGGCACCCGTGGCGCTGGCCAGGAAGACGATGCGCTGCGACAGCGCCTTCTGCGTCGAGACGATGTCGAGCAGCGCATGGTTGTGCTGCTGCTGCGCCATCAATTGCTGCAGAAGGACGAAGGAGGCGATCACCATGGCGGCAATGATCGTCAGCGCCAGCCAGTAGCCGGTCTTGATGAGCAGGATCAGCTTGCGCGAAACGCTCTGCACTGGCTGCTGCGACATAACTTGCTGACCCCTCCGGTCGACGGATTCCTGCCTTGGATTCGTGGCGGGAAAACGCTTGCCCGGAAAGGGTTAACAGGTTGGCAAGGGAGGCTGGCGGCGATTGCGGCGGCGCGGCAAAGCTCGCAAAATGGTTATCACCTGCTTTCCCGCATACCTCTTTTTTGATCGCATTGCCGTCGCACCGTCGCAAAGGATTGCGATCGGGCTTTCGCGACGCCACCGAAGCAGTCGCTTTTGCGATGGATTTTTTGCAGCCATAGCGCGACAGTCCGGCCTCGAACCGAACAGGGCCGGACCATGAGCAAAGCATTCCTTTCCCACATCGACAGCGAGCTCCAGGGCCTGAAATCGGCCGGGCTCTACAAGTCCGAGCGGGTCATTTCCTCCATGCAATCCGCCGAGATCGAGGTTGCTGGCCAGAAAGTGCTGAATTTCTGCGCCAACAACTATCTGGGCCTCGCCGACAGCCCGGATCTGCGCGACGCGGCTAAGCATGCGCTCGACCGCTACGGCTACGGCATGGCCTCGGTGCGCTTCATCTGCGGCACGCAGGAGGAGCATAAGGAACTCGAGGCGACGATCTCCTCCTTCCTCGGCATGGAGGACACCATCCTTTACTCGTCCTGCTTCGACGCCAATGGCGGCCTGTTCGAGACGCTGCTTGGCGAGGAGGACGCCATCATCTCGGACGCGCTGAACCACGCCTCGATCATCGACGGCGTCAGATTGTCGAAGGCCAAGCGCTTCCGCCACGCCAACAATGACATGGCTGACCTCGAGGCGCGGCTGAAGGAGGCGAAGGATTGCCGCTTCCGGCTGATCGCCACCGACGGCGTGTTCTCGATGGACGGCATCATCGCCAATCTCAAAGGCGTCTGCGATCTCGCCGAGAAATACGACGCCATGGTCATGGTCGACGACAGCCATGCGGTCGGCTTTGTCGGCAGGAACGGCCGCGGCTCGGCCGAGCATTGCGGCGTCGAGGGCAGGGTGGATATCATCACCGGGACGCTCGGCAAGGCTCTGGGCGGCGCTTCCGGCGGTTACACCTCGGGCAAGAGACAGGTGGTCGACTGGCTGCGCCAGCGCTCGCGGCCCTATCTCTTCTCCAACACGCTGATGCCGGCGATTGCCGGCGCCTCGATCAAGGTGTTCGACCTGATCCGCCATGGCGACGCGTTGCGCCAACGCCTGTATGCCAATGCGGATCGGTTCCGCTCCAAGATGGGCAAGTTGGGCTTCACGCTGGCCGGCGCCGATCATCCGATCATCCCGGTGATGCTGGGCGACGCTGCGCTGGCGCAGGAGATGGCGCAGCGCATGCTGAAGCGCGGCATCTATGTCATCGGGTTTTCCTTCCCGGTGGTGCCGAAGGGCCAGGCGCGCATCCGCACGCAGATGTCGGCCGCCCACTCCAGCGCCGATATCGACCGGGCGGTCGAAGCGTTCGGGGAAGTTGGGCGCGAGCTTGGTGTGGTTGGGTAGTTTCGGATGTTTTTGCTCTACGGCGCCCCCCTCTGTCCTGCCGGACATCTCCCCCACAAGGGGGGAGATCGGCAGTTTCGCCGCCGGCGTCTTTCTTCGACGTTGGAGATTGGCGAAGGCCTTCGTGACGTCCAATCTCCCCCCAAGTGGGGAAGATGTCCGGCAGGACAGAGGGGGGCGCGACAGAGCGCAAACTTTTACAGCGTTGGGAGATCCTGATGTCGAACATGATGAAGGCGCTGGTGAAGGCCAAGGCCGAGCCGGGCATCTGGATGGAAGAGGTGCCGGTGCCGGAGATCGGCCCCAACGACGTGCTGATCAAGGTCAGGAAGACCGCGATCTGCGGCACCGACGTCCATATCTACAATTGGGATCAGTGGGCGCAGAAGACCGTGCCGGTGCCGATGGTGACCGGCCACGAATTCGTCGGCACCGTCGCCGACTATGGCGCGGCGGTCACCGAATACAAGGTCGGCCAGCGCGTCTCGGGCGAAGGCCATATCGTCTGCGGCCATTGCCGCAACTGCCGCGCGGGCAGGGGGCATCTGTGTCGCAACACGCTCGGCGTCGGCGTCAACCGCCCCGGCGCCTTCGGCGAGTACATGGCGATCCCGCAGCACAATGTCGTGCCAATCCCCGACGACGTGCCGGATGAGATCGCCGCCATCTTCGATCCATTAGGCAATGCCGTTCACACCGCATTGTCCTTCGATCTGGTCGGCGAGGACGTGCTGGTCACCGGCGCCGGGCCGATCGGCATCATGGGCGCGCTGGTGGCGCAATGCGTCGGTGCCAGAAAAGTCGTCATCACCGACATCAATCCTGTCCGGTTGGACCTAGCGCGAAAACTCGGGGTCCAGCATGTCGTCGATGCCTCGAAGGAAAAGCTGCGCGACGTCATGCCTTCGATCGGCATGAGCGAAGGTTTCGACGTCGGGCTGGAGATGTCGGGCGCCGCACCCGCCTTCCGCGACATGATCGACACCATGAACAATGGCGGCAAGATCGCCATCCTCGGCATCGCGCCCACCGGCTTCGAGATCGACTGGAACAAGGTCATCTTCAAGATGCTGCACCTGAAGGGCATCTACGGCCGCGAGATGTTTGAGACCTGGTACAAGATGATCGCTTTGGTGCAGGGGCCGCTGGATGTGTCGGGGCTGATCACTCATCGCATCGGCATCGATGATTTCCAGGTTGGGTTCGACGCGATGCGGAGTGGCAGCTCGGGTAAGGTGGTGATGGATTGGTAGGGCCTTAGGGAGACGTCGAGTTCCTTCGCGCCCCCTCTGTCCTGCCGGACATCTCCCCCATAAGGGGGGAGATTGGCAGTTGTGGCGCCCCACTCAATCCTGCAACGTTGGAGAGTGGCGAAAGCCGACGCGACAGCTGATCTCCCCCCTTGTGGGGGAGATGTCCGGCAGGACAGAGGGGGCGCGCTGTCCCGCGGCCTGTCAGCCCTACTTTCCCCCCAACGCCCTCTCCAGCGCCGCCACCCCCTTCACGATCGCCGCGCGCTCCTCTGCCTCGAGCTTCCCCAGCAACTCTCCCTCAAACGCCTTCGCCAGCGGCACCATCTCGCGGTAGGCGGCGAGCCCCGCCTTGGTCAGCGTGAGATGCTCCACACGCCGATCATTCTCGTCCGGCGTGCGTGTAAGCCAGCGCCGCCGCTCCAGCTCAGCCACCGCGCGCGACACCTTGGTCTTGTGCATAGCCGACTGCTCGCCGAGTTCGGTCGCCGTCATCGTACCGCGCTGGCCGAGGCCGGAGAGCGTGCGCCATTCCGGCCGCGTCAGGCCGTGCCGATCCTTGTAGATCTTCGAGAACTCGCGGCTGACGGTGTCGGCCAGCCGATAGAGCCGGTAGGGCAGGAAGCTTTCCAGCTCGAGGATATCCTGTTCCATGAGGCGCTCCCGGCGCAGCGCGGCCGTTGATAGTTACATTTTCGATGGTTACAAATGAAACCAGTTTGGTCAACATCGCCGGCAGGACACGTCTCTGGACGCTTGCAAGCCGGGATCAGGGAGGATCGGATGGGTTTTTCCTACATGCCGGGCTTCGGCAACGATTTCGAGACCGAGACGCTGCCCGGGTCGCTGCCGCAGGGACGCAACTCGCCGCAGCGGCCGGCCTATGGGCTCTATGCGGAACAGCTTTCAGGCTCGCCTTTCACCGCGCCGCGCGGCACCAACGAGCGCTCCTGGCTCTATCGCATCCGTCCGAGCGTGAAACATACGGGCCGTTTCAAGGGCGCGAGCTACCCCATGTGGAAAACCGCGCCCAATATCGGCGACCATGAGCTGGCGCTCGGCCAATACCGCTGGAATCCGACGCCGATGCCTTCCGAGCCGACCGACTTCATTTCCGGCATGCGCACCATGACCACGGCCGGCGACGCGGTCGGCCAGTCCGGCATGGCCGCGCATGTCTATGTCGCCAATCGCTCGATGGTGGACGATCATTTCTTCAACGCCGACGGCGAGTTGCTGGTTGTGCCGCAGGTCGGCGCGCTGCGTTTCGTCACCGAGATGGGTGTGATCGAGCTTCGGCCCGGTGAGATCGCCGTGCTGCCGCGTGGCCTCGTCTTCAAGGTCGAGCTCGCCGACAAGGAGGCGCGCGGCTATGTCTGCGAGAATTACGGCGCGAAATTCACCATGCCCGACCGCGGCCCGATCGGCGCCAACTGCCTGGCCAATCCGCGCGACTTCAAGACGCCCTGCGCCTGGTTCGAGGAGAAGGAAACGCCGTGCCGGCTGATCGTCAAATGGTGCGGCACTTTCCATGTCACCGAGCTCGGCCATTCGCCACTGGATGTGGTCGCGTGGCACGGTAACTATGCGCCCTATAAATATGATCTGGCGACGTTTTCGCCGGTCGGCGCCATCCTGTTCGACCACCCGGATCCGTCGATCTTCACCGTGCTGACGGCGCCGAGCGGCGAGGCGGGCACCGCCAATGTCGACTTCGTCATCTTCCCGCCGCGCTGGCTTGTGGCGGAAAACACGTTTCGGCCGCCCTGGTACCACCGCAACATCATGAGCGAGTTCATGGGCCTGATCCACGGCCAGTACGACGCCAAGGAGGAGGGTTTCGTGCCAGGCGGCATCAGCCTGCACAACCAGATGCTGGCGCATGGGCCGGACGCTCCCGGCTTCGAGAAGGCGACACGCGCGGAGCTGAAGCCCGTCAAGCTCGACAACACCATGGCCTTCATGTTCGAGACCCGCTTTCCGCAGATGCTGACGCGCTATGCCGCCGAACTCGGCACCTTGCAGGAGAACTATATCGACTGCTGGGCCGAGCTGAAGAAGCGCTTCAACGGCACGCCCGAGGGCGACTGGTCTTGAGGCACGCCCGATGAATGACCGGCTGGTGCTTCTGGGCTCCAAGGGCGGCCCGGCTTTGCGGCCGGGCGGTCCATGGCCGACGTCCTCACTGCTGGAACTTGGCGGACGAACCATTGTCGTGGATTGCGGTCTGGGCGTCACGCGCGGCCTGGTCGATGCCGGCATCAGCCTCAAGACGCTCGACCTTGTCTTCATCACGCATCTCCATTCGGACCATATTCTGGAGCTCGGGCCGCTGATCCACACCGCCTGGACGGCGGGCCTGGCGACGCCGGTGACCGTTTACGGCCCGCCTGGCACCAGTCATTGCTGGCGGCATTTCTGCCGGGCGATGGAGTTCGACATCGATATACGCATCGTCGACGAGGGCCGACCGGACATACGCGAGTTGGTCTTGGTCGAGGAGTTCGGCGAAGGGCTGGTGCTGGAGGAGCGTGGTCTGATGGTGACAGCGTTGCGTGTCGACCATCCGCCGGTGACCGACTGCTTTGCGCTGCGCTTCGAACTCGGCGGCAGAAGCGTGGTGTTCTCGGCCGATACGGCATTCTTTCCGCCGCTGGCCGAGTTTGCGCGCGGCGCCGACATTCTCGTCCACGAGGCCATGCTGGAGGCGGGCGTCGAGCGGCTGGTCGCCAGGACCGGCAACGGCGTGCGGCTGCGTGAGCACCTCTTCGCCAGCCATAGCCTGGCCGAAGAGACGGGCCGCATCGCCAGCGATGCCGGCGTAAAGCGCCTGGTGCTCAACCATCTCATTCCGGCCGACGATCCGGCGATCGGAGAGGCCGATTGGATCACTGCCGTCAGGAAAACATGGGCAGGCGACTTGACGATCGCTCGCGATGGCCTTGTTGTGGACTTAGCCGGCGACAACGCCGCTTCGGGAGAGGAAACCGCATGAAGCTTGCCACTTTGAAGAACGGGACGCGCGACGGAAAGCTGGTCGTGGTCTCGCGCGATCTGACGCGGTTCACCGACGCTTCCTTCCTGGTGCCGACGCTGCAGGCGGCGCTGGATGACTGGCGCCGCATCGCGCCGCATCTGGCGGCCATGGCGGAATCGCTGGAGACCAATGCGGTCCCTTCGGCGCGGTTTCATGAGCACGATGCCCATTCGCCGCTGCCGCGCGCCTATCAATGGGCGGACGGCTCGGCCTATGTGAACCATGTCGAGCTTGTGCGGAAGGCGCGCGGCGCCGAGATGCCGGCAAGCTTCTGGACCGATCCGCTGATCTACCAGGGCGGTTCGGACTCGTTCATCGCGCCGCGCGACCCGATCCGCATGGCGGACGAAGCCTTCGGCATCGACATGGAGGCCGAAGTTGCCGTCATTGTAGACGACGTGCCTATGGGCGCCGGTCCGGACGAGGCGCGGGAAGCGATCCGGCTGGTGATGCTGGTCAACGATGTCACGCTGCGCGCCGTCACCGGCCCGGAACTGGCAAAAGGGTTCGGCTTCTTCCAATCGAAACCGTCATCCGCCTTCTCGCCCGTCGCAGTGACACCGGATGAGTTGGGCGAGGCCTGGGACGGCGGCAAAGTCGATCTCGCGCTGCTGGTCGACGTAAACGGCAAGCCCTTCGGCCGCGCCAATGCCGGCGTCGACATGACCTTCGACTTTCCGGCGCTGATCGCGCATGCCGCCAAGACCCGGCCGCTCGCCGCCGGCACCATCATCGGTTCGGGCACCGTCTCCAACAAGCTCGATGGCGGGCCGGGCAAGCCGGTTGCGGCGGGTGGCGCCGGCTATTCCTGCATCGCCGAGCTGCGCATGATCGAGACCATCGAGACAGGTGAGCCGAAGACGCCCTTCCTGCATTTCGGCGACACAGTGCGCATCGAGATGAAGGACAAGGCCGGCCACTCGATCTTCGGCGCCATCGAACAGAAGGTCGAGAAATACGAGAGCTGAGCGAGGAGGACGACCCGATGACCCTGCTCGGGCATCTGCGCCGCATGGCGCGAAACAATCTGTGGTCGAACGACAGGCTCTACCGTGCCGTGCTGGCGATGCAGCCCGGCGAGTTCGAGAGCAAGCGCACCAGCTTCTTCCCTTCGATCAAGGAGACGCTCAACCACATCCTCGCGGTCGACCGTCTCTATCTCGATTTCCTGACCGATGGCGGCCTGGGTGCCGCAGCATACGACACCTTCGTGCCGTTCGACGACGTGGCGAGCCTTGCGGCGGCGCAAGCCGATTTCGACCGCAGGCTGATTGCCTTCTGCGATGGCCTCTCCGAAGCCGATCTCGATCGCCGCGTCATCACCGACCGCCGCGAGGACGGCATGATCCCCGAAAGGATCGGCGACATTCTCGCCCATGTGTTTCTGCACGACATCCACCATCGCGGCCAGGTGCACGCGATGCTCTCCGGCACTTCCGTTCCGCCGCCGCAACTGGATGAGTTCCTGCTCGACTATGACGTCAAGCTCAGAAAGGATGAGGTCGAGCGGCTGGGGTTGTGAACGAGACGACCTGAAAAATTATTGTAGTTACGAAAATTATTGACTTAATTATTGTAGGTACATAAATTCATGAAGATCGTTTGGGATGAGCCGAAGCGGCTGGCCAACATCGAGAAGCACGGGCTGGATTTTGCCGCTCTGGACGACGGATTCTTTCTCACGTCGACAATCCGAACGGCCAAGGCTAGACGCTTTATGGCGATCGGTCGACTTGTTGGCGGGGTCGTTGCGGTGGTCTTTGCCCGGCTTGGCTCCGAGGGCATTTCGATAATTTCGATGCGCCCGGCCAACCAGGCGGAAAGAAGATTGTTTGATGGCAAAGTCTAAGCTGAACATCACGAAGCCGGACCAGGAATTCCAGCCAGGCAAGGGCTTCACGAAGGAAGATTGGGACGCCGTTTCAGACAATCCCGAGTGGACCGAGGAGGACTTTCGAAACGCTCGTCCCTTCACCGAGGTCTTCCCCGACCTTGCCGAAAGCATCCGCCGATCGCGTGGCAGGCCGGCGCTCGACAATCCGAAGAAGCAGGTGACGCTACGGCTCGATAGCGACGTGATTGCCCGCTTCCGTGCCGGCGGACCCGGCTGGCAGAGCCGGATCAACGACATCCTGCGCAAAGCCGCCGGCCTGCAAAAGTAGCTCCAAACACCATCGCATCAACGCCAATGGCGTGGCGCGCCACCCACTTCAGTCGCGCCGCCGCAAGGGCGAATTCCTACCCGACCGCGACATCAAGCTGAGGAAGGTGAGATCAAGCGGCTGGTGCTGGATGATCAGACCAACGCAACGTCGTAGGCTGAGAAATGCCGATCCGCGGTGACCATCGTCAGGCCTTCAATTTGAGCCTGCGCGATGAGCAGGCGGTCGAAGGGATCGCGATGATGGAACGGCAAGTGTTCAAGTCTCGCCGCGTGCTGTTCGTTTACGCTCAGGATTGGTATCCCGTTCGACCGCAAGATGTCCACGATGTTGGCTGTGAGCGTGACTTTGCCGAGTGATTTCTTAATGGCGATTTCTGCCACCGAGATCGCGCTGACAACTACATCCTCGCCCCTGAGAAAGATGTCGCGATGGTGATCTGAAAGACGTGAATCGGCGCACCCAGAGCAGGATATAAGTGTCGACCAGATATTTGCGGCTCATTTAATGTACTCGTCCCATTCGGGACCGAGTTCATCAAAATCGTCCGATATCCGAGTTTGGCCTTTCAGAGCCCCAAACAGCCCTTTGCTTTCGCCAGTTCGGGCGGGAGCGCTCAAGGTAGCGACAATCTCTCCATGCCGTGTGAGATGAATCTCTTCGCCAGCTTGGGCACGCTTAACCAACTCGGCGAGTTGGGCTTTCGCTTTCGCCATCGGAACATTCATTCATCGTACCTCTTATGACCATAATTTAGGTCATAAGAGGCCGGGAAGCAAAAATGTTCGATGCCTACGCTGCCTTGCCGCCCAGCTTGATCACACCGCGCTTGATCTGGTCCTGTTCGATCGACTCGAACAGCGCGCGGAAATTGCCCTCGCCAAAACCTTCGTCGCCCTTCCTCTGGATGAATTCGAAGAAGATCGGGCCGATGACGGTTTTCGAGAAGATCTGCAGCAGGATCTTGGTCATGCCGCCATCGACCACGCCTTCGCCGTCGATGAGGATGCCGTGCTTCTTCATGCGCTCGATCGGCTCGTCATGGCCGTGCACGCGCTCATGCGACATCTCGTAATAGGTGTCGGGCGGGCCGGGCATAAATTTCAGCCCGTTGGCGGCAAGCTTGTCCGTGGCCTCGTAGATGGCGTCGGTGCCGACCGCGATATGCTGGATGCCTTCGCCATTGTACTTCTTCAGATACTCGGCGATCTGGCTGGTCTCGTCCTTGGACTCGTTCAGCGGAATGCGGATCTTGCCGCAGGGCGAGGTGATGGCGCGGCTGACAAGGCCGGTGATCTTGCCGTCGATGTCGAAGAAATGGATCTGCTTGAAACCGAACAGGTCGCGATAAAAGTCCCACCATTTGTCCATGTTGCCGCGATAGACATTGTGGGTGAGGTGGTCGAGAAAATAGAAGCCGACGCCTTCAGGCTTCGGGTCGCGCTCGCCCAGCCACTCGAACTCGGCGTCATAGGCCGAACCTTTTTCACCATAGGCCTCGATGAAATAGAGGAGCGAGCCGCCGATGCCGACAATGGCCGGCACATCGAGCGCCTTGTCTGTGCCTTCATAGGGCGTCGCGCCCTTCGACACCGCATGGTCGAAAGCGTGCTTGGCGTCGACCACGCGCCACGCCATCGAGGCGGCGCAGGGGCCGTGCTTCTCGACGAACTTCATCGCATGCGAGCCGGGCTCGGCATTGACGACATAGTTGATGTCGCCCTGCCGCCAGACGGTGATGTCCTTGGTCCGATGCTTCGCCACCGCGACATAGCCCATGCGGGTGAAAAGCTCGGCGAGCTTGGCGGGCTCCGGATGCGCGAACTCGACGAATTCGAAGCCGTCGGTACCGGCGGGGTTCTGCTTGCTGATCTTGGCGGGCGGGGCGTCGTGCGGGAAGGGGCCCATGGCAGTTCTCCGAAAGCTGTTTTGGCCGGACTCGACCATCTTTCACCATGCTAGCCCGAGACCTCCGCACGGTGCTTGCATTCAACCGCTTGAAATGCGCATCATGTGCGCAAACCATGCATGAATGGAGAAGAATCCATGGATGATGCGCGCCTCGATCAATTTGACCGCAAGATAATGGCGCTTTTGCAGGACGATGCGCGCTATACCAACAACGATTTGGCGGAGCGCGTGAACCTGTCGCCCTCACAATGCTCGCGCCGCCGTCTGCGGCTGGAGGAGGACGGCTATATCAAGGGCTATCGCGCCGTGCTCGACCGCGATCGTCTGGGCTTTTCGCTGGTCAACGTCATCTCGGTGACCTTGGCCACCCACAACCGAGACAATGCGCGGCGCTTCGGCGAACTGGTCGCCCGCCTGCCTGAGGTGCAGGAGGCGCATGCGCTGACCGGTGAGATGGATTACATCCTGAAGGTAGTGACGCCTGACCTCAAGTCACTGTCGGAGTTCGTCAACGGTGTGCTCCTGCCGCACGAATCCGTGCAGCACGTGAAGACGGCGATCGTGCTGGAGACGCTGAAGGAAACCGGCGCGCTGCCGATTTAACCCCGCTGCTGCTGGATCAGCCCATAAAGGTTGGTGCAGCGCGCGCCTGAACGGCAATAGGCGAACACCGGCCCTTCGAGCTCGTCCAGCGCTTCGGCCTGGTCCTCGACATTGTCCATGGTGATCTGGCCGCTGATGACCGGAATGTAGCGGAAGCCAAGCCCGGCCGCCTCGGCCGCGGCCTGAATGCTGCTGGCAGCGGGCTGGCCCGGCTGCTCATCGTCCGGCCGGTTGCAGATCACGCTCTTGAAGCCGGCATCCTTGATGGCGGCGATGTCCTCGGGCTGGATCTGGCCGGAGACCGAATAGTCGTCACTGATCTGGCGGTATTCCATGATGTCCTCGCAAGTTTGGTGCCTCGTGGCTTGGCCGATGTTTTGCCACTCTCCGAGCGGTCCGGCAACTGCTGCTACGCGGAGGCCGGCTGAGCGAACCGGGTTCGGGCGAAGCGGGCCACGACGATACCGGCGATGACCGCCGCGACAAAGACCGGCGTCGACGAATAGCCAAGGCCGAGCGCCGGAATTGAGGCCCCGGGACAAAAGCCGGCAATGCCCCAGCCGATGCCAAAGACAGCAGCGCCGCCGACCAGTTGTCGGTCGATGGTGCTTTTGGTTGGCAGGGCAAAGGCACTCTCGAACATCGGCGCCTCGCGCTGGCTGAACACGAGCCGGTAACCGACGAAGGCGACCGCCAGGCCGCCGCCCATCACGAAGATCAGGCTCGGGTCCCAGGTGCCGGCGATGTCGAAGAAGTTCAGCACCTTCGCCGGATTGATCATGCCCGAAACAGCGATGCCCAGACCGAAAATCCCACCGATCAGGAAGGCCGAGACGAGTTTGCGCATGGGTCAGCCTCCCATCACGTGGCGGATGATGAAGACGGTGACAAAGGCGGTGGCCATGAAGGTGGCGACCGCGACGAACGAGCGAGGCGACAACCGCGCGATGCCGCAAATGCCGTGCCCGCTCGGGCAGCCGCCGCCGAAATGCACGCCGATGCCGACCAGGAAGCCGCCCACGACGAGCGCGGCCGTTGGGACCGGCACGCTGAACGGGATCTGCTTGCCGGCAAGCACCAGGAGCAGGGGAGCGGCGATAGCGCCTGCGAGAAACACGGCGCGCCACTGCCAGTCGGCCGACAGCGGCGGGATGACGCCGGTCAAGATGCCGGTCATGCCGGCGATGCGGCCGTGCAAAGCCATGAGCAGCACCGCCGACAGGCCGATGAGGGCGCCGCCAAGCAGAGACTGGAGAGGCGTGAAGTCAGTCATGGAAAAGCCAATCCGAATTGCGTTAACCGCTGTTCAGCAGATAGACATTTCCGTACGCGAATCCAGCCGGAACTTGGTCCGGCCGGAGGGAGTGACCGTTTCCGCGCCTGGGTTGAGCTCAGCTCCCCAGGATCGCGCCTTTGATCTGAGTGATGTTGTTGTGCATCATGTCGATATAGGTCGAGGCTGGGCCGTCCGACCCCGAAAGCGCGTCCGAATAGAGCGTCCCGCCCACCTTGATGCCCGTCTCGCCGGCGATCTGCTCGATCAGCCGCGGATTGGTGATGTTTTCCACGAAGATCGCCGCCGCCTTGTCTTGCTTGACCTGTTCGACCAGCTTGGCGACATCGGCGGCCGACGGTTCGGAATCGGTCGAAATGCCTTGCGGCGCGAGGAAGGTCAGCCCGTATTCGTGCTCGAAATAGCCGAAGGCGTCATGCGAGGTGATGACGACGCGCTTCGCTTCGGGGATCGACTGGATTGCCGCTTTCACTTCGCCTTCCAGCGCATCGAGCTTGGTGGTGTAGGCGGCTGCGTTGGCCTTGTAGCTGTCGCAGCCTTCGCTGTCGGCTGCGCAGAACGCCTCGGCGATGTTCTTCACATAGATCCTGGCGTTGGCAATCGACTGGAAGGCATGAGGGTCGGTGACGGTCTTGCCGCCGCCGGTGCCTGCGCCTTCGGCGGCGTCCGCATCGGCGAATTCCGGCTTGAAGTCGATCGGGGTGATGCCTTTGGTCAGCGTCACGATCGCAGCCTTGGTGGCGCTAGCGTCGACCAGGCGCTGCAGGAAACCCTCGAAATGCAGGCCGTTTACCAGCACCACGTCGGCTTTGGCCATCGCCACAGCGTCAGCCGGGCTCGGCTCATAGACATGCGCGTCGCCGTCCGGGCCGACGATGGTGGTGATGTTGACGCGGTCGCCGCCGACATTTTTGGCAAAATCGGCAATGACGGTGAAGCTCGCCACGACCTTGAGCGGCGCCGCGAAGGCCGACGAGGTTGCGAATGCGCTTAATGTTATAACGCTCAACGCCAAAGCGGCATGGAAGGATTTCAACATTGGGGACGGTCTCCTTGCTTGGGGATTGGGATCAGGCAGTCCGGTGTCGGTGATGCACGATGCGGGCGCGCAGCACGCCGCGCGTGCCGAACAGGATCGAGCAGAAATAGATGACGCCGGCCGAAAGGATGATCGCCGGGCCGGAGGGCAGCGACGCGTGATAGGACAAAAGCAGCCCGGCAACGCAGGAGCCAAAGCCGATCAGCACCGCCAATACGCACATCGGCTCGACACGCACCGTCCAGAAGCGGGCGGCGGCGGCGGGCAGCATCATCAGCCCGACCGAGAGCAGCGTGCCCAGCGCCTGGAAGCCGCCGACGAGGTTGAGCACGACCAGCCCCAGGAAGATGAAATGCACCGGGCTGCCCATGCGGCTCACCGAGCGCAAGAACAGCGGGTCGAGGCATTCGGCGACAAGCGCGCGCCAGAAGATGGCGAGGCAGGCAAGCGTCACCACGACGATGCCGCCGATCAGGATCAGTGCCTCATTGTTGAGCGCGAGCACCGTGCCGAAGAGCACATGCATGAGGTCGACGCTGGAGCCGCGGATCGACACCATCAGCACGCCGACGGCCAGCGAGATGAGGTAGAAGGCCGCCATCGAGGCGTCCTCGCGCTGGATGGTGAAGCGCGAGACGGCGCCCGCGCCGAGCGCGACGACGATGCCGGCGATCAGCCCGCCGACGGTCATCGGCAGGATCTCGAGCCCATAGAGCAGGAAGCCGGCCGCCGCGCCCGGCAGGATGGCATGCGCCATCGCATCGCCCGACAGGCTCATGCGCCTGAGCATCAGGAAGACGCCGACCGGGCAGGCGCCGAGCGACAGCATCAGCGAGCCGAACAGCGCCCGCTGCATAAAGGCGAAATCGGCGAAGGGTTCGATGAGCAGGCCGTAGAGGAAATCCATCACGCCGCCCTCGGTCCAGAGCCATGCTGATGGTCATGATGGTGATCATGCGCATGATCATGATGGTCGTGCCCATCGTCGTCATGGGCGTGATCATGTCCGCTCGGCTCGCACCAGGGCGCGTTCTCTTCCCACGCCTCGTGGAAGCGCCGCGCCTTGAGCAGGTTTTCCGGCCGCAGCGTTTCCTTCGTGTTGCCCCAGGCGACGGGCTGGCGCGCGAGCAGCAGCGTCTCCGGGAAATTCTGCCGCACCAGATCGAGATCGTGCACCACGACCATGATCGTGCGTTCCTCGCCATGCCAGCGTTTGATGAGCTGGATGAGGTCGCCGACCGTCTTGGCGTCGACCGCGTTGAACGGCTCGTCGAGCAGGATGAGGTCGGCGTCCTGCAAAAGCACGCGGGCGAACAGCGTGCGCTGCAACTGGCCGCCGGACAGCGTGTCGATCGGCCGCTTCTCGAAGCCGCCGAGCCCGACCGCCATCAGCGCCTTGCTGACGGACTCGCAGTCTTCCTTGGTGTAGCGCCCGAGCATGCCGCGCTTCGGCCAGAGCCCGAGCGAGACCAGGTCGACGACACGCGCCGGAAAGGAACGGTCGAGCTCCGACTGCTGCGGCAGATAGGCGGTGCGCACGCCTTGCATGCGGACCACCGCGCCTTCCATCGGCTTCAGCACGCCGACGATGCCCTTCATCAGCGTCGACTTGCCCGAACCATTGGCGCCGACCACGGCGGTCAGCGAGCCTTTGCGGACGATGCCGTTCAAATGATGGATCGCCGGATGGCTGCCGTAGCCAAGCGTCAGGTCGCGGAAGGTCAGGCAGGCATTGGTCATGAGACGTCGGTCCGCGAAATCGAATGCGTCGTCGATATGTGATGTTATTACATTAGTCAACATGGCGGCCCGGCGGAATTGTGTCACGCGCGGTCAACTCGCCGTGTAGGCCGGCCGTTCAGGACCAGACAATTGGCTCAATTGGTTTCGCGCCCGCCGGCCTTGCCCCGAGCCGGCCCGGATTCTAAAGAGCAGCGACTCCCACAATGAAGGAACCTCCAATGAGCATTCGTCGCATCGATGTCGGCCCGCGCATGAGCCAGATCGTCATCCACGGCAACACCGTCTACCTGGCCGGCCAGGTCGGCGAGCCCGGCGGCAATGTCGCCTCGCAGACCCGCGACATCCTCAAGACCATCGACGAATTGCTGGCCAAGGCCGGCACCGACAAGACCAAGATCGTGCAGGCGATCATCTGGCTGGACGACATGAAGACCTTCGCCGAGATGAATGCCGAGTGGGACAAGTGGGTGCCGCAGGGCCACACGCCCGCCCGCGCCACCGGCGAAGCCAAGCTCGCCGGCCCGGAATATCTGGTCGAGATCATTGTGACGGCGGCGCTATAAGGCGCGGCGCCGAAACTGCCAATCTCCCCCCTCGTGGGGGAGATGCCCGGCAGGGCAGAGGGGGGCGCGAAGGAACGCCAACCTTTCAATTTCAGCATATGCCCAGGTCAAGCCAGTCGAGGTTCGCGCTCTACGGCGCCCCCCTCTGGCCTGCCGGCCATCTCCCCCACGAGGGGGGAGATCACTCATCCCTGCGACGGGGTAAATCTTGCCACCAGCGTGTGGCTCTCCGCCGGATAGACGAACCGCACGTGGGTAACCGGGTGCTCGGCGCTCCAGGTACGGCGCTCGACCACCAGGCAGGGCGCGCCCGCGTCGATGTCGAGCGCGTCGGCGATCGTCTCGTCCGCCGCCATGGCGCGGATGCGGTGCTCGGCCTCGCTCCACGGAACGCGGCCGATCAGCCAGGGGCCTGGGGCGATCTCGAGGAACTCCTCCTCACCGGCCTCGGCCACCGCTGAAAGATTGATCAGGCGCTGCTCCAGCGCGAACGGCCGTTCGCCGGCAAAATGCAGGCCCTCCAGCGCAAGCACCGGCCCTGGCGCGGCAAGCCCTAGCAGCGCGCGTTCCTCGGCGCCGCTGCGCCGCTTGACGCGCTCTAGCCGCTCATAGCGATAGGGCAGGCCAAGGGCCTCGACCTCGATCCTGATGTCGTGCAACTCCAGCACCGCCGCCTGAGACTGCGGCTGGCGCACGAAACTGCCGGAACGGCGGCGGCGCTCGATCAACCCGGCCTTGGCGAGCTGCGACAGCGCTTTGTTCACCGTCATGCGCGAGCAATTGTACTGAGCCGTCAACTCGTGCTCGAAGGGTATGCGATGTCCAGGCGCCCACGCGCCGGACAAGATCTTGTCGCGGATGTCGGAGAGGATGCGCTGGTGTAGCGAGAGGCTCTCGCCGCCTTCGACATCGTCTGTCTCGACAAGGCTCATCGGACGATCCTGTTCAGCCTTGCGACAGTGCGGTCATGACTTCTCGGAACCGTCTTGCGACCGGCTCCCGCTTCGCATGCCTGCCGCCGCTGACCTGTTTCTTGCCATGCACCCAGGCGCAATCGACCTTGCTGCCATTGGCAAAGATCCAGGCATCGAGGATCGCATCGCCTGCCTTGCCGGCCAGCGATGGATGGTTTTGGTCGAGCGAGACGAGATCGGCAGGGCAGCAGGCGGCAATCCGCGACGGGCCGGCGCCTAGCGCCTGGCTGCCGCCGTCGAGCGAAGCGTCGAACAGCGCCCGCCCGGTCGAGCCGCCGGCGCGGGCCAGCACATTGCGGGCGCGGTGGACGAGGCGCTGCGAATATTCGAGCTGCCGAAGCTCGTCCGGCAGGCCGATCAGCACATTGGAATCGGAACCGACCCCGAAGCGGCCGCCATGCTCGACGAAGAGCGGGGCCGCGAAAGTGCCGTCGCCGAGATTGGCCTCGGTGATCGGACAGAGCCCGGCAATCGCGCCGCTCTTCGCCATGGCGATCGTTTCGGCCTCAGTCATATGCGTGGCGTGGATCAGGCACCAGCGTTTGTCCACCGTGGTGTTGGCAAGCAGGAATTCGACCGGACGCTTGCCCGACCAGGCAACGCAATCCTCGACTTCCTTCACCTGCTCGGCGACATGGATGTGGATCGGCCCGTCCGGTGCCATCGCCGCGACGGCATTGATCTCGTCCGGCGTTGCGGCGCGCAAACTATGCGGCGCGACGCCGACGACCGCCTGCTCCAGTGAGCGAATGCTCTCGCGGCTTTTCTCAAGCAAGCGCCCGAAGCGTTCGACATCATTGATGAATCGCCGCTGACCTTCGTTGGGCGCAGCGCCGCCGAAGGCGGAATGGGCATAGAAGACCGGCAGCAGCGTCAGTCCGATGCCGGTATCGGCGGCGGCTGCCGCAATCCGCTCCGCCATCTCGGCGATGTTGGCGTAGGGCTGTCCGTCCCGGTCATGATGCAGATAGTGGAACTCGCCGACGCGCGAGAAGCCGGCCTCCAGCATTTCGACATAGAGTTGCGCCGCCACCGCCTCGACCTGATCCGGCGTCATCGACAGCGCGAAGCGGTACATCACCTCGCGCCAGCTCCAGAAACTGTCGGCCGAAGGGCCGCGCAGCTCGGCCAATCCCGCCATGCCGCGCTGGAAGGCGTGGCTGTGCAGATTGGGCATGCCGGGCAGGACGATGGCATGGCGCTCGTCGCCGGCTTGCGCGGAAGCGCCGGCCTCGACTGTCGAGATGCGGCTGCCGTCCAAGGCGATCCTCACATTGCCCTGCCAACCGCCGGGCAGCAGCGCCTGTTCCGCAAAGATCGCCGTCACGTCCATCTCCGAATCTGAATGCCCAGGCGACATTATCACTTGCGTCGCGTTTCAATATGTATATACATAATCGCTATCCAAGCAAATGGAAAAGATGATGGGTGGAGCAAACGGGAAGAGCGGCCATCGGGTCTGGCGCAATGCGCGCCTGGCGACCATGGCCGATGGTGCGGCCGGTCTCGGTATCGTCGAGAAGGGCGCGGTCGCCGCGCGTGACGGGCTTATTGTCTATGCCGGCCCTGAGGCCGATATGCCGGCCGTTGCCGGGCAGGGCGCCGAGACCGTCGATTGCGCTGGCCGTTGGATCACCCCCGGCCTGATCGACTGCCATACGCACCTTATCTATGCGGGAAACCGCGCCAATGAATTCGAGATGCGCCTGGCCGGCGCTACTTATGAGGAAGTGGCGCGCGCCGGCGGCGGCATCGTCTCATCGGTCAAGTCGCTGCGCGCCGCCAGCGAAGACGAGTTGGTCGCCCAGACCTTGCCGCGCCTCGATGCGCTGATTGCCGAAGGCGTCACCACCGTCGAAGTGAAGTCGGGCTACGGCCTCGATGCCGACAATGAGAAGAAATCGCTGCGTGCAGCCCGCCGTCTGGCCAACGAGCGCCCCGTCACTGTACGCACCACTTGTCTCGCAGCGCATGCCCTGCCGCCGGAAGCCAAGGGCGACAAGGATGCGTTCATCGGTCTTGTCGCCGACACCATCCTGCCGGAGGTCGCCGCCGAAAATCTCGCCGACGCCGTCGATGGTTTTTGCGAGGGCATTGCGTTTTCGCCGGAGCAGATGACGCGCGTCTTCGACAAGGCCAAAGCGCTGGGCCTGCCGGTGAAGCTGCATGCCGATCAACTCTCCAACCTGCATGGCGCGGCGCTTGCGGCGCGCTATGGCGCGCTGTCGGCCGATCATCTCGAATACACCGACGAAGAGGGCGCCGAAGCGATGGCCAGGGCCGGCACGGTGGCGACGATCCTGCCCGGCGCCTATTACTTCATCCGCGAGACGAAGAAGCCGCCGGTCGATCTCTTCCGCCGCCACGGCGTGAAAATGGCCGTCGCCACGGATTCCAATCCCGGCACATCGCCGCTTACCTCGCTGCTGCTCACCATGAACATGGCCGCGACGCTGTTCGGCATGACCGTCGACGAGTGTCTCACGGGCGTCACCCGCGAGGCGGCGCGTGCGCTGGGGCTTCTGGACAAAACCGGCACTTTGGAAGCCGGCAAATCGGCCGACCTTGCGATCTGGGACATCGAGCGCCCGGCCGAACTCGTCTACCGCATGGGCTTCAACCCGCTCCATGCCCGCATCTGGAGAGGACAATGACCGAACTGACCCTGAAGCCCGGCAGCGCGACGCTTGCCGACTGGCGCGCCATCTATCGCGGCGCCGTGCCGAAGCTCGACGCCGCCTGCCGGCCGAAGATCAAGGCCAGCGCCGAGGCGGTCGCCCGCATCCTCGCCAAGGGCGAGCCGGTCTATGGCATCAACACCGGCTTCGGCAAGCTCGCCAGCGTCCGCATTCCTGGCGAAGATCTCGAGACGCTGCAGCGCAACATCGTGCTTTCGCATGCCGCCGGCGTCGGCGAGCCGATGCCCGTCGCGGTGGTGCGGCTGATGATGGCGCTGAAGCTCGCCAGCCTTGCCCAGGGCGCTTCCGGCGTTCGCGCCGAGACCATCGACCTGCTTCAAGGAATGCTCGCCAACGACGTCATTCCGGTCGTGCCGGCGCAAGGCTCGGTCGGCGCCTCGGGCGACCTCGCGCCACTGTCGCATATGACGGCGGTGATGATCGGCGTCGGCGAATGTTTTACCCCGCATGGCCGTTTCCCCGCCAAGGTCGCCTTCGTGTCGCATGGGCTGGAACCGGTGACGCTCGGTGCCAAGGAGGGGCTCGCGCTGCTCAACGGCACGCAGTTCTCGACCGCCTTCGCGCTCGCTGGCCTGTTCGAGGCCGAGACGCTCTATCAGTCGGCGCTGGTTGCCGGCGCGCTGTCGACCGACGCGGCGCGCGGCTCCGACGCGCCGTTCGATCCGCGTATCCATCTGTTGCGCAAGCATCGCGGCCAGATCGAGACGGCGGACGCATTGCGCAACCTGATGGCCGGCAGCGCCATTCGTGAATCGCACCGTGTCGGCGACGAGCGCGTGCAGGATCCGTATTGCCTGCGCTGCCAGCCGCAGGTGATGGGCGCAGCGCTCGATGTGCTGCGCAAAGCCGCCGACACCCTTGAGACCGAAGCCAACGGTGTCACCGACAATCCGCTGATCTTCGCCGAGGACGACACCGCGCTCTCCGGCGGCAATTTCCACGCCGAGCCGGTCGCCTTCGCCGCTGACATGATCGCTTTGGCCGTCTGCGAGATCGGCTCGCTGTCCGAGCGGCGCATCGCCATGCTGGTCGATCCGGCGCTGTCCGGCATGCCGGCCTTCCTGACGCCGAAGCCAGGGCTCAATTCCGGCTTCATGATCCCGCAGGTGACGGCGGCGGCCCTTGTCTCGGAAAACAAGCAGAAGGCTTATCCGGCGAGCGTCGATTCCATTCCGACTTCCGCCAACCAGGAAGATCATGTCTCGATGGCCGCCCACGGCGCGCGCCGGCTGCTCGGCATGATCGAGAATGCGACCGCCGTCATCGGCATCGAACTGCTGGCCGCGGCCCAGGGCTGCGACTTCCACCAGCCGCTTGCCTCCAGCGAGGCGTTGGAAGCGGTGCGCAAGCTGGTCCGGGCCGAAGTCCCGCATCTCGACAATGACCGGCATTTCCATCCCGACATGGAAAAGGCGATCGCCATGGTGCGCAGCGGCGCGGCGGTGAATGCGGCGGGTGCCGTGAAGCTGCCGGGGATTGCTTTGTGACCCGCCATGGTCTGAGGCGCCGAGTTCCTTCGCGCCCCCCTCTGCCCTGCCGGGCATCTCCCCCACAAGGGGGGAGATTGGCAGCTTTGGCGCCCCGCTCATTCCCGCGACGCTGGAGATTCGCGAAAGCCGTCGTGACATCTGATCTCCCCCCTTGTGGGGGAGATGCCCGGCAGGGCAGAGGGCGGCGCCGTAGAGCGCTAGCCTGCGGAGGTCTCGCATGACACCTTCTTGGCTGACGATAAAGCAAGGCACCGCTCCGCTCCTGGTCTCGATCCCGCACACCGGCATCGACCTTGCCGGCCTCGACTCCCGCCTGGTCTCCACCTGGCTCGGCCGCCGCGACTGCGACTGGTGGATCGACAAGCTCTATGATTTCGCCACCGATCTCGGCGCGACCGTCGTCCACACCGCCATCTCGCGCACCGTCATCGACGTCAACCGCGATCCTTCGGGCGTCTCGCTCTATCCCGGGCGGGCGACGACGACCCTTTGCCCGACGGACACTTTTGACGGCGATCCGCTCTACCGCATGGGCGAGGAGCCGACCCCATCCGAGATCGACGAGCGCCGCGAGACCTACTTCGTGCCTTACCACGACGCCTTGCAGGCCGAGATCGACCGGCTGCGCGGCATGCACGAAAACATCGTGCTTTACGACTGCCATTCGATCCGCTCGGTGCTGCCGCGCCTGTTCGAAGGCACGCTGCCGGTGTTCAATCTCGGCACCAATGACGGCAAGAGCACCGATCCGTCGCTGCAGGAAAAGGTGGTCGCCATCCTCGCCCAGACCGGCGAGACCTGGGTGGTCAACGGCCGTTTCAAGGGCGGCTGGATCACCAGAAGCTTCGGCCGGCCTGAGAATGGCGTCCATGCGCTGCAGATGGAGCTCTCAAATCGCGGCTATATGCGCGAGCCGAACCAGAAGGGCTCCCCGGAAAACTGGCCCGAGCCCTACGACCCCAGCTACGCGGCGCCGATCCGCGCCACGCTGAAAACCATCCTCGAAACCGCCATTGACTGGGCCGGGCGCTGACGCGCCGCCTTACTCGAAAGGGACAATGATGAACGATCCCCGCCACAACATCCGCGAAGTGCGTGCTCCCCGCGGCGACAAGCTCAACGCCCGCTATTGGACGACTGAGGCGCCTCTGCGCATGCTGATGAACAACCTCGATCCTGAGGTCGCCGAGAACCCCAACGAGCTGGTCGTCTATGGCGGCATCGGCCGGGCGGCCCGCACATGGAACGATTTCGACCGCATCGTCGCTTCGCTGAAGACGCTGGCCGAGGACGAGACGCTGCTCGTCCAGTCGGGCAAGCCGGTCGGCGTCTTCAAGACCCATTCCAACGCCCCGCGCGTGCTCATTGCCAACTCCAACATCGTGCCGCACTGGGCGACCTGGGAGAAGTTCAACGAGCTCGATAGGAAGGGCTTGATGATGTACGGCCAGATGACGGCCGGCTCCTGGATCTATATCGGCACGCAAGGCATCGTGCAGGGCACTTACGAGACCTTCGTCGAGGCCGGCCGCCAGCATTACAATGGCGACCTCAAGGGCAAGTGGATCCTCACCGGAGGTCTCGGCGGCATGGGCGGCGCCCAGCCTCTGGCGGCTGTCATGGCCGGCGCTTCCTGCCTGGCCATCGAGTGCAACCCGGATTCGATCGATTTCCGCCTGCGCACCCGCTATCTCGACGAGAAGGCCGAGACGCTGGACGAAGCGATGGAGATGATCAATCGCTGGACCAAGGCCGGCGAGGCGAAGTCGGTCGGCCTGCTCGGCAACGCCGCCGAGATCGTGCCGGAGATGTTCAGGCGCGGCATCCGCCCCGACATCCTCACCGACCAGACCTCGGCGCATGATCCGATCAACGGTTATCTGCCCAAGGGTTGGACGATGGCGCAATGGCGCGAGAAGCGGACCTCGGACCCGAAGGCGGTGGAGAAGGCGGCGCGCGCGTCGATGCGCGAGCATGTCGAGGCGATGGTGGCGTTCTGGAACGCCGGCGTGCCGACGCTTGACTACGGCAACAACATCCGCCAGGTCGCCAAGGACGAAGGTTTTGAAAACGCCTTCGCCTTCCCGGGTTTCGTGCCGGCCTATATCCGCCCGCTGTTCTGCCGCGGCATCGGTCCGTTCCGCTGGGCGGCGCTCTCGGGCGACCCGGAGGATATCTACAAGACCGACGCCAAGGTGCGCGAGCTGACCCCCGGCAACACGCATCTGCACAATTGGCTCGACATGGCGCGCAAGCGCATCTCGTTCCAAGGCCTGCCGGCGCGTATCTGCTGGGTCGGCCTCGGCGACCGCCACCGGCTCGGCCTCGCCTTCAACGAGATGGTGGCCAGGGGCGAGCTCAAGGCGCCCGTCGTCATCGGCCGCGACCACCTCGATTCCGGCTCGGTCGCCTCGCCGAACCGCGAGACCGAAGCGATGAAGGACGGCTCCGACGCCATTTCCGACTGGCCGCTGCTCAACGCGCTGCTCAACACCGCGTCCGGCGCCACCTGGGTGTCACTGCACCATGGCGGCGGCGTCGGCATGAGCTTTTCCCAGCATGCCGGCATGGTGATCGTCGCCGACGGCACGCCCGAAGCGGCCAAGCGCCTGGAGCGCGTCTTGTGGAACGATCCGGCGACCGGCGTGATGCGCCATGCCGATGCCGGCTACGATATCGCCATTGAGTGCGCCAAGGAGCACCAGCTCAACCTGCCGGGCATCCTGGGCTAAGGCGATGCGCATCCTTCGTGCCGCCGGCTACCGCGTCATGCCATGGAAGAATGGCGGCGGCACGACCACCGAGATCGCCGTTTCGCCCGACGGAGCCGGGCTCGACGATTTCGACTGGCGCGTCTCCATGGCCCGCGTCGAGACCAGCGGGCCGTTCTCGAGCTTCGCCGGCATCGACCGCACATTGTCGGTGCTGGAAGGCGAGGGGATTGTCCTCGACGTCGCCGGCCAGCCTCCGACGCGGCTGACTGCGGCCTCGGTGCCGCTCGCCTTTCCGGGCGACGTGCCGACCGGCGCGGCGCTGATCGGCGGCCCGATCACCGATCTCAACGTGATGACCCGCCGTGGCCGCATGGCTCATAGCGTCGAGCGCCGGCCGCTCTCCGGCGAGATTCGCATCGCGCCACGCGCCGACACCACGCTTGTTCTTGCCGTCGGCGCCGGCGTCACGCTCTTCACGGACGATGAGGCGAGCCTGGGACCGTTCGACACGCTGATGCTCGACCGCGACAGCCCGGAATTGGGGCTTCGGCCCGTGGGGCGGGGCCTGCTTTTCGTGATCAGGCTCCACCGCCTCGCCGCCAACCATTAACGGCTGTTGCCAAACATGATCGCGGCATGGGCGAATTATCGCCCGTCCCCTTGCATGTATCACGAAAAAGCCTGAATCCTTGCCCTGATCCAACCGGGGGCGGAGAGCGAGGGGCGTTCGCCCACGAGCTGTCGAAAGGGCACGCCCCTGTCGTGGTGCGCAAAACAAACTTTCGGCCGATCAGTCATGCAACCAATTGCAATTGAACCGGTTTTAGGGGCATTGCCGTGGCGGTGACGCCGCATTGCGCCCCCGCTTACGGAATTTTCAATGAACATTCAGACGAATCCGAACAAGATCGAACAGACAAGCGCCGGCTTCCCGGCGGTGACGGAAGCGCCGATACGCTCCAATTTCCTGCCTGAGGACCGGCTGCGCGCCTTGGGCGTCGCGCTCGCCAAGGGCGAGGTCAAGGAATTGTTCGGCCTCGCCCCGTTCGAGTTCCAGGCCCGCATCCGCGACAGTGCCAAGAAAATCCTCGAAGTCTATCGCTCGACCAATGCCGCCCAGGCCAAGGGCGAAACCATCACGCCGGCCGCGCAATGGCTGCTCGACAACAATTACCTGGTCGAGGAGACCATCTTCCAGGTCAAGCGCGACCTGCCGCGTCGCTTCTATCGCCAGCTGCCGACGCTCACGCTCGGCGACGGCACGGTGCTGCCGCGCGCCTTCGTCGTTGCCTGGAGCTATGTCGAGCATTCCGACAGCTCCGTCTCGGCCACCATGTTCAAGGCGATCGTCGAGGGCTTCCAGTCGATCGAGCCGATGAAGATCGGCGAGCTCTGGGCGCTGCCTTCGCTGCTGCGTTTCGTACTGATCGAGAACCTGCGCCGCATCGCTGTGCGCGTCGAGCGCACCCGGCAGATGCGCCATATCGCGAACGAGGTCGCCGACCGCGTGCTTGCGACCGACGACAATGCCGATCGCACCAGGATCCTGTCCAACTACAGCGCGCACGCGCAGGACACCACTTTCGCCACCCAGTTGCTCTACCGCCTGCGCGATGGGTCGCAGAATGCCGGCCGCGCGCTGGAATGGCTGGAAGGCGAGCTCGAAAAGACCGGCTCCGACGCCGAGGAGATCATCATCTCCGAGCATCAGACGCTGTCCAGCGGCAACGTCACCACCGGCAACATCATCCGCGGCCTGCGCCTCATCAACGACGTCGACTGGACGGTCTGGTTCGAAGGCGTCAGCCGCATCGACACGCTGTTGCGCGAGCGCACCGATTTCGCCGACCTCGATTTCTTCTCGCGCGACCAGTACCGCACCGCGATCGAACAGCTGGCGCGCCGCTCGGATCTCTCCGAATACCGCGTCGCCGAAAAGGCGATCGAGCTTGCCGGCCACACGCCCGGTGTTACCGACGCCTCCGGTGTGCCCGAAACCGCCGATCCCGATGTGCATACCGATGTCGGTTTCTTCCTCGTCGGCCCGCGCCGGCAGGAGCTGGAAAGGGCGATCGGCTACCGGCCGCCTTTCTATGTGACCTTCAAGCGCGGCTTCGCCAGCGCCGGCTGGCTGGGCATCGTCGTGCCGGTCTTCCTGCTGACGGTGCTGCTGTTGGTGCTGTCGGGCAGGGCGCTTGCCAATCTCGGCCTGTCGGTCGAATCGATCACGTTGATGCTGGCGCTGTTCGCCGTGCCGGCCAGCGAGGGCGCGCTCGCCTTCTTCAACACCGTGGTTGCATTGTTCCTGAAGCCGACCCGGCTCGTCGGCTACGACTACAACAAGCAGGGCATTCCGGCCGAGTCGCGCACGCTGGTCGTCGTGCCTTCGCTGATCGGCTCGCGCGACGATGTCGAGGAAAACATCCGCAACATCGAGGTGCACCACCTCGCCAACACCGCGCAAGAGATCCATTTCGCGCTTTTGTCCGATTGGCCGGATTCCAAGACCGAGATCGACGCCGCCGACATCGAGATCCTGCAATATGCCCGCGACGAGATCGCCAGGCTCAACGCGCGGTATCCGTCGGAGGGCTCGCCGCGCTTCTACCTCCTGCACCGGCGCCGGCTCTACAACCAGGCGCAGGGCTGCTGGATGGGCTGGGAGCGCAAGCGCGGCAAGCTGCATGAGCTGAACCTTCTGCTGCGCGGCGACAGCGACACCACCTTCCTGCCGCTCGACGTGCCGCTGCCGGAAAAGGTCGTCTATGTGATGACGCTGGACGCCGACACGCGCACCACGCGCGACGCGGTTTCGAGCCTGGTCGGCAAGCTCGCCCATCCGCTCAACCGCCCGCATTTCGATCCGGTCAAGCGCGTCGTCACCGCCGGCTACACCATCCTGCAGCCGCGCATCACCGCTTCGCTGACCAGCGGCGACGACGCCTCCTTCTTCCAGCGTGTCTTCTCGGCCAATCGCGGCCTCGACCCCTATGTGTTCGCCGTCTCCGACGTCTATCAGGACGTCTTCGGCGACGGGTCCTTCACCGGCAAGGGCCTTTACCATGTCGACGCCTTCGAGGCGGCGCTGAAGGACCGCATCGATGAAAACACGATCCTCAGCCACGATCTGCTCGAAGGAGCGCTCGCGCGCGCCGCGCTGATCACCGACGTCGAGCTGGTCGAGGACTATCCGACCCGTTACTCGGTCGACGCCTCGCGCCACCATCGCTGGGCGCGCGGCGACTGGCAGCTGCTCGGCTACATCTTCGACCCGCGCTCCGGCGTGCCGGCGCTGTCGCGCTGGAAGATGGTCGACAATCTGCGCCGCTCGATCAGCCCGATCTTCTGGGTCATGGCCTGCGTCGCCGGCTGGACGCTGCTGCCCTTCACCCAGGCGGCCCAGTGGCAGGCGCTTCTGATCCTCAGCCTGTTCATGGCGCCGACCTTCGACATCGTGAATGGCATCCTGCCCAAGAGCGGCGACCAGACGCCGCGCGGCCATTTCTCGGCGCTCGCCCGCGACACCGTGTTCGGCACGGCGCTTGTGGCGCTGAAAGTGCTGTTGATGGCGCATCTCGCCTGGATGATGGGCGATGCCATCATCCGCACCATCTACCGGCTCTTCGTCAGCCGGCAGAACCTGCTCGAATGGCGCACTGCCTCGCAGGCCGCCAAGGGCGGGAACGATCTCGGCGCCTATTACGGCATGATGTACGGCGCGGTGATCATCGGCGTCGTCGGCCTGGCGATTCCCGTGCTCGCCGATTCCACCGGCGCCTTCGTCGCCTTCTTCTTCGCCATCTTCTGGATCGCTTCGCCCGCCGTGGCCTGCTGGATCAGCCGCTCGGCCGAGACCGAGGACAGGCTGCGCATCTCGACCGCCGACGTTCACGCGCTGCGCACCTTCGCGCGCCGCACCTGGCACTATTTCGAGACCTTCGTCACGCCCGAGCAGCATCATCTGCCGCCGGACAATTTCCAGGAAAGCCCGGCGCCCGTGGTGGCGCCGCGCACCTCACCGACCAATATCGGCGTCTATCTGCTGTCGGTGGTGTCGGCGCGCGATTTCGGCTGGATCAGCCTGTCGGACGCCATCACCCGCATCGACGCCACGATGACGACCATCGAGAACATGCCGCGCGAACGCGGCCATCTCTACAACTGGTACGATACGACGACGCTGAAGCCGCTCTATCCGCTCTACATCTCCGCGGTCGACAGCGGCAATCTCGCCGGACATCTGGTTGCGGTTGCGGCCTCATGCGCGGAATGGGCCGAAGCGCCGTCCGTGCACCTGCAGGGCGATTTCGAAGGCATCATCGACACCGTCACCATTCTCGACGAAAGCCTGGACGATCTGCCGGACGACCGCCGGCAGTTGCGGCCGCTGCGCCAGCGCCTGGCCGACCGCCTCGACGGCATGCGCCGCGCGGTTGCGACCATCAAGGCGCAGCCCGAAATGGCGTCGATCCGGACCATCAACCTGGCCGTGCTTGCCGGCGAGATCCGCAAGCTCGCCACCGCCATCCACACAGAGGCGACCTCGCCGAAAAGCGATGTCATCGTCGACTGGGCGGCCAGGCTCGAGGCGACCTGCGAGGCGCATGTGCATGACTCGCACAATGACGAGAGCGCCGTCGCCGCATTGCGCGCGAAGCTGCTTGCCCTGCGCGAGCGCTGCCGCCGTTATGCCTTCGAGATGGATTTCTCCTTCCTGATGCGGCAGGAGCGCAAGCTGCTCTCGATCGGCTACCGGGTCGAGGAGCGCCAGCTCGACGAGAGCTGCTACGATCTGCTCGCTTCCGAGGCGCGGCTCACCAGCCTGTTCGCCATCGCCAAGGGCGACCTGCCGACCGAGCATTGGTTCCGTCTGGGACGTCCGATCGTCGAGATCGGCTTCCAGGGCGCGCTGATGTCGTGGTCGGGCTCGATGTTCGAGTATCTGATGCCGCCGTTGGTGATGAAGGAGCCGCAGGGCTCGATCCTCAATCAGACCAGCAAGCTCATCGTCAAGCGCCAGATCCAATATGCGCGCTCCAAGAACGTGCCCTGGGGCATTTCGGAAGCGGCCTACAACGCCCGCGACCGGGAGCTTACCTATCAATACACCAACTTCGGCGTGCCCGGCCTCGGCCTGAAGCGCGGCCTCGGCCAGAACACCGTGATCGCCCCCTATGCGACGATCCTGGCCGCGCAGTTCAGCCCGCGCGAGGCCGTGCAGAACCTGCAGCGCCTGCGCTCGATCGGCGCGCTTGGTCGCCACGGCTTCTACGACGCGGTCGATTTCACTCCGCAGCGCGTGCCCGAAGGCACCGACCACGCCGTGGTGCAGAACTACATGGCGCACCATTCCGGCATGTCGATCGCTGCCGTAGCCAACGCCATTTTCGAGGGCAGGCTGCGCGAGCGTTTCCACAGCGACCCGGTGATCGAGTCGGCCGAGCTTCTGTTGCAGGAGAAGGCGCCGCGCGACATTCCGACCGCAACCGTCAGGACGGAAGCCGACGAGCGATCCAAGGACGAGACCGAGGCCGAGAGCCCGGATAGCCGCGTCATCCTTGACCCGATCAAGGCGCTGCGCGCGACCAACGTCATGTCCAACGGCCGCTATTCGGTCATGGTCACCGCGACCGGCTCCGGCTACAGCCGCTTCGGCGAGCTTGCCGTCACCCGCTGGCAGCCGGATCCGAGCGAGGATCGCCTTGGCTCCTATATCTTCCTGCGCGACACCGCGACGGGCGACTGGTGGTCGGCCACCGCCGAGCCGAAGCGCGCCGAGGGCGAGCGCGTGCAGACGCTGTTTGGCGACGACAAGGCGAGCTTCACCAAGTCCGTCGGCTCGCTGCGTTCCGAGGTCGAATGCATCGTCATTTCCGAAGGCAACGGCGAAGGCCGCCGCATCACGCTTTATAATGACGGCCCGACCGACCGGCATATCGAGGTGACGTCCTTCGCCGAGCTGGTGCTTGGCAACGAGGCCTCGGACAATGCGCATCCGGCCTTCTCCAAGATGTTCGTCGAGACCGAGATCGCGCCGAACAACGGCGCGATCTTCGCCACGAGGCGCAAGCGCGACAAGAATGATCCCGACATCACGATGGTGCATTTCGTCACCGATCCGTCTGGCCCGTCGCGCGACGCCGAGGCCGAGACCGACCGGCGCGCCTTCATCGGCCGTGGCCGCACCATTGCCGATGCCGTAGCCTTCGACCCCGGCGTCAGGCTTTCCGGTGGCCAGGGCTTCACGCTGGACCCGGTGGCGGCGCTGCGCCGTCAGGTGCGCGTGCCGGCCAACAAGAAGATCTCGCTGACCTTCTGGACCGCCGTCGGCGCCAATCGCGCCGAGCTCGACGAGGCAATCGCCCGCCTCGATCACCAGGAGAGCTTCGCCCGCCAGGCCATGCTCGCCTGGACGCGCAGTCAAGTGCAGACGCGCCATCTGGGGCTCAGCCTCACCGACGCCGCCAATGTGCAGAAGCTGGCGCGCTACCTGATCTACCCCGATCCGTTCCTGCGCCTGCCGGCGGAATCCATCGCCTCGGGCCTTGGCCGTCAGTCGAGCCTGTGGCCGACCAGCATTTCCGGCGATTTCCCGATCTTCCTCGTGCGCATCGGCGACGTCGCCGATCTCGAGATCGTCGCCCAGGCGCTGCGCTTCCAGGAATATATGCGGGCGCGCGGCATGATGATCGACTTCGTCGTCGTTAACGAGCAGGCCTCGTCCTATGTGCAGGACCTGCAGCGTGCCGTGGAGACGCTGTGCGAGAACAGCCGCCTGCGCGGCCGCGAGCTCGGGCCTCGCCAGCACATCTTCGCGGTTCGCCGCGACCTGATGGACGAGCCGACCTACAAGACCTTGCTGTCGGTCGCGCGCGTCGTGCTGCACACCCGCAACGGCACGATCTTCGATCAGCTCGAACGCGCCGAGACCGCGGCCCTCCAGGCGCGCGACGCCTTGTTGCAGGCTGAAGGTGGCGCGCCGCGCGAGCCCAGTCCGCCGCTGCCCCTGCCGGTGCCGGCGAGCCAGGGTGGAACGGACATCGCCGCCGACGGCAGCGGCCTCAGCCTCTGGAACGGCTTTGGCGGCTTCGACGGCGACGGTCGCCACTATGTGACGCGGCTGACCGGACGGCGCTCGACGCCGCAGCCCTGGATCAACGTCATCTCCAACGCTTCCTTCGGCTTCCACGTCTCGGCCGAAGGCGCCGGTTTCACCTGGAGCCGCAACAGCCGCGACTACCAGCTGACGCCGTGGTCGAACGACCCGGTGTCGAACCGGCCGGGCGAGGGCTTCTATATCTATGACCAGCTGAGCGGCAAGGCGTTCTCGCCGATGGCAGCAGTGGTGCGCGATCCGTCGATGACCTATGAAACCTGGCATGGCCAGGGCTTTTCGACCTTCCGATCGAAGCGCGGGCCGCTCTCGATGGATCTGACGCAGGTGGTCGATCCCGTCGATCCGGTGAAGATCACGCGGTTGCGCATCCAGAATGCCGGCCCGGCGCCGGCGCGCCTGCGCATTTACGCCTATGCCGAATGGGTGCTGGGCGGCCACCGCTCGCGCACCGCGGCGACCATCGTGTCCTCGCGTGACGCCGCAACGGGCGCGCTTCTGGCGCAGAACCCCTATGGCCTCGACTTCGGCGAGCGCGTCGCCTTCCTGGCCGCCGCCCATCCCGTCCATTCGGTCACCGCGGACCGCTCCGAGTTCATCGGCAGGCACGGCACGACCGAATATCCGCAAGCCGTGCTTGGCGGGCTTGCGCTCTCCGGCCGTATCGAGGCGGGCGACGATCCTTGCGCGGTTCTCGCCAGCGACATCGACATTCCGGCTGGTGGCGACGTGACGCTGATCTGGCTGCTTGGCGACGCGGCAACGCCCGCCGAAGCGAGCGCGCTTGCGCAGATCCATCGCGGCAAGGATTTCGACCGGCGCCTGGCCGACAACGAACAGGCCTGGCGCGGCTTCCTTGACACCATCCAGGTCGAGACGCCGGACGAGGCGATGAACGCCATGGTCAACCATTGGCTGCCTTACCAGAGCCTGGCGTGCCGCATCCGCGCCCGCTCGGCCTTCTACCAGGCAAGCGGCGCTTTCGGCTTCCGCGACCAGCTGCAGGACACGCTCGCCCTGCTGGCGCACGACCCGAAGCTGGCGCGCGACCAGATCCTCAATGCCGCGCGCCGGCAGTTCCCGGAAGGCGACGTGCAGCACTGGTGGCTGCCGCGCACCGATGCCGGGGTGCGCACCATGATCTCGGACGACGTCGTCTGGCTGGCGCATGCGACCGCCCGCTACATCGAGGTGACCGGCGACGCCGGCATCCTCAAGGAGCAGTTGCCCTTCATCGACGGGCAGGAGCTCGGCGAGGGTGAGCACGACGCCTTCTTCACGCCCGAGATCACCAAGAACACCGCGCCGCTCTATGACCATTGCGCGCGGGCGCTCGATCTCGCCATCAAGCGCAGCAGCCCTGCCGGCCTGCCGCTCATCCTCGGCGGCGACTGGAACGACGGCATGAACCGTGTCGGCGAGGGCGGCAAGGGCGAGAGCGTGTGGCTGGGCTGGTTCCTCCTGAAGACGCTCACCGACTTCGTCCCCGTCGCCAAGGGACAGGGCGACACCAAGCGGGCGCAGGCCTGGGCCAAGCACGCGGACGCGCTGAAGCGGGCGCTGGAAAGCACCGCCTGGGACGGTCAGTGGTACCGGCGCGGCAGCTTCGACGACGGCACGCCGCTCGGCTCGCACAATTCGGACGAGTGCAAGATCGACTCCATCGCCCAGTCCTGGAGCGTGCTGTCGGGCGAGGGCGATCCTGCCCGTTCGACGACGGCCATGGAACAGGCGACCAATATGCTGGTCGACGACGAGCTCAAGATCGTCAAGCTGTTCACGCCTCCCTTCTCGAAGAGCGAGAAGGACCCCGGCTACATCAAGAGCTATCCGCCGGGCGTGCGCGAGAATGGCGGCCAGTACACCCATGCCGCCACCTGGTTCGTCATCGCGCTGGCCGAGATGGGCCGTACCGACGAGGCCTATCGCTGCTTCTCGATGCTGAACCCGGTCAACCACGCCTCGGATGAGGCGGCGGCCGAGCACTATCGCGTCGAGCCCTATGTCGTGGCCGCCGACATCTATGCCGGCGAAGGCAAGGGCGGCCGCGGTGGCTGGACCTGGTACACGGGCTCGGCCGGCTGGCTTTACCGCGCCGCGGTGGAAGGCATTCTCGGCATTGAGCGGCGCGGCAAGCAGATCACGTTTAGGCCGAAGCTGCCCGGGCACTGGGACGGCTACGCCGCGACGCTCAAGATGTTCGACGGCGAGATCAAGCTTCGCGTCATCCGCGACAAAAAGACCAAGTCGATCTCGCTAGAAGTCGATGGCTCGAAGAAAAAATCGGGCTCTTTCGAGCCGAAAGCGGGCGACAAGACCGAAGTCGTCGTCAGGATACCTGCGTAAAATCAGAGGCTTGGCTTGCCGGCCGCGCGTCCCTCGGGATGCGCGGCCGATCGCCGTTTTTTACTTGGCGCGGCCTCTGCGCCTGATCGCGTGCCTTCCTTCAGGACAGGCTAAGAAAGCGGCCTCTGATTAAAAATGTGGCAGCGGGGGCAAAGTGCCATTATTTTGCCGTAAGGCTGACATTTCACCTTTTATCTCAAACCGTTAGGTGATCACGTCAGATTTCGTGCCGTCGCTATCTTTTGTTCGCTAAATGGGAACGGAAGGGATAGATGACGCATTGTTTCGCGACACGTTAACCGATACGTGTCGAAAAATGGTGCGGTGCACAATCCGGGCATTGAGCACACAAAAGAGTTTGGCGGAGTAGCTGAAGTGTCACTTCTGCAGATCTACTTTAGAGCGCTGGGTTATCTGGCGGCCGACAAGAAGCGTGTGGCGCTGATTTGCGGCGCCAACGTCGCGCTCGCGGCAATCGCGATCCTCGAGCCCATCCTGCTGGGCCGGGTGATCGGTGCCATTTCCGAAAATGGCCCGGTGTTTTCGACGCTCGCCGTCTGGGCCGCTATCGGGGTCTTCAACGTCATTGCCTTCGTGCTGGTGGCGCGCGGCGCCGATCGCTTTGCCCATGCCCGCCGCTCCGAAGTCCTGTGCCAATCCTTCGAACGCGTCATCACCATGCCGCTCTCCTGGCACCACCAGCGCGGCACCTCCAATTCGCTGCACACGCTGCTGCGCGCGGTCGAGACCCTGTTCAGCCTGTGGCTCGAATTCATGCGCGTGCATCTCTCGACGGCCATCGCGCTGGTGCTGCTGGTGCCGACCGCGCTTGCCATGGACATCCGCATGTCCGTCGTGCTGCTTGGCCTCGGTGTGCTTTACGTCGGCATCGGCCGCGCCGTCATGCGGCGCACCAAGTCGGGGCAGACGGCCGTCGAGCGCCACTACCACACCGTCTTTGCGCATGTTTCCGACAGCGTCAGCAATGTCGCCGTGCTGCAGAGCTACAACCGCATCAGCCATGAGACCGCGACGTTGAAGCGTTACGTCAAGGATCTGCTCGACGCGCAGAACCCTGTGCTCGACTGGTGGGCGATCGCCAATGCGCTGAACCGCCTGTCCTCGACCATCTCGATGATGATCGTGCTGTCGATCGGCGCCTATCTCGTCACCCGTGGCCAGCTCCATGTCGGCGATGTCGTCGCCTTCACCGGCTTTGCCGGAATGCTGATCGCCCGTCTCGACCAGATGTCGGCTTTCACCACCCAGATTTCCGAGGCCCGCGCCAAGCTGGAGGACTTCTATCGTCTCGAGGACTCGGCCGCCGAGACCATCGAGCCGGATGGCCTGCGCGAGCTCACCAACGTCACCGGCCATGTGCGCTTCGAGGACGTCAGCTTCGAGTTCGCCAATTCCGGCCACGGCATCGAGGATGTCTCGTTCGAGGTCCAGGCCGGCCAGACGGTCGCTATCGTCGGTCCGACCGGCGCTGGCAAGACGACGCTCATCAATCTGTTGCAGCGGGTCTTCACGCCGTCCAGAGGCCGCATCCTGATCGACGGCGTCGATACCCGCACGGTGACCCGCAAGTCGCTGCGCCATTCGATCGCCACCGTCTTCCAGGACGCCGGCCTGCTCAACCGCTCTATCGAGGATAATATCCGCGTCGGCCGCGCCGATGCGAGCAATGACGAGGTGCACGCTGCCGCCAATGCCGCCGCTGCCCAGGACTTCATCCTCTCCAAGAGCGGCGGCTACGATACCGTCGTCGGCGAGCGCGGCGGCCAGCTCTCGGGCGGCGAGCGCCAGCGTATCGCCATCGCACGCGCCGTGCTCAAGGATGCCCCCATCCTGGTGCTCGACGAGGCGACCAGCGCGCTCGACGTCGAGACCGAGGACCGCGTCAAGGAAGCGATCGACGAGCTGCGCCGCAACCGCACGACCTTCATCATCGCCCACCGTCTGACCACGGTCCGCGACGCCGACCTCGTCGTCTTCATGGACAAGGGCAGGGTGGTCGAGATGGGCGGGTTCACCGAGCTGTCGCTGCGCAACGGCCGCTTCGCCGCCCTGCTGCGCGCCGGCGGCCTGCTCAACGACGAGGAAGTCCGCCGCCTCAGCCGTCCGGTGACGGAAGCGGCGTAATCCTGGGGCTCCACCTTCTCCCACAAGGGGAGAAGGAAAAACCTGCGACATCCGTCCAATTGCCCCAAACCTCATGCCGGTCTATTTAGGTCGGCATGAGCGATACCACCTCACGGCTTGCCGCATGGACCGATCTCGCCAACCCGACGCGCTTCGTCGGGCTGGCCGACAGGGTTATTCCATGGCTGGCAGTGGTCGCGGCGATCCTGCTCGCCGTCGGTCTCTATATGAGCTTCACTGCGCCCGAAGATTTCCAGCAGGGCATCACGGTGCGCATCATGTATATCCACGTGCCTTTCGCCTGGCTCGCCATGATGTGCTACACGATCATGGCGATCTCGGCGCTGGGCACGCTGGTCTGGCGCCATCCGCTGGCCGACGTGGCGCTGAAATCGGCGGCGCCGATCGGCGCCACCTTCACGGCTCTGGCGCTGATCACCGGCTCCATCTGGGGCAAGCCTATGTGGGGCACCTGGTGGGTCTGGGACGCGCGGCTGACCTCTGTCTTCGTGCTTTTCCTGATGTATCTCGGCATCATCGCGCTAACCCGCGCGCTGGACGATGCCGGCCGCGCCGCCTGGGCCGCCGCCATCATCACGCTGGTCGGCTTCATCAACATCCCGATCATCAAATTCTCGGTCGACTGGTGGAACACGCTGCACCAGCCGGCGTCGGTCTTCCGCCTCGGCGGCCCGACCATCGACCCATCGATGCTGTGGCCGCTGGCGGTGATGGCGCTGGGCTTCACCGTGCTGTTCTTCGCGCTGCATCTGATGGCGATGCGCACGGAGATTTTCCGGCGCCGGGTGACCGCGATGCGCAGGGTTGCGGCGCGGCAGGCCGCTTAACCTTCTCCCACAAGGGGAGAAGGAGAGGCGCTTCTCACCCCATCCGCCCCCGCGCCGCCACCGGCAACGTCTCCAGCGCCTTGTCACCGTCGATCAGATGCACTTGGTCGAACAGGTTCGTCACCACACAGCAATGGTCGGGCACGACGCGCACGCGCTCGCCGATGCGCAAGGCGGCGCCATCGGCAAGCGTGACGGTGCCGTGCTCTTCGCTCAATCCGGTCACGCGCGCGCCAGGAACGCCGAGCAGCTCGCCGAAATCCGGCAGGCCCAGCGTATCGGACGACAGCGCCTTGCTGCCGCTGTCGAGGATGGCGCGCGTCTCCGTGGGGTGGCTGACCACGGTTGCCAGCACCGTCAGCGCGCAATCGTCGAGCGTGCCGACGCCTCTCGCGACCTGGGAGCGGTCCATATAGATGTAAGTGCCCGGGCGGTACTCGGTGACGACGCTGTTCTGTCCCGAACGCCACATATCCGGCGTGCCGCCGCTGGAGATGCGTTGGCATTCCAGGCCGGCCGCCGCAAGCATGCCGCGCGCGGCCTTCAGCCAGGCGTCCGCCTCGGCGGCGCGCCCCGCCGCCGGATAGGTCATCAGCCCGCCGAAGCTGAGGCCCTTGGCTTTGTCGATCACCTTCGCCAGCGCCAGCGCTTCGTCGGAGCTCTGCACGCCGCAGCGGCCCATGCCGGTGTCGCACTCGACCAGAACCGATAGCGGATGTCCGGCATCGGTGAAGGCGGCGGCAAGCCCTTCCAGCGTCTCGTGGCTGTCCGCCGTCACCGACAGCGTGACGCGGCCATGCAGCGCCTTCAGCCGCTCCAGCTTGGCGCGGCCGAGGATGTTGTAGGGCAGGAAAATGTCGGTCAGCCCGGCATCGGCCATCACCTCGGCCTCGCCGATCTTCTGGCAGGTGATGCCGACGGCGCCGGCCGCGACCTGCTTCTTCGCCCAGTAAGGCAGCTTGTGCGTCTTGATATGCGGGCGCAGCTTCAACCCATGCGCGTCGGCATGCGCCTGCGCCTTATTGATGTTGGCTTCGGCGCGGGCCGCATCGATGAGGATCGCCGGCGTGTCGAGGTCGTCTATGCTTGGCATGGGATCACCGTCCAAAGCATGCCTGCCGATTCCGGCACAAGGACATGCGTTTCAAAAACCGACTGGGTTTATGGCCCCGATCCGGCCGGATGTCACGGGTCCAGAACTGCCGGTTTGCGTCGACAGCGGACCGGCATTGGGCTATTCGGAAGGTCGGAATTCAGCAGACAGCGGCCGGAAGGAAAAGAACCCATGAAGCGCTCCAAGATCAACGACATCATCCGCGAAGCCGACGCCTTCATCCGCTCCTTCGGCTATATCATGCCGCCCTTCGCCTATTGGTCGCCGGACGAGATGAAGGCGCACAAGGCCGATTCCTCCGCCATCTTCACCTCGCGCCTCGGCTGGGACATCACCGACTACGGCCAGGAGAAGTTCGACGATCTCGGCCTGTTCCTCTTCACCGTGCGCAACGGCCGCTATGAGGACATGAAGCTCGGCATGGGCATGCTCTATGCCGAGAAGATCATGATCTCGCGCAAGGACCAGCTCTCGCCGATGCACCGCCACAACATCAAGGCCGAGGACATCATCAACCGCGGCGGCGGCAAGCTGGTGCTGGAACTGTTCATGCACGACCGCGACGGCGGCATCGACCCGAAGGCCGAGGTCTCGGTGCCTGTCGACGGCACCATCACCAGATTGCCGGCCGGCGGCCTCCTGAAGCTCGATCCGGGCCAGAGCGTGACGCTGCTGCCCGGCGTCTGGCACGCCTTCTGGGCCGAAGGCAAGGACGTGCTGATCGGCGAGGTCTCGACCGTCAATGACGACCTCACCGACAACGTCTTCCGCGAGCCGATCGGCCGCTTCTCCAACATCGATGAAGATGTGGCGCCGCTGCATCTGCTGGTGTCGGACTATGAGAAGTGGGTGGGGTAGGGGAGGCCTAGTCGTCCCAATTCAGCTGCTGAAGGAACGTCCAGACACTGATAGTGCTGTCGTCTCGATCGCTCGTGCTGTGCAGCGTGAGGACAATATCCACGGCGGGCGGCGCTTTGATCATGACTGTGATCATGCGCGTCCCGTCGTCAGGTACGATCCCTATGCCTGAGGTCATTTCCCAATTTCCTCCGGCTTGCTGAAGCCGGGGAGAGGAATCTTCGAATTGCTCCCTCATCGATGCATCGTTTGGAAACGGTTCATCCGTGAGTTTTGCAAACTCCTCCCACGACCCGGAAACTGCTGCCCGAATGGCGCTTTCTATTCTGGCGCTCTCGGCTTGGCTGATTGTTTCAGACATACTGAGAACTCCAATCTATCGCGCGTACTTATCCGCCTTGCGGTTCCCGAGCAGCAGCTTGCGTTCGAGATGCGCCCGGAGCTCGCCGTAATAGGCGGTGAGAAATGCCTTTGAATCCACCGGCTCGACCCTGGCGCCGATCTTGCGGGCGATCGTCTCCGCCACCGCCTTCAGCGCGGAATAGTCGTCGCGGCGCAGCACTTCCTCCAGTTTCTGCAGCTCGGCGATGCCATAGGCGTCGAGCTGCGCGGGGCTGAACTGGAAGCGCGCGGCGACCGGGTCCTTGCGCAGCGAAAGGTCCTCGACCAGCGCCACTTTCGGCGCCTCGACAACCCAGGTGCCGGCGAGCAGGTCGCCGATCCTCAGCCGGTCGCGGTTGAACAGCGGAAACAGCGAGAACAGCAGCGCCCAGACCAGGCCGAAGATGGTCGTCAGCGTGTCGGCGACATCGGCGCTGGCGCGCGCGGCGAGGATCGACAGCGGCAGGAAAACTTCGATCTCGCGCATCAGGTTGCGCGCGATGACCTGGTCGAGCGTGAGGCCGGCGCCGCTGCGCGACGCGACTCTCACGCCGACCATGCGCTTGCCAGGTGTCGCTGCCCGCCGTCCCGCCTCGAAGGCGATGAAATAGATGTTGCGCAGGAAGAAGATGAAGATGATCCAGACGATGAACAGCGGCTCGGCATCCTGCACGCCAAGCCCGCCAAGGCCGAACAGCGCGACAAGGCTTACCACGACCGCCGCCACGGTGATGATCACGACGTCGAGCAGGAAGCCGGAAGCGCGGGTACCGGCGTCGGCGAGCTTCACCCTGAGGTCGACGCCCTCCGGCGTGACCAGCGGGCGGATCAGCGCTGCCGGGTCCTTGACCTTCGCTGCCCTAGCGGTCGCCATGCCGCACCATCCGGAACAGGTAGAAATAGCAGAGCCATAAAGCCAGCATGCCGCCGCCGATCGAATAGCGGACAATATCGCTGGTGATCGTCTGCCGACCGATGCCTTCCAGCAGTCCGGCGAAAAGCAGCATCACCGTGACGCCGATCATCGCGGTCGCCGCCACGCGCCCGGCCCGGGCGGCAGCGGCCATGCGGGTCAGCTCGCCGGGAAAGGCGATGCTGGTGCCGATGCGCATGCCGGCGGCACCCGCAATCGCGATGGCGAACAGTTCCGTCGTGCCGTGGATCGAAAGCCAGCCGCCGAGCTCGAAGCCCAGGCTCTTGGCGGCATAGATCTGGAAAATGGCGCCGAGCATGCAGCCATTCATAAGGATGATCAGCACGCTGGGCACAGCGAAGGCGAAGCCCAGCGCGAAGGCCAGGATCGAGACCTGCGTGTTGTGGGTGAAGAGATAGGCGGCAAAGCCCGACAGGAAATGGTCGCCGCCGCCGTAAAGCACGGCCCGCAGCGTCTCGGCCGAGGAATCCGGGTTGCGTCCGCCCGCCAGGCTCGGCGCGATGATGGCGTCGTACCAGCGCTTGTCGGAGGCGACCAGCCAATAGCCGGCAATCGCGCCGATCACCGTCAGCCCGACCGATGTCCACACCTCGCGCCACAGGTCGCGGATCGCCGCCGGCCAATCGTGCAGGAAGAAGTCGCCGATGCGGGTTCTTAAAGATCGCCGCGCGCCGTAGAGGTAGAAATAGCCGCGCAGGCATAGCGCTTCGAGATAAGCGATCAGCGCACGGTCGAGCGAGGTCGCGCGCGCCACCGAAAGCGATGACAGCGCCGAGCGGTAGAGCAGCGGCAGCGACAGGAGCTCGTCTTCCGACAACGCACGGGGCGCACGCTTCTCGACGCGCGCCAGCAGCGCCTCGAAGGCTTTCCAGTCGGCCTCGCGCTCCTGGCGGAAGCTTGCCAGCGACTGGCGCACCGCATCGGTGCCGGCGGACAGCGTCATAGGAGGTTCTCCTCCTTGAGCTGGATATAGCGCTCGACCAGCGCCGGGCCGAGCCGTTGATGGTCGGCCTCGATGACATGCGCGCCGAGCAGCCGGAGCCTGCCGATCACCACCTGCCGCTGCCGCAAGAGGTCGCCGGCGATGACGGAGCGGGCGACGTCCTCCGGCGCCGCCGGCGCCATGTCGGCCAGCGTTTCCAGTTCGACGTCCCGCATCAGCATGAACAGCACCAGATGCCGCTCGGTCAGCCGGCCCACGGTGCGCAGCATCAGCTCGGCGCTGATCGGATCGACGAAATCGGTGAAGACGATGACCAGTGAGCGCCGGTCGAGCCTGGCCGAAAGCGTGGTGAGCGCCAGGGTGAAGTTGGTCTCCTCGGTCGAATAGTCGATCTCGGCAGCGCGCTTCTGGATCATGGTGAAGCTCGGCGAGCCGCGCACCGCGCCGCTGGAGACGCGCGGCCTGGCATCGAAGGAGAACAGGCTGACGAGGTCGCCGCCCTTGAGCGCGATGAAGGCCGACAGAAGTGCTGCCGTCACGGCGCGGTCGACTTTCGGCACGCCATCGACCGGCTCGCACATCAGGCGGCCGCTATCGATGGCCAGAACGATGTTGTTGTTCTCTTCGATCCGGAATTCGCGCGCCAGAAGCTTGCCGTGGCGGGCGCTGCGCTTCCAGTCGATCATGCGCCGGCCCATGCCGGGCTGGTAATCCTTCAGCGCCTCGAACTCGCGGCCCTGGCCGGCGCGCTTCTGCGCGTGCCCGTCGGCAAGGGCGGAGCGCTGCAGAAGCGTGATCGCCTCGTCGCGCGCGCTGTTGACGTTGGGCAGCACCGCAACCTTGCGGTCGACCGGCAGCACGACCTGGTTCCAGACCAGTCCGAACGGGCCCTGCCAGCGCAGCCACAGCCGGTCGAAACTGGCGATGCCGCGGCGGATGGCCTCGAATTCGAGATCGAGCGTGCCGCCATTGGCCGGCAGCGCGCCGCCGGTGCCCGCGACCGGCAGCAGCCGCTGGTCGTGCCCGACACGCGCCTGCAGGCGTCGTAGCTTTGCCCCGACACCTGCCGCGATGTGCAACGTGAAGCGCCCGCCGATGCCCACCTGCGACGGCGCTGTCAGCGTCGCATCGAGCGAGGCGCGGCCGCGGCCCGCGGCGGCGTCCACCGCCAGGAAGGCAAGCAGCACGCAGATCCACAACAGGCCGAGATACCAGATAGAGGGCAGCGCAAGCGCGATCAGGAAGGCGGGGATCGCTCCCGCCGCCGCCGCCCAGACCGCTCTTCCGCTCGGATAGATCAACGCGGCGCTTCCGTATGGTCGACAAGGTCGGAGACGATCTGCTCGACCAGCCGCCCGTCGATCTGCGCGGCCGGCGAGAGAACGACGCGGTGGCGCAGCGCCGGCACCGCCAGCGCCTTGACGTCGTCGGGGATGACGTAGTTGCGGCCGTCGAGCGCCGCCCTGGCGCGCGCGGCCCGCGCCAGCATGGCGCCCGCGCGCGGGCTGGCGCCGACCTCGAGGTCGGGGCTTTCGCGCGTGCCGCGCACGAGTGCCGCGATATAGCCGACGACATCGTCGACCAGCGTGACGTCGCCGACCGTCGCAAGTGCGGCTTCCAGCGTCTTGCGGTCGGTCCGCGCCTTGATGCCGTATTGCTCGATATCGTGCGAAGCCGAGCCGCCGTGATGGACGATGATGGCGCGCTCTTCCGCGAGATCCGGATAGCTCACCCGATGCTTGAACAGGAAGCGGTCGAGTTGCGCTTCGGGCAGGGGATAGACGCCCTGATGCTCGATCGGGTTCTGCGTCGCCACGACCATGAAATTCCGGCCGAGCGAATGGGTGGTGCCGTCGAAGGTGACGGCGTGCTCCTGCATGGCCTCGAGCAGGGCGGCTTGCGTCTTCGGCGGCGTGCGGTTGATTTCGTCGGCGAGAAGCAGGTCGCAGAAGATTGGGCCGCGCGTCAGCGTGAACTGCCCGGTCTGGAAATTGTAGATGTTGGAGCCGACGATATCGCCGGGCATCAGGTCGGGCGTGAACTGGATGCGGCCATAGGCGACGCCGAGCGCCTGCGCGAAGCAGCGCGCCGTCATGGTCTTGGCGGTGCCTGGCGGGCCTTCGAGCAGGATATGCCCACCGGCGAACAGCGCCGTCAGCATCAGGTCGACGGTGTCGCGTTGCCCCGTGATCGCCTTCGCCACTTCTTCCCTGATCGCGCCCGCCAGGGCTTTCACTTCATCGACGTTCACCGAGCCTCCTTGCCGTCCAGTCATGCAGCTTTCCCGCTGCGTCATGCATTCCGGCCAAACTGTTGGAATCGTTCACTGCCTTGAACCGCGCGGTAAAGCCGTGCGCTTCGCTTTTGTCGCGGGAGTCCAGCCAGCGGTCGAGCGCCTCGCCCTGCAGCCCATGCGGCGCGCCGAGCAGCGCGGCGGCGCGTTGGCGCATCAGCGCCGCGTAGCGGTCGCCAAGCTCTTGCAGCCGCCCGGCGCGCCTGAGCAGCATCGCCGTGGTGTCGACCAGCGCCCGCTTGCCGAAGGCGATGGCGCGGCCCTCGGCGCGCGGCGGGCCGAAACGGCCGAGCCCGTGCAGGAAGGCGAGCGCGGCCGCCACCAGCACCGACAGCGTCAGCGCCAGGAAGGGCGGTTCGACCAGAAGCTTGGCGAGATCGTATTTCTGGCCGATGCCGTGCAGCGTCAGGTCGAACATGACGGCGCCCTTGGCAGGCTCGATCATGGCGATCATGTCGAGCGCGGCGGCTGCCGTCTGCTCGTCCTTCAGCCCGGCATTGTTGATGAAATCTGGATCGGTAAGGATGTAGAAGGGCTCGTTGTCGAGCTCGGTCAGGATGGCCCTGCCGTCGCCGGCCGCGATCAGCGGATGGTCGTCCGGCACCCATTGCAGCTCGTCCGGCGCGGGCACCGTGCGGCCGGCGATATTGAGCTGCGGGAGCGTGTTCCTTGCCTCGCCGAGCTTCGCCTTGGCGATGCGGCCGAGCCAGTCGTTGACGACCGAATTGGGCAGCCGCTCGACCTTGGTCTCCCAGCCGTCATGGCCGAACAAGGGAAAGGTCTGCCACTTCGGCAGGACGAACAGCGTGTCCTTGCCCGATCGCGCTTTGATGATGCGGTCGAGCGCGGCCGGGTCGCTGCCCGGCGCGATGGTGACGACGAGCAGGAACGCGGATGCCAGCGGGGATTCGAGGTCCTTCTCGCCGCGTTCCATCGGCGGCGCCTGCCCGTTGGTCAGCTTCAGCCATTCGACAAGCCCGGCATAACCGGTGCCGCCCTTCGAAAACGGCGTGCCGCCGCCTTCGGGCTCGCGGAAATCGGGGGCATAGGTGGACAAGAGGAAAAACCCGGCCGCCGCTAGCAGGCTGGCGAAAATGCCCCAGAACAAGGTTCTGCGGCTGAACGGTTCTTGCCCTGCCCCCGTCACCTGCGCGGTCATGCCCAGGCATCCCGGAAGGCGAAACGCTCATACGCGCCGCGCGCCTGCCGCCAGCCCTCGGCGCCGACGGGACGGCGGGCGAACAAGGCTGCCTCGACGATGCGGGCGATCTCGCTGAAGGCGGCGCGGGGCCGGGTGGGGATGGAGCCGGCGGCGGCGATATCGCGCGCGGTGAGCGACGGACGCAGGAAGTCGGGCAGCCGCGTGGCGATGTCGGCGACGCTGCGGCGCAACAGAAGATGCACAGCCTCGTCAAACTCGCCGCGCGCGGCAAGCGCATCGGCCTCGGAGAGCAGGATCTGGGCAGCACCCGCGTCAGGCCGCCATTCTTCCTTCGCTTCGGTCTCCTCGCGTTTCCGCCGCCACGGCAGGCGCCAGGCGATGCCTTTGGCCTCGAGGAAAAGCAGGAAGGCAATGATCGCGACGCCGATGATCACCGCGCCCCAGAACAGATAGATCATATAGGGACCGAGCTTTGCCAGGCCGTCGAGAAACGGCTTCAGCCACTCCGGCGGCTCGGGCCGCACATAGGTTGGCAGCCCGAACTGGATCGAATCGCCGGCCAGCAGCTGCTTGTGCAACTGCGCCAGCCGTCCGGCATCTTCCGTCCCTGCGGCCGTCACCCGCTCGTTCCCCCTGCAACCTGCGGTTCGGGCCCGACACTGGCAATACCCCATGACAATTGCAAGCGCACTGGACGTAACCCGTCAATCTTGGCAAATTTACTTTGAAGTCAGCGATTGGATACGGCGGTGACTCGGGGGAAATTATCATGACCACTGCGACATTGGGACGACCCGGCAGGTTCGAGATCGGCAGGGTATTCAGCAACACCTTCGGCGTGATTGGGCGAAACATCGGACTTTGCGTCGGGTTGGCGGCGCTGTTCGCGGGGCTGCCGACATTGCTGATCCGGATGGCGACCCAGCCGCAGATCAATGCAATTCTGCAAACGGATCCGGGTGCCACGCCGGATCCAAGCGCGGCATTTCGCAATTCCTACATCACCGTCATCGCCGGCCTGATCTCGTTTGTGTTCACGCTGCTGCTGCAATCTGCGCTGGTGCGGGCGACCATCGAGGATCTCAACGGCAAGCGGCCGTCCTTCGGCGACTGCATCCAGATTGCGATCCGCTTTCTGCTGCCGACTCTGGCGATCGGTATTCTCGTCGCTATCGGCGCCGGTATCGGCCTGGTACTGCTGATCGTGCCGGGCATCATCCTCTGGCTCGGCTGGTCGATGTCGGTGCCCGTCCTGATCCAGGAGCGGCGGGGCGTTTTCGGCTCGATGTCGCGCAGCCGGGCTCTGACCAAGGGCAGCCGCTGGGCGCTTTTCGGCCTATTCCTCATTCTCATCATCATCGCTATGATCATCCAGTGGGGGATATTGCTTGTTCTCGTGCTGTTCGGCGGCATCATCGCCGAGATCGGGGCCGCGCTGGTGCAGACCGTGGTGTCGATGGTGCTGTCGATCGCAACGGCGGTGAGCTACGTCGAGCTGCGCCAGGCGAAGGAAGGTGCAAGCATCGACGAACTGGCGGAGATCTTCTCGTAGCGGATGGCGCCATCGTCCTGGTGCGACAACAAACCTAATGACAACAGCAATGGTCCGCTAGCACGCTCGTCCTGCAGAGGCAGGACGAGGTGATCGCCACATCCGCCTTGGCCAGCGCCGCGGCAAGCTTCGCCTCTAGTCCCGGCAGTTCCTCCGTCTCGCCGCGCCGCTTCAGGCATTCGACCAGCCCGTGCAGCGCCCAGACATTGTCCGGGTGCTGGGCGCAGCACTGCACGGCGCCGCTCAGGCCAAGATCGTCGCGATAGACCTGCTCTGCTTCCGCCGCATAGCCCTGGTCGAGCAAAAGCGCTGCCAGCGCGTGGCGGGGCGGATGCATCCAGGCCCACGGCTCTGTGTAGGATAAATTGTCGTCGAGCTCGACCGCGCGGCGCAGATGCCGGTAGGCCTCGTCATGCCGGCCCCGGTGATAGGCGAGCTCGCCATCGAGCAGCGCTGCGCCTACCGCCAGCGAGGCTTTTGTCGGGTTGCTGAGGAAGCGGCGCTCCGACGGAATGCTGTCGATTTGCCGGCTAAATAGTTCGCGTTCGCACTCGGCGGAAGCGAAGTCGCGCAGCGTCGCGTGCGCCACGCCCTTGGCGTAATGCTGCAGCGCGCTGGTCACCACATAGAGGTCGGGCTCGTCGTTCATCGGCTCGTCGATGATCTCGCGCCAGCGCCCGAAGCGTACCTGCACATGCGACTTCATCGCGTGATAGCCCTCGACCGTCTGCGTCAGCTTGGGCCGCTCGGGAATGCTGACGACATCGCGCGTCACCAGGCTGCGCACCTTGTCGGCCGCCCACAACGCCGGTCGGTATTGGCCAAGGAACATACAGGTGAACATCATAAGATGCAGGTCGTGGCAGCATCCAAGCAGGTAGTAGGTCGGCTCGCCGGCATAGGCGAGGTAGAGGTCGTTGGCGCGCACCGCCTTCTCGCTGGCAATCTTCGCCTTCTCATACGCGCCGCACAGCACGTAAATGTGCCCCGGCATGTGGTTCATGTGGCCGGCATCCGGGCACATCGTGCCCAGCCGCTCCGCCGAGCGCATGCCGCGCTCGGGCTGCGTCGACATTTCAAGCAGATGGATATGCAGATGGAGCGCCGCTGGATGAGGCGCGGTGCCTGCCTCGTCCGAGAGGCTGATCGAACGCTCGCAGATCTCCAGCGCCTCCAGCACGTCGGAATTCGGTGCAGGCGCACCGGTCTTGAGGTTCCACAGGCGCCGCACCGTGCGCATCATCAGCGCCTCGACCGTCAGCGCCATCACGTCATGATCGTCCGGGAACGCGCGATAGACTTGCCGCATCGCGGCGGCATAGGCGTCGTCCCATCTTTCGAATTCCGTCGCGCTCACGCCCTGCGGCTGCTGGAAGCGGGCGGCCAGCGCCTCGATAAGCCGCTGTTCGACAGGGCTCGCGCTCGCCGCGTTGGCTTGCGCCAGCCGCATATGCTCGAAGCAGCGCCTGGCGACACGGTCGGCCTCGGCCTTGCCATGCTCCTTCCAGGTGAGATTGTAGAAAGGCCCGGCGGCATAGGCGATGCCCCAATGCACGAAGGCACAAGCTGGATCGGCCTCCAGCGCCTTCTCGAAGCATTTGATGCCTTCCTCGTGGTTGAAGCCGTAGCACCAGTTCAGCCCGATATCGAACCAGCGCTGGGTTTCGGTGGAGGACGTGGAAATGGGGCGGTGATAGGTGCCGAGATCAAAATGGTCCATGGTTTCGCGCACGCTTTGACCGAGCGGAGAGAGATTAGATAAAATGCGAGGCAAGCTGCTTCACTGGATCTTTATCCGGTCGGACCAAAAGCCAGAAAATCAAGCCGATAGCACCCCCGTATATCCCCACCAAGGCGCATGTATTTAAGACTGGGCCGATCTCGTACCATGACCGCCACCGAGCGAGGCACAGGGCAAACAATGGAGCGAAAACCGCCAGAAAGCCGACGGCAGCGTATATCCAAAAAAACTGCCAACGCTTCCGCTTTAGGATGTGGAAGGCAGGGATTCCGACTATTGCCTCCAGAAAATAGAATACGAGGCACATGAATATGAAGCTCGATAGCGCCGTCATCTGGGGACGGTGCATATGTAGATTGTAGCCAGCCACTGCCGCTGGGATAATTGGCGCAAGAAAGAAAGCCCAACGGGCACGCATCAAAATACTCCCTGTCTGCATAAGTCCTTCGGCGGACCCTAGGGGGACGCGTCAGATTACAGACAGATGAGCAATTGCCGTGTCAAGGCAAACAACCCTAGGTGGGTTGTCCAGACCTGTGATTTGGATGTGTGCCCGAGCGACTTTGTCGCTCGGGGTGCCGCCTAATTTACATGGCCGTCCCGGGAGGATCAGGACTCCAGCCAGACCTTCTCGAAATGCTGCTCGAGCGCCTGGTGCTGCTCGCAGCCCTGCACGCCCTTGCGGTAGGTGCGGTAGACCGAGCGCCAGTAGGGCTGGATGATGATGCCGGAGTCGCGCAGGTTCGTCTCGATCTTGGCCATGATCTCCTTGCGTTTTGCGGCGTCCGGCGTCGCCAGCGCTTTATCGAGAAGCTCGTCGAACTCCTTGTTCGAATAGGCGCTTTCGTTCCAGGCGCCGCCCGATTTGTAGGCCAAAGCCAGCACCTGCACGCCGAGCGGGCGGCCGAGCCATTCGGTGCAGGAATAGGGGAATTTCGCCCAGTCGTTCCAGAAGGTCGCGGCCGGCAGCACAGTGCGCTTTATCTTGAAGCCCGCCTCGCGGATTTGCGCTGCGATTGCGTCGGCGGTGCTCTTTTGCCATTCGATGTCGACCGAAATCAGCTCATATTCGTGGTCGGCCTTGCCGGATTCCGACATCAGCTTCTTGGCCTGGTCGACATCTTGCTTGGCCGGGCCGATATCGGCGAATTCCGGATGCATCGGCCCGACATGGTGGTTGTCGGCGGGTTTTCCACGGCCATCGATACCGAGCTTCAGCACCGCCGCATTGTCGACGGCAAGCTGGGCAGCGCGGCGCACCTTGACGTCGTCATAGGGCGCGTTGGAGACATTGAAGCGCGCGACGATGGTCGAGCCGGTGGCGATCTCGGAATTCAGCAGGCCCATCTTATCGGTCTGCGACACGGCATCCGACGTGGTCTCGTGGTCGGTGTCGATCTCGCCGGATTCAAAGGCCGACAGCGTGGCGTTGGGATCGGAGCCGTAGTCGACCCATTTGATGCCGTCGAGATAGAACTCGCCCTTCCACCAGGGCTTGTCCTTGCGCTTCACCTCGGCGCCCGTCTCGGCGTCCCAGCTGACCAACTCGCATGGGCCGGTGGTGATCGCCAGAGCCTTCTTCGGGTCGCCGTCGCCCTCATAGGAGCGGTGCATGATCAGCGCCGGATAGTCGGCCATGCCGGCAATCAGCGAGATGTCGGGCTTGGGCAGGTTGAGCTTGACGGTGTAGTCGTCGACCTTCTGGATGCCGCCATCGACCGGCTTCTTGGTGCCGGCATCGACCAGCGCGCCCATGCGGGCCGCGACCGAATTGCCGGCGACCGAGGCGTCGCACCAGCGGTTGAGATTATGGATCACGTCGTCGGCGTTGAAAGTGTCGCCGTTCGACCATGTGATGCCCTTGCGCACATGAAGCGTGATCGTCTTGGCGTCGTCGCTGGTCTCCCAGCTTTCCAAGAGCCAGGGTTCGAAAGAGAAGTCGGTTTTCCAGCGCACCAGATATTCGTTGCAGTGGCGCGCGACATTCGACATCTCGACGCCGTCGAAGGTGCGCGGGTCCTTGAAACCTTTGACGTTCATCGCCACGCGCAGCACGCCGCCCTTTTTCGGCTCGGCGGCACGGGCAGGCGAGGGCGCGATACCGCCCAGCGCCATCGCGCCGGCGGCGCTGACGCCGAGGCCTGCCATCAAAGCCAGATATTCGCGCCGGCTGATCGCGCCCGCCTTGAAATCGTTGGCGGTAGGCTTGGCCTGCGGGTGCAGTTTTCTGTCGGTCAGCATGAATTTCATCGTCGTTCCCTCTGTTGTTGGGCGCCCCGGGATCGCCAGGCGCGGGGGCGGATGCGACCGCCAGGGCGCCGTTGCCTGCGAGGGAATGATAGGTCCGCTTCTCCCGGCGAAATGTTTGGTTTTCCGCAGTTCTTGTGCGCTGTTCCGCAAGGGCGGTACAGCCGATCTCCCCTTGTGGGCAGGGCAGTCGCCTATGGCAGCGCTGGCCCCCGCTCCGTCTCGGCGCTGCGCGCCGAGCCACCTCTCCCCCATTTCATGGGGGCGAGGAAACGCCAACCGGCGAGGGCGCGACCTTCGCAAGCCTGGGTTCCTCGCCCCCGCCAAAGGCGGGGGAGAGGTGGCTCGGCGAAGCCGAGACGGAGAGGGGGAGCGCCATATGCGATTGGCCTGCCCTTGTGGGGGAGATGCCCGGCAGGGAGAGGGGGACGCTGTCCCGCCAGCATCTCAGCGGGTAGTGTGCTGAGAGTTCTGCAAATTCGCCGAGAGAGGGCGGTCATGGCAGGCTGGTGATTGTTCACGTCACCGATTCCCGCGAAGGAACGCCACCATGACCAAGACTG
>NZ_JAVIIR010000022.1:0-61864 GCF_033977325.1 Mesorhizobium vachelliae
TGATGGCTGGGCCGAAATCCAGCAAGACGGCTCCATCACCGGCCAAATCTGCTTCCACAACGGCGACGAAGCTGACTTCATCGCCCGCAAGTGGATTTCTTCAACAGCCTGCTAGATCTCGATAGGGCCATTGTATTATTTGTATGCGACAACCACGAGGCGCGAGCTATCGGAAGTAAACGCTTCGCCTTCCTGCCCATAAGCTTCAACAGTCTGGAACCCCGCGCCTCGCAACATGCGAACATATTCAGAAAACCCATACTGTCTGAAAGAAAGGTGCGTTCGTCTAACGCATCCATCGCGGACTATAATCCTTTCGAGGTTCGAGCGATCGCGTAGCACGTCATTGCTAAATATATCGATTCTTACATCATTGTGGCGCTGCGCAACGTAACAGATAGGCGACTTGTGGCTCAGGAAATCGATGCGATTAGGGTGATCGATTAGCAGACGCCCGCCCGTTCGAAGGCAGGAAGCGGCTTCACGAAGAACTGTCTCATTGTCCGCGTCATCGAAATAGCCAAACGTCGTATACCACAGAAAAGCCGCGTCGAAGCGATCTCGCCAGGGAAGTGAACGCATGTCGCCCAAAACATACTCAACATTTAATCCGCGCTCAGCCGCGTCCGCTTCGGCTTTTTTTAGCAAGATCGGCGAGATATCAAGCCCGGTTACTTGCGCTCCTTTTTCCGCCAACCGGTTGGAAATCCGCCCATAACCGCATCCAAGTTCAATAACGGGGCTATCTTGCCCAATGGAAAGAAGGTCACAAATTACTTCTGCTTGCCGATCACTGCTTTCCGGCAGGTTGACGACGTCTCCAAAATATATATAATCTTCTCCGAAGTACGACTCAAGCTCTGATGGTGAAATAGAATTATCAATTTTGTCATCCATTTTTGATTTCCCTTCTACAGTATGATGGATCGCACAGATTGTTGCACGCGGCATATAATATTGAAAGGCGATATTTGTATATTTTTCTATACCGTTGTTAAATGTTTTTGTAACAGTCATCGACCTTGGTGTGTTCGAGATTGTTTATCGGGCCGGCGCGGGGCCTCGCGAGGCGCCACTCTCGAAGCTCGCCAACATGGATTTCGCGGATTTTGGTCCGGGCTGTGCGGCGCATACCGGCCTTCGAGGTATCCGACTTGTTTCATCGGTCCGCCGTAGCGGAGCGCATGTCGATTGTTGGCGCGCGCTGTCCGTTCCGCGTTTTCAGCGAGGAGACTGATCGGCGGCTTTGAGCTTGAGCTGGCCATGGGGACTCTGCCAGTTTGTACATGCGTGTCCAGACCGGAAGGGCTTGAGCTTGACGGTCCGAAGTTTGATACGCGCGTGCGTAAGCCTATTCCCTAAGCACGGTCTGCATGAGGCGCTCGGTCCCATCCTGCACCCCACCCGTTGCCTTGTCTCGAGCGCTGCGTAGACGATCGATTCCATGAAACTGGCATGTGCTCGTAAAGGCGCGAGTCTGGCCCCTCATGGAACTGGTGGGTTGCTCGCGGATTCCTCGTTGGCGGTGAACTGAACGAGGAGCAGCGAAATGGCAAGAAGGCGGCGAGCGATTGAGCTGGCGATGAGCGATGAGGAGATTGGAACTCTGACGGCGCTTTTGCGCTCGCGAAGCGAGCGGCACGGCGGGTTGAACGGGCACGGATGCTGCTCGCCTACCGTGACAATCCATCGTTCTTCGCGGTCGGGCGGAGCCTTGGCGTCCATCATCAAACAGTCGAGCGCTGGGTGGAGCGAGCGCTGGCCTATGGGCGGCCGCTGACGGCACTCGATGACCGACCGCATCCGGGAAAGGAGCCGACGATCACGCCGGAGGCCAAGGCTTGGCTGGTATCTTTGGCGTGCGACAAGGCCAAAGAGCACGGCTATCCGCACGAGTTGTGGACGACGCGGCTTTTGGCACGCCATGCGCGAGCATGGACCGGCGGCCGGGCACGAATGTCTCGCCAGGCTGGTGCAGGGCACGGTGTGCAAGATACTCGGCCAAGAGGAAATCAAGCCGCACAAGGTGCGCTACTACCTGGAACGTCGCGACGCCGCGTTCGAGCAGAAGATGGCGCAGGTCTTGTGTGTCTATCGCGAGATCCAGATCCTGAAAAAGACCGCCGCCAAGTCGAACAAACCGGGCAAGTCGGTGGCGATCGTCTCCTACGATGAGAAGCCGGGAATCCAAGCCATCGCAACGACGGCGCCGGACTTGCCGCCCGTAGCTGGCGTCCACCTGACCTTCGCGCGCGAACTAGGAGTGGCAGCCCAAATCCTAGATGTGGAATGTCCCTGAGGAAAAGGAATACCCAGACATTTGAATGCCCGCGCTTTACGATTCGATAAGTCCGAATCTTACGGCCTTCACAGCGGCGACCGTTCTGCTAGCGGTATTCAACTTTCGCATTACGTTCTTTATATGAAAATTGACGGTGTTGACGGATATCCCTAGTATTTTTCCTATTTCCCACGACGATTTTCCTCGCGCCGTCCATAAAATACACTCCTTTTCTCTTTGCGAAAGGTTAGCTCCATCTTCGATACCACTGTAGTGCGCAAGCTTAGAGAAGCTCAGATGGAAATGTAGCGCGGCCAGTTGCAAGTAGGCGATTGTTCTATTTTCCATTTCGTGGTGCCGGGATTGAGCGAAGCTGATGACTGCAAAGCTGCCATCGGGACCGTGCAATGGTACGCTAATGCCCGACCTTAGGCCGAACGTCGCAGCTTCGTCGAAAACGCGCCGCTCGTCTCGAGTCGTGCTCGCGTCGTTGTACACTTCGCTCCATCGAAAGGCATCTGCGCTCCTTCGACTCGTCTTGATGATGGGGTCTATTCTGTCAAAACCCATTTCGAAATATCGCTCCTGCCAGTCATCAGGATAATTCAGCATGACCGCCGGGCTGCGTCGAACCGGCCCGCAAAATCTTTGGTCCGGTGTAAAAGAGCCATAGGCGATCCACGGGCAGTCAAAATTCAGAGCAAAGGCAGATAAAAGGTCGAACAACCGCTGAGATTGAGCAACGCCATTGGTCTGGTCGAGAAATCGGCCCAACTGGACGGCAAATGCCTGACCGGCTACCGTTGGGACCTGCCAGCCGTCGAATTGAGGGACTGAAGTCATCGGCGGGCGTTCCATAGTCTCTGCTCCGCAGCCATTTGCGCCGTATGCTGTCTCTGGGCATACAAAGCTGGCGGCTAAAAGGCTGCGGCTCTGGGCGTCGTGTCGGAAGGCCGGCATATCGGATGGCCGGCATCGCCAAAAATCTATCACATCGCCGCAGCAACCAGCGTTATTTTTGGGTGAACTAATGTGACACGACCGCTTCTGAAAGTTTCATATAGTAAAAGTCTTTCAGAAGCGTACCGATAGTCGTTGCGCGATTTCCTAGCCCGGAAATTTCATGGCAGGTTGGCGGATGTGGAGCAAGCCAGTCGAAATGACGTAGGATTTGTTTCCTAGGCCGATCCGAACCGTTTCCCGGAGACAATACCCGCCATGATTGATCTTACGCTGCCGGTGAGCGGTTTGTCATCAGTCGGCGGCAAGTCCGTCGTCGCCCGTTTCGACGGCGGCATGCTGTCGTCCAACAGTGGTTCTCGCTCTGGCCGAGGTGGAAAAGCGGCTGCGTGTTGCCGAGCGTCTGGCGCGCTGCATCGACGATTCGCGCTGTTCGGACCAGATCGTCCACAGCTTGGCCGACATGATCGGCTTTCGTATGAAGATGATCGCCGCCGGCTACGAGGATGGCAATGACACCAACCGGCTGCGCTACGATCCGGTCTTCAAGATGGCCCAGGATGCGCTGCCATCGGGTCCGGATCTGGCCTCCCAATCGACGATGTGCCGGCTGGAGAACCTGCCTGGGGTGCGGGAGCTAGTGGATTCCGTCTAACATAAGAGTCCTCTCTGATTGGGGTCGTTGAGGTCAAGGCGCTCCTGCACTTTTTTCTCGGACGGCTCCGCGAGTCACTCGCTTCTCTTCGCGGTTGGCGCTGGGCCGCCGCATGATGGGGTCATGAGAGCGAGGCGTCTCAATCTGATTCACGACCTTGCGAACTTGGTTCGGCAGGTTCGGGGACTCTTAACGAGATCACCTCGCCCATCGTCCCCACGGAACGATCCGGGCATCGCCCTGTTGGGGCGAAAGCTTGTTCGTGTTTGCTCGCTCCTTTGATCTGTTTTGGATCACACCGCCAGCGCGGTATTCTCCTTTCCAAAGCGGAACTCGGTTGCGTCGGCCCACATGCGGTGCAGGATAATTGCCAGTTTGCGGGCCACCGCCACACGCGCCCGCGCCATGCTGCGGCGCTTGGCAATTTTCATGCCCCATGCCCTGAGGCTCGACCATTTCTTCGAGCGCACGAGCAGCGAATGCGCTGCCTCGTAGAGGGCGGTGCGCGCGAGTTCGTCGCCGCAGCGGCTGACCTTGCCCTGGATATCGGTCTCGGGCCGGCGTCAGCCCCAGATGCGCGCCAACCGCCCGCGAGGTGCCGAACCGCTCCGGCCGGTCGATGGTGGCGCGGAAGGCGAGCGCGGTGATCGGCCCGACGCCAGGCGCGTGACGAGATGCAGGCGATCCTCGAAGCGCCCGATGCTCAAACCTGGGCCGGCCAGTGAGATCGAGCGCTGTTCAGCCTGATGTATAACACCGGCGCGCGGGTATCCGAAGCCATCGGGCTGCGCGTCGGCGACGTGATCATCGATGGTTCGGCAGTCGCGCATCTACACGGCAAGGGGCGCAAGGAGCGGAGCGTGCCGCTCTGGCACGGCCCAACTCCTCCGCAACTGGCGACGCCGGTTGGCCGACCCGGGCGCAGACCGTTTCTTGTTCCCGAACCGCGGCGGCGAGCGCATGGCGCGCTCGAACGTTACCCAGCGTCTCGGAATCGCGGTCTCGACAGCCGCCGAGCGTCACCCGCAGCTCACGCGCCGTCCCATATCGCCGCACACCATCCGCCACTATTTACCCCGCCCGACTATGTCGGGTAGCTTTGACCGCAATGGCAAATGTCTGAGGAACAAGGAGATTTTCGGCAGAGACACCCGGGTCACCCGACATAGTCAACGCGATCTACAGGCTGTTCAGGAACTCCAGCAGGTTGTCGTCTGGCCGGAAGCGGGATCACTTACCGGAATATGGGAGCGTCTTTGCCAATGCCGTCTCCTTCATCGCCCACGTCGCCTCGAGACAGATCTGCGAGGTCTCGACCGATTCATGGCCGAGCCATAGGGCGATGACGGCGCGATCGACGCCAGCCTGCAGGAGGTCCATGGCCATCGTGAGCCTCAGACGATGAACAGTGACGCGCTTTCCATTCAGAGACGGGCACATGGCAGAAGCGGTCTGGCGGTGTTTGTTCAGCATATACTGAACGCCATGAACGCTCAACCGCTCACCTCTGGCGCTGGGAAACAGGACCCCTCTTCGCCGCGCTGAGGCTCTTTCTGTTCTCAAGACTGCGGTCGTAGACTTGGCGAACGAGGTGCAGCGTTCCTTGCGCCCTTTGCCAATGACGCGCAGGTGGGCGCCCGTGCCGAAGAACAGATCGTCCCGCTTGAGACCGGTTATCTCCGATAGCCGCAATCCGGTGTGCACCGCGACCAGCAGGAATGCGTGATCACGTCGCCCAGACCAGGTCGATCGATCCGGTGCGGCCAGCAAGGCATCGACCTCCGGGCGGGTCAGGAAAGCAACCAGGGTTCGAGTGAAGCGCTTGCTGGGGACTGCAAGCACGCGTTGGATTTGGGCGGAATGCGCGGGTGCCTCGAAGGCCGCGTAGCGAAAGAAGGAATGAATTGCTGCGAGGCGCAGGTTGCGGCTGCGGACGCTGATACCCTAATGGTTCTCCAGGTCATCAAGGAAGGCAACGATCAACGGCGCGTCGACCTCCTCGAAGTTCAGGCGAGACGGCGGCTTATGCAATGTTCGTTCGGCGAACTTCAGCAACTGCCGAAGCGTATCGCGATAGGAACTGATCGTTGCCTGCCGCTGTTGCATCAGACGCTGGGTGAAAAAGCGCTCCAAAAGAGGCGCCAGGCTGGCAAGCTTGGTCATGTCCGATCCTCCCAGCGGCGCTCAAGGCGGCGCATTGCTTCTTTCATCAACTCGGGTGAAGCGCTGAGCTACCATTGGGTATCGGCCACGTGGACATGACCGAGATAGATGGACAAAAAAGGCAGCAGCCGCTCGGGATCTTGCGGGTTATTTCTGGTTGTTGGGTCGGCATAATCAGAGGCTCTTCAAAAAGGCAAGGAGATGGTCATCAGGCTTATAGCGGCCCGCCCGGCTGTCGGTAGCCTCGGTCTTCGCCAAAGCTTGTTCCTTGAGCTTCATGTCGGCCTTAAGATAGATGGCCGCGGTTTCGACCGACTCGATGGGACCGAGGACGAGCTCGCTTCAACCAGATCCTACGTCATTTCAACGGCTTGCTCCTCGTCCGCCAACCTGCCATGAATTTTCCGGGCTAGCGCGAGGCGCTTTCAGAGGTCTGCGCGCCTGTGCATCCCACTCCGGCCTCAGTAGCGAGAGCACCAGCTCGTCGCGATGCTCGTCGCGGAAGAAGGCGCTGCTGCGCGCCACGCCTTCGGCAACAAAGCCAATGGCCTCGTAGCTGCGCCGCGCTCTGAGATTGTCGGGGAAGCAGCAAATCCAGAGCCTGTGGACGTCGGTCCCTGCAAACGCCTCATCTACTACGACGCGCATCATTGCCGTGCCTAGTCCCCTGCCGGGCTCGGCGACAGCGACGCGCTCTACAAGTGTCACTTGCTCGGGCGAAGCCCAGCCGCACAGGATGGCGAAACCGAACAGTATTCCGTCAGCCTCGCCGACAAAGTAGGCATAACGCGAATCAGCGAGAGCCGCCATATGCCGAGCTTCCTCCCAGCGACCGACCAGCGATTCGTATCCTTCCAACCGCTCGGTGCGCATGATGAACGGGATGTCGGCGGCGGCGGCCCGCCTTAAAGTGACGCTCATTGGAAAATCCCGTCGATCAACGCTTCGCAAGCATCGCGCGCGAAATCGGGGGAGAGCTTGAGCAAGGGTCTTTTCCTCATGACGCTTTCTTATTCGTTTGTGGATCGGCCGTACATTTGGATCGAGATCAGTGCTCGCTTCGTCAGCGTCGCTGCATTGCGGACAAGCTTCGCCTACCACCGTGGACACGACTAGGAGCAGCCTGGTGGCACTGAGAATGCCGCGCGTCTTGGAGGTTCTCGGCGCCACGCTGCGGCGCATCGAGCAGGTTACGAAGGATAATTGACGTTCCAACTGCCGGTGGAAGCCGGTCATTCGCAGCGGCGCCCAACTTCAGGTCCACCAGAGAACAAGATCTGGCCGCGCAAATCCGAAAAAGCAATTCAGCAGCACGCGACGCTTTCCGTTGCCTGATTGACCGGTAACCCCATGAACGAAACCGCCGTCAAGTAGCGCGATATCCCCGGCCTTGAGCTGGATTTCGCGGCTAGGCACGGCCTCGAGATAAGCTGCGGAGTAGGGATATCCCGTGGTCTCCACACCCTGCGACCTTCGATCTGCGACTGTCGGCTTGTGACTCCATAGCCTCAAGTTTCCACCTGCCTCAGGCATGCTGGGATAAAAGTTGAGTGCTGCGACGATGTTGTCCGCCACCGCAGAAAGCTCGTAATCTTTCCCGGCACGTAACACTTGAGCGACATCGTCGTGGGGGTCCAAGGAAAATGTGCCGCTTCCGGTCCAACTGAGAGCGCGACAAACATTGGCCTGACCGCCTTCCGAACGGGCCAGCCGCAATTCGATGCCCTGTTTGTGAAGCTCGCGCTTCAACGCTTCGAATAGTGCTCGGACAGGGTCGACTAAATTGCCAAAAAGGGCGTCAACGTGCGGCCGTGCATTTTCCGCCTCCTCGAAATAGGATTCCGCATCCTTCCTGTAGTGGGATGCGCCCACATATTGTCCGGGGACGCCATCTTTACGCTCGTTGAGAGCGGGACTGCCAAAAAACTTCGTGGTGATCTCCTCGGCTACTTCGGTGCTGAAAGCTTGGCTGATATGCAGAGCCGTGATCTCACCCTTCAGGACCGAGATGATCTCCGCAGTGCTGATCGAGCCGGTTCGTTCTTTGACTGTAAGAGGCGAGATGGCCGGCGTTTGAGCTACTTGGTTAGTCGCCATCGGTTTTCTCCTGTAGTGCGTGATCGAGGATGGCAATGCCGTGATCGAGTTCGTCATCTGAGATGGTTATCGGCGGAAGGACTTTGATGACGTCGCGATTTGGCCCCGAGGATTCGATCAGCAGGCCGTTTTCGAACGCGACATCGTGCACACGACTAACGACGGCCTGTGACCGGCACTTGAGGCCGGCCATCAGACCACGGCCGCGCTTTTGTTCGATGCACTTCGGGAATTTCGCAACGAGGCGATCAAGGTGTTCTTGAAGTTTGACGGCCGTCCGCTCGACGGCTGTAGTAAAGACCCTGTCGGCCCACATTGTGCACATGGCCGCGGAAGTCACGAAGGCGAGATTATTGCCTCTAAAAGTCCCGCTATGTTCTCCCGGTTTCCATATGTCCAAGTCGGGGCGAATTAGAACTATGGACAACGGACTACCTGACCCGCTGAGCGATTTCGAAAGGGTCACGATGTCGGGCTCGATTTTCGCGAACTCGAACGAGAAGAAATCGCCCGTTCGTCCCGAACCTGCCTGAATGTCATCCACGATGAAAACAACGTCGTGCTTACGGCAAATGCGCTGAATTTCTGAGAGCCAAGGTGCGGATGCGGTGTTCATGCCGCCTTCTGCCTGGATGGGCTCCAGGATGATTGCGGCCGGCTTTTCTATCCCGCTGCCGGGGTCGCCCAATACGTGATCAATGTAACTCGCGGAATCGAAAGTTTGGTTGGGATAGTTCTCATAAGGGACACGGATCACATCGTGGCGAGCAACGCCGCCAAGCTGTCTGGTTGCCGCTGAACCCGACACCGCTAAGGAGCCGAGCGACATGCCATGGAACGAATTTGTGAAGGCCATGACGCTCGAGCGGCCGGTATATTTTCGCGCCAGCGCCAACGCCGCTTCGTTAGCGCTTGTCCCGGTCGGCCCAGGAAACTGTATCTTAAAAGAAAGGCCCCGGGGCTTCAGGATCGACTCGACAAACACTTCGATGAAATGACGCTTCGCGGATGTATACATATCAAGCGACAAAGCTATCTTTTTATCGACAAGGTATTTAATTGCCGGCGCCATAATATCTGGATTGTTATGGCCGTAATTTAGCGCCCCGGACCCGACAAGGAAATCAATAAAATGTTTTCCGGCCTCGTCCCATATGGTCGCTCCCAGAGACTTAGTAAAAATTGTTGGAAACGATCGTCCATAGCGACGAACGTTAGACTCGTAAGCTTCGAAAACGTCGATGTCCATTAACGGCCTCTCTGTACGCGGCTTGCGATCAACGCTGCAGGTTCTATGTTCACGCATTCCAAATCATTGAGTCAGACAACTAGCCACGGCCAATCTCGGACTGAAGCTAACGTATCATTGTCAGCGACTTGCATTCGCAAAGACTCTGTAAATTTGTTTGACGAATCTGTTGCAGCACTTTGGTATCGATAGCGTGACAGTCAGTACTCGCCTTTGCGGCCACCCTGTCGGTTGCGTTGTTGGCGGAGGCAACCGGCACAATCGCACCGGTTTTCCGGCATGACTGCAACCACGATGCTTTGGTATTTCTCTACGTCGGCTGCGACGGGACTTGCCGACGAGTGGCTGTGACAGATAGTGATTTCTCTCCTTCGATGTGACGGCAAGACCGGTGCTCGCTCGAATTTCGTTTTGCAACGCGGACTAGCCACACCGCGATTCGCGACTGAACTGGAACTGACCGCGGCATCTAATCGTGGCCATGCCGTGTGCGGTGATTGCGCTGTTCCTTGGACGGCGCGTTGGCCCACTTTCCGGGTTTCGTGGCATTTACAATGCCTGAGTCGGCCCTCGTGAGGTGACGGCCGCACTGAAGGCCACGGTCCGAGCACACTAGTGTGTTTGGAACCCAAGAGCTGACAGACGGCGCCTGCTTCGACAAGGCGCCATCGAAGCGGTTGTCGACCCCCGGTGTTCGCCATCGCACCGTGTGGTGACGACGGCGCGGCTTTTGGAGCGCAGCACGACCAAGAGTTCGCACCCGGTCCACATTCATATGATCGAAAACGCTGGCTCTGGCGGCGAGACTGGCTGATGTCGCTTTTTGTGCGCCAGGTTTCACTCTGTCCGACATCCGACAATTGTTGGATGTCAGACAGGGTGCCAATCCGCTAAACATCCAATTTTCTTCTCTGGCACGCTTTGTGCGGCGTGCCTTGCGACCACATCAAAGATAATAAGTCCCATGATCACACTCACTGAGAACGCCGTCGCCGCCGTCAAGGCCGCGCCGACGAACCGCCGGAAGGCTTTCGCATCACGGTCGAGGCGGGCTGCGCCGGCCTCAAATACCTAAAGGGTCTGGAAAGCGTCTCGCGCGAGGGGACGCCGTCATGGAGACGGACGGGATCAAAGGTGTTGGTCGACGCAAGCTCTCAGCCCATCTCGTCGGCATGACAGTTGAGTTCGTCACGGACCTGGAGTCCTCCGGCTTTATCTTCGACAATCCAATGCGCGGGACAAATGCGCCTGCGGTAGGTCCTTCGGCTAGCCGCCACCATGACAAGGATCGGGGCCATGCGGTATGACACCGACAACGTCTACCACTTCAGCGACAAGGTCTATTTCATCAACCCGAGCGATGTCGGCGTTTTGGACACCCCAAATGCGGCCGGCGAGGTCGGCGCCGTCGCCTGCGGCGATGGGCTTAAATTGACGATGGGTTTCGATCGCAAGACGCAGACGATCACCGCCGTAACATTCCAGACCTTCGGCCGCGGCTCGGCCATAACCGCATCCTCGACATTTACCGAATTCATGGTCGGCAAGACCATCGATGAAGCCCTTCAGATCACCGATCAGGACATGGCGAATTTTCTCCATGCCCTGCCGCCGCACACGACATACTCATCGCTCGACCGCCTCATCCTGGAGCGCGGCTTGCGGCTGATGAGCGAGTTCTTCCGTGCTGTGAGGCAGGCTTTCGAGGAGACTCCAGAATTCTCGCGCCTCGTCCTCGTCAAGGCGTCGTCGCCATGAGCGACTTTATAGTGGCTCTCTCGTGGTTACAGGCGACCCTTCTCCGCAACCTCCACCCGCTGAAACCTGATTCCGCGTGGAGTTCGAGCGTCTGGGTTTTCGGCATCGGGCCACTACGGTGGAACGAGCTGCAAAACGTGCGGTGAGACATTTCCCACCTTTTGCCGCGTCGCATAAGCCCGCAGAGATGTTTCCCTTGCTCACTCGAAGGCCGCTTAAGCAATGTCGGGACGAGGAGATGGTCGCCAATCGGCCGAACAAGGAGATAGAGGAAATGAAGCAACCGTAGGCTTGACAATCATCGCCCCATACAGGCGAGGGAGCGGCTTGCCGGTGGTCATCGGCGCTTTCCGGTAGGGTTTGGTTGTCGGCGCCAACCCATTTCGGAAGGATTACCGATGACCGACGACATGATGAACCTGCGCACTCTCGTGGAGAAGACCCCGGATGCCGATCTGCTGCGCGAGATGATCGGCTTTGCCGCCGAGCTAAACACCTGTCGGGATACGAGCACCAATAGCGCCTGCGAGATCGCCGCGCTTATCCGCGACTTCTCGATAACGCGCCGTTGCCGCTGCCTTTGTTCGTCGGCGGAAAAGGTGGTGGGTATCGGGCAGGCTTTCATAAATCTGTGTCTTACGCCGCGCGAGTTGCTGCGACTGCAAGCGCCAGCTTGTAATCATCAAAGCTGAATGAGTGGCTGGGTATCCACATGTGGTGGAAATCTTTCATCCCACTGTTCGCACCTCTCAGAGCAACCATGGCTTGAGCGATGGATGGTTGATCGACCGCAATGCCGCGCTCGGCCATCATCTCCTCGAGATCGCGCCGGCTGGGCTTGGCGGCCAGGTTCCAGCGCATGCCGCGGATTAGCTGAACGGATCCCGCCAAGCTGACCGCAAAGCGCCGATCGCAGCGGGCAAGCTGTTGAACGACCGCGTCGTGCCGTTCTTCTGATGAGCATAGCATACCACGGAGCCAAATGCTGACGGCGGACCGGTTCGGCAGAAGACTCGTCAGCTTCTCGAAAGTTAAGCTGCCTAGCATTCGAACTAGGTCTCCAGATGCGGATGCCTCAAAGGGTGACGGACCCAGGTACTCGCCAGACGGATCGGTAAGAGATCGTTGTTCCCGTAACAGAAGGAGAGCTCATGGATTCCACCCGGATAAACGGCACCGGATCGCTGCCCTCCCCGCCGGGGTACGTCGACAGACACGATGATGATCTCTTTAGGCAAGCTTTGAACCAAGCCAGGTCATCGACTGTCGCACTTGTCTCGGCAAACGCTCCGATCTGGAGGTCGAGCGCGCCATTCGAGGACTTTTCACATGGCGGCTATTCCTGGAACAATGATATCTGGGGGGGAAAGGGCGCTGGGCCTCAGACAATTTCGGTCTATGCAGACAACCAGTGGAGCGTTTGGTCGAACCAGCCTAATACTGGAGGTATCAAGAGCTATCCCCACCAGGCTTTCAATGTCGGGAAACCGCTCAGTTCGATTAAAACTCTGACTGGGAGCTTCAATCAGGATGTTCCTTCTGGCGGCGCCTGGGACACCGCCTACGACATCTGGGACAGCTCACATCAAAATGAGATAATGCTCTGGACAAACCACACCGGAAATCCAGACGGCAGCGGCAATGTCAAGCCTATCTCAAGTCAATATGACCCTTCCGGTGCGGCGATTCCAATCTACCCCAATGTCAATGTAGGCGGTGCGAATTGGAACGTGTTTGAAGGCTCCAATGGCCACAGGGTAATCTCGCTAGTTCGCACTTCGAAGACCGACAGCGGGACGGTGGACATCAAGGGTGTCCTGGATTGGCTCAAATCTAAAGGTTGCTTTGGCGACATAAATGTCGGCAGCGTTCAATACGGTGTCGAGATTACCGGGTCTCCCGGTGGAGCGAACTTCAACTTCAAGAACTGCTCCGTGACTTCGACGTGACACATATACGGGCTGCGGATCACCCGAAAGGGATGTCGCCAAGTATGTCGGCCGTCCCATCGCCGGTACGATCGCAAAAGGACGTCCTGATCGAAGGCTATGACTGCCTGGCATCATGGATCGCCGCGACCGATGTCGATCGCCGCCGTCAACGCCTTCAGCTATTATAGATAGGGCTCCGCGTGATGGCGGTCGGGCGCGGCGAGGACATCGCCGCGGATGCGAGAAACCTCGGCGCCCATTGCTACACTGACGCCAACGAGGAAAACGCGGCCAACGCGCTGAACGGCATGGGCGGCGCGAAAGCTATCCTTACGACGATCGGCAATTCAGCGGCCATCGCCGCGCTAATGCCTGCGCTTGCGCCGGCGGGTCGCCTGGTGGTGCTCGGCGTCAGCAAGGATCCGCTCCCTGTCTCGACGGGATATCTGGTGGGGGCCCAACGTGGCATTATCGGCTCGATTACGGGGTCACCGTTCGAAAACGAGTAGACGCTGGACGGGAGTGCGACCGATGATCAAACCATGCCGCTGGAGCGAGCCGCGGAAGCGGTCCAAGAAAATGAGGTCCGTCGACGCGAAATCTCGGATAGTCCTGACGATGGGAGACCAACCCAATGCGCATCAATGATGACCTGACGAAACCGGTAATCGTGCACGCTGCCAGGCTCGACTGGGTACAAAGTCCAGCCGCGGGCGTCGAGCGCCGCATGCTCTATCGCGTTGGCGGCGAAGTCGCGAGGGCGACTTCGATCGTTCGCTACGCTCCCGGCAGTGGCCTTTCCGCGCCATGTCCATGCCGGCGGCGAAGAAATTCTCGTCCTTGAGGGAACCTTCCAGGACGAGCATGGTGACTATCCGGCGGGAAGCTATTTCCGCAACCCGCCAGGCACCTCGCATGTGCCTGCATCGAAAGAAGGATGCACGATCTTCGTGCGTCTTTGGCAGTTCCGGAAGGGCGACGACATGCAGATCGTCCGCCGGCCCGGCGAGGGTGAAGCAGCAGCGCTACGCGAGGGCGCCAAAGAAGCGCGTGTCCTGTTCGACGACGGTGAGGAGCGAGTCTCAACTGAAGTCTGGCGGCCCGGCTCCGCCATAAAGGTCGAAAATCACCGAGGTCTCGAGTTCCTTGTCCTGTCCGGCAGCCTCGCCGTCGGAGGCGAGAACCTGGAACCGCAAGGTTGGGGTCGCTTGCCTGCGGGCAAGCCGCTTGAAGCGACAGCGGGGCCGAAGGGCGCGCAGATCTGGATCAAGGACGCTCCCCTTCAGCACGCCGACGTGTTGCCGATCCCAGGTTGATCCCTGCGGCGAGGATGTTCATGCGCCGGAAGGTAGAGGTTACGACTGCATTCCGGAACTGAATTTGAGCAAATCGCCGGCAAGGGATTAGCGTCCCATTTCCCGAGCAAGCTTCAGGAAGCCGTCGATATAGGAGGTCGTCTCCTCGCCGCGCCGCACGCCCAGGTTGATGCTCTTCCGGATGCCGCTGTCTCCCAGGCGCAGTGCGCGTATCGGCAGTCCGGACGCATCCTCCTGCAGGAGCCAATCGGGAAGAACCGTCACGCCCCTGCCCGCGCATACCAGTTGCAGCATCAGGTCGATGGTTTCGGCAGTGCGATGCTGACGGGGTCTGCAGTTCGCCGGGACAAGGAAGCGGGTGTAGATGTCCAGGCGCTCCAGCGTGACGGGCACCGTAATCAACTCTTCGTCCAAAAGGTCTTGCGGCTGCACGCGTGTTCGGCCCGCGAGTGGATGCGCCTCGTGCACCATCAGCACCAGCTCGTAATCGAACACGGAGGTGAACAGTAACTCCGGCGTCTCCACCGGGTCCGGCGTTATCAGCAGATCGATCTCATAACCAAGAAGCGCTTCGACGCCGTCGAAGCGGAAGGCAGTTCGCACGTCGAAGTCGACGTCGGGCCATTGCGTCAGATACGGAGTTGCAATTCTCGTCAGCCATCGCTGGCAGGGATGGCATTCCATGCCGACGCGAAGCGCGCCCCTCCTGCCCAGCGCGAAGTCCATCAGGACGCGCTGCGCGTGCTCCATCTGCGGCAAGACGCGCTCGGCAACGCTCAGCAGGTACTCGCCCGCCTGCGTCAACCGCAGGCCCCGTCCGGTCTTCATCCAGATCTTGATGCCGTGCCGTTCCTCGAACTTGGCGATTGTGTGGCTCAAGGCCGACTGGGTGACGTTCAGCTTTTCCGCTGCCGCGGTCACGCTGCCCCGACGGCTTACTTCTCGGAGGATCGCAAGGTGCTGCCGATCAATCATTATGATATACTCTCATGAGTAAATGAAATCATACCATTTCCGCTCATAATGCAATGCCATTAACCTTCCGTCAATCAGCCCTGCAACGGGCGGTCAAGATCGAGGAAGGAACTGCTGTGACGAAGCTGGCATTTGCCCAACATCTCCGCCCGGAGCATGCGCGGGCGGCGTCGATTTTCGACGAAGTTGTCGACCGCAAGAACAGCAACTCCATGAAATGGGCCTTTGCCAGCAAACTTCTCGCGCCGGACGAAGCTGTGGCAGATCCTTTGCCGATGTGGGTCGCCGACACCGACTTCAAGGCGCCACAAGCCGTCATCGATGCGCTCCACGAGGCGGTCGACCATGGCGTCTTCGGCTATCCAGGCGGCGCGACCGCCTCCTACGTTGACGCTGTCGTCGGCTGGCAGCAGCGACGGTTCGGCTGGGACGTCGCCAAAGAATGGATCCTGCAGACCTCCGGCATAATCACCACGCTGAAGACCGCGGTGCAGGCTTTCTCAGCGCCGGGGGACACCATTTTGATCCAGCCGCCGGTCTACGCACATTTCCATAACGATGTCCTGTTGAACGGGCGTCACCTGGCCTACGCGCCGCTCGAATTCACCGGCGATGGGTACCGCTTCAACGAGAGGACTTTCGAGGCTGCCATCCGCGCCAACACGAAGATCTTTATCCTGAGCCATCCACACAATCCGACCGGAAACGTCTGGTCCGAAAGTGAACTGCGGTCCATGGGCGAAATCTGCGCCCGCAACGGTGTTCTGGTCATTTCCGATGAGATCCACGAGGATCTCATTCTCGATCCGGCCAAGAAGCACATCCCGTTCGCCTCACTCGGCGAAGAATTCGCCCAAAACAGCATCACCTGCACGGCGCCGAGCAAGACATTCAACCTGCCCGGCTTGCAGAGCGCCAATGTCTTCGTCCCGAACAAGAGATTGCGTCAGGAACTGCACCGCCAATACGAGCGCAACGTCTTCGAGCTGGTCAACGTGTTGGGGATGGTTGCCGCCGAAGCCGCCTATGCCCATGGCGAGCCATGGTTGGAAGAGATGCTCGCCTATTTGCGGGCCAATCACGCGCATTTCGCCAAGGCGATCAACGAAGCGGATCCGCGCCTGAAGGTCCTTCCGACCGATTCCCTCTACCTGGCGTGGATGGATTGCCGCGGCCTAGGGATGGACGCCGAAGCCCTGAACAGATTCATGCTGACCAAGGCGCGCGTCTGGCTCGACAAGGGCCAGAAGTTCGGGATCGAGGGACACGGGTTCATGCGCGTCAATCTCGGCTGCCCGCGCGCGGTCGTCGACGAGGCGATCGGGCGTATCACCGCCGCCGTCGCAGCGCTTTGAGGGCGCGGCAATGTGTCAGACAATTGAAAAGCGCCTGGATGAACTCGGGATCGAATTGCCGGCAGCGGCCAACTCCGTAGCGAATTACCTCCCGGTGGCGCAAGCCGGAAGCATCATCTTAACGTCGGGCCAGTTGCCGCTCGCCGACGGCAAGTTGATTGCGGCGGGTCTGCTTGGCAGGGATATTGACGTGGCGGTCGGAGCACTCGCCGCAAAACATTGTGCGATGAACATCCTCGCCCAAGCAAAGGCCTGTCTGGGCGGCCTCGAGAGGATCGCCAGGATCGTCAAGATCACAGTCTTCGTCGCCTCGGCCGCCGATTTCACGGAACAACATCTCGTCGCCAACGGCGCGTCTGATCTTCTCGTCGCTGTCTTTGGCGAGAAGGGTAGGCACGCCCGCTCCGCCGTCGGTGTGGCGGCGCTTCCGATGAACGCGCCCGTCGAAATCGAAGCCATCATCGAGATCACTCCAGAACAATGAGCGTCTTCGGTCCGACAAGGCCGAACAAGTGGGAACTCAACCGATCCAAGTGGCGGACAATTCGGCAAAAAAGCCAGCGCTGCCGGATCACAAACCGGGAGAATGAAAATGAAAATGACGATCGCTCTTGCCACCCTTGCAGCGGCAACGCTGACGGCCGGTATCGCTTCGGCCGGCACGATGGCCGACGTTCAAGCGCGTGGTAAGCTGAATTGCGGTGTGACCGGCGGCCAGGCCGGCTTCTCCGCTCCGGACGCGTCTGGAGCATGGCACGGCATGGACGTGGATTACTGCCGGGCAGTCGCGGCTGCGGTCCTGAAAGATCCCAACGCCGTCACCTTCGTGCCCACGACGGGGCAAACGCGTTTCACGGCGCTTGCCTCCGGCGAGATCGACATTTTGTCCCGCACGACGACCTGGACGTTTTCGCGCGATGTGGACCTGAAGTTCACTTTCGCGGGCGTGAACTACTATGACGGCCAGGCGTTCATGGTGCCGAAATCCCTCGGTGCGAAGAGCGCAAAGGATCTGAACGGCGCCACCGTTTGAATTCAGACCGGGACCACCACCGAGCTGAACCTTGCGGAATATTTCCGCAAGAACAACATGAAATACGACCCGGTTCCCGTCGAGAACAACGGGGACGTCCAGCAGAAATATCTTGCCGGCGCTTGTGATGTGATTACGAGCGACGGGTCCGATCTTGCGTCAACCCGCTCGAGCTTCAAGGACCCACAGGACCATGTCATTCTTCCGGAAGTCATCTCGAAGGAGCCGTTGGGTCCGCTTGTCCGCCAGGGCGACGATCAATGGGCGGACGTGGCGCGCTGGACCTTGAATGCGCTTCTGGCGGCTGAGGAGCTCGGCATAACATCCGAGAACGTGGAGAAGCTTTCCGCGGGCACGGACAACCCGGAAGTCAATCGCCTGCTGGGTAAAGAGGACAAGCTTGGCGAAATGCTGGGGCTGGATCCTGCCTGGGCTAAAAGGGCGATTGCGTCCGTTGGCAACTACGGGGAAATCTTCGCCAGGAACGTTGGCGACAAGACGCCGATCGGATTGGCCCGCGGACAGAACGCTCTGTGGACGCAGGGCGGCCTGATGTATCCGCTGCCGTTCCGTTGAAACGTTAAAGGCGCGGGCTTGCCCGCGCCTTTAACTTTCCTGCGCTCATTGGCTCCCCCGCGCACTTAACCTGCCGAAGGAAGTATCGCAGCGAACCTTTAGGGAGATCACTCATGGCCATGAAACGCGAGGCTTTCCGCGAGCCTTTTCACCTGAGCATGCTCTTCAATGACACCCGCTATAGAGCCCGAACGATTCAGGTCATCGCGTTCATCCTGCTCGTCCTTGCGGCTGCCTGGCTGGTCGACAACACGATTCACAATCTGGCTGCGCTTGGAAAGAACTTCTCGTTTGGATTCCTCTGGAACACGGCAGGCTATGACATCTCGCCGCACGCCATCGCGTATTCGAGCACGAGCACCCACGCCCATGCCGCTCTGGTCGGGTTACTCAACACACTGATTGTTGCCGCGATGGCCTGCGTGACGGCAACGGTCCTTGGTGTTTTGGCAGGCGTGCTGAGGCTTTCCAACAACTGGATCGTCGCTCGTTTGATGACCGTCTATGTGGAGAGCTTCCGCAACGTGCCGGCCCTGCTTTGGATCGTTGTTGTCGCCGCAATCATGTCGGAGGCCATGCCGACGCCCAGTGCGTTCCGCGGCGAGCATCCGACGGCCTCCATGGTCCTGTGGGGCAGTGTCGCTGTCACGAACCGCGGCATCTACCTGCCAGTTCCCGATTTTTCCCGCAGCCTGGGCGCATTCGGCGAGCTTGACCTGAATTACACGGCGATCCTCGGCACTCTCGCCCTTTCGCTTTTCGCTTATCGGCGCCTGGTCAGACACGCTCAACGGGTTCAAGCCGTGAGTGGGCAACGTCCGGCGACTTGGTGGAAGAGCTTTTGCATTTTCGCGCTGCCTATGATTGCTTTGCTCTACGCGCTCGGCTTCCATCTTGAGTATCCCGCCCTGAAGGGCCTGAACTTCACCGGCGGCCTGTTGCTGCGCAATTCCTTTATTGCGCTCTGGATCGGGCTTAGTGTCTATAGCGGCGCCTTCATCGCCGAGAACGTTCGCTCCGGAATTCTTGCGATTTCCCGTGGGCAGACGGAAGCCGCTCATGCGCTTGGGCTTTCTCCACGTCATACGATGCGGCTGGTGATCCTGCCGCAGGCCTTGCGGATCATTGTGCCTCCGCTCATTTCGCAATTCCTCGACATCACCAAGAACACGTCGTTGGGCCTGGCGGTCGGCTACATGGATCTACGCTCGACGCTCGGCGGCATCACCATCAACCAGACCGGTCGAGAACTGGAGGCGATGCTTTTGATGATGCTGATCTACGTCAGCATCAGCCTGGTAATCTCGGGCTTCATGAACGTCTACAACAGCCGCGTCAGACTGCAGGAGCGCTAAGATGAACCTGCACAGCGTTTCCTGGGTGCGCCAGGAGCTGGTTCTCCCTTCGGCAAGGCCTACAGGCCAAAATGGTCCGCTGAAATGGATAAGGAAGAATCTTTTCGATGGCTGGCTGAGCACACTTCTCACCGTGGCGTCGATGACCGCGCTCGGATGGCTCGCAATGGCCGTCGCCCCTTGGCTAGGCAATTCCATCTGGAAAGCCAACTCACTCACCGAATGTCGACAACTCCTCAACGGAGCGCCAGGCGCGTGCTGGGCCGTCATCCGCGACCGCTGGCCGCAACTTCTGTTCGGCTTCTATCCTGCGCAGCTTTATTGGCGGCCGGTTCTCGCCTTCGCGCTGCTGTTCGCTGCACTTGCGCCGGGTCTGTTCCGTTTCCTGCCGTCTCACGCGCTCTGGTTCAGCGCAGCCTACCCGGGCATTGCGTGTTGGCTGATCTGGGGCGGAAGCCCGTGGTTTCCCATTGCCGCCTATATCGGCTTCGCCGTCGCGGCCGCTCTGTTCGCGTCGACAGCACGCATCAGTCGAGGGCTTGGGGTGAGTATCGCTAGCCTCGGCGCGGCGCTTTGGTGGATTTATGCCGCCCAGCCTTTTTCGTCTGGCGCAAATAGCGTCTTTCCGATCGCCCTCGAGGCAGTCCCCTCGCGCGAGATCGGCGGGTTTCTGCTGTCGATCATCATCGGCGTGACGGGAATCGCAATGTCATTGCCGCTCGGGATCCTGCTCGCGCTTGGCCGTCGCTCCAGTCTGCCGCTCATCCAGATGCTCAGCGTCGTGTTCATCGAATTCATTCGTGGCGTGCCGCTGATCACGCTGCTGTTCACCGCATCGCTGCTCTTGAACTACTTCCTGCCGCCCGGCACCAACTTCGATCTCGTCCTGCGCGTCGTGATCATGGTGACGCTCTTTGCGAGCGCCTACATGGCCGAGGTCATCCGCGGCGGCTTGGCGGGCCTGCCACGCGGCCAGTATGAGGCCGCGGAAGCTCTGGGCCTGGATTATTGGAAGGCCCAGCGTCTCATCATCCTGTCGCAGGCTCTCAAGATCTCAATTCCGGGCATCGTCAATACTTTTATCGGTCTCTTCAAGGACACGACACTTGTCATGTTCATCGGTCTTCTCGACCCAATCGCTCTTGCCGCGGCCATCCGCGCCAATACGGAGTGGCAAGGGATCTATTGGGAACTCTTCATCTTCATCGCAGCTGTGTTCTTTATCTTCTGCCTCGGCATGTCGCGCTATTCGATGTATCTCGAGCGCCGGCTGAAGACCGACCATCGTTAGGAGAAATGCGTATGACCAAGACCCTACGCGCCCTTTTGCGCGAAAGCGGCCTTTCAGAAACGGCTGTCGAGATCACATCCATGAACAAGTGGTACGGTGATTTTCATGCCTTGCGAGACATCGATCTCACCGTGCGCCGTGGAGAGCGGATCGTCATTTGGGGCCGTCCGGCTCCGGCAAATCGACCATGATCCGCTGCATCAACAGGCTCGAGGAACATCAGTCAGGCAAGATCGTCGTCGATGGGATCGAATTGACCAGCGACCTGAAGAAGATCGAGGAAGTCCGCCGCGAAGTCGGGATGGTGTTCCAGCACTTCAATCTCTTTCCACACCTGACTATCCTCGAGAACTGCACCCTCGCCCTGATCTGGGTCCGCAAGGTGCCAGAAAGGCAAGCCCGAGAGATCGCCATGCATTTCCTCGAGAAGGTCAGGATACCGGATCAGGCGCATAAGTATCCGGGTCAGCTCTCGGGCGGTCAGCAGCAGCGCGTGGCGATCGCCCGGTCTCTGTGCATGAAGCCACGCATAATGCTGTTCGATGAACCGACTTCGGCTCTCGATCCGGAGATGATCAAGGAAGTGCTCGATACGATGATTACGCTCGCCGAAGAGGGCATGACGATGCTCTGCGTCACCCACGAAATGGGTTTTGCCCAAGCGGTGGCGGATCGGGTGATCTTCATGGATCAGGGCCAGATCGTGGAGCAGAACGAACCGAAGACATTCTTCAGCGCGCCGCAGTCGGAACGAACGCGCGCCTTCCTCGGGCAGATCCTAGGCCACTGAGCAACAGCGTCAGCGCCCTGGCGCGCCGGCACCACACTTTACTGAGACCTCGGGCATAAGCGGCGATCTCAACGTAGCTCGGAGATCTATTCTGGCCGGCATTGCAGAGGCTTTAGTTGTCGCAATACGAGGAGCGAGGCGGCGACCGAGGGTTCGCGGCAGAGAGACGACCGGCCTTCTCCACAAGAGGAAGAAGACCTCCTGGATCTCGTGCGTTCCGAAGATCGCGAAACGTGCGCACGTCGGTGACTAGGACTTCGGGTGAACTCGCGCATACAAAGGCGGGAAAGGACAGTCTGCGTCCTTCCCCGCCTGTTTTCAAGCTGAGGCTATCAGCCGTTAACAGTGTCGAAGGCGTCAAGGACACGCGAGGAATAGACCAAGGCTGCTCCCGCGTTCAAAGCGATGGCAACACCAAGCGCTTCAGCGATTTCCTCCCGCGTTGCGCCAGCTTTTGCAGCTTCGGCCGTGTGGCTGGCGATACAGCCGTCGCAACGCGTCGTGACCGCGACTGCAAGAGCTATCAACTCGCGGGTCCTGGCATCCAGGCGGCCGGTCTTCTGGCCCGCGCCGCCGAGAGTTCGAACACCGTCAAGGGTCGCAGGGGATAGGCCCCCCAGCTCATTCACCCGCGACGACAGTTGCTTCCGGTATTTTGCCCACTCGAGCATTCGAAACTTGTCCATGAAATCGGGACCGCGCGACCAGGCAATTTCCAAGCAAAACGTGCAGATACCGCCCGCAGCGGTGTAGGCATATCCGTGAAGCTTCGTGGGCAGAAATGGTATGTTTTCACGGATTCATGAGAAGGCATCATTCAATAGCGCACCTTCACATGTGCGCTTGCTCGCCTCCTGTACGAGTGCTGCGCATCTTGGCGGTGCGCCCGCCATGTCGAGAGCGATGCGCGCCATCATGAGGGTAATGCGCAACCATTATGAATATTGCTCACGTACCCATGAAATATTGCCGCTTAAGATCATAACGCGGCCGTGATATCTCTTCTTAACGACGCCGCATGATCACCCGGCGATGCCAAGTGCAATGCTGTCGAGCGGCAGTGGCACGGTGATTGTCCTTCTGGACCAAACGGAGCTCCCAATCGCTTCGAGTTGCCAGCTTGCAAAGGCCTGGGACAGCTACTCGTCCGGCCCGCCCATAAGGGAGAGGCGAAACAATGACGGATGCGTCTGCGCAAAGGGAAAAAATTATCCTGGCTTCGGTCATGGCCGCCAATGCCAATCCCGGCTGGCTGACCAGCGACCGGGTCGAGGCGCTGACCGGCGGGCACGGAATGCTCAACATTCCAGTGGTTGCTGCATGCAACGTCATCGCGGCCGAACTTCGCCGTGGCGTGAGCCCGGAGGTCAAATTCGCCGACGCGGTGCGCCAGCCTATTGACGACCTCCTGGCGAAGAGCATCGCGGTTGCAAAGGCAGCGGGCGCAGACGGCGCCAATGCGGCGCTGATCGCAGCAACGCTCCTCTATCTGTGCGGCGCCAATGCACAGGTTGGCATCCCAGCGGGCAACCGCAAGCTCGGTTCTTCTGCGCGGATGATCGCCGGGGTCAGCCGTTCCGGCCTTGCGGCGGTGCCTACAGCCAAGATGAACAACAAGATCTCGGGATTCGCGGCGGTTGCTGCGGTTTATGATGCGATGATGAAGGGAGAACTCTCCCCGATTCAAGGCCGGGACATCCCCGAAGGCGTTGGTGGCGGGGTGATGGTCGGCCACGGAGCCCTCGGCGAGGATTTCATCTTCCCCGGCATGGCCGAAAAGGGGGCAGCTATCGGAACCAAGGCGATGATGGATGCCATGTCCGGTGCCGGCATGCCCAGCCAGAAATTCCTGTCAGCACTTTTTGGCGCGGCAGCGATCCTGGAGATCATCCATCCGGATGCCGACGTGGCGGAGGAGTACGGCCCCTATGGCAAAGTCACCAGTGCGTTTGTGGCCGGACGATCGGCCGCTCGTACTGCCGGCCTGCCGGAGAAAGTGCATGTCCGCATCACCGGCAGGGAAGTCGAGACCGCAAGGCTGATCGGTGATCTTGGGCTTATCCTCAAGGATATCGGCGGTCCCACGGTGATCGGCATCATGGCGCTCGATGAAATCATCTCGGTCTTCGAAGAGGGAATTTGCGGCGCCGGCGCGGGTCCGGTCAATCCGCCGCTCGGCCACGTCTGCGGCGATGCGGTCATTGCGCTGATGTGCCTGTTGCAAGACGGATCGACGGAACAGAGCGTGGCGCGGGCTTTGCGCGATCGGCGGCTCGGCTTCAGCTTCGACCCGGAGACCGCAATGATGGCGATGAATATCGTTGCCCGAAAGGCTACCCAGATTTGCAACGGGCCGGTGACCGAAGCGCTGATCATGTCCTCCACCCCTATGGTCACCAAGGCCCTGCATGCCCGTGCGGCGCGCAGCTATGACGATCTCATGGCCGGCAGGAGCGTCGGCGAAATCGTGCGCGCGATGGACGAGGAACGTCAGCTTCTGGTGGAAGCGCGCGGCTCTGAATTCCTGAGCAAAGCAAAAGGCACCAATATCAAGGTCCATTTCACCAAGATCGGCAAGGGAGCACGGCGATCGAGCAAGATGGCTGCACGTTGGCTTGCCTTCGATCCGGCGCTTGATGCCGAAGTGACCGTCGGCGACGAAACGATCCACATGGAGGGCATCATCAATGCCGTCATTCCGGAAGTCGCGCAGGGGATCGGCAAGGAACGCGCGCCGTTCCTGACGGCGCTTGCGCCGATCGCAAGCGAACTTCTGCTCGCTGGCAATGTGATCATGAACGTCACCATCCCAGCCGTGGTCGCAGCTGCGATGGGCAAATTGAGCGCCTCGGATGCCGCCAATGAGGCTCAATCGGCAGGCCTGATTTCCGCCGGCATTCCGGGCACGAAGGCGAAGGCAGAGGCCGCCGCCCTGGTCGCGGTCGAATCCATGAGGCTTTGATGGCAGACGGCGTCATTCTCCTTATGGCCCAGATCGATGATGCGCCTGGCGAGTTGCTCGGGCATGTCATCGACAAGATGACCGACATGGGCGCCAAGAATGTCCAGCTCCTTTCCAGTCTCGGCAAGAAAGGCCGTCCAGCCTACGTGCTGTTGGTCGACATTAACGCCGCGGACGAGCAGGAATTCGCCTCCCTTCTCGTCGGCGATCTGGGGATTTGGGGTTATCGGGTCCTCGAATCCCAGCACAAGCACTTCGACATCCAGCGCTACAAGACGCAACTCGAACTGAAATGGGCGGGAGGCGGGAGGAGTTTTCCGCTGCGCCTCAAACGCATCCTCAACGATGGCGTGTTCATACGGGCAAAAGCCGAACACGACGATCTTGTCGCCATATCCGCGCAGTTGAAAGACATCATGCCAGTGTCGGTGGCGGTGCTGAAGGCAGCGATTGAGACCACCGTGGGATCGAATGAGCCGGGCGAGATCTTGCGCGTCGATCTATCCGGCCTGCAGCTTGCGCAACGATGAAGGATGGAAGGCCCGATGCATATTCATCTTGATGTCTTGGGCGGCATTGCCGGCGATATGTTTGTCGCCGCGATGTTGGACGCCTGGCCCGATCTGGCTGAAGTCGTGCAAGAAAACCTTCGTCTTGCCGGTTTGGAAGACGACGTAGAGGCTGTGGTGCATCCGCATGACGACGGCGTGCTGACCGGCAGCCGCTTCGATGTCACGAAGATGGGCTCCGAACAGGCCACCGCCCGACCTCATTGCGGTCACCATGCTCATGGGCACGCCCACGAGCATGATGACCATGACCAGCGGCATGGCCAACATCACCATGAGCACGTCCATGACGAGCACCACGGCCACCATCATCACACTCAGTGGCGCGACCCTCGTGCGATGCTTGAGGGAAGTCGTTTGGACGAGACTGTTAAACGCGCAGCCATCGCGATCTTCCATGAGCTCGCCCTGGCCGAAGCCGCGGTTCATGGCAGGGACGTCGATGACGTGACCTTTCACGAAGTCGGCAACTGGGATTCGATCGCTGACATCGTGGCCGCGGCGACACTGATCGACGCAGTGGGCGAAGCAATCTGGTCGGTCGGATCGCTCCCGCTCGGACGCGGCTGGGTGGAGACTGACCATGGCCGGCTGCCCGTTCCAGCTCCTGCCACGACCCTATTGCTGCGCGGATTTGCCTTTCACGACGACGGACGCGCTGGCGAGCGCATCACGCCGACGGGAGCGGCGATCCTGCGCTATCTCAGCCCCTCGAGCGGTATTGGCTCATTCCCGCGCATGCTGGACCGCACCGGCATCGGCTTCGGCACGCGGCGCTTCCCCGGCATGAGCAACGTGCTTCGCGTTCTGGCCTTCACGGCTGAAGCCGTAGTGCAGGATCGCGTCGGTGTCATCCAGTTTGAAATCGACGATCAGACGGGCGAGGAATTGGCGGTCGCCCTTGATCATATTCGTGCAGCCGAAAGCGTCATTGATGTGATCCAGTCGCCGGTCTTCGGCAAGAAAGGACGGATGATGGCCTCAGTTCAGGTTCTCACACAGCCAGATGCGATCGAGGCAATCGGTGAGCTTTGCTTCCGACAGACCACGACACTTGGCCTGCGCAGCCGCACGGAGGCGCGCACCATCCTGCCGCGGCAGGCAGTCACGACCAGCGATGGGATGAGGGTGAAGATCGCCGATCGCCCCGCCGGGCCGACCGCCAAGGCAGAGATGGATGATTTGCAAGCCCTTCATCAGAGCCACAAGGCCCGGTCTGACTTGCGCCGCTGCGCGGAGGCAGAGGCGCTGGAGAAAAGCCATGACCACCACTGAAGTGTTTTTTGGCCGTCTCGACGCGGTGTTCGACAGCGCCGGTCCCGCGGCTGTGGCCATCTCCGGTGGCGTCGACAGCATGACCCTGGCTTTCGTGGCGCACCTTAGGTTGGGCGCAGACCTGACCATGTTCCACGCCGCCTCGGCCGCGGTCCCGGTCAGCGCGACCGAACGGGTCAGGGACTATGCGGCGCGCCATGCTTGGGACCTGCGGATCATCGACGCAGGGGAATTTGGGGACGAACGCTATCTGGCCAACCCTTCAAATCGCTGCTTCTTTTGTAAATCGAATCTGTACGGCGCGCTGTCGTCCCTCTCGAAAGCGCAACTCTTCTCCGGCACGAATACAGACGACCTAGGCGACTGGCGGCCCGGTCTCAAAGCTGCGGAAGCCAATGGCGTGCGCCACCCCTTTGTCGAGGCCGGTATGTCCAAGGCCGACGTGCGGGCGATGGCGGCAGCGCATGGCTTGAATGACCTCGCCGAATTGCCTTCGGCACCCTGCCTTTCGAGTCGCATCGAAACGGCCCTCCGAATCGAACCCCAGGTGCTGCGCGCCGTCGATCAGGTCGAGATGCTGATCAGGCGCGAGCTTTCGCCGGACACGGTTCGTTGCCGTGTCCGTCAGACGGCGGTCGTTGTCGAACTGGATGAAACTACGCTGTCGCGGCTGTCAGACGCCGCTCAGGTGGAACTCGCTCGCAAAATCTCTGATGCTTTCGATTGTCCGCGGCCCATCCACTTCCAGGCTTATGTCAGGGGCAGCGCCTTCTTGCGGAACAAAGCGCATGAACGAACAGATTAGATTGGACTTTCAGCGTTCTGAGCGGCTGGACTTCGATGAGGCCATCCTTTGCGCTCGCAAGTCCGATCCCCAGCTTACCGTAATCATGGACCGGGTGTTGGCGCACGGCGCGCGGTGCCTGATGACCCGCCTCGAACCCGATGTCTTCGCCCGCATGGCGCCCACTTATCGCGAAAGGTTGGATTACGATCCCGTCTCGCGGACGGCTTACCTGAACTGGACCCCTCCTGCCGAACTGGAACCGCCTCGGATCGCGGTGGTGTCGGCTGGCAGCTCGGACATGCCGCAGGCGGCCGAAGTCACGCGAACGCTCACCTATCTCGGCGCCGCGACGAAACAATTCATCGACGTCGGCGTGGCCGGCCTGTGGCGGTTGTTGGAGAGTATCGACGAATTGCGGACCTTTCCGGTCATTGTGGCGGTCGCCGGAATGGATGGCGCCCTTCCAAGCGTTCTGGGCGGGCTCGTGCCCGGCGTGATCATCTGCCTGCCCACCTCGACCGGGTATGGGGTTTCGAACGGAGGAGAAACCGCCCTTCACGCAGCGCTCGCTTCCTGCGCACCCGGACTTGCGGTCGTAAACATCGACAACGGGTACGGCGCGGCATGTGCCGCATTCCGGGCTCTAAATATGATCCGCCGAGCCGCAGCCGCTCCGACTGTGTGACGAGGTTGCGCCGTTGCATGATCCGACTGTGAATTTGTCCAGAAGCTCAGGGAGGTCTCTCCTGCAGTCTTTTCGACGACCAACTTTTCGCGCCAAGGCAAAGCTCGCCACCGTTTATGGTTTTCTGATCATCGCAACTATCGTGGCCTGAATCTGGGCTTGGAATGTTGTCAACGGCCAGCCGGTTCTACTCTCGACAGCCATTGTCGTCGATGGTGTTCTTTACCACGCGTCCGGCCCTCACGATGAGGGATAGGTGGTCGCCCTGGCCGCCGAGCAGCGACATGTTCTCCAGCGGGTCACCGTCGACGACGATAAGATCGGCGAAGACGCCGACCTGGAGCGATCCGACCTTGCCGGTCATGCGCAGCAACTCGGCCGCATAGCACGTCGTGGACCTGATCACCTCGATCGGCGGCAACACCTCGGCGCGTATGGTGAATTCGTCGGACTGGTACTTGTGCAGTTCGCCCAGGAGATCGGTGCCCAACGCCATCGTCACCCCGGCCTTCTGGAGAATTTCGAGCGAGCCTCGGCTGTGCAGCCGGACGTCGTCGAGCTTCCCGACGGACACGTCCGGCAGGCCCAGCGCCTTGGCATCCTTATGCAGAGCTTCGTAGGCCACCAGTGTGGGGCAGGCGATAGCGCCGCGTTCCTTCATGAGGCGGGCTGTTGCCGGCTCGATCAAGTTGGCATGTTCAACCGAGCGCACACCGCACCGCACGGCACGCGAGATCGCCTCGTCGGTGTAGAGATGCGCGGAGACATAGGTCTGAGCGTTCGCCGCCTCTTCGACGATGGCCTCCAGCTCTGATATCGAGAACTGCTGGAAGTTGATGGGATCCGTCGGCGACGACACGCCGCCATTAGCCATCGCCTTAATGAACTGAGCCCCCTGACGGATTTCGTCGCGGGCAGAGTGACGAACGGCGTCGATGCCGTCGCAGATCCGGCCCATCGCGCCGAGACGGTAGGTCTGGGACTCGGCGCTGCGGTTGTCGACGAAGCCGCGATAGTCGCTGTGACCGCCGGTTTGGGAGAGCGCCTTGCCGCAGAAGACAAGACGCGGTCCCTTGATCTGGCCGGCTTCCTCAGCCTGGGCCAGCGGCCGCGTCGCCCCGCCGACGTCACGCACCGTCGTGAAGCCGCGCATCAGCATCTGCTTCATAATGCGCGCCGCGCCGAAGGCGACCGTCACGTCCGGAAGCATCGCCGTGCGGCCAGGGTCGACGGTGATCGCCGTCACATGGACGTGGCAGTCGATAAGCCCTGGCATCAGGGTGCGGCCCTTCAGGTCGATGGTGCGCGCCGCCTTTGAGGAGATCGGCTTCTCGGAGATTTCCGCAATCACGCCATCCGCGAGGCGCAGCCACGCTTCCGACGTCCCGGCGAAGCCGTTTCCGTCAAGCATCCTAGCATTGGCCAGGATCAAATCATCCGCAGGCATGGTTCCTCATTCTTTGTGCTGGCTGGGTGTGAACGAGATATGCGTGTGGCGGACGCTCGCGCGAGAACGCTGCCCAGATGCCTGTCAGGACAAGCAGGTTGTCAATCCAGTCACCTGCAGGAACAGTGCAGAAATCGATGTGCCGATGACGCCGCCAATGTCGTGGGAGACGTGAAGCTGGTTCCCGGTGACTGCGATGACCACGTAACCCACAACGACGATGCTGCGCCCAGCAAAAAGAAGAAGCCGACCGAAAACGGATGCTTGCCTTCGTGTGTGAGCTTGCGCACGACATTGTCTATTGCCGCAATATGGTCTGCGTCAAAATGCATGTCGAAGGCCGAGCATATAGGCCGGGCCTAGCACCTACGAATGAGGGTGCTCGCCCATATTGCACGGCGTAACGTGAGCAGCAGCCTGGACGGGATTCGGTCTTGCCTCAAGTCTTTCATTGGGCGTTTCCGCCGCTTGAAAAATCGAGCCGAAGGATCGCCGACCTGTTAGAAGCGGTAAGTGACGCCTGCACCAATCAACCAGGGGTCTAGCTTGGCCTTGCCTTTCAGATCGGTGCCGGCCACTTTGACGGTAAAATCTGGTTCCAGGAAAAGCTTCTTGACATCGACGTTGACCCCCCAGTGCTGATCCAGCATGTAGTCGAAGCCGACCTGCAGCGCGGCACCAAACGTGTTCTTCACATGGAGAGCATCGGCGCTGCCGACACTTTGATTGTAAAAGACGGTGTAGTTCAGGCCGGCGCCGACATAGGGTCGGAAGGCCCCGAGGTCGGTGATATGATACTGCAGCGTGAGCGTGGGTGGCAGTATCCATACCTTGCCGACATTCCCCAGCGCGCCGATTGCTCCGGTGCCATCAACGTTGGCGTAGGTAGTGGCGAGTATGAGTTCGGCAGCAATGTTTTCGGTGAAAAAATAGGAGATGTCGAATTCTGGCGTCACGGTGTCTGAATAGGAGAGATTGGAACCGGCGACCCCGCCGACGTAACCTGAATCCTTGGTTTTCACTCCCAAGGCGCGCACGCGGATCTGCCACGGGCTCGACGCCTCCACTGTTCCCTGGTCCTGTGCGATGTAACGTTGCGCAGGGTCTGCTGCCAAAGCCTGCTGACCCACCCCCATAAGGACGATGAGCGCCATCGCACCCTGCGCCGCAATCATCCGCACTTTTGTCATCATGTTCTCTCCTGGTATCTGATAACCGTAGACTCTGTCGTTTGCGCGCGCGGGATGATTTCTCATCACGCGCCCATACAGACGTCTGCGAAGAGCACTGCATTTGTCGTGCCAATGAAAAGAGACGTTGGGAAACCGCAAGATTCGCTTCCGACACACTCGTGCCTCGGAGCTGATATTGTCGTGTTTCGAGCCGATATTGTCGTGGTTTGCACAAACAGACTAACGACCGAAAGCACGCGAGAGCTACCCCCGACCCATTGGCAGAGGATGAACGAGACAATCCCTCACGAGGTGGTCGCGATGCGGGTCATGCGAGGTGGGCTCCCTGGCGCGGCACGACATCAAAGCGAACCTGTTGTTCATATTGGCCCGTAGAGTTGTCGGCTTATGCCGCGCAGGTCTCGTCAAGATTCGGGTGGCTCATAGGCCCTCTGGTCATTGAGAATAGGACTGTCGGATTTCGCGTAGAACCCTAGTAGGGGTCCGATATCAAAGATCGTCCCTGGTGGAAGGCGCCGGACGGACGCAGGCCATTTTTCGGTTGAGACGCCGATGCCTCTCGCCAGCGTGCTGGCAAATCGGGGCATCAGCGGTGCGAGTGTCTGCGCCAGGATCGCAGCGGCTGTAGCCTGAAGCGCGAGTGAGGTCCGGGTGCGGGCGGGATAGAGACGTCGCGCCGCTGCATAGTCTTGCGCCTGATGGTAGATCAGGCAATCGCGCACGAAATCGCAGGCCTGAGCGGCCGCGCGACGGAGCGAGAAGCCCTCGTCCGAATAGGCGCGTTCCATCGCCGCGCGATGAGTATCTATCTGAGCAAAAAAGGCGCGGTCGGCCGAAGCCCAGTCGCCTGCGTCGGGCACACGGCCGCCAAAGTCCCGCTGGATGTCCCGGTGCAGCGCAGCAAGCCAATTCAGCCAGATCCCCTGAAATATCTCGTTCCCGGTGCGGCGCAGCGCGTCCAGCGTGAAGTTCGTGCGCTGACCTTCCGGGCGTGTCAGGGCCAAATGGAGACGCACGACGTCGACTGTCTTTGGGTCCAGAACATCCTTGCCCCAGACCGCATGGCCGCGGCTGGTGGAGAACTTCTGGCCGTCGAGCAGGTAAAACTCATTCACGTGATAGCGAATGCGCGGCGTCCAGTGGGAGAACACCTCGCAATAAAGAGCGGGGTAGAGTAGCGCGTGGTAGAAGGAATTGTCGAAACCGAAGAAATGCACAATCTGCCAGTCATTGCTTGGCCTGGCCGCATTCCAGTCGCGGCCTAGTGAGCGGGCTAACGCCTGGATGTTGTAAAGAAAACTGAAAGCCATCTCCGGCCAAACCCAGATCACCTGCCCCGGGAGCCCTTGGGCCGGCAGGCCCCAGGCTGACGGGTGGGTAATGGGCAGCGAAAAGCCGCCACGTTGGCGTAGACGCGCGAAGAGGTCCATGATCCGAAAGGGGGCGCCTGACGACCTTAGATGCCGGTCGATATTGGCATAGCACCGATCCAGCGCAAGTTCGGCACGGCGCACGTAGCCAACCACCGGCGCCTCGGCCGAGTGCCGCGACCGGGCTGCACCTAAGTCATGACACAGGTTCGGCGCGCCGCATTCCTCGCAGATGTTTCCGCCCGCGGAGCCGCCGCAATCGGGGCAGAGGCCGCTTACATCCGGTTCGTAAAGATAGTCGCCCGAAAGAGCATCGAAGAGCGCAGGGCGCTCGCGCAGATCTACCGCCGTGCTGCTCAGAAGATCACGGAAACACGCGGCTTGAAACTCTGCATAAGCGTCATCGCCGAATGTGGGCAGGAAGCTGTGGACCTCACAGTCGAGAAGTGCAAGCGTGGCTCTGATCTCGTCGGAGTAGTGGCGCGCCACTTTTGCCGGCGTCGCTTGATCGGCATCGGCACGCCTCGCGACGTAGCTCTGGTAATCATCGCTCCCAGTCAGGTGGTAGGCTTCGGCCCCTTTCATGCGCAGGAATCGTGTGTACACGTCGGCACCAAAATAAGGGCCTGAAAGATGCCCCAGATGCAGATCGCCATTGGGCGTCGGCGGCGTGGAGAAAATGAAGATCGGTTCGCGCGGAGTCGGGGTCTGTGTAGCGGCATCGAGGGCGGCCTTGCCATCACGCCAGTAGACATCGACGAAGTTTAGATCTTCGTCCCCATCGTTGATCAGCACATGCGCTTCAAAAGGGTGGAACAGAACGACGTCGCCGGCCTTGACCGAGATTTCCCCAAGGTCGGTCCTGACCTTGCCCGCTCCAGACAGGACCACGAAGGCCTCGATTTCGTCGTGCCGATGGGGCTGGGATGTCACGCCCGGTCCGACCTTTCCGAATGAAAACCCGGTGCCAGCGCTCCCCGTTCCAAGCGTGGCCATGTCGATGCCGAACGCCCGGGGACAGCTCTGTTCGAGAAAATGTGGATTTGCGCATGACGAACCTCAGCTGTTGGAGCAGTGGTATCTTCGGCCGTCTGCACAACAGCCTCTGCTGCAAGTCGCGGAGAGACGCGGTAGGCAGCCCCCGCCCGAACATCCGGCTCTTCAGATGAGCGACGACGGGCGCGCCAGTAATGCTGTAGGTGGCGTCAGGCCGCGCGGCGACCACCTCCACAATCGAGGTGCCGAGGCGTCGCAACGGGAAGCTGGCTATGCTCCAGTAGCCGGCAAATCAGAACGCCATACCCTTCTTGCATTATTTGAGCAGTCGATCAGTTTCGTGTGCACGCCTCGCCTCGTTCCGCGAGCTTAATCGCGATAGAAAATGCCGTTTGGGGGCTTGAGGTTGTCGAGATCGGCAACTTTGCCCTCTGGCGGGTTAAGGGCGCGCTTAAGAACGTTATATTCAGCGCGGCTCGGTCCACCGGTTGAAGCCCGTTGGAACACCAAATAGAGCGTCCGCCGCGAACGATTGCTTTTGTTGGGCCTTGAGTAATGCGGTGCGTAATCGTCGAAAATGAAGACGTCGCCAGCCTTCCATGATATGGGTTCCCAGTAGAATGTTTCGGCGACCGCCGGATCGATCACCCCTCCGGCATCCATGGGAAAGACCCCCTTCTTGTGATTGCCGGGACTGAAGAAAAGCCCGCCATTGTCCGGGTCAGAGTCGTCGATCCCTATGGCGACGACCGCATGAACCATGCGGTCGGACAGCTTGTGTGGAATGTGATAGATGTCCTGGTGCGGACGGTAGCCGCCGCTGTCGGGATAGTGAAAAATCAGCAGTTCCTTGAGCCTGCGAGACTCTTCGTCAAGCAGTTCCTCAACGCAGGACCTGATGCGCTGATCTTCCAGGAGCAAGTTCCGCAAGGGGTGGTGGAAGTCGAGAAAATTCTCGGCTTTTGAGGTTATCTTTCGATTGTCCGTCGTCTTCTCGAACCACAGCATCCATTTGTCATCGCTGACGTCCCAGCATGAAACATTGTCGACAAAACTGGAGATACGCTCAACAGCCGCAGGATCGAAGAATCGTTCGAGCCTGACGTATCCATCTTTGTGCCACTTGTCTTTTTGTGTGTCAGTCAACATGCGGAAAGCCTCCTTTTGAAACACTGGTTTGGTCGAGCACCCCAGTAAGGGACTCGGGCCCTGGTCAGCTTCTGTCGCTGAGGGCCCTCCGTGGCTTGCAGGCGATTAGCGGCATGTTCGAAACCAGGCCCGCCGTCTCCGAGGACATCGGTCTCGAGATCAGCAACAATGAGCGAGCGCGCGGCGTCATCTGGTCGCCCCTTCATTGGTTATGGCAATCTTCGATGAGCGCAATCATGGGACGATATTCGGCAGGTTTGTTCGGACGGTACGGTGCATCGAACGTGCCAAAAGGAAAGTGTCATCAAAGCAACGGCAGGAGGTTTGTCATTATGTCGGGTGTCCGACATTCAGGGGGAAAGCTCGCATCTGCCGCCGATTTGCACGTCGTCTTCCTTGCCGCGCTGTGAATACGGGCTCACCAGGACACTGTTCAATGCGAGGGGGCGGCTGGCGGCGAAACCTTCGTCACGCGCAAGGCGAGGCGAGCTGTAGCTGCGATCACGACAGGTGCTTCTACCCCGGTAACCTCGATGCAAAGCGCGACTGGGGCCCGGGCATCTCTACGTCGGAAGGCATGTGGCGCATTCTACAGCCTCACGAGCTAACGATTTTGTGCTCACGACTGGCGAGACATAGTAGGTCGCAGGTTCGTCGAGCTGCCTTCACGCGAATGCAGAAAGGAGATCGTCTGGGACAGCGAAGGCGTTGATGATGTGGGGCACGCAGGGAACTCTCTAGCAGCGGCTGGCGCTGGATTTCCCACATGGCATTGAGCCGCGCGATGATCCACCTCGCACTCGGGCGATGGAAACTCGGAGACACATCCCATTCAGGGACGCCCTAGCCAGCGCTCTTCTTGCCTTCATGATCTCATCGGCAAACCCGCCGCGGCCGAGTGACCGCCGTCGAGTAGCCTTCCAGATGCCGGGCCCAAAGCGGTCCTGGAATTTTGGGCGCTGCCTGCCAGCGTCGCCAAGTGTTTGCGGTTCATGGCGATATCAATAGGCGGCTGCGGCGACCGCTCTAGATGCACTAGCTCCGCGCTCGGCAGCCGTCCCGCAGACTCCCAGCCGCGCCGCTCCTGCCGCGGCCCGCACGGGTCAGCCGTTTCGAAAGGTGTAACCGTAGCCGTTGATCGCCGGCGCACCGCCGAGATGCGTGAAAAGAACCCTCGATCCCTTGGCAAAAAAGCCTTTCTGGATCAGGTCGATCATTCCTTGCATCGATTTGCCTTCGTAAACGGGATCGATGATCATACCTTCGAGCCGCGCGCACAGACGGATGGCATCCTTGGTTTCCGGGGACGGTATGCCATAACATGGGTAAGCGTACTCCTCGAGCAACACCACATCATCCTCGACCAGTTCCATTCCGAGATCGACGAGCTCCGCTGTATTTTGGGCAATATCCAGCACTTGCGCCTTGGTTTGCGAGGGAGTGGCAGAGGCATCGATACCGATGACGTTGCGATGTCGACCGTCATTGGCAAATCCGACGATCATTCCGGCATGCGTCGAGCCCGTGACCGTGCAAACGACGATGAAGTCAAATGCAAACCCAAGCTGTTTCTCCTGAGCGCGCAACTCCTCTGCGAACCCCACGTAGCCGAGGCCACCATACGGGTGAACGGACGCGCCAGCTGGTATCGCATAGGGTCTGCCGCCCCTTGCTTTGACCTCATAGAGCGCCTTTTCCCAACTGCGGCGGATGCCGATGTCAAAGCCCTCGTCGACCAGATGCACTTCTGCACCCATGATGCGGCTTAAGAGAATGTTGCCGACCCGATCGTACACGGCATCCTCATGTGGAACCCAGCTCTCCTGAACCAGGAGGCATTTCATACCAATCCTGGCGGCGACCGCGGCGACCATTCGCGTGTGGTTGGACTGCACGCCGCCGATGGAGACAAGCGTATCGGCATCTGAGGCGATGGCGTCGGGGATGATGTATTCGAGCTTGCGCAGCTTATTTCCGCCAAACGCGAGTCCGGAGTTGCAGTCCTCGCGTTTGGCGTAGATTTCCACCTTTCCACCCAGATGCTTGCTGAGCCGGTCGAGCTTCTCGATGTGCGTCGGTCCAAAGGTAAGCGGATAGCGTTCGAACTTTTCCAGCATGTTCTCTCCGGCGATGCGTGAATGAGCCGAGAATAGCTATGCACATCAGCTAAAGGGGCGTGTTTGGTCTGAGGTCAGCTGCGCTGTCCGACGTCTTGGAAGAGCTTCGTCACATTCCAGCGCCTCATTCGCCGTCCCGACACGCAACGGCAACGTCGGCGTCCCCAATGCCTGTCGCGCCGAAAACTGCGTCGCCGGGATTGGAACGACGGAATGCGGTCGCCGTCGACGGCACCAAGCATAGCATTCCTTGAAAGATCCACCCGATGTTCACGGTTGATCCGAAGTGGCGTGAAACTGACTTTGATCTCGTCATCGCACCTCAGTGGAGCAGCGATATGCCGCCCATCGGAAAGACCGGAGGCACATTGGAAGATTTATTCCTCACCACCTCATCATCATCTGGCGGCTGACATTCCAACTGCGTCGCAACTCCGAAATGTTCGGCCCTTTGGCCAGATCTGCTAGCGCAGCCAGACCGCCAGATCTGAAAGAGCACGCTTGCGAAATAGGCTACCTGGAGGAGCAGCGAACAAGCCAGCGTTGTGAGGACTACTGTGCGGATGGAATGAGAAGCAAAGTAGACAGCCAAAGCGTTGCTGCACAGGACCACCCAAAAAATTCGATAAAAGATTCTGAAGGGCAACGCCGTTCTCCTGGTTTTCTCGCCACATCATGCAGCGACCTTATCGGCCGCAACATGGGTCTGGCAGTTCTTCGGGCAGACGCGGGCGCAGGCTCCGCAGCCGACGCAGCGGCCTGCATGGTCGACGACCATGATCATGCGATTGAGCTCGCCATCGAAGTCGTCGTCTTCGTCGTTGCAGGGGCCGAGGATTTCGCCTGCGTCATCGACGCCGTAAAGGTGCATGACCTCGCGCGAGCAAACCTTAAAGCAGCGTCCGCAGCCTATGCAGGTCGTGCCGTCGATAGCGGTGAGATATTGCGGCATCCATTTGGAGCCGTCGCGGGTGACGAACGCGCTCGTCATCGCGCATTCTCCGATGCAGCGAGATCTCTCTTGGCAGCGTCCCACTCGGCAAAAACGGCGAACGTTCTCTCGGCAATCACCTTGATCTCGGTCCAGTTGACCGGGAGGTCTTCGGCAAGGTCGTGCAATTCCATCTTCGCCGTTCCCGCACGCGACTGCAGCTTGCGGACCTTCTTCAGCAGCTCTTCACGGTTTGACATTAATCCTTCCTCGAATACGGCTTCCATCACGCCAGCGCGACGTCGGGACTGACTTCGGTGTCTGCGGTCGCATCGTCGACCAGTTTCGTACCGGCCTCCGCGAGTTGTCGGAACGTCTCGAAGCCGAACCGGTGGATGTCCGGACAGAACGACCCAACGCCTGGCACCGAAAAGCCCGCGCCCAGAGGCCTCACGGGTTTGGCCTCCACAATTGGCGATGTCGCCGGGTGGAAACGCTCAGCGATCGCAAGCCCGACGGCGCTGTAGAACATGTCGAGCCTCCACAGCGCGTGGGGATCGGGATAGCCCATGCCAGGGATCGCGCGGCCCTTCTTTCTGGTGACGATGAAGCCGGCCAGCAGCGCTGCGTCCGATTTGCCTTCCCATAAGCAGTAGGACTCCTCAGCACGGATCAGCCGCACGAGGCAATTGACGAACGGGGTGGCAAGGGCCGCCTCGTCCTCGTTAATAGCAGCGCAGGTCGCGGCTTCGGCCAATTTCATATTCTCCCCAGTTCAGGCCTCTTCGTCGAATTTCCTTTTTCGGCAGCGCCTGGCTCGGGCACACGTGCGCGGCCGATGCCCGGCTCGGAGCGGGCAATTCCAAGCAATTGACGTCCCGGTGAGCGTTCTTGGACGCGTCTTCGACCGCGAGGCCTTCCACCATGGCGAGAATTCTCGTCCAACATCACTTGCGCCGCTGCGCGGCCGCGGGTCATCGCAAAATTCGAGTTTTGAAACTGCCGCAAACGATCCACCCGGTGCTGCATAGGGCCTACTTGCTGCGGCCACGCCAGGCAAATGGACGAATTGGCCAGTAAACATTCAGATTGACGCCTCTTTTTATGTATTTTTTCGGCCGCTCGCGCTTTGGTGTCGGGGGGAAAATGTTTTGCGAACCCGCGAAGAGAGCGCTGCAACGGCCCTCCCAGCCTTGTAGCTGGCTAGGGCCTGGAGCAAATCCGGTAGAAGGTGCTGTTTCTGTGCGTCCGGAATAAGCTCCGGACCTTCAAGCGACTTCAGTGCCAACCTGAGCAACTCGATCGCGCGATCCTTGTTGCCGCTGTCGTAATAGTACCTAGCGACCGCCGGATAAGACCGGAACTTGGGGCCGTCGCCTTGCGGGGGATTGAGTGCCAAGATGTGTTCGGACAGCTTTTTGCCCATCGCGAAACGCTCAGCAGATGGAAAGTGCGAATGATCGTGCGCCGGACCGAAGAGCTGGCCTAGCGCTGCAAGCATCCAGTTCTCGGAGTTTCTGTCGATTGCGTCGCGAACCAATTCGCGCATGACGGGCCTGCCTTTTTGCATGTCGTGCATTCTGTGAAGTAACAGATGCACATGAGCCAGGCGAAAACTGATATTGTCCGGCATCAAGGCGATGCCCTCTTCGATCGCCGAGAGCGCCATCGTCCAATCCTCTGCCTTTATCGCCGCCCAGAATTTGTCATTGATTGGCTTCTTCAAGCCCTGTTCGCGCGCTAGTGCGCCATTTCTGGCGATCCGCGCCGTGTCGGCGGCTTTCGCTTCATCGCTGGCGCGCCAAGTGCCGTTCAGCACCTTCGGCAAAACCTCATCGAGGTGCCTCGGATGACCGAGAAAGGCGATGTGGCTGTCCCGGTCGACCACGAACGAGGTCGGAATTCCGACCGAAAAGCTGGGCTCCCTCCAAAGCTTGTTCATTTCGTCCGTAGGGTCGAACGCGATCCGATAGTTCAGATCCGGGCATTTTTCGGCCAACCACGCGCCCAACTTGGCTCGGGCCTCAACGGGCGAGGAAGCGTCTTCATCGGCCGCGACTCCGACGACCTCAAGTCCGGCGTCCTTGTATTTTTCCTGCAGTTGCACCAGTTGGAGTGCCGCCGCCGCACATGGTCCGCACCAAGTCGCCCAAAACTCGACGACGTACACTTTGCCGGCCTGGAAACTCGCAAGCGGCTCGCCACGCAGCCAGGTCTCGACCTTGATCGGGGGAGCCTGTGACTCCATCTGCAATGACATGTTGCTCTCCAAGGCTATTGCCAAAGGTTGCGCGACTTTACGCGCGAGCTTGTTTCCCTCTAAGCGAGGGGCACACGGGTTCAAGGAAAGCGAGCATCACCCGTCTCGCGCGTCTGCGCGCAATGAGCGTTTACTCAGTCTTGCCGGCATCCAGTGTTGCCGAATCTCCACTTGCAAAGGCTGTGCCAGTGCGCTCGGCGTGCAGTAAGGGGTAGGTTTCGCTTGAAAACCCACCATGCGACGAAGATGGCCGGTTGTATTGAACCCGACATGTTTGACCCCGTTGTCAGGTTTTGGACATGCATCACGCGCTGCGCGCCGCCAGAAGAGCCTGGCCACGGACCACTCAACATGTATGCCGGCCAAGGGATGAGCAGATGGACATCATGACTGCGTCGGCTATCGCCAGGCTCGTCATCATCGCCCGCTTCGCGCCCATTGGGTTGAGCTTTGTGCCGTTACGGTCCCTCAGGCGGTAGCGGAACTCGGCGTTTGCGATTGCAAGGGACCGCTCCATGCGCGTGCCGCTGTGCCCCCCTTCCGCCTTGCGATTGAATTTCCCGGCTGGTGACATGGGCGTCCTCCGCGACGACGCCGGTCCAGCTGCGGCCCGCCACTACCGCCATCGCCAACGCCGCCATTGTCAGATTGACTATGACGATCGTGGCGGACCGGCCAGGAGTGCTGGTGCCGGCCGGTGAACTCTGCGGGATTCCTGCTTTGTGTTACCTTGTGTTCCGGCGCCCGGGCGCTACAGCGCCCGCCCGGGTGCGAATGCGAGCATTGTCGGATTTGATCAGCCCAGGACCATTCGGCCGCCACGCGGGGTCCGGCCGGACCGACTGAATACACTGAAGATGCGGCGTCCTCGCCGCTCTACCATCTCAGCCAATGACATTATGATTGATGCCATCGCTTGCCGCCCAATCCGGCAAGGGCCCGACTGTCCAGACTCGAAGTCGAGGGTCTTGGCCGCGCGGTACTAGGATTGCGTTGTTCAGCCCCAACCCAATCGTGAGGGCGATCCGTGATTTCGCCCATGCGGATGCCGATGCGGGTCCGAACGGCGCGCCGCGTCGAAAGGATTCTCGTTTTCGACCCGACGCCGACCCGAGAACCCTTGAGACTGCATTGAGAAGCCCGGTACGTCGGCGCGGCCGTTGAGTTCCGCTCACGGATCATCTCGGGCGAGCCATCCTAAGCACACACTGGAGACGTGCGGGATGCCTCGGGCCGAGGCGCTTGTAAATTGTCTCGAGGCGCTCGGCGAAAACGTGCGCGTTTGCCGCGACCCTGGCCGACTTGGCGTCAGGAGAGGCGACCAGCGAAGCAGAGCTTCGAACAGCATAGGTGCCCCTTCGGAACCGTCACCGCGCCAAAAACAGCGGCAATGGCGGCTTTGCTTCTATCCATCTCCTCACGCCACCGAAGAGCCGCTCGCGCAGCCGCCGGCTGCCATAGGCGCCCATGACAATCATGTTGGCAGACGTGTCGATTGCGTGCTGCGCGAGCACCGTTGCCGCCGGCTTGCCGGCGCTCGGCAGCCGGTCGACCGATACCCGAGCACCATGCCGGGTGAGATAGGCAGCGACGTCGGCTCCCGGCTCGGTGCCGTTTCCGGTGCAGGTCACCTCCGGATCGACCAAGGTGAGCCGAACTTCCTCGGCTCCGGACAGCAAATCCAGCGCTTCCCGAACCGCACGGGACGCCTCAACGCGAGAATCCCAGCCGACCAGCACGCGCCGTGGCGACAGAGTCGCCTCGGCACCCTTCGGTACGACGAGCACCGGCTTTCCGGTATCGAACAAGCTGCCGTTGATAACAAGAGGTCCGAGATCGATGTCGTTGAGAAGTGCGGGGCCGACGATGGTCAGGTCACTGCAGAGCGCCCGCTGTCGCACCGCGTCGCCGACGATGGCCCGGTCGCAGTATTCGGTATCGACGTCATGGCAAATCCACAGAGCTCCCAGCAGGTTTTGAATATCCCTGGACGTCTTTTCCAGAATGGCCATGTCGTGTGAAAATTTCTCGATTTGCCTATACCGCTTTTCCAGTTTGGCAATGGCCGCTGCACGTCGTTTTGGCCACTCGGGGATGGAACCGCATAGCGGCGGAGACGCCAAAATAAGTACCGAAAGGTTCGCACCGCCCTCAGCACACAAGCCGGCAGCTATTGTGACGTCCTTATCGGAGTGGTGAGCTCCCGTCACACTGAGTACACTTTTGAAGGCCATGGACTGCTTCTTTTCGAGTATGTTGTACCTGCAGGCGTTTCGAAGCCGCTAGACTTGCCCTCGCGAGGGAGATGGGAAATGGCAAACCGGCTTGCCATTCAGCCATCCGGCTTCTCCAGCGAGTAACCTGCCGATCTGACGGTACGAATGACGCTGTCGGGCGAGGCCGCCTTCAGCGCCTTTCTGATCCGGCTGATATGGACGTCGACAGTGCGTGCACCGATATGGATATTGTTGGGCCAGGCCGCGTCGATCAGCTCGTCTCGGCTAAAGACCTTGCCGGGAGCTTCAAGCAAATGGCGCAGCAGGTTGAACTCGAGCGGTCCGAGATGGATGTCATGGCCGTTACCGCGAACTCGGTAAGCATCGAGCTTCATCTCAAGGCCGCCGCAGCAGAGCCAGCTGCCGTTTTCGGCCCCGTTTGAACCCGGCTTCGGCAGCGCCAGCTTCGTGCGCAGACAGTCAAGCAGCGTGGCCGGCGCGATCGGCCGCACAAAGCTCTCGTCGATGCCTGCCTTCAAGAGATCGAGGTGCTGGTTCTCGGCGCCGGGGGCAATCAGGGCAATAACGGGAAGGCCACCCGTCCGGGGCTCCCTCTTGAATGTTGCGCAGATTGTGGAGCCCGTTGCGCTTGCCGGCCCGCAATCCAGCACCACCGCCTGGAGCTCTCGTTCATCGGCCGCTGCAATTGCTTCCTTCACGCCGCCGGCCGGCTCACTCGTGAAGCCGTCCACCCCCAGAATGTGACTGAGGAACAGGTACAACTCCGCGTCTTTCGAACAGATCAGGACCAATGGCTTCATCGGCGCTACCCCAAGAAGCAAATCGGCCTCGACCGCCCCGGTTGGGTGGGCGGGCCATGACATGTCTTCAACGCCTGGCATGATCCCCTTGCTCGAAAATCGCGTTCATCACGCCCGCGCCACATCGGGATAGGCTTCAATGGCCGCGATCGCATCACCGGCCAGTTTCGTACCCGCCGCCGCAAGTTTCCAGAAGGTCTCGAAGCCGAACCGGTGGACGTCGCGCAGGGTCTTCGACAGAACGACCAGCCGCCCGGCCGTGAAGAGCACGCGCCCGAAGCCCTCATGGCTCATCTCCATCATCGGCGATGCCATCAGGCCGGAACGCTCTTCGATCGCGAGCCCGACGGCGGTGTAAAACATATCGAGCCTCCACAGGACGTCAGGATCGGGATCGCCGATAATCGGGATCGCACGGCGCTGTTCCTTTGTGATGATGAAGTCGCCCAGGAGCTCGGCGTCCGATTTGCCTTCCCATGTTCCATAGGAATCCTGGGCACGGATCAGTCGCACGAGGCATTTGACGAACGGGGTGGCAAGGGCCGCCTCGTCCTCGGCGACATCAGGGCTGACCACGGCGTCAAACATTTCGCCCACTCCTCATTTGAAGTCCTCGTCTTCGAAGCACGGCTTCTTTTCGGCAACGCCTGCCTCCGCCAGCACCTTGCGCAGCCAGGGCGGAGGAGCCTTCCTGAGCATCGTTTGCGTGCGCAACAGCACCTCTTGGATGGTTTGGGGCTGCGGCACTTTGATCGGATGGATTTTCGCCGAAATAACCTTGGCTGCCGAAGGTCCCCCGATAGCAAGACAAAACAGAAGATGACAGCCCTTCAGCGCCGCCACCTTCGGAGCGATGCGATCGTCGCCCTCGCTGCGATGCGTCCCGCTCTCATCGGAAACGTCGTCGAAGGCCACGGCTTCCACAAGCTGCCACTCCTCGCGCGTCACGTCGTAGACCGCAAAGCGCTTGGCCGACCCGAAATGGGCATTGAGGTTCTTCATGTCTTGCGTAGCGATCGCCACGCGCAAAGCGCCGGCTTGCCGTAGCGGCATCGATGCGTGGACCTCGTCAGAGACGAGCGAGAGGCGACGAACTGAGCTCATCTGGCATTTCTCGGTGGCGGAACGGATCAAGCGCCTCAGGCGTCGGCGCATGTCGATTGGCCTGGAAGATGTTGGCAACCTCGAAGATCAGGTCGCGGGTCCCCTGATAGAGGACTGTGAGCTTGTGTTGGCTGCCGAGCCGGTCAAAGATTGGGAAGCCGACGCGCATGAGCGGGATGCCAAGCTGCTGCGCCGCCTGGCGGCCGTGGGAATGGGTGACGAGGAGATCAGCGCCAGCGCCAAGAGCCTCCAAATCGCCAAGATCGCCGATCTGAACCGAGTCCGCCGGTACTTTCTCCAGAATTTTCGACATATTGGTCGTGGTGACCGCCGCCGCGATTTCGGAGCCCATGCCGACGAAGAAAGTCGCGAGTTGGTAGAGTTGGTCTGGTTCGGCAGCGATCGCAATTTTCTTGCCTCCGAAATGGAAATGTCCGTCGAGCAACGCGTCCTGCAACTGCGCCCGGCGCCGGCGCACCCCGGCTGGCACCGGCGCGCCCGAAATCGCTGACAGCAGCGAGACGAACCGGTCTGCGGCCTTCAATCCAGCCAGTGACTGGAACATCGCGTAAGGCACGCCAGTCAACCTGTGCAACAGCTCGGCCGGGCGGCGCATATGCTCACCGATCACAATGCATCGCACGGCCGTGCCAAGCTCGCGGATGTCCTCGACGCTGGTACCGCCATAGGTGGTCGTGACCCAGCGGTCTGGCACTGTACCGTCGAGCGAGCCGGAGACGTCCGGCACAATCGCCGGCTCGAGCCCAAAGCTTTCGACCATGTCGCGCAAATGCTCGATATCGGCGACAGTGAGATTCCAGCCGGGCAGGATCGCGATCTTCTTCGATTGCCGCGCCTGCTCGCCGGGCCGCGTCATCCTTCCGATCATCGCCGTGACAGCCTTGGCCCAGCCCTCTTCGATCGCCCCCTCGAAATCCGGCGTGTTGGCCAGCACGATCTCCGTACCCGCGAGTTCTTCCGCGCGCTTCTGCCCGATATTGGCGATATCCCCTGCGAAATCCTCGCCTCGGGTTTCCGTTAGCGCCGTCGTGCAGACCCCGATCAGCTTTGGCTTTGTGCGCGTCTTGAGATTGAGGATCGCCTCTTCCAGATGATCCGCCCCGCCAAGGATCGTCGCCACTTCGTCCATCGCGGTAGTCTGCAGGGGGATGGCTTCCTTGAAATGCCGCACGAAGAGCACGAGCGCGAAGCTGGTGCACCCCTGGCTGCCGTGGAACAACGGCATCGCACCATCGATCCCAAGAAAGGCCAAGGCTGCACCCAGCGGCTGCGACGACTTCAGTGGATTGACCGCCGCGGCTTTTGCCTGGGGAAGGATGCGGACCATCGGCTTCCTCAACACTCGCCGAAATCGTCGGCCGTCGTGCCGGCGAATTTCTTGAAACCCTGGACGGTCGCGGTCTCGCTTTTCGTGCTCGACGGTTCGTCCTCTGCGACGAGCTGGCACTCCCACGGTGGTGGCTCCCGCACCTGGCGCCAGATCGGGTTGTGGATGGCGAGGTCGATTTGGCGCACGAGTTCCACCATGCCGTCATAACCGGCATAGGGCTGGTGACGCTCCTGGTTGATATCGAGCCAGGGTACCTTGGCCTTCAGTGCGATAAACTGCGTGCGCCCTCCCGACAGCATGATGTCGGCCTCGTGTTTTGAGAGCATTGCGTAAAGCTCGCGCGGTGCCATGGCCTCGAACATGTGGTTTTCGTCCTTGAGTATCTTCTTGATGCGCTCCTTGTCTTCGGGCGTTGATTTCTTGACCGAGGTGCCGACGATCTCGATGCCGATCTCCATAAGTGCGTGGACGACCGACCAGGACTTCACACCGCCAGTGTTGAGAAGCACGCGCTTGCCTTCGAGCCTCGGCCGGTAGGCCGCGAGCTTCTTCCAGGCAATCGACTCCTCTTCAGCAATCAATGCCTCTGTGCGGCCGAGGATCTCCGGATCCGCACCCTTCTTCATGAGCAGTCTGGAGATCTGCCGCAGCGCTTCGGAAGTGTCGGTGATGCCGTAGAAGGAGCCCTCGAAAAACGGGATATCCCAGCGCTGCTCCATCTTGCGCGCCAGATTAATGAGGGCAGTCGAGCACACGATCATGGTTGTCCGGGCGCGGTGCGCTGATGCAACGTCGAGGTAGCGCGCGTCGCCCGGAATTGAGGCTCGCACCCGGATGCCGAGCCGATCAAAAAGCGGCTTCACCAGCCAAAATTCGCCCGAGAGGTTGAATTCGCCAAGGATGTTGATGTCGTGAGGGCCGGCATCGTCGGGCTCGACAGTGCCGATTACATGATCGAGCAACGCCTCGCCGGCAAGCTTGTTGCCGAGATTCTTGGACCCGACGAAGCCCGGCGCATTTATCGGCACCACCGGCAGGCCGAACTTTTCGGCCGCGCGTTTGCACACTGCCTCGATGTCGTCGCCGATCAGCGCCGTCACACAGGTCGAATAGACGAAGATCGCGGGCGGCGCGTAAGCTTCCTTGATCTCGCGGATCGCTTTGAAAAGCTTCCGCTCGCCCTGCCCCATCATCACGTCGAGTTCGGTGACATCGGTCGTGAAGCTTGTGCGCCATAGCGTTGGCCCGGACGAAGCCGTGCCGCGGTTGTCCCAGGAATTGCCCTCGCAGGCGAGCGGTGCATGGACCAGATGCGCGACATCGGTGATCGGCTGCAGCACGATTTTTGCGCCGTCGAAGGCACAGCCGCCGGCTGCCGCCCCGGGGGTCAGCGGCTTGGAGCAGCCCTTTTTGCGCGCCTTGGCGTCCTTGCCGCGGTTGTTTTCGCAGGCAGGCTCGTTGAAGACATCTTGGATTTTGGCATTGAGCGAGGACATTGCGCCGGTCTCCAAAGTCAATCGAGAAGACGGACCGATCGTAAAAGCCGGCCACCGCTCTTAGCGGGTGAGGTCATAAGAATAATCCGTCACCCCCGTCTCGCTTGTCTCGCGATCGAGTTTGTCGAAGATCTTGTCGAGGATTGTCGTCAGTACGCGCAACCCGCCTTGGTAGCCCATGAGCGCAAAACGATGGTGGTGGTGCCGGTCGAAGATCGGAAACATCAGCCGGATCAGCGGCGTGCCGGTGTCGCGCTCCAGATACTTGCCATAGGAATTGCCGATCAACAGGTCCACGGGCTCGGTGAAGAGCAGCGATCGCATCGCCCACAGGTCCTTGCCCGCCCAGACTTGAGCCTCCTTGCCGAAGGGCGAGGATGCAAGCAGCTCCTTCATCTGGTCTTCCCACGCCTTCGTGCCGTTGGTGGCGAGGCAGTGAGTCGGCTCGCCGCCTGTCTCCATGATGAAGCGGGCCATGGCGTGGACAAAGTCCGGGTCGCCGTAGAGTGCGTATTTCTTGCCGTGCAGCCACGATTGGCTGTCGGCCATGGCGTCAACAAGTCGGCCGCGCTCCAGCCGGATTGCCTCGGGGATTTCCTTGCCGGAGATCGCGGAGACCTCCACGAGGAATTCGTCGGTCGCCTGGACGCCCAGCGGGTAATGGAACGAGGCTGTGGCCTGGCCGACCTCCTCGCAATATTCCAGCGTCTTTCGGGTGTTGTAATGCTGTAGCGAAAGTGTCGCCTCGGCGTTGAGTGCGTTCCTCACGTCTTGGATTTTCGTGCCGCCGTCATACATGCGGTATTCGCCGTCCGATGGTGTGTCGAACTGGTCAGAGGCATCTTGGATGAACGTGTAGGACACGCCCATCAGATCGAGCAGGCGTTTGAGTTCCCGGTTGTTGCCAACGCAAAAGCCGTCGAAGCCCGGAATGATGTTGATCGTCCCTGGGGCTTCCGTTCGCTCCTGGCCTTTCCAGAAGTGTTCCAAAATGCCCTTGACCGTACCATCATAGCCGTCGATGTGGCTGCCGACGAAGGCCGGCGTGTGCGCGAAGGGCACGTCGAAGTCGCGCGGGACCGAGCCTTCTTCCTTGGCGTTCTCTATGAAGCTGTGCAGGTCGTCGCCAATGACCTCGGCCATACAAGTCGTCGACACGGCGATCATCTTCGGGTCATAGAGTTGATACGTGTTGGCGAGCCCGTCGACCATGTTCTTCAGGCCGCCGAACACTGCCGCGTCCTCGGTCATCGAGGAAGAAACCGCCGAAGCAGGCTCCTTGAAATGGCGCGACAGGTGCGAGCGGTAGTAAGCCACGCAACCCTGACTACCGTGCACGAAGGGCATGGTTCGCTCGAAGCCCGTGGCCGCGAACACCGCGCCGAGCGGCTGGCAGGCCTTGGCGGGGTTGATGACAAGCGCTTCGCGAGCGAAGTTTTTTTCCCGGTATTCCCAGGTCTCGGTGAACTCGCGTTGATCGGTAACGACCTGATCCTGGTGCGGACATTCGAAATTCAGCTTCTTCTCGGCCAGCATCTGCCTGTATTCCGGCTCGCGGAAGAGGGGCGCATGGTCGAGAATTTTTTCGGCCGACTGCGGCATGGTGGTCACCTCTTTTTCTATCTGACCGCGCCATACGGCGGGACAGGAACATCAAACGTTTCTGGTCTTCCGCGTATCACGGGGTCGCGGGGTTTATCGTCTCCTTGGGAAGACCAGGCTAAGGGCCTGGCATTTATTCGGCAGCCATCGCCCGTCCACGGCTCGGACGCCTTTTCCAAGGCGCCTCGAATAGGCCCCAGACCGGGTTGTTGATGGCAAGATCCACATCACGGGCGAAAACGGCAAAGCCGTCATAGCCATGATAGGGCCCCGAATAATCCCAGGAGTGCATCTGACGGAACGGTATGCCCATCTTTTGCACGGGGTATTTTTCCTTGATCCCCGAGCCTACGAGATTAGGGCGAACCCCCTCGATGAACTTCTCCAACTCATAACCGGTCACGTCGTCATAGATCAGCGTGCCGTTCTTCACGTAGTGAGCAGTGCGTTGGTAATCGTCGTTGTGGCCGAACTCGTAACCTGTGCCGACGATCACCATGCCGAGGTCCTCGTAGGCTGTGATGACGTGGCGGGGGCGCAGGCCGCCGACATAGAGCATCACCGTATTGCCTTCGAGGCGCGGTCGGTATTTGGCGATTACCTCTTCGACCAAGGGGCGGTACTTGGCGATCACCTTTTCGGTCTTCTCCTCGATTTCCGGCCCAAAATGCTTGGCAATCTTGCGCAGGGAGGCTTCGATCTGGGAGGGACCGAAGAAATTGTACTCCATCCAAGCGATGCCGTACTTTTCCTCCATGTGTCGACAGATGTAGTTCATAGACCTGTAACAATGGATGAGATTGAGCTTGGCCTTCGGCGCGCGCTCTATCTCGGCGAGCGTGGCGTCGCCCGACCAGTTGCCGACCACGCGCAGGCCGATCTCCTCGAGCAGGATTCGCGAAGCCCAGGCGTCGCCGCCGATATTGTAGTCGCCGACCACGTTGACGTCGTACGGGCCACCCTCGAACTCGACGTCCCTCTTCTCGAACACCCAGTCGCGGATCGCATCATTGGCGATGTGGTGGCCGAGCGATTGCGAGACGCCGCGGAAGCCCTCGCAGCGCACCGGCACGATCGTCTTTTCGATCTCCTTGGCTTTCTTGCGCGAAACCGCTTCGGTGTCGTCGCCTATGAGGCCGATCGGGCACTCGGACTGCACGGTGATGCCCTTGTTCAACGGAAAAAGTTCTTCAATCTCGTCGATGATCTGTTCCAGCTTTTTGTCGCCGCCGAAAACAATGTCTTTCTCCTGGAAATCGGAGGTGAACTGCATTGTCCCGAACGTGTCGATGCCGGTGGTGCCGACATAGTAGTTGCGGCGCTGCGACCAGGAGTATTGCCCGCAGCCGACGGGGCCGTGCGAGATATGGACCATGTCCTTGACCGGACCCCACACCACGCCTTTTGAGCCGGCATAGGCGCAGCCGCGAATGGTCATCACGCCGGGAATGGACTTGATATTCGATTTGACGTCACATTCGGAAAGGACCTCCCCTTCCTCGCCGGCCTCGTCCCCGCTCTTTGCGACGTTGAGGTGCTTTTTGCGGCGCTTCGCCGTCTTGTCGGGATATTGCGACAACACCTCCTCGATAAGCTTCGCATGGAGAGCACCGTCATTTTCGTATTCCAGGCTCATGGGACCCCTTTCAAGGTTCGTGTGACGCCTCACCGGCGAGGCGCCGTTACAAAGGCGCGCTTGGTCAAGGCCGCACCTCAAGTCGACAACGCTCGTTACAGTGCGGCCGCCTTCGCCGTTTCCTTGGCTTGGAGTTCGGCAAGCATCTGCTCGTCTGTTTTCATGATGCCGAAGTCGAGCAGCATGTCCTCGAGCTCCTCCATGGTGATTGGGGTCGGGATGGTGCCCTGGCGCGAATTGGCATGGATCTTCTCGGCCAGCGCACGGTATTCCCCGGCCTGCTTTGAGTCCGGCGCATACTGGATCACCGACATCTTCCTGAGCTCGGCGTGCTGGACGATATTGTCGCGTGGCACGAAATGGATGAGCTTGGAATTGAGCTTGGACGCCAGTGCTTCGGCGAGGTCGAGCTCGCGGTCGGTTTGGCGCTCGTTGCAGATCAGGCCGCCGAGCCGCACGCCGCCCGAATGGGCGTATTTCAAAATGCCCTTGGCGATGTTGTTGGCGGCATAGAGCGCCATCATCTCGCCGGACATGACGATGTAGATTTCCTGGGCCTTGTTCTCGCGGATCGGCATTGCAAAACCGCCGCACACCACGTCCCCGAGCACGTCGTAGGAAACATAGTCGACATCATCGTAGGCGCCGTTCTCCTCGAGGAAGTTGATCGAGGTGATGACGCCGCGGCCGGCGCAGCCTACACCCGGCTCGGGGCCGCCCGACTCCACGCACTTGATGCCTCTGTAGCCGATCTTGAGCACGTCTTCGAGTTCGAGGTCTTCCACCGAACCTTCCTTTGCAGCAAGGTGCAGCACGGTATCCTGCGCCTTCGAGTTCAGGATCAGGCGGGTGGAGTCGGCCTTGGGATCGCAGCCGACGATGAGTATCCTCTGCCCGAGATCGACAAGGGCGGCGAGCGTATTTTGGGAGGTGGTGGACTTGCCGATGCCGCCCTTGCCGTAAAAGGCGATCTGACGCAGACCTGACATGTAGCTTTCCTTCCTTCGTTCCATTCATCGCGGCTGCCCGCGATATGAATGCCGGTCGGCAGCTTTTTCGCCGCCTCGTAATGCAAGGCTCAAAACTCGTGCCAATTTTATTGACCGATCGAAGAAAGTTTTTTGTTCTTCCTTTTCAGTTATTTGACCTGAGCAAAATAAGGGAATGGCTAACCGAGCCCGTGTCGCGAACCTGACAAGACCAACGAAACCTGTCGGAGAGCGTAAATATGACAGCCATACCTCACGCCGGGACCGAAAGGCACAAACGCTGTCGTCCAGTCCTCGTGAGTGGCACGCCTCCCCGGCCAATTTGCGCCGCCACAACTTCAATCCTGGATGACGCACCTGTCTTCTGGCAATAGTCGAGAACGCCACGGTTGCTGTCGTCGTCTGGCGGAAGTGAACCTTTAGTCAAGGTGCGCCCAGATATCTCCTTTGAACGCACCCTGATGGCGCAAGTCGAGTGATTTTGGGTCATTCGCGGATTATCGCTAACTATCGCTAACCCGCTCTACGTCACTGATTTCAAGAGAAGATATGTGTAACCCTCGCCCGCGCGAGAGAGTGGTGTCTCGATGCGCGTCGCATGGTCGGGGAGGGAATCTCGCCTGCGCAGGAGAAGCAGCGACAGAAGCGCCGCTTGAAGGAAGCCAAGAGTTTCGGTGAGTTCGGGGAGCGTTGGTTCAGGAAGCGCGTATGGCTGACAGTACACGCGCCATGCGCCGGGCGATCTTCGACCGCGACATTGTGCCGACCTGGAGAAGCCGGCTCCTCAAGGAGATCTCGCCGGACGATCTCCGGGGGCTCTGCAAGAAAGTGAAGGATCGAGGAGCACCGGCAACGTGCTATCCACGTCCGCGACATCGTCAAGCAGATCTTCGCGTTCGTGATCCTGCATGGCGCGACGATCCGCTTGGGCCTGCGACTCATACTGCTGACCATGGTTCTAAAAAGCGAATTGCAGGATGCGGTCTGGGATGAAGTCGATTTGCCGTGTGGAGTATTCCCAAAGAGCGCATGAAGCGCTCCAAGCCTCGTAATGTTTATCTGTCGCGCCAATCCGTCGATATCATGATCGCACTCAGGACATGCGCCGGGAACTCACGCTATGTTCTTCCATCGCGCTACGATGCTGACGCGCCGATGTCCCGCGCCACGTTTACAGAACGGTGGAAGGGCTGCTTGCCGACTTCCCCTCTCCGGTGTAATAGAATGTCGGAACTTACCTGTAATTGCCGACAGTTTGATACATGATCGGATCCCTTGAAACCTCTCAGCGCGATCTTGCCGTCAGTCTGATTGAGCACCACGGGATCATGCGCCTGTCGGATCTGAAACGCCGAGGCATCAATCCGGCTACACTTGCGCGTCTGGTAGACGAGGGCATCCTCCATCGCCCCTCACGTGGGCTCTACGAACGCGCGGATGCCGACGTCGACATTTCTCATTCCCTGGCCGAGATCGCAACCCGAGTTCCGAAAGGCGTGATCTGTCTCGTATCGGCGCTCCAGTTTCATGAGATCACGCTGCAGCTTCCGCGCAGCGTCTGGATCGCAATCGGCTCCAAGGACCGCAAGCCGACGATCGACTATCCGCCGATCCGGGTTGCTCGCTTCGGCGAAAAGGCGCTCACCATTGGCGTCAAGACCTACACCATCGATTCGGTGCCTGTCCGGATCTTTGATCCGGCCAAGTCGATCGTGGACTGCTTCCGCTTCCGCAATGCCGTCGGCCTCGACGTTGCAATGGAAGCGCTCCGCATGGGCTGGCGGTCCAGAAAAGCCAGGCCCGACGACATTGCCCGATATGCGCAGGCGCTGCGCATCTGGAGTGTCGTTCGTCCTTATCTTGAAAGCACAGTTGCTGATGAAGGATAGGCCGGCGAATCTTCCAGCATCGATTCTTGCTCGGCTCCGCAACATCGCGCGGGACAAGCAGACGGACAATCAGCTCATCCTGAGAAGATACGCCATCGAGAGGCTGCTTTATCGGCTGAGCATCTCCCCGCATCGAGATCAGTTCATCCTGAAGGGCGCGATGCTCTTCACAGCGTGGCTCAACGATCCGTTTCGCCCTACGCAGGACCTCGATCTTCTCGGATTCGGCAATCCAGCCGTAACGGCGATCCGATCCGTTTTCGAAACAATTTGCCGGATCGAGGCCGAAAGAGACGGACTGGTGTACGATGCGAACGGCCTGAGCGTCGAGGTGATCCGTGAAGGCCAGCAATATGGCGGCGTCAGGGTGCAGACGACAGCGTTTCTCGGGAGGACCCGGATACCGGTACAAGTCGACATCGGCTTTGGTGACGCTGTTACGCCGACGGCGCAGGAACTGGAGTTTCCGTCGCTTCTGTCGGCCGAGGGTCCTCGACTGAGAGCCTATCCCAGGGAAACCGTGGTTGCCGAAAAACTCCAGGCAATCGTCGTGCTTGGCCAGGCGAACAGTCGCACGAAGGATTTTTACGACCTGCTGGCGCTGTCGCGGCTGTTCGCGTTCGAAGGTGGATCTCTGGTCCAGGCAATCCGAGCGACATTTGAACGCCGTGACACGCTACTGCCAACGGAGACTCCGCTTGGACTCAGTACCGCTTTTGCCGAGGACAGCGAGAAGGCAAGGCAATGGACGGCGTTCTTCGGAAGGGAACCGCTTCTCTTGCAGCCATCGAATCTCCCGGCCGCGATCGTCGCGATTGGCGAGTTCGTTTTCCCGCCGCTCCAGGCTGCAGCCTTAGGCGACAGTTTCGAGCGTCATTGGCCGGCCGGCGGCCCTTGGACATAAAGCTCGGACTTGCTTTGCTCCACGGGCGGATCACGGCTCTCGAAATCGTTGCGGATCGATCGGCTGCCACGGCAGCGGATCAGCTTGGGGCGCGGAGGTGTCGACCTGTCGACATAGCACTTCGAAGTGCTTTTTCGCTAGGCCGATGCTTTTATTGCATTGCGGGATGACATTTGTGCGTTGCAATATCTGACGCGGAAGCTACTATGAGGGTGTCGGCGATCAACTCTCTCGATGCGATGCCGATCTTGAATGCGGCACACCCCCTCTAGTGCCGTTTTCGAATCGGGCCCGTTGCCACCTCCTCCCGGCAGCGGGCCTTTTCTCTCCAAGGCTGCCTTACTAAACTCACTCAAGTCAATGATTTTGCGCCGTTGGCACATTAGTAGTGTAAGAAGCGACGATAAAATCGATCTCGCCTTCTGGGTAGATGAGTTTGAGGTAGTTTGCCGCCTCATCATATGCCTGATGATCCCAGATGCCTTCGCTACCCAATCGGGTGAAAGGATCGACAAATACTGGGGGTCATCGATGAAAGCGTCGATGTGCTCAGGCGATGACCAGTGTGGACCATCAGAGCGGTACCGCCCCCGAGCACCCAATCGGGGACGGGTTGCCCTTTCGCGCGGAGTCGATCGAGCCCTGCTACTGCTCTATCGAGGAGAAGGCGCCAGTGAGACAAGTTCGCTCTCCAAATCCGGATTGTACTCACCCGTCGCGGCCTTCGTTGCCATGTAAGCCTTGGCGAGCTTGGATTTAGAGATACCGTGAGCGCTTGCAAATTGAAAAACGAGAAAAGGCTCCACGTCTGTGAAGAAAGTGGCGACATGGACGGGCCAGTCGTCCAGTTTGGCCTTGGCAATACACTCCCGCAGCGCCGCTACGCTGATATCCCGCTTGTAGGGCGCGTTGACCGTAGCCAATACAAGCCCGTCCACTGCTGAAAAGCCTTCAGCAGCGCCAATGATATGGGTTTTCGTAATCGCACGAACCATGCTGGGTATTTAGTTCTTTCGCCCGACAGAGTCGACCCACGGGCAATTTGGCATCGCGCCTCATTAATAGAATTCACCGCGGCACAACGACCCGTTCCGATCGTCAGCCCAAAATGCAAGGAACCGATCGACTCCCCCGCCATATCCAAGGGCCCGCCCCATGTTGAGGGGATAAGCATACGACGCTGATTTCGAGGGCCTCCCACGGCCGCCGCTTCGCCCATTGCGTATCGACGACTGCCCAGTCCAGGAGCCTGAACCTGAACCCCAGGCCTCTAATTCTCCCTCGCACCGCCTGACCCCCAGGATTTTGGAGCGTCCGGTGTGGTTCGAAGATGGCCATCGCGATCCGAGAACGAAACGCGGGGTTGTGAAATACCGAACGAGCAGCATTTCCTGATGTCCCCGGCATGCCGGGACATGCCTATCCAGGATCTCGTCGGATTGACGAGGAGGAAGCCTACGCGACCTTCTGCCATTTCAGCTGGCCAAAGACGAATGGCGAGTCCGTCTGCCCGCATTGCGGCCTTCTCGGCTGCTACGCGCTCCGCAGGCGCGCTTTCAAGTGCTCTGGCTGCCGCCGCGAGTTCTTACCGACGTGCCGAAAAGAGCGCAGAGTTCATTGACATGAAAAACTTATTTCGGCCCTTTCCCATTCGGCTACGCGCGGACGAAGCTGCGCTTCGGGTTCAGCATAAGTATCGTCTCCGTTCCACCACTTCTCCCTTCTCGCGGCCCAGCCCTGCCCTTGGTAGAGCTTCCGACATTTTCGTCCACCTTCTGACACAAGAAGGTCCGTCGAGTCGTCACGTGGAAACGCCTTGTATGTTTCCCGAGCATTAGCTGCCTGAGATGTTACAAGTTAGCCCGATGAGATCGCCGTCTTAGACGGAAGCCTTTCCTCCATGGCGACCCCGAAAGCAGGTCCCTCTACTCAAGTTAAAGTCGCTTCCATCCCTGCTGCAAGTCAGATGGCACGGCATTTGCGACAGCTCATTAGAACCATCGAACCACAAACAAAGCGACGAGCGAATCATTGGTGACTCCGTACAAGCGCTTGAGGCGACGGTGACTATCGCGGATAAACATCGGGAGGTCGTCCCCTCCAGGCGTCAGTGCTCGCTAGCTTTTCTGCGCAGTTGTGGTCGGAGGCCGACATCCAACTGCGCGGCATGCGCCCAATTGCTGCTTGCCGGTCCTCATCAGCATGTGAATGCCGAAGCACTGCATCGAAGGGTCACTCCAACCGACGTCGGCGCGCCACTGGCAACCATCTACAATAGGCAGAACCACTTTCGTGAAGCGAGACTCTTGCGCGACCTCAACGTTGCGGCGCCACACGGCTATTTCGAGATTGACACTGTCGATCACCACCACTTTCTCCTCGACGACAAGCAGCCAGTCATCCACATCCCTTCCAGCGCCACTTGCCGCAAAAGGGTTGCTCGATCCCGCCCAAATCACTCATATTGGCCAGGCCATTCGGATGACGAAGAGGGTGGGCCCAAGGCCTTCCCGTACCACCGGATGGAAGAGCGATTTGGAAGCCGCGAAGGCCTTCATCTCATGTCCGGCATGCCTGCCGAGTCGACGTTGCGTCGGCCCAAACCGAGAAGCCATGCCAGGTTTCTCCTAAAAGGAGCTACTTGATGACCATCACGAAGAAGGTCCCCTTCGTTACTTTTCGCACGCGTGTTCGCGATGAGTCCGTCGAGGGGCCAAATCCATACCGCTGGCAAGACAAGACATCCGACGACTATTTCGATGGCAAGCGCGTCATCCTGTTCTCGCTGCCTGGCGCCTTCACCCCGACCTGCTCGACCTACCAACTGCCCAATTTCGAAAAGCTCTATGACGAGTTCAGGAAGGAAGGAATTGACGCAATCTACTGCATCTCCGTCAACGATGCCTTCGTCATGAATGCGTGGGGCAAGTCCTTGGGGCTGCAGAAGGTCGAGCTTATCCCGGACGGCTCAGGCGAGTTCACGCGCAAAATGGGTATGCTGGTTGCGAAGGACAATCTCGGCTTCGGAATGCGCTCCTGGCGCTACGCCGCCCTGATCAACGACGGTGCGGTGGAGCAATGGTTCGAGGAAGAAGGATTCTCCGACAACTGCGAGACCGATCCCTATGCCGTCTCATCCCCGCAGAACGTTCTTGAAACACTGCAGGCCGCCGCATGATCAAGTGAGCGTCTGGCAATCCCATTAACGCACGGCCAAGAGCCTCCTCGATCGGAGTTTCGCGTTCAACATGCTGTCCTCGGCAAGGCTGCTTCAACGCCAGAAGCAATCTATGGTGGCATCGCCTCAGCTCATTGAGTCGATTCGCCTGTTGCAACTGGCTCGCGCCGAACTGCATCAATTTGTGGAGCAGGAACTCGAGAAAAATCCGCTTTTGGAGCCAGCTTCAAACGACGGTGAGGCTCTTGGCGACGTGCCGATTTCGGCAGACCAGTCCACCGGCGCACGCGAAAAAGACACGGATAGGCCGACGAGCGGGGCGGCCGCCGAGCGACTGGGGGAATGGAAATCGCTGCGCAACACGACGAACATGCCTGCGGATAATCGCCCTGCCCTGGACGAGTTCGCCGCCTGCGCAGAAACATTGCACGACCACGTCGCTGGTCAGATCGCGCTCACTGCATTGACACCACAGGAGCGGCTGGTTGCCGGCGAGCTCGCGGCACATCTGGAAGATACGGGCTATCTTCGGGTGGACCTTGTGGAACTGGCCGGGAAACTGAACGCCTGCGAGACGGATGTGGAACGGGTTCTCGCAACCTTGCAGCAGTTTGATCCACCGGGAATTTTCGCTCGCACTCTCAGCGAATGTCTCGAGATCCAGTTGCGTCAGCGAGACCGGTTCGACCCGGCAATGGCCGGCTTGGTTGCGAACCTTGAGATGGTTGCCAGACGCGATTTTCAGGCGTTGAAGCAGCACTGCTGCGTCGATGAAGAAGACCTTCTCGAGATGTTGCATGAAATCCGTGCGCTCGATCCCAAGCCTGGCAACCGATTCCAATCCGGAGCGCCCGAATCCATCATAGCCGACGTCTGGGTCACGCCCTCACCCGGAGGTGGATGGCAGATCGAACTTGATCCGGACGCATTGCCCAAAGTTTTGATCAACCAAACCTATTTCGCAGAAGTTTCGCGACACGCCGTCCAGAATTCGAAAGATCAGGCATTTCTGCACGAATGTCTGCAAAACGCGAATTGGTTAATCCGCAGCCTGGATCAGCGGGCCAAGACGATTCTTAAGGTTGCGACTGAAATCGTGCGCCAACAGGATGCCTTTTTCCAACATGGCGTGGCCCATCTGCGGCCTCTCAATCTCAGGACTGTCGCTGAGGCGATCAACGTGCATGAATCGACGGTGAGCCGGGTGACCTCGAACAAGTATATGCTTACCCCACGCGGGGTTTTCGAACTGAAGTATTTTTTCACCGTCGCGATTGCCTCCTGCCAAGGCGGTGACGCGCACTCCGCCGAAGCTGTCCGCCATCGGATCAAAGCGATAATTGCTCAAGAATCGCCCGGTGACGTGCTTTCCGACGACGACATCGCCGTCCGGCTGAAGGAAACCGGCATCAATGTTGCGCGCCGCACCGTCACAAAATATCGCGAGGCGATGAACATCCCCTCCTCCGTGCGACGGCGCCGGGAAAAGCGGCTATGGCTCATTGGCGATCAAGATTGAAGCGGGCGTCTGGCCCCTTCTCGGCGTCTATTAGCCGCCCTCGAAGGATTATGCAGTCACGGCGCCGGCCGGGGTGTCGTCGCGACGCTCGGCGGCAAGGTCGGATAGGTTACCTTCGGCTGATCCCCGGTGAGCGCCTTTAGGAAAGCGGTGATCTTGTCGACTTCCTCAGGGCTCAGCTGCGTACCAAGCTGGGTCGTGCCCATCACCGCCACGGCTTGCTCTAGATCCCATGCATGGCCGCTGTGAAAGTAGGGGGCGGTGAGTGCGACGTTCCTCAAGGTAGGGACCTTGAAGACATAGTCGTCATCCACCTTCCGTGTCACCTCGACGCGTCCCTTGTCGTCAGGCGGCAGGAACTCCCAGCCGGGCTTTTCGACCACCCCAAAAGGAGCATACATGCTCCCACCGAGGTTGATGCCGTTGTGGCAAGACGAGCATCCTTTGTCGGCGAAAAGCCTGAGCCCCTCCTTCTGTTCAGTGGTGAGTGCGTTTTCGTTACCCTCGAGATACCTGTCGAAGGGTGCGTTAGGCGTGATCAGCGTCGCCTCGAACACGGCGATGGCTCTCGCGATGTTGTCATATCTGAGGGGATCGATTTCATCAGGGAAGGCTTTGCCGAACGCCTCAACGTACCCAGGAATGCCCTTGAGCTCTTCGACGGCGTGCCCGGGAGTGGTCCCCATCTCCGTTGGGTTAGAGATCGGGCCGCCGGCCTGCTCCGTCAGATCCGCTGCCCGTCCGTCCCAAAACTGAGCGATGTTGAACACCGCGTTGAATACAGTTGGCGCATTGCGGCCGCCGCGCTGCCAGTTATGGCCAATAGAGGTGGAGCGGCCATCGCCGCCAGCACGGCCGATTTGATGGCAGGTGTTGCAGCTGATGTTGTGAGCTTGCGAGAGCCGCGGTTCGAAATAGAGCATCTTGCCCAACTCGAGCTTCTCTAAGGTCGCCGGATTGCCGTCCAGGTCTGCAGCACGCTTGGGAATGGGACTAAACAGCGATCTCGCAACATCCAGCAGGTTGTCCTGCCCCATGGCTGTGGAGGCAAGCAGGCAGCCTGTGAGTGCAGCACATAGAAACGCCAATCCCGCCGCCAAGCGGAAGACGGAGACAATAAATGTCTTAACGAAGCCCATCGACGTAAGTACCCACTATTGCTTTGGTGCAAGTTTCTAGGGATTCAAGCGAACTACCGCAGCGCCCGGACCGCGTCTTCGCAACTAGAGTTGGAAGTCATTCCTGAATTGCATGAATGCCCAAGACGGGGACTTTCCGGGCGAAGCCCTCGCGCCCCTCAAGGCGAATCTGAGGCTGACCAAAGATTGAGTCTCTTTCCGGTCGTATCATCCTTTTTCTCCATTTTGGTTTTGCGAGCGGACCCGTCGCGTTTCTTGTCCGCGGCGATCACATCGAATGGAAAACAACAAGGATCATGCCATTTCAGACCAACCGAGATTTTTCTCAAACTTGCAGCGGTTACGCTCGAAGAGCCTGTCTCGGTCGAGCTACAGTTGTCGCCAATCCGACAAAATCGACAGCGGAAAAGTCGGGAGTTTGGAGTTTGTGCGGCGACGGCTCCTAATCACGGCGGGCGCGGGTGTCTATTCATCAGCCGCGTCGAACTCTAAGTCTGCCGCCTGGGGCTGCGGAGTTATCTGTACACTCGGTTATGACGTCGATGGCGGCGAGGACCGGAGTCGCTGTCGCAATACCGCCTCGGCTTCGTCTTCAAAGCCCTCCCCGGCAATTTTATCTGGACTTCGCCTTCGAAATCGAAGCGGTCTTCAGGGCCGCGCAGACCTTCCAAGGAACCCCGGCGATAGAGTTCGCGTCTCAGTCGAGCCTAGCGATCTGGCCGCGCAGCTCAAGCAGCCAGGCAGCCGCTGTGACGCGATCGGCCGCGATTGCACAGGACCAGCCGGCGATCATTTAGCCGTAGCAGGACTTGCTACGAAAGGATTGCCGGCGTCCTTGTCGCCTCCGAGTTTGCTTCGGCTGTGCGCAGGGGCTATGTCGGATTTGAAGGCCTACAGGTTTGGCCGGTCAATTCCACCCTATGGCGCATCGACCTGGGGGAGGCATTGCGCCCACTACCTAGATTTGCGTGCCGCCGACTTCCTTTCGGGATTGCTGACAGCCTTGTGGCCGAGACCGCTCGACTTCGCCAGCGCCGACCGTTGGGCCGCATAGTTCGGCGCCACCATGGGGTAGTCGGACTTCAATCCCCATTTCTCGCGATATTCGTTGGGCGTCAGGCCGTAGTGGACGTTGAGATGCCGCTTAAGCGATTTGAATTTCTTGCCGTCCTCCAGGCAGATGATATGGTCGGGAAACACCGACCGCTTCGGATTAACCGCAGGCGCTTGGGCTGGCTTCTCTGGCTCGACCGCCTGCCCAAGATTCGACAATGACGAATTCACGCTTGCGATAAGCTCTGGCAGTGACGCGGGGGGAACGGCGTTTTTGCTGACATAGGCAGATACAATATCTGCCGTAAGTTCAATCAACAGGCCTCGGCTATTTGCGGTGTCCTCGTGCATTCAATTACTCCTATTGGGTGACAACACGGGGCACTCTTTTACCGGCTTTGTCGAGGAAGGCCAGCATGATCTGATTATATCGGCGTTAGTCCACCACTTCTGGCTATCGCAGCAGAAGATTCATTGGAGGCTTGAATGATCCGATAAAACTGCATTATGGAGCAGCCGGCCAGCTTGGCAATTCCTGCTGGGCCGAGGCCGTCGGCAAGCAGTACCCTGATAATCTCTGTCAAGCCGCTGTTTGCCATCTTATAGGTGCTGTTACGTTGTTCGATTTCCGTCGCGTCCGCGTTCCGTGATGAACCGCAGCCCCAATTTGAACGACCATGCCAAGGACGGTTAGCTCGATGTGAACCATATCGGCCCTCGTCAAAAATGAGGATCGAGCACCGCGACAAACGCGCCTTTCTGATGTGCTTATGCGCAGTGAATGGCTCACCATTGCGCGTTCAACAAAAGGGCTGGGCCGTCGTCAAGGAACTGCACGAATGCTTTGCACCTCCAAACCTTTCTTGCCCTGCGCGCACTCGATAAAAACCTTTTGTCCCTCCACGAGCTCGCTCACTCCACAGCGGGCCAACGTTGAGGCGTGGACGAATACGTCCTTTCCGCCGGCTTCAGGAGCAATGAAGCCAAAGCCTTTCTCGGCGTTATACCATTTGACGGTGCCGGCGCTTTCCGGCGCGGATGTCGAAGTGTTGGCCGTCTCCCGTGCAATCTCCAGGACTTGCGCGACCTGATGGCCTTTTCGCGTCTCCTCCAAGGTGACCTTGAGCCGCACTCCCTCTGGGACACTGCTCCTTCCAACCGCTTCCAATGCCCGAATATGCAGGTAGGCATCCCTTCCGTCCGAGATTCTGACGAAGCCAAAACCTTTGCTTGCGTTGAACCACTTGACCTCTGCTTCTACCGGCTTTGCCGTCGCAGGTGACGTTTGATGAAAGAAGCTTGGGACGAGGTCCTCTTCTGGAAAAGGAAAGGTCGTGTCCCGCTGAGTGGTGTAGCTCGGCGGTGACGAAGCCGCTCGCGAGCGCGCCCCTCAACAGCGCTGAAGCGAGCGAGCGGCGATAGCAGCGGTCATCGATGTTCC
>NZ_JAVIIR010000023.1:0-61481 GCF_033977325.1 Mesorhizobium vachelliae
CCGAACCCGGGAGCTCTGAAGGAAGCACCTTGTCCGATCGGTAAATCGAGCAGGCCCTTGGCCGGGCCGACGCTCGAATACCTTTCGCTCGCAGTCGGGAGGTCGCAATCACCTTCAACATCACCTAACAACCATTGCTTCCTTGAGGCGGAGCGTAGCTTGGCTGACCTGACAACAAACTGACGCGCCATGAGAGCTGAGCAGAATCTGAGAGCCGCCGGAGCAAACCGTTGCTTTTTGGCCAAGGGACAATGGCCGGCTGAACTGACGTGCGAACGGTATGGCCGACGCGAGTACGTTAGACCGGCTGCGACCGTAAGGCACACGGAATCCAGCTGCTTGGAACGCCAGACTCCTATCCTCAGAGGGGACGTGACTTTCTCCGGAGTGAAGCTGCATCTATGACCAAGTGTGCGGCGAGCTCATCATGGCGAATCTCTTTTCCTTTCTGAATTGTTCGGCCGCAGAGCGCCTCACCCCACCAAAATTGCAGATCCCGCATCGGCTCCGTAAACCTAGCCAGCAATGACGCGGGCGACGTACCCCGACATTCCACGGCGTTTGATCTCTGCTTGGTTGCAATGGTCGCAGCAGGCCCGAAAGCGTCGAGCCTTACCCCCTGCTGAACGCCCAATCCAGAACCTTGACCGAAAGGCTTGGGCGCCGGGCGATCTTCGGCCCCTGAAAATATTCCGAGATCGCGGTGCGCATGCAGGACCGGGTCCTCATTAGCTCGCTGACCTGATCAATTTGATGATGGCGCTGCTCCAGTATCTGCTCCCGGTCGAGCGCGAGTACCTGTGCTGTCTCCACCGTTTTCTCCGCCATGAAACGCAGCCTTGAGATATCGCGGCCGACGCTCGAACCACTGTGGAACATAACCGGCATTCAGCGCCCTTTCTAGGACACGGTGCTTGAAATTATGCAGCTTTTATGCATATTTTGCATGAAATGATGAGAGGCAGTGCTATTATGCATCCCGTACTTCGCGTCCCGGAACTCCAGGGCTTGGAAAAGAAAATCTATGAGACCCTCGTTCGGCGTGGCGGCAATGGGCTTTCGCAGGCGAAGATAATCCAGTTGTTAGAGCTTGCCCCGTCCAGTCAGTCTTCGGTTTCAAGAGCTCTTGCCAAACTCGGCGCAGCCGGGCTCGTCGAGAAGTCTGGAACCACGAGAGATGCGTCGTTCAGCCTAACGGCGGAAGCGAAGTGGTTTGCAATTCCAGGCCACATTCGACCCCAGGTGAAATACGATCCAGACCGCTTTGGATCCTACGACCCTAACGTTGCACCCTGGCTTGATCCTGCTTCGCACGCGCTCATGTCCGAGTCCGTCGGAAAGGGTAGCCTAGAGCTCGATCCTTCCACCTACACGCGTGAAATTGCCGAAAGATTCTTGATCGAGATGTCCTGGGCTTCTTCGGCGCTTGAAGGAAATACTTATTCCCTGCCTGAGACTGAGGCGCTCATCAAATACGCGGAGGTCGCGGGCGGAAAGTCTGAAATCGAAGTCCAAATGATCTTGAACCACAAGCAGGCGATTGGCTGGGTTATCGACAACATTGCGACAGTGGAGATCGCTCCGGAGACGGTGATGAGACTGCACGCGATGCTCATGCGCACTCTGGTCAGGCAGAACAATCTCGGCGCGGTTCGACGCGACCCGGTTAGCATCACGACCAGTTCATATGTTCCGTCGTCCGACCACACCGAGTTATCAATGGGACTTTCGGAGCTCTGCTGGAAGGCGTCCACAGCGAAAGACCCGTTCGAGGCCTCCTTCGCTTTGCTTGCAGGCATCGCTTACCTGCAGCCCTTCATCGACGGCAACAAGAGGACCGGGCGACTGCTCAGCAACATCCCGCTACTGAAAGCAGGACTGCCTCCCATCTCCTTCATCGGAGTGGGTAGAGCCGCTTACGGGATCGGCATGACGACATGGTACGAACTGGCTGATACAAGCCACCTCGGTAAAGCGATCGCCGAAGGCTATGCAATCACAGCGCCGTCCTATCTTGTGGCAACCACCACCAAGAGAGTGCCCCGCTCAGTGGAGATCAGAATGCGACGGCGCCTTGACGACGCCGTCGCGGAGTATCTCAGCCAGGCAGTCGCCAGTCCCGATTTGATGCCAAGCGATTTCGCGAGAGACGCATTCAGGGAGCTCGAGGGAGAAGACCTGGATGTCATAGTTCAGTCCTTCGCGGACATCATCGCGGCTATCAATGAGTTGAACTGCGTCGCATACAGTGTTGCGCCTGACCTTGTCGAAAAATATCACAGGGTGAAACCCGGCGGAGGCGCACACGTTGGACCGTAGGCCTCCTGCATAAATCGCAACGGCAAACACTTGATATAACGATATATTTTTCGGCAAAAGCAATTTTGCATGAAAGATGCATAAATTGACGCCTTTCCAATGAGTCCGCCGTCTCCGTCATCAATCCGAATGAGCAGACCGCTTTCGAGTTAGTAAAGCGATATTGGAAGCTGTCCTCGGCGAGATCGGCAGGGCGTTCTACTACCGCTGCGACGGAGAACTGGGCTTCAGATTACCCTATCGGCGGGACACCATGCCTGCAGGGACTGAGTGGCTTGCGACGCAGTGAGTGCAAAAGCATCATCGTGGCACTGCCGGACGCTGACGAAATGCCTGGGACCGCGCCCTCCCTTTGTGGCATATTCGGGTGCGCCTTTCTCCATTTCGGCAGAAAGCGTGTGCTTGTATCACGACCATTTCGTTACGCGAGTCATCAGCGTTTGCAGGCTCATAGATGAAGGTCCGCATCATGCCTTTCCCGCACCGGACTCGTCGAGCTTCGGCGTCAGTCCCAGGATAGGCCCCACCGCCTTGGAGCTTCTGAATCGCTGCAGAATGTCGATCGTCGCGGCATAGGCGAGCGCCACCACGTCGCCAACACCGAGAACCGTCATCAAGCACTGGCAGGTCGCGTTATTCCTGGTTATCGTGCGCACTTTTTGTGCAGGCGAGCCAATTCGGCGCGTACTGCCGCCGGGCGGCAAGCAGCCTCCATGATCTCTTCGAGATCGGGCATGCCTTCGACGAGCTCGCAAATCCGCTCCTGCGCAAGCCGAATACCCATCTGCCCGGCTCGCTGCCCCAGGGGCGCAACTCGCCGCAGCGGCCGGCCTACGGCCTCTATGCCGAGCAGCTTTCGGGCTCGCCCTTCATCGCGGCGCGTGGCACCAAAAGCGTTCCTGGCTCTACCGCATCCGGCCGAGCTTCCGGCACACCGGCCGCTTCAAGGCACTATCTGTTTGGGAAGACCGCGCCCAATCTCGGCGACCATGAGGTGGCGCTCGACGAGCATCGCTGGAACCCGGCCGATGCCGAGCGAGCCGACCTGTTCAAGTCGCAAGTCCGACAAAAATGTGACGTAACGAACAGGTGGAATCGCGCATGAAAGCCAACATATTGAACTAAAACCGCTTTTTGAGCTGGCACAACTTTTGCGCTTTGAACTGCGACGTCCACCCAGGAACGGAGCCGTTCATGTCTTTACCGACGATTTCGCTTGAGAGTTTGGTCAGCAGCAAATCCTTCGACAAGTTGCTGACGATCGCGAAATCCGCCGGCTGCGCATCTTCATCCTGCGGCTCGTCCGCAAAGCCGGACGAGATGGACTCCGCGGTCTGGGAGAAGATCAAGGACCATCCATGCTATTCCGAAGAGGCGCACCATTATTTCGCGCGCCTGCATGTGGCGGTCGCGCCAGCCTGCAACATCCAGTGCAACTACTGCAATCGCAAATATGACTGTGCCAATGAAAGCCGGCCCGGGGTCGTCTCGGAAAAGCTGACCCCAGACCAGGCGCGACGCAAGGTAATCGCGGTCGCCAACGAAGTGCCCCAGCTTTCCGTGCTCGGGATCGCCGGACCGGGCGACGCCTGTTACGACTGGAAGAAGACAAAGGCAACTTTCGAACGCGTCGCCAGTGAAATCCGCGACATCAAGCTGTGCATCTCCACCAACGGGCTCGCGCTGGCGGATCATGTTGCCGAGCTTGCCGACATGAATGTCGATCACGTGACAATCACCATCAACATGGTCGACCCCGAAATCGGCGCAAAGATCTATCCTTGGATCTTTTACAACCATCGCCGCCACACCGGCATCGACGCTGCCAGGATCCTGCACAAGCGGCAGATGTTGGGCCTGGAGATGCTGACCGCGCGCGGCATCCTCACCAAGATCAATTCGGTGATGATCCCCAGCGTCAACGACGAACACCTGATCGAGGTCAATAAATGGGTAAAGGAGCGCGGCGCGTTCCTGCACAATGTCATGCCACTGATTTCCGACCCGGCGCACGGTACGCATTTCGGCCTGACCGGGCAGCGCGGCCCAACGGCGTTGGAACTGAAGACGCTTCAGGATCGCCTCGAAGGTGGCGCCAAGCTGATGCGCCATTGCCGGCAGTGCCGGGCCGATGCTGTCGGCCTGCTTGGCGAGGATCGTGGCAAGGAGTTCACGATCGACCAGATTTCGGACGACATCACCTACGACGCCAGCAAGCGCGAGGCCTATCGTGAGGTGGTCGCGCGCGAGCGCGGCGATCACGTGGTAGCCAAGAGCGAAGCGGTCGCGACGGTCAAGGCAGCGGGTTCCAGCAAATCGCTCCTCATTGCTGTGGCGACAAAGGGCGGCGGCCGGATCAACGAACATTTCGGCCATACGACGGAATTCCAGGTTTATGAGGCCTCTCAGAGGGGGATCAGCTTTATCGGGCATCGCAAGGTCGAGCAGTATTGCCTCGGAGGTCGAGGCGCGGACGCCACCCTCGACAGCATCATAGCTGCGCTCAAAGGCATCGATATCGTGCTGTGCGCCAAAATCGGAGATTGCCCCAAAGATCAGCTCGCAGAAGCTGGAATCCGGGCAATGGATGTTTACGGCTACGGCTACATCGAGACCGCTATCAGCGCGCTTTACGCCGCCGAGTTTGGGAGCGAACCACTGGCGGCGACGGCTTGAGTGTCTCGTCCCAACCGAATCAGGAGTTGAGAAATGGCCTTCAAGATCATCGCCTCGCAATGCACGCAATGCGGTGCCTGCGAGTTCGAATGTCCATCGAGTGCGATCAAATTCAAGGGCGAGACCTACGTGATCGATCCCGAGCAGTGCACCGAATGCAAGGAGGCCTTCGATACCCAGCAATGCGCCTCGGTATGCCCGGTGCCGGGGACCTGCATTCCCGCCTAACCTCCAATCGGGTCAGCGGCACGGTCGGGGTCGCTTCCGGGGCACGCCATGACCTCCTTTGTTAACGAACTGCAGCCGCGAGAAAGGAAGGAAGGGGATGGGCCTCGGACGCGAACAGGAGGTCGAGATCCGCAAGCCTCCACGATTTATGCCGGGCGAGCGGGTCCGTGCCACACGCCACATAAAGAATGACGGCACCTATCCCGGTAGCGAGATAGGCGCAAACCTCGTGCGGAAGGGCGATGAAGGCTATGTGCGCGACATCGGCACCTTTCTCCAGCAGTTCTACATCTATGCGGTCGAATGGTTCGATCGCGGCACCGTCGTTGGCATGCGCGCCCACGAACTCATCAGCCTCGACAAATCCGGGGATCCTTGTGCCGAAATCACTTGTGGTCACTAACAAGGGAACAGCCCGATGAAGGTTATGATCCGCAAGACCGACGCCGGCCTATCGGCGTATGTGCCCAAGAAGGATCTCGAAGAGCCGATCATCGGCGTCGAGAATGAAGAGCTATGGGGAGGGTCTATAACGCTCAGGAACGGCTGGCGGCTCGTTCTGCCCGACCTTCCGCGAGATACACCTTTGCCAATCACCGTCGAGGCAAGAAAGATTTCCGACGAGGATTGATGCCGCAGGTCGGCAACCTGAGAGCGTCAACGGGAAACGAGCATGAATAAGATTCTGGCCTTGGGCCATCTTGTGATCAATCGGGACAGTCATGCCGCAAAGCAGCTTAACCTGCTGAAGAAGGCTCTCTGCGCCGATGAGATCATCCCGTATCTGGGTCCCGACCTGCTTCGGCTTAGGTACGGGGAACCACCGGTACCGCACACGCCGCAAGCCGTTGCCGCCGCATTCAACGCGCGGGCGCCCGCTCCTTCCAAGATTCGCACCAATATGTGGTCGGTCGCTCAATTCATCGAGCAGCGCCGGCATCGGCGGACGCTCCAAGCCTGGATGGCTGAGATATTCGCAGGGCCGGTGGCGCCGACCGTTTTCCATGCCTGGCTCGCGACACTTCCCCTCTCGCTGATCGTCGATACCTGGTACGACGGCGCCATGCGCGCGGCCCTCATAGACACCGGCCGCACTGATGTCGTCGAAATTCAAGGCGTCACGCGGGCGCACGCAATTGGCGACGTTTGGACGAAAACGTACGATTTGTCTGGAACGGAACTCCAACCAGACTCGGCGGCAACGACGGTCCTCTATACGCCGCACGGCAGCGTCAAGCCGGCGGCAAACTTCCTTATCGCAGATTCGGATTACGTCGAGGCCCTAACTGAAATCGATATCCAGACTCCGATCCCTCGAGCCGTGAAGGAACGGCGCACCAAGCGCGGCTTCTTCTTCTTCGGCTGCCGGTTCGACGACCAGATGCTGCGCACCTACGCCAGACAGGTCATTAAGCGCTCAAGCGGCCCGCACTTCGCGGCTATGGATTCGGCAACGCTGACCAAAAACGAACGCCGCTTCCTTGCAGCAAACGCAATCACGGTCATAGACATGCCGGCAGGCGAAGCCGCGGCTCAACTGGTTGGGACAGGCGTCTAGCAGGGTGGCCAGCTTTGCATATCAGGGTTCATTTGACGGGAGAGTCATCCAGCTCAAGGCCCCCCAAGATCAATCTGGAATGCACCCTCGAACGGTAAGGATATTCGGGGCGTGACGAAGCCCAGGAATTCGCTCGCGCACGGAAAGGCGGCCGCTTCGGACCGGGGCTTGAGCACGATAGCGCGCCTTACCCGGATGAATTTGCGGCATTCTTGGCAGGTCGCCGTCGCTATCGGCTCGACACTCGTCGCGGCATCGCTCCAATTGCTAATCCCCGAGCTCCTCGGCCAGGCCATCGACCAGACCCAGACCGCCGTCAGCGGGGGTGCCAGCGGGGCGGCAGCGCAAGAGGCGCTGCGGACCTCGGCTTTCGTGCTGCTTGCCGTCAGCGTGCTGCGCGGCCTTTTCACGCTGGCTCAGAACTATTTTGCCGAAGCGGTCGGACATCACGTCGCGTATGAACTGCGGGTAGCTTGTTATGAGAAGATCCAGCGGCTCAGCTTTTCTTTTCATGACCAGGCGCACTCGGGCGATCTGATTACGATCGGCATGCTCGATGTGGACGGCGTGCGGACGTATCTTTCTACCGCTCTGGTTCGAGCCGTCCTGCTCGTCATGTTGATCGGGATCGGCGCCTATATGTTGATTTCCACCAACGTGGTTCTTGGCCTCCTCGCGCTGAGCTTCGTGCCCTTCGTCGGGTGGCTCTCATCAATCACCCAGCTCAAGCTGCGCGCCACCTGGCTTGACCTGCAGGAGCGGCTTTCGGTCCTCAGCCGCGTCATGGAAGAGAATTTCGGCGGCATCCGGGTTGTTCGCGCCTTTGCGGCGCAGGCCTACGAGATGCTGAAGTTCGACCGCGCATCAAAGAGTGCGCTTGGCCTCATGCACGAACGTGTTGAGATTTACGTGCGCAACATTTCCGCGATGAATTTCTCCTTCTTTTTAGCGATGGGACTGGTCCTTTGGATCGGCGGGAACAAAGTCATTGCGGGCGAAATCAGCGTGGGCAAACTTGCGACGTTCCTGACCTTTATGACCATCTTACAGATGCCGGTTCGCCAGATAGGCTTGATGGTCGACGGCTTCGCCCGCGCCTCGACGTGCGGTTCGCGCCTGTTCGGGTTGCTCGATCTGGATATCGCGATCAAGGACACAGCAGACGCTAAACCGCTCGAAATTAGAGAAGGCACCCTGCGCTTCGACAATGTTTCATTCGCCTATCCCGACGCCGAGAACCGCCCATTTCTGAAGAATATTAGTTTCGAGGCCCGCAAGAGCGAAACGATCGCTATTGTCGGCCCGCCCGGCTCCGGCAAGTCGACGATGGCTCATCTGGTCCCTCGTTTTTACGACGTTACCGGCGGCGTCATCACGCTTGACGGCCAGGATATCCGCGAGGTCACCCTCGCCACGCTTCGCAGGGCGGTCGCGGTCGTGCAGCAGGATGCATTCCTTTTCACTACGACGATCGAAAACAATATCGCCTATGGCGATCCCTGGGCCAAGGAACAGTGGATCGAGCGAGCGAGCGAGTCAGCTCAGCTTCACGACTATATTCTCGACCTGCCGGCCGGCTACAAAACGGTGGTGCGCGAGCGCGGCGTTTCCCTTTCGGGCGGCCAGCGTCAGCGCCTGGCGATCGCTCGCACGATGATGCTGCGCCCGTCGGTCATCATCTTCGACGACTCGACTGCCGCGATCGATGCAGCCACAGAGCAGCGCATTCGGCGCGCCGTGCGACTCTTTGCCAAGGATCGCGTGACGATCATCATCGGCCACCGGCTGAGTTCGCTCATGCATGCCGACCACATCCTGTTTATCGAGAACGGCGAGATTGTCGAGCGTGGCACTCATGAAGACCTTCTGGCGAAGGGTGGACGCTATAAGGCCCTTTACGATCTCCAGGTGCGCCCACTTGATGACATGCTGCCCGAACAAGAGGGGGCGAGCTGATGCTCCAAACCGGACAAGTCGAGACGGAACGCAACGACGCCCGCGACCACGACCGGCGTCCGCCGCATGCGGTCGTCGGCTCGCACCACATCGAAGAGGAGATATTCGGGCGGGCGTTTGATAAGAATATCGTACGACGCATTTGGGTGTTCGTCCGGCCCTACCGCACAAAACTGATCATCTCGGTTGCTGCGATGTTGATCCTGACCGGCACGCAGCTTCTCGTCCCGCTGACCATCCGCTTTGCGATCGACCACGGCCTGCACCCGGAAAGTGGCGATCGGTCGGCCCTGCTTGCAGCCGCCTGCGCCTTCCTTCTCACCATTTCGGTCAATTTTGCCGTCAGCTATACGCAAGAGATCGTGGTCTACAAAATGGCGCAGAATGTTCTGTTCGATATGCGCCGCGCCACGTTCGGCCATCTGCAGGACGTGGCGCTTTCTTTCATGGACAAGACAGAGGTGGGACGGCTGATGTCGCGTCTGCAGGGCGACGTTAATTCTATGCAGGAATTCCTTGAGACGTCAGTCTTTTCGCTGGGCGACATCACTCTTCTCTTTGGCATCATCTTCGTCATGCTGTGGCTCGACGTTCGCTTGGGGCTCCTTACGCTCTCAGTGCTGCCGGTTCTCCTCATCGTGCGCATCTTCTGGCTGCCGCGCGCCCGGGACGCCTTCATGGCCGCCAATGAGGCCAATTCGGTTTCCAATGGCGCGCTGGCTGAAGCCATTCACGGCGTACGGGCAGTGCAGTCGATGGACCGCCAGCAGGTCAACTTAATTCTTTACGATGACAAGGCTCACGCCAGTCTCATGACACATCTGACCGCCGCCAAATACGCTCAGATCATGGTGCCGATCGTCGATAGCCTTATGGGCGTTGCCATGGCTGTCGTCATCGTCATCGGCGGCTCGATGGTCATGAACGACCGCATTGACGTGGGTGCGATGGTCGCTTTCCTCTTCTACATCCAACGCTTCTTCGATCCGATCCGCTCGCTCACCTTGCAATATTCGATTATGCAACGCGCGATGGCGTCGGGAAAGCGCCTGACCGACGTGCTTGACGTCAAGATTGAGGTCCAGGACAAACCGAACGCCAGGGTGCTTTCGCCCGAGATGGACGGCTCGATCGAGTTCAGGAACGTTACTTTCGGCTATGATGCCAAGCATCCGGTATTGAAGGACGTGTCGTTTCGGGTCAATCCCGGCGAAACCGTCGCCCTGGTCGGCCCGACCGGTTCAGGTAAATCGAGCGCAGTGGCCCTCGTCCGCCGCTTCTATGATGTCCAGGAGGGCCAAGTGCTGGTCGGCGGATATGATGTGCGCGATCTCACCCAGGAATCGCTTGGCCGTCAGGTCGCCATGGTGCTGCAGGAGCCGTTCCTTTTTACCGGCACGGTTTTCGAAAACATCCGCTACCACAAGGCTGAAGCCACGCGCGAAGAGGTAATCGAGGCCGCCATGGCGGTCGGCGCGCATGGCTTCATCGTGCGCCTTCCTGGTGCATACGATGCCGCTCTAGGTGAACGCGGTGGCAATCTCTCGCTGGGCCAACGCCAGCTTATCAGCTTCGCGCGCGCTCTCGTGGCAAATGCCAAGATCCTCGTCCTCGACGAGGCAACGGCCAATGTCGACAGCTACACGGAAATGCTAATCCAAAAGGCACTGGTAAGGCTCCTCGAAGGCCGCACGGGCCTCGTCATCGCCCATCGCCTTGTCACGGTCCGAGGCGCCGACCGTCTCATCGTTCTCCAGAATGGCAAAGTCGCCGAAACCGGCAAGCACGACCAGTTGATCGCCAGAGGCGGTCTCTATTCCAAACTCTACAGGCTCAACCACGCCTCGTTCGACGACACGCCCGATGAGCAACTCGACCTCCGAAGCAGCGGACTACAGATCTGAGGCGCGAAGCTCCGAGGAGCCAGCGCATTCGTGCAAGCGCTTTGCCGAGCGGTGATAGCCGACGCGTCGCCGGCTTTACACAAGCAGATCAAGCGCCTGTGCGATGCCGAGATCGCCACCACCCATGACGAGCATTTGATTTCACGAAAAGCTCGCGATAGGTCCCGTGACTTTTTGTCCAAGCCTCGCAGCGTCTCCCAAAGCACGCGTCATGGACTGGCTGAAGCCCGACGAGGATCGGTTATTCATTGTCGTAGCATAGATCGCCGAAATCTGACGTGGCGTTAGCCTCATGGGCGAAGATGCAAACGCTACGCGCTTGGCGCACAGCTGGCCCAAGATCTGCCCCAAGTTTTGAGTAAACGGGCTTCCGGACGACGCCGCCTTCTCTTGAGCCAAGTTATTGGTTTGCGGTTTCGTTCAAGTCCTGTCCAAATGAGGCCGGAGCGGCATATCGTCATGTACGCTCACGGTTTGCCGTTCGATCTTGTGGTGAATTTTGGGCGGGCAGTCGCCACAGTGCAGGGCTTCAAGGCGCGCAACGATTTCGGCGTCATCTTGGGTCTGCCTCTTGTTGTGGCGAACATACTCGACCCAAGTTGGCACATGATAACACTCGGTCCACAGTTCGGGCTTTTCGAGGTCACGCAGCAGCGCCCATTGCCTGGCTCCATCTCGCAGTCGGGCTTTTCGCCATGATGCCATCACATTGAGAAATTCTGGAACGTCTTTCTGGTGAATACGATAATCGACCATTATCATGATCGGACCGCTTCGTGGTCGCAGGTCAAGCTGCAGGGTTGGCTCGCAGAACGTGTTGGTCGGATCGAGTTTGAGCGTTTCAAGATCCGGAAGACGCAAAATAACGCCGAGCAGTCCGCCAAATACAAGAACCAAGCTTGCGACGAGCAAGGCTCCCGAAACGCCTTGCAGATCCGCTAACTGGCCCCAGAGCCAGCTTCCCGCTGCCATGCCGCCATATGCGGCCGTCTGATAGAGAGAGAGGGCTCGTCCCACCACCCACCGAGGCGCCGAAAGCTGAACTGTGACGTTAAACAGCGAGAATGACTGGATCCATGCCGCACCGGCTGGCATGACGAGGAGGCAGCTAAGCCAAACGTGCTCGCTCCACGACAGAAGCAAGCAGCTGATCGCCAGTGTAAAAAACGCGCCGCGAACGACCCATTCGTTGGAGAGAATCTCGCGGGCGCGTCCGATGAGGAGCGCGCCACAGATCGCTCCCAAACCGAAAAAGCCAAGCATGACCCCGTAGGTGACCGCAGTGCCCTTAACCTGTTCGCGAACAACCAACGGCAGCAGAGCCAAAATGACGACTGCCGTGAGGCCGAAAATGAAACTCCGGCACATCAGTTTGAGAAGGTTTGGCGACAAAAGCACATAGCGGAATCCTGCCGCTATCGCGCTTCCGAAAGCCTCCCGCGGCAGCGCTCGTCGCGCCGGTACAGTTTTCCAGCGTAACAGCGCGGCGATCAGGGCGACGTAGCAAAATACATTGAAGAGAAACGCGAAGGCCGCCCCGGCGGTCGCCACGATTATGCCGCCAATCGCCGGTCCGATGCTGCGCATGAGGTTGTAGCTCATGCCGTTGAGCGCAACTGCGCTTGGGAGGTCTTCGCGAGGCAGGATATCTCCCATCGAGGCTTGCCACGACGGATCGTGCAATGCCCAACCACAGCCGATCAGGAACGTGAGACCCAAAAGGGTCCAGGGTGTGATTTCCCCGGCGTAGGTCAAGAGCGCCAGGGACGCTGATACGCAAACCATCAGCAGTTGCGCCATTAGCATGATCCGGCGACGGTCAAAGTTATCCGCAAGCGCTCCGGCTGCGAGCGAGAAGATCATGTAGGGCAAGGTGGTCGATGCCTGTACGAGCGCCACCATTCCATGGGAGCTGGCAATACTCGTCATCAGCCACGCAGCCGCCACACCTTCAACTAGCGTCCCAAGATTCGAAACAAGGGCCGCCGACCACAGAGAACGGAATGTCTTGTGCTGAAAGGGTACGAGTGGAGATGTTCTCTTCGCCATTGTGGGAAGCTTCGGAATCGACCGCGAGGCTGGATCTCTTCAGCTCACTCAACCACGGCCTCGCGGCCCAAGCCAAGCTGCCACAGTGAGCGCGCCTGCTAACCCAGGCAGATAGTTGTGGGCTGACGCTAAACCGCTGGCGAGATCGGCCGTTATCATCTGCTGGCGAGTTCTTCATGCGCACTGAACACAATCGAGATGCAGCAGTTTTTCAATTTCAAGAAGAGTTCCCGAGTTCCCCGACGGCAAGATGCGACATCTGATCCGATACTGCACCGCCCTGCAGCTTCGGACGCTCAAGCGTTTCCGAGCCGAATGCACCCACTCCCGTAGCGTTGCATTCCATTCTCCTCGCGCGGAGGCCTGCGCTCGGCCCGCTTGCGAACACTGGCGCGACCGGTATCACTTGCTCGTCGAGGGACTTTTACGATAAAGCTCCGCGCGAACCAGGAAGCGCCAGGAGTTCCGAGCGGCGACTTCATTCTTCTAATCGTTTCTCATCAGGAAGGAACTATGAGGCGGCAAACGCGACCATTCACCGTGGAAGTCAAACAGAAGCGCCGTTATAAAAAAGCCGCCCGTTCCATCTGGGGCGATTTCGACATCGCTGCGGCGATGGGCGAAACTTTAGAGGAACTCCAGAAGGTTCAACTGTCCAATCGTCAGCTTGTTGACTCTACTGTCGCGGCCCTTGATGCTGAACCTTTGCACAAACCGCAAATGGAGAATTTCATGGCAAATCGCCTGGAAACCGAAACAGCAGTAATTCCTACCGAACCGGCAGCCGAAGCGGAGAAGTCAAAATCGAGGGCGAGAACACCGCGGTCGAGGAAGCCAAAGGCTGAGCCGAGCGCGCCTGGCCGTAAGAACGGCGCCAAGCCGACATCCGCGACCACTGAAGCACCGCCATCGGCACGGACAGGCCGCAAGGTCTACTCCGTAAAGGAGCGCGGCCAGAAGCTCGCTCAGATCGAGACGTTGATCGGCGGCGGCGCCACTCTCAAGAGCGCGGTGAAGCAGGCCGGCATCTCGGAACAGACATATTATCTTTGGAAGAAAGCGGCGACGCCTGCAGCGGACAGCGACGAGCTGAAGGATCTCGTCGCGCTCGAGGAAGAAAACAAGCGGCTGAAGAGCCTGCTTGCGGATCGTCTGCGCAAGGAAAATACGGAACTGAAGAAAAGGCTTGGGCTGGATTAATTCAGCCTGAGCTTGCGGCTTCCCATATCGGCGCGCTGCCAAGGCGATGTCGTGCTGTCTTTCGCTGCGTTGCGGTGAACGACCGGGTTGGGTGACTGGGTTCACCGTTCATCGGCGGCGGCCAGAACGATCGACATTGTCGACGTGGCCAATTTTGCGGCAGTAGACTGGTGATCGATCCATTTCCTTCCGAGGATGAATTGCCGACTTTTCTCTTGAAGCGTCATCGGGCTGACAACACATTCTGCAATGGTCGGCGGGTGTCGATGACGCCGCCTGGCAAGTCGGCTGTCAGCAGGTCGGGAGGAAACGAAATGAAGGCGCAGGCCTTCGGCAGTCCGATTTTCGTGAAGCGTGCCGCCTATGTCGTGCAAGAGATTGCGGACCTCGAGGACGCCATCGATTTTCTCGATGAGTGGCCCGAAGATCGCAGGGACCTGATTCACGAGACTGCCTTTAAAGCATGTTTTGACGCTTATGATGGGAACAAGCCCTTAAGCGCAGCCCGCGCTGCCTTTTGCGGCTTTGCGAAACGGGCCGCCATATTGGAAGATCCAACCTCGGCGATGCAGTGAATTGCCGCCTGCAAGACGGGCAGTGGCAAACGGTCCGTGTGAACAGCGACGTTGAGCGAGGGGGCTGGGAACGTGGGGCAATGTGGTCCCGTGAAGTGTCGCGTCCAGAAAACCAGTTCTAACCATCGTCCGGAAACGGCGTCCGACCTAGGCAGGCATAGCGATGGAATCCCACGTCGGCCACGCGCTGCAAGGCTATGGTCTGGCAGCGGGCTGGTTGCTGGTAGACGCCGCGGGCGACTCCTTCGAGCCGCCCTACGCCACGTATTCATGGTCAGTCAAATCGGGTCATGATTTCAGAATGAATCGTCACTGCAGTGTACAGAGACGCTTCCAATGGCAAATCCCCAAACGCGAGCTGGCAAAGAAGATAGTTGGCCCCAGCCACTTCCAACTGACCAAGAAGAGCGTCCCGCACAAAAGCTGCCGTTCCCGCTATGCACAGTTCACTTTCAATCGCCGCTTCGAGGGTCAGCGGCAGGTTTGGTGGAGTTGGAATGCCATTGAGGTCGTAAAGAAACTTGAAGCTCTTGAGCCATGTTTCATAAGCAGGTGCCGCGATCGAATAGGCATGCGTGTCAGAACGCCCAATCACGATCATGCGCAGCAATCCTAGCAACGGCAACGGATTACCTTTGTCAGTGGTTTCCTCCCGCTTGGCGCGGAAGGCGTCGGTAACTTTGCGTACGGAGGAGCTATGCCCCACGCACGCGAGATTTGCGCCATTCGCGGCTGCCCAACCTGCCGATTCGGGTCGATTGGTGGCGACCCATGTCGGAGGACGCGGGCGCTGACGGGGTCTAAGCGTCAAGGGAACGCTATTCAGCTCAAAGTGGCGGCCCCGATAGGATAACTTCCCGCCCTTCAGGGCGGCGATTACGATTTCGCTGGCTTCCGAATAACGGCCTGGCACTGCGTCCGCGCCAATCCCAAAATAACCCAATTCGGCTGACAGAGAGCCTCGCCCTATACCGAGCTCCACCCTACCACCGCTCAACCGGTCGAGCATACAGATCTCTTCGAACGCCCGAAGCGGATGGTAAAGGGTAAGGAGCATCACAAGCGGACCCACACGCAGCTGGCGGGTGCGCTGTGCGACGCTCGATAAGAAGAGATTTGGCGACACACCTCTCCCATGGGGGGTGCAGTGGTGCTCTGCGAGATGATATGCATAAAAGCCGAGGTGATCGCAGGCCTCCGCCAGCTTGAGACGATCGGCGCATTGTAGGCCGATGTCGCGACCGTCCTCATCCAAGTGATCGAAGATTCCGAAGGTCGGCTTCGAAGGCAAGACGTTTTTCACTCTATTGTCTCCGGAGTTTTGACGCGGAAGGTCCTTGCTTCGAACGACGCTCGAAACGCTCAGAGCAACGACATATTTTTGCGAAGCAACCCCTGTCCGCGGGGATATAAATATGATTTCTATAGGCAGATGTGTTATACTTGCTTCTTTAGTCTTCTTAGTATATCAGACATCTCAGACAGCAGTATGTCCATTTGTTCTCTTGTGCCTATGCTTACTCTTATGTGTTCTTTCAAAAATGACTCGGAAAAAGCCGCGACCAGTACTTTCCGCCGCTTCAACGTTTTTTGCCACCACCTACCGTCTTGTCCTGGCGGCACGCGGGCTAGCAAGAAATTTGCATGCGAAGGCGTTACGGAAAATCCCAGTTGCGAGAGCGCGAAGGACACGCGCTCCCGTTCCTGCTTGATGTATCTGTGGTTCTCTTCATAGGCGTCGCGATGCGCAAGGATGCTGACGCCAACCGCATGGCCGATCACGTTCATGTTGAAAACATTTTGGATGTTGCGCAGCCTTCCAATGATTTCGGGGTGCCCCAATCCAAAACCGATACGGATACCGGCGGCGGCGTAGCTTTTTGAAAATGTCCGTAGGAGCAGAATATTGGGATAATGATCGATAAGGCGCAGGCCATTATCCGGGGCGAAGTCGACATAGGCCTCATCCAGAACAATCAGGCGATCCGACTGCGCCGCGAGGCGTTCGATCTCGGCCACCGAAACGAATGTTCCAGTTGGATTGTTCGGATTAGCTAGAAGAATGAATTTGGCGCCTTCTGCGGGACCAGAGAGCAATTCCTTTACCGGCAGGACATCAGATTGACCGCATTCGATTTCAAGAAATTGAGCCCCCTGCAACATGGCGAGTTTGCGGTTGAACGAAAAGCCCGGCGATAGCATCGCCACGCTGTCGCCAGGGGCGAGGAAGGCTCTGTAGATGAGTCCCAGCAGCTCGGAGGATCCGTTTCCGGCAATCACTTGATCCTTGGTGAGGCCGTAGGCATCAGCCGCCGCTTCCCTCAAACCGATGTTGTCGTGTTCTGGATATAGATACTGCTGCTCAAGGGCGGCAATTGCACTTTGCATTACGACTTCCGGCATCGGAAATGGATTCTCGTTCGTATTCAACCGGACGCAGCTATCGTCCAGCGAATGGCGATCGGAGGGCAAAGGCTTTAGTTCCCTTGGCACCTGCGAAAACGACGAAAGCACGCTTTTTAGTTTTGTTCCCGACATATCCTCTCCAGTCGACTCGAGGGCTCAATCATCCACCCTCAACTTGCTCATGTTTAGCTCCCCACCAATTTCACTACTTCCTGTATAAGTGCTAATAATCCTTTTTGTCTGAGGTCATTTCAAACTCAGATTAGCTTTCTTGTAAGAGCCAATTAATGTTCGTTCCTATTTCTAACAACACTGCCTCATCGACTTCATCTGCCTCCGTGCGATGGTTTTAAAGGGGCATGACGAAACGTCTATTTCTGAGGCTATGCTTCGCGTATGCATGGCTCGCCGTTTGTTCATCGACATATTGGAGGCTGGTTGCGAAGCGGCGTTGATCTGCGCCAGATTGCTTTTCGACCACGGCTAATGAGGCGCCACAGTATTTCTACCGCTCGCGTCAATAGCCGGCCAGGACCGCCCGATCCTCGTGCTGGATTTCCCGGGGTCGATTCGTTTGAATCTCTATGGTCGACACGGCGCCGGTGAACAGCGCTCCAGGCAAAAACCCGCATAGTGATGAACGTTGTTTGCTCAAGCGCGATTGGGCTGCTGTCGCCGCGTTTGTTTTCATCAATCCGCGAGTCCTCGCTTGGTGTCTGCGGCTTGCCCGTGCTGTGGTGGTGACCGATCCGGCGAAGGGACGGGTCGCAACGAGGCGGCCTCACTTGGCGGCTGCGGGACGGGTGGCTGGCCGGCCAATGTCTCGGCAAGATGATGCCCTGCAAACGCGGCTTCCAACTGCGCCTGATCCAATTCGCCTTCCCAACGGGCGATCACGAGCGTTGCCACGGCATTGCCGATGATGTTCGTAAGGGCCCGGCACTCGGACATGAAACGGTCGATACCGAGGATCAATGCCATGCCAGCCACCGGAACGGACGGCACCGCAGAAAGAGTAGCGGCCAGCGTGACGAATCCGGCGCCGGTGACCCCCGCCGCTCCCTTAGAGGAAAGCATAGCAACGAGTAGCAATAGGATCTGATCGCCGATCGAGAGATCCGTATTCGTCGCCTGGGCGATAAAGAGGGCCGCGAGCGTCATATAGATGTTGGTGCCGTCCAGATTGAAGGAATATCCCGTCGGAATGACCAGGCCCACGACTGAACGCTTGGCGCCAGCCTTCTCCATCTTCTCCATAAGAGTGGGCAGCGCGGCCTCCGAGGAGGACGTTCCAAGAACCAATAGCAGCTCTTCCTTGATGTACCGGATGAGAGAAACGATCGAGAAGCCATTGAAACGGCAGACCGCGCCGAGAACGATAAACACGAAGAGAAAAGCCGTGAGGTAGAACGTCCCGACCAGCATTGCGAGATTGACGACGGAGCCGATGCCGTATTTGCCGATTGTGAAGGCCATGGCGCCGAACGCGCCGATCGGGGCAGCCTTCATCAGGATACCAACGAGCGCAAAGATCGGCACGGTGAGCGCCTGGAGGAAGGAACTGATCGGCTTGCCCATCTCTCCAACCATCGCAAGCGCAATGCCAAACAGGACCGAGAAGAAAAGGACCTGAAGGATGTCGCCGTCTGCAAAGGCGGCCACAATCGTGGTCGGAATGATGTTCATCAGAAAGCCCGTCACGGACTGCTCGTGGGCCTTTGCGGCATAGGGATTGACGGCTTGGATATCGAGCGAGGCCGGATCAATGTTGAGGCCGGCGCCCGGTTGAACGACATTGGACACGATGAGGCCGACGATCAGTGCCAGCGTCGAGAAGGTGAGGAAATAGACCATCGCCTTGCTGGCTACCCGGCCGACCTTTTGAAGGCTGTGCATGCCGGCGATGCCGGTCGCGACGGTCAAAAAGATCACCGGTGCGATGATCATCTTGACGAGCTTGATGAAGGCGTCACCAAGCGGCTTCATGTTTTCGCCGATTTCGGGGTTGAAATGGCCGAGCGCGACGCCCAGGGCGATGGCGGCAATCACCTGCACGTAAAGCCGTGCATAGAAAGGCTTGCGAGGCGCGGCGTTTGCGTTGGGGCCCTTTGCGGTCAACATAAATCTCTCTCCCAGACCGGATCTCGGCAGTGCCTCTCCTCCCCGGGTTATTCCCGATCGCTGCGCTCCGGTCGGACGCTGCTGCGCTGTTCGTCGCAAGACATATGCCAACCGGAGAGGCCGAGCGGATCGCGCAATTTCGGATGTTTTCAGGGAGGTTGCGCCACGCACATGTGTGAATTTCCGCACTCTGTGGTTCCATTTGGCGAAATCCGGCACTAAGATTGAGTCTGGAGAACGCGGTAGCAAACGACGGCATCAGCGAGGGTGGCTTGCATAAGGCCCCGTTCAACTTCCCTGGCAGATTGGGCACCGGCAGGTTTCTCTGGCTTGTGGTTTTGTTTGCACTTCTTGGTCCGGGGCTCGGTTTTTTTGTTTTTGCAGCCGGCCGTATTGCCGGCACCAAAGCTGAGTCAGACCTACGCGACCGTGCTCTTGCCGCGCGCCCACTTGCAGCCGACACTTTGAAAGGAGACGTCGAGAAGCAGCGATTAATTCCGCGCGTCTTGGCTCGTGATGGTGCGGTCCAGGAGATGCTTCGCAGTCCGGGCACCGGTGGGGAAGCTGCGCTGGATGAAAAGCTTCGAGCCATCGCGCGCGACGCCGCCTCTTCAGTCATCTACGTCATCAACAGTGAGGGAACGACGGTTGCTGCGAGCAATGCCGGCGAGCCCACCAGTTTTGTCGGCCGCGATTACCGTTTCCGTCACTACTTCGTTGAAGCGATGGCGAGCGGCATGGCCACGCAATACGCACTCGGTACCGTTAGCAAGCGCCCCGGCCTCTTCTTGTCGAGCCGGATCGATGGACCGGAGGGGCCACTCGGTGTCGTCGTGGTGAAGGTCGAGCTCGACCGTGTGGAGTCGAGCTGGCGCGAGAGCGGTTTCGTAGTCTTCACGAGCGACGAGCGCGGCGTCGTCCTTTCGACCAGCGTGCCTCAATGGCGTTTTGGCACTCTCTCTCCGCTTTCCAAAAAAGAGGCAAAAATCGCCCGCGATCATCTGCAGCTGCCTGGCGCGGCGTTCGAGCCCGTTCCGCTTTCGCACCGCGGCGGCAACCTGGTCACCGCAAGTACCGCCGACAAGGCAGCCGGCTTTGTCACGGTTTCGCAGGATCTCGGCAAAGTGGTCCCAGGTTGGCGGCTGTCACTGCTCATTCCTGCCGATGCAGAGATTTCCGCGGCGATGATGACAGCCCGCGCGACAGCACTGCTTGCCCTCGTGCTCGTGGCATTTGCCGTTTCCGTTATTGTTCGACGGCGCCGGGCGATCCGACAACGGCAGGACGCGCTTGCGCACATGAACGCGGAACTGGAACATCGCGTCAACTTGCGTACGGCAGAGCTCCGCCGCTCGAACGAAGCGCTCGCAGCTCAGATAGCCGAGCGCGAGAATGCCGAGGCAAAGGTGCGCCGGTTATGTGAAGAACTCTCTCAGGCGAATCGCCTCTCAATTCTTGGACAGATCGCAGCCGGAGTTGCTCACGAGATTAACCAGCCGGTGAACGCAATTCGCACCTATGCCGAGAATGCTTCACGTCTTCTCCAAGGCGACAGGCCGCGAGAAACCGCCGGGAATTTGAAATCGATCATCGCTATAACGGGACGTATCGGGGCGATCACCGAAACGCTGCGGTCGTTCTCTCGCCGCGCAACCGGTTCCGTGGGGCCAATATCGGCGGAGGAGGCGATCGACGGGGCGCTTTCGCTCCTTTCGGGCCGCATCCGCGAATGCGGCGTGACGATCGAACGGCAACGGACAGATCCGTCTCCGACGGTGATGGCAAGTTTCGTTCGGCTGGAGCAAATCCTGGTCAATCTCTTGCAGAATTCGCTCGATGCCCTGAAGGGCCTGCCGGAGCCGCGGATCGAGATAGCACTTGCCAAGAACAAGGAAACAGTCACCATTTCGGTTCGAGACAACGGTGCCGGCCTCGCCCCTGAAATTCGCAAGAGCCTCTTCATGCCGTTCACCACAAGCAAGGAAAAGGGGCTCGGCCTTGGCCTGCTTATTTCAGAGGAAATCGCTCGCGAACTCGGCGGCTCGTTGCGGCTCGATACCAGCCACGAGAGGGGGACTTCCTTCACCATCGAATTGAGGCGTGCCGAATGAGTGGCGAAAAAGGGCCTGTCATCTTCGTTGACGACGACGATGATCTGCTGCCCGCTGCAGGGCAGATGCTGGAACTTGCCGGCTTTAGCCCTATCGTCGTCAATTCCGCCGAGGCCGCACTCGCCAGAATCGACGAGAACTTCAATGGTCCCGTCGTCAGCGACATCCGCATGCCCAGAATGAACGGGCTTCAGCTCTTTGACCGGGTGAAAGCAATCGATACGGACATCCCTTTTGTCCTTATCACTGGGCACGGCGACGTCGAACTCGCCGTTGCCGCCATCAAGGACGGCGCTTACGATTTCATCTCCAAGCCATATGAGACCGACCGGCTTTTGGTGACGCTGAATCGCGCTTCCGAAAACCGGCACCTAGTCCTGGAAAACAGGCGCCTTAGGGATGCGGTCGTCCGATCCGCGGGCGATATGCCTCTCCTAGGGAACGCGCCGAGTATGACATGGCTGCGAGAAACGATTCGCCAGATCGCCGATACGGATGTGGACGTCCTTGTGGAGGGTGAAACCGGCACGGGTAAGGAGGTGGTCGCGGATCTGCTTCACCGCTGGAGCAGACGAAGTACCAAGCCGTTCGTGGCCTTGAACTGCGGGGCGCTGCCCGAAAGTGTCATCGAAAGCGAACTTTTCGGCCACGAAGCAGGCGCGTTTACCGGTGCGCACAGGCGTAGGATCGGTCGCCTCGAATACGCGAATGGCGGCACGCTATTCCTCGACGAAATTGAGTCCATGCCGCCTGCACTCCAGATTAAACTCCTAAGGGTACTCGAGACCCGCCAGGTCACGCCACTCGGAACCAACGAAACCCGCAGCATCAATGTTCGTGTCGTGGCTGCGACGAAGGTCGATCTGAGCGATCCGGCCGCCCGCGGTGACTTCAGGGAAGATCTATATTTCCGTCTGAACGTCGTGACGGTCAATATTCCGCCTCTTCGCGAGCGGCGCGAGGACATCCCGATCCTCTTTGCGCATTTCTTGGAACGCGCGTGCAAACGCTTCGGCAAGCCAGTGTGGGAGATAACCGCGGCCGTGCGTAATCATCTCATGGGCCATGATTGGCCCGGCAATGTCCGCGAACTTGCGCATTTCGCGGATCGGGTTGTATTGGGACTTGAAGGGGCGCCGAATTCGCCCCCTGGAAAAAGAGACGCTGAATTAAGTCTCTCTCTTTCCGAAAAGGTTAGTCTTTATGAGGCGACCGTTATCCGCAACGCATTGCGGGAATGCGATGGCGACGTGAGGAGGACGACCGAGTTTCTGCAGGTGCCCCGCAAAACCTTCTACGACAAGCTGAAACGCTATGGAATAATTCCGGGCGCGTATCGAAGCAGCCGCGATTGTTCGAAATCTTCTTGAACTCGCCCGTCGCCGAAAGGCTGCTATGGGCTTGTGGGCGCCGGGAAAATGAAAGCTGCTTGCACCCAACAATACACTTCTCCGGTGCGGATACGTCAGGGGCGCGCTCTGGCGGTGTGCGGATCGTCTCGTGAGAGGGGGGCGCGCCTGATGATCGGGCCGTTTGGGATCAGTCCTTTTTGGCTCCGAGACCTGAAAGACCTCGTGCTGCATATGTGTTCTTTCGGTCGATGCGTGTCGATGCAGTTGCGTCGAACTGCCAACGAGCACGCACCGTAATCGCCGAATCCGGCGAAGAAGGGATCTACTGCGACATCGCGGCATCAACCGCAGACTGACACATTCTGTCAAATTCCGTGACCCCGTCCTGTATGTTCCCCATGACTTCCTGTTAGACTCGAATCATGACTAAGCGCCCCACAATTGCAGATCTCGCCCGCGAAGCCGGGGTTAGCGTAGCGACCGTCGATCGGGTTTTGAACGGCCGTCGACTGGTGAGGGAACAGACCGCACGACGGGTCTGCGAGGCGGCCCGCGTCATCGGCTACAACGCAGCTGGTCTGATGCAGCAGCGCGCGCAGCGGATTTTGCCGGAGTACCGATTAGGCTTTATTCTCGGAATGCCGGCCGAGCATTTCTATCAGGATTTCGCGCGAGAGATCAAAGCTGCTGTCAGCGCGGCACAGTCCTTCCGGGGCATTCCAGTCGTTGAATTCGCGCCGTCGCATAGGCCTGGCGACCTGGTCGAGCTGCTCGAGGACATGGGTGCACGCTGCCACGCGATAGCGATGATGGCACCGGATCATCCAACCGTCACGGCAGCTGTCGAAGAACTCAAATCGAACGGAACCCCGGTTTTTTCGCTGCTTTCCGATTTTGCCGCCGGCGTGCGCGAGGGCTATCTGGGCCTCAACAACCGCAAGGTTGGACGGACGGCCGCCTGGATGTTTTCCAAGGTTGCAAAAAGGCCGGGCAAGGTGGCGGTCTTGGTCGTTAGCCACCGTTTTCAGGGTCCCGAATTGCGAGAAACCGGCTTTCGCTCATACTTTCGTGAGAAAGCGCCGATGTTCGAGGTGCTGGACACGCGCGTGAATCTCGATACGCGGCAAACCACCTACGAGGCCACGCTCGATGTCATACAACGCGAATCCGAACTTGTCGGCTTGTATGTCGCCGGCGGAGGCACGGAGGGCGCCATCGCTGCGCTCCGGGAAGAGGGCGATGGTCGGAATCTCCTCGCGATCGTCAACGAGATCACGCCAGAGTCGCGGGCAGCACTCGCGGACGACCTCATTACGATGGCGGTTGCCACGCCCCTGCGCCCGCTTTGCCAAGAGTTGATGACGTTGATGGCCAGGGCAATCGAGACAGGCACCGCGGAGGCGCCATGGCAGACGTTTTTGCCGTTTGAGATTTATCTGCCGGAAAACATTTGAGGCGAGATTCGTTCTCTTTGAGCGGTTCGCTACGACAGAGCATAACGACAGAATTCCATTTATCTCATCACCGGAAAACGTTCATCGACTCTGCTTCCGTATTCTTCTCGTTCCGGTCTCGACGATGACCCTCTGCGAGATGAAACTGGAGAGCCGTATAACTGCGCTACCAGACCCATCACCAGGCTGATGTGAGGAGCTTGCCCACAAAGACGCTCCACGACCATATGATTGTCTGGAAATCAGAAAGACGATCCCAACCCGAGGTTCGGCGGGTGGGGGGTCGAATGCATGCAGCAATAGACGATTGGATATGCAAAAGCCTCCGAACTGCCCAGGCAATCGCTTCTGCAATGGGTGAGAGAAAAAGTCGCCGTTCAATCGTTATGCAGCCGCCCTACTATCCATGGTGTGGATAAGTGCCATCGAAACAATTGATTTTTCGAATTTTTTGAAATGAGGCAAATCTCGATCTGATTGGTTTCAAAGCACGTCGAGCACACGTATGCAAATGGCGCTCGTAAGCATGGAAGTGACGTCCAGACTTGGGAACTCGGTGACGCGAAGAACTCAACCGGTAGGATAAGGCCACGGTCGTCTTCGTCACTGTTGTGACATCTCACTTTAGTAAAATCACCTCTATATCAGGTAGTCTATGCCGCGATATTTGCGAACCGATATTCAGGCCTTGCGAGGCTTGGCCGTTCTTCTGGTTGTTCTTTATCACGCCCGTCTTGGTCCGGGCGCCGCAGCTTATCTTGGCGTTGACATCTTTTTCGTCATTTCGGGGTTCCTGATCACAGGCCTCGTCAGGACGCATGTTGAACAATCACGGTTCAGCTTTTGGGAGTTCTACTACCGGCGTGCTAAACGCCTGTTGCCGGCTGCCTATGTCGTCATTGCGCTCACGACGATCGCTGCGCCTTTCTTCCTGTCGGAGGTGGAGCTGAAAGGGTTCCAAAACCAGGTTCTCGGGGCCCTCACATTCACCAGCAATATCGTTCTCTGGTTTCAGTCCGACTACTTCGGTGGCGCCGCCGAAACGAAGCCCCTCCTGCATTTCTGGTCGCTCGCTATCGAGGAGCAGTTTTATTTGCTGCTCCCTGCCTTCTTGGCGTTGGCTCCGAGGAGATGGTGGCTGACAGGAGTAGGCGTGCTCCTCGTTGCCAGCTTCTCGCTATGCCTTTATTTAACCTCCCGCGATCCATCCGCCGCATTTTTTCTTTTGCCGACCCGATGTTGGGAAATGGCCCTGGGGTCATTCGGGGCCTTGCTTCCCATCAACCCCAACGTGGCTGCCAAGGTTTCGAGGCTGCGCCTCCCGGCGCTCACACTGCTTCTCTTTGTTGCCGTTGTCCCCACTGGCTCCCCTCATCCGGTCGAGGATGCGGCTGTGGTTTGTCTCGCAACGCTGGTCCTCCTGCTTGCGCCCAGTAGAGATAATGTGGCGGTTCGAGGCATGGCGAGGATAGGAGATGTCTCGTACTCGCTCTATCTGATCCATTGGCCGGTGCTCGTCTTTGTGCGGGCCGCTTGGCTTGCAGATACACCTGCCCTTGCGATCTATGCGGCAGTTGCTTTCTCATTTGTCGCGAGCTGGGTTCTTCACCGTTTCGTGGAAGAGCCGTTCCGGCGGGGATATGCGACGTCCCGTGTACGGCTGGCTTCGGGTCTTGTTGCTGTATCGGTTCTGCTCGGCTTCTCGCCCTCGCTCGCCATTGCAGCGACCCAGAGCAACATTGACTTTGCCTATATCCGACGGATCAACGAAGGTTTGGGACCAGCATGTGATTTCAGGCCCGGATCGCCTCCTCAGGAAATCCCTCGGAACTGCCAAACGACAGACAAGCCCGAGTTGCTGGTCTGGGGTGATTCATTTGCCATGGCGGTGGTTCCCGGCTTGGCCAAGACAATCGGAGAAACGGGACTGGCTCAGCTCACGATGAGCGCGTGCCTCCCTGCTGTCGGAATAGCTGGTTTCTCGAAGCCGCCGACAGCGTCTCCCTATTCCCGCGCCTTCGGCGAGAGCTGTATTCGCTTCAATGACAGCGTTTTGCGTATCTTGAAAGCTCGACCCGAAATAAAGACCGTTGTCATTTCAAGCCCGTTTGGCGTCGCGGCGCCGGGTGAATTCATGCTGCTTAAGAGGACCAAAGATACTTTCACCGAGGTCAATCTTTCTATTGATGAGGCCGTTGATGGCATCAAGGCTCTCGTCGAAGCCGTCCGCGCCTTGGGCAAGCGAGTGGTCGTTCTTGCTCCTCCACCAGTTGGGAATATCGACATCGGTGAATGTCTTGAGAGGAAGGCACGTGGGATTGTTATTGTCGGGCTTTACAGTGACTGTAAAATATACGTCGCACAGTACCGTCGAAGCCATTCCGACACTCTCGAGCTCTTGAACCAGGTGGCCTTGAAGGCTGGCGTAGAGGTCATTTCTTATCACGACTTTCTGTGCGACGGCACAGCATGCAAGACGGAGATCGATGGCAAATTCCTTTACCGGGACAGCGGCCACCTTTCCTATGAAGGATCAGAGATAATCGCTCGCCGGACAAGACTTGCCGAGAGGCTGATTGCGGCTGCTCGTTAGAGCCGATGAGATGGTTTGAAGCAGCCAGATTCGTCCCATGATTCGAAAGCTGGAGGGTGAAGCTTGGTTAGCTAAGCTAGGCCCAATGTCGGGACCCGATCAACTCGCTGGATCGAATGCGTCTGTCCTCGCAACGGCCCCCTTTTTGCAATTGGAAAAGCATCAATTCGCGTAAGGAAGGGAAAGCAATATGCACCGTCGTCACCTGATCAAAGGGTTCGTTGCACAGGGCGCTTGCCTCATCTGTGCCGCGGCCGCGCGTGCGGATGGGGCCCATTGGGGATACACCGGTCAGGTGGGGCCCGAGCACTGGGCCGATCTGGACAGGAAGAATTTCGTCTGTTCGGCGGGTACGCAGCAATCACCCGTTGATATTACCGACGCCGTCAAGGCCGACATGCCGCGTATCGCAGTAGATTGGCACAAGGGCCGCCGCAAGATGGTGAACAACGGCCATACCATTCAAATCAATATGCCGGAAGGCAGCACGCTGACCCGCGGCGATCGCACTTTCGAATTGATCCAATTCCATTTTCATGCGCCAAGCGAGCATCGCATAGCTGGCAAGAGTTTCCCGATGGAAGTGCATTTCGTCCACAAGGACACAAAGAGCGACAGCTTTGGTGTCCTGGGAGTCTTTCTGATACCAGGCGCGACAAATGCCAGCTTTGCAAGCCTGGCAGCAGTCTTCCCTGCGTGGCCAGGCGCGTCAATGGCCGCCGATATCGATCCCAGCGGGCTTCTCCCGGCCTCGCTCAGCTACTGGACCTATGAGGGATCATTGACGACGCCGCCCTGCACCGAGAACGTTGAATGGATGTTGGCAAAAGAACCGGTAGAGGTCGACGCTGCGGATATTGCTCGATTTACCTCGCTCTATCCCCAGAACGCACGGCCTATCCGTTCACCTAATCGGCGGTTCATCCTAGACTTCAACTGAGGCCTTAGAATGCGGCAGTAAAGAATGTTGACCGGCAGAGGAGGCGGCCGCAGAACACGAAAGGCGACCGCCTTTGATGCCCATGCGGTGAAGATGAAAGCGGCCGGATCATTGCGGCCCAGATAACCGCAATGCAGGCCGGCTTCGTTAATGCGCCAGCGATGTGTCATCGGCACCGAGCGCATTTCGTCCATAAAAGTTTTCGGACCGCAGACTTCCGGCTCCGGGCATGATCGCCTGCCGATAGACGGGGCGAGGCTCTATTAGTTAAGGCACCGCCACTCCGCGATGGGAGCCCCGGCTGAAACCGGGTCGGCATCGAGCAACCGCTACAGATCTCCACCACCCATCCCAGATGCGGCAGCGCCTAGTCTCGGCGCAGTTGGCTTTTCGGTGGAGGCCCGCTTCTGGATCGGTAGTCGAAGCGTGCGTATCGTCCGACCGCTTTTAGCCTCGGGAGTTCGATCGCTGTTGCGCCCCACCGACATAAAGGCGTGGTCGCAGGCACGTGCCGCGCCGCAGCATCGGCATCGTGTCGTAGCGCACCTCGCGGCGGCCATCCTGAGGCCCTACCCGCCTCTCAACTCCTGTAGGATAGTTGTGACTCACCGAAGTCAGGCATAGCCGTCTCCACGGCGCCGCCCGACATCTTCTGTCGGGTTTGTCGAGTTCACGATAGGGGCCTTCTTTAGCCGAGCCCTAGCTTTTCTTCAGCTAATCGACTGAAAAGACACCACAAAATTCCTCCTTCGGCTCAATCGATCAAACTGGCATGAATCTTGAGCATCTCCATTGTCAGGCGGGCGGGAGCTGACTGTCGTGGTTAGTGTCACGGGTAGCAACGATGGAGGGTTGGAGCAAAGCGATGCTCTACGGTTGCGCACGCGTTGCTCTTAGCACGTTAAGACATGTGCGCACAGAACGGCCGACTAGCCTTGAAATACAACATCGCTCCGCGCGGAAGCCGCGAACAACTTCATGGAACGAGAAATGAACGCCCCCGCTATTTCAATCGCCAGCACTCGTATTCTGTGGTATAGGCGTATGTTCATCGCTGAAAGATGCCTGATTTCCTTCTCGATGGGCATCTTTGCGCTGCTTCCAGTTTACCTGTTGTCGATTGGGCGAGACGAGATCTTTTTTGGCTCGATCTCAGCAGCAGGCATGGCGACCGCCATCTTAATAGTCTTGATCAGTCCTTCGCTCGCCCGGCGGTTTGGCGTGCGAAGGCTTGCACCTATCGGCGGGCTTCTCTATGCAGCAGGCTGCGCGACCATCCTCGTAAACGAGCTTTCGGGAGTGCGTGCGACACTCCCCTACTTCCTGAGCTACATGCTGCAATCGGGTGGATGGGCGCTGCACTTCACCGTGGGCTCGATCTGCATTGCCGCCCTCTCAAGCGATGCAGACCGGTCATCGAGCTTCATGGCCTACTCTGCATTCTCAACCTTAGGGGTAACCTGCGGACCTCTGCTAAGCAGCCTCCTTACCCGGTTCACCGGCTTGGGCACGCTGGACATGTTCATTCTGGCAATGCTTGCGGCGACGGCAGGTTCCGCATTGTCATCCTGGGCAGCGCAGCGTGCGGCGAACATCCGCAACGCCGATATTCCCAACAACGCCTCGCTTGCACGCGACCTTTTCACTCTCCTCTTTAGCAATTCTGCAATGTTTTTTGTACTCGTACTGCTGTCGGCAAGCATTTACACCACGTTGATAAACTTCCAAGCTCCATTTGCGAACAATTCAGGTCTTCGGTATGAAATATTTTTTGGCTCTTGGGCGATAGCAGTAGTCGGCTCTAGGTTTGCAATTGGTCCGCGCGTGAGCCGCGGTGCGGCCGATCGGATCTTGCCGCTACTCCTGGGCGGGATGGTTATTTCGCTTCTCGGTTTCCACTACTCTCCGGGCCATCCTGTTATTTACGCGGTGGGATCACTAGCGACCGGCATAACCTACGGGCTATCGTATCCCCTGATGCAGGCAGAAGCTGTCCGCGTGACTGCGCCGCAGTCCCGAACCTTGGTGCAGATCATCTTCAGTCTTTCCTATTTCCTCGGCTTGTATTTCTTTCCTTTCGCTGCCGGCATCGTCTCAGTTCACCTGGGGTACGATACACTGACGTTATTAATTGCCGGCTTGGCTCTGCTGCAAACGGCTATTGCTCTTCTTGGCTATCGCATGACCCGGCGCAAGCCCGCCTCGACCGTGGCCGGCAACAAAGGCTAAAGCACGATGTGCGGGAGGTCCCACGTCGTCATCGGAGCCGGGCCAGTCGGCCGGGCGGTGGCCCTGCAACTTGCGGGCCAGCCGGACACGTTGGTTGTCCTGATTGACAGGAGCCATTCTGTGCTTGCTGCGGCGCAAGGGCTTCTGGGCGACCTCAAAAACGTCCGCTTCGACGGGTCGTTAGGTCCATGCGCTCTCTCAATCCAAGCACGATCGCTGATCATGGCTACGTCTTGGAATGACTGCCGAAATCTGGTCGGCAAACTCGCGCACCAAATGCACGAGGCAGGTCTACACACCCCTATTATTTGCGTGGGCAGGCCGGACCCCGAGGATCCTGACATCGCCCGGATGCCGCCTAACGGTCCGCCGGTAGTCTTGGGAGCGGGTCTCGAACCAGGACTGGTTGAATCGTTAATCTCACTGGCAGCAGCTGAACTAGACGGCTTAGAGAGCATCGTAACTCATTGCGGAGGGATTCCCAAAATTCCGGAACCTCCACTGAACTATGCTCTCGCCTTTGGACGTCGGCTGCCCATAGGGCAGAGGCCCGCGTTGGCTCGAGTCAATGGCCGAGCCGTAACACGAAATCGATTCGAAAGCGTGTCTTCGCTGTTCGTGGAGGGTGTCGGACTTCTTGAGGCATACGATGACGCAATGGTTCCGTCGACTGCCGCAAGCACTCATCTAAGCATTCCGACCATCCGGCAATTGACTGTGCGATGGCCGGGCTTTGCGGATGGCGTTCGGATGTTGCATCGCCTCGGGCTGCTGTCCGACGAGGAGGTTGAGATCGGGAGCGCCCGCCTGCGGGTCAAGCACGTCACGGAAGCGCTTTTAACTCGCCGGAGCCCAAAGGAACATGACGACCAGGTCATCCTTGATGTGGCCATTGAGGATCGCCATCGCAAACCTGGCCGCTGGACGTGCATCCTTCGCTCCGCACTTCAGGAACGAGGCTTCTCAAGCATGGCTATCGCGACCGCGGTTCCAGTGGCCGCAGCCGTGGAATGCGTCATGCGCAAACAGTTGCGGGGTGCCATCCACCCCGGTGAAGCCACTCTCGCCGAAGTCGCCTCGATGGCCCTCGGGAAAATGAGGGGAAGCCGGATGGCTGTCTTAGCCGAGCGCGCAACTGGGCTGTTGGAAACAACCACGATTTTTGGAGCCGGTAATGCAAAAGCGGAAAACACTGCTCGTGGGCAGCGGACCAGCAAACCTTGCACTGCTGACGTGCCTGAAAGAATGGGGTTCCTCAGTTCTGGATACGCTGGAAGTCCTTGAGCGCCGCGACAGTGCAGAATGGCACCCAGGCATTGCTTTCGAGGATTCAAGGCTCCAAGTCTCCTTGTTCAAGGACCTGGCGTTCCTGAGGAATCCGGCAAGCCCATTCACTTTTTTCTCGTTCTTGCACGACAGGGAGCTTCTCTATCACTTTATTCATACGAACGAACTATATCCCTCAAGGAAGCTGTTCTCCGACTATCTGGTCTGGGTAAGCGGGTTTTTTGCGAATAAGATTCGTTTCGGCAAGGAGGCGGTGGAAGTCAGGTTCCGCGAGAGGCCATCGGGAATCCCAACCCTTGTCGTCACGGTCCGGGATGTGTCGAGCGGGGACGTTTCGGAAACCGAAGCTGACGACGTGGTCGTGAGCCTTGGGCATGAACCATACCTTCCCGAAGAACTGGCCGTCGATCCCGGCCGCGTGGTGCATTCAAACTTCTTCCTGTCCCATGCGAACGAGGGACTGATCAACGCGAACGCTCGCGTTGCAGTCGTCGGGTCCGGGCAAAGCGCCGGCGAGATAGTCAGATTCCTGCTTCAGCATCGGGAAGTATCGGAGGTTATCGTCGTTGGCCGGCGCCACCTCTTTGAACAGACGGATGACAACCCGTTTGTAAATGACTTCTACACCTATCCACACTCGCTAAAGTTCGCGAAGCTGCCACCCGAAGATCGCAATAGGTTTCTTACCGACACGAGGAACACGAACTTCTCCACCGTCACCAAGGACGTCCTCAAAAGCATCTACGATCTTCGCTTCGAGGACCAAGTGTGTGGACGCGATCGGCTCAGACTGTTTCCGTATACGGAAATCACGGCGGCGGAGCGTGTTGAGGATAGCTTTCGTCTTCACCTTCGCGGAATCGGAAGCAGGCAAGACCTGACAACGCTTGAAATCGACCTTCTGGTTTGCGCGACGGGCTTTTCAAACCGTCGCCATTTATCCTTCCTCCAACCGCTGCAACCGGTCATCGAAGACGCCGCCCTCGTTATCGACGAGTCGTTCGAAGTGGATCTCGGTCAGACGGCATTGCGCCGCTCCGGTCCGCGACCTCGCGTTTTCCTCATGAACCACTCTTTTGGCCTTCGGGGCCCAACGGAGCACACGCTCGGCGGTCTGGCCGAGCGGGCGGCGGTCGTGGCGAAGGCGCTGCAAGACTGGCAGGTGCTTCAACCTGCTCATGGTCGCCCCGAGACCTTGCCAGCGGCATGGCCAACCCGAAATTCAAGAGTGGAAACGAAATGATCTATCCGCAAATAATAGATCTCAAAAATGAAGCACGTGCGGTCCCTATCTCGATTGATGGCGGCATCGTCAGGCATGATCCCTTCCCAGAAGGGGGTAACGTTTCGGTACGTCTGTTGAAGTTCAGTTCAGGCGCGACCACTTGCCGTCACAACCACGGGGAAGTCGAATTTTGGACAGTGATCTCTGGCGGCGTTCGAATTCACCTGGATGAAAAGACCTTCCTGCTGCTTGGCGGAGAGAGCATTAGGATCGACCCGCTGCGCAGGCACAGAATTGAGGCTTTGGACAGCGGTGCAGTCATGCAGACGGTGTGGTGGCACAGCCGCGCAGCGTTCGAAGAGGCGATTTCCACGAAGGAAGCGACAGCAAAAGACAAACCGTTGTTGCTGGTCCCCGCCATGCTTACCCCGAATGGGCAAATGCACATAGGTCATGCCTCAGGACCGTTCCTCCACGCGGATGTGTTGCGCCGAATTGCTGAGACAGGCGACCGAGAGGTCTTCGTGCTGCAGGGCACGCACGGTCATCTTGAGCACATTGCAATTGCGGCCGACGCTGCAGGACTGGAATACTACCAGCTCGCGGAGAAAAATACGGCTTCTTTCCAAGAGGCTCTGGATCGGCTCAACGCAGTCCCGGATATTTTCCTTGGGACAGAGCCAGACCGCCGCGGCAAGGCGGTCGTTCTCGAGGTCTTCAAGCGACTTTGTAGCAAGGGCCTGATCGCTGAAAGAGAGCATTTGGTCCCATATGACGTCGAAAGCGGGCGCTTCAGGGTCGACGCCTTCGTCCACGGCAAATGTCCCTATTGCGGCGGCTATGCTTCCGGCCATGAATGCGAGGATTGCGGCGCGCTGGTCCTCGATGCCGAACTTCAGGATCCGGTTGATCTCGAGGGGCGTTCCCTGGAACGTCGCCCCCTGAAGCGCCTTTTCCTGAACCTCGCTCCAATGCATGACGCGCTCGAATCCTTCGCCTCGCGGTCCTTCCTGCCCATTTACGCCAAGCACTACATCGAATCCTGGCTGAGCCGGGGGCTTCCGGAAGTCTGCATCTCTAACCCAAACCGAGAGGGAATCCGGATTCCAATCCCAGGATTTGAGTGTCAGCGGTTCAACATCACCATCGAACACGTGCCTCGGCACTTGCTTGCCTTAGAAATGATAAGGGAAAAGAGCGGATGCCCTGCCTTGTGGTACCAAATTCCGCGGGACGAGATGCCGGAGCTGAACATTCTTTTCGGGGCGGACAACGCCTTCGGACGCTTGTTGGTCATTCCCGGCGTACTTTCGGCCCTTGATCTGCATGAGATGCTCCCTCGACGGATCTTCGTAAATCAGATGCTCACTCTCGATGGGAAGAAGTTCTCAACATCACGAAATCACGCAATCTGGGTGAACGATATCACTGCAAAAGAAACGGGCGAGCCGCTTCGCTTCTACCTGTGTCGCCGGCGGCCGGACGGTTCTGTTGAGGACTTCTCCCTGAGTTCTTATGAAAGCTGGAAACGGAATTTCTGGGACGGACGGCTGTTAAGATCGACCGGGAAGGCTAACCAGGTCATCGAGCGGGTCGCAACTGACGAGCTCCCTTGTCCTGGCCAGTGGTCAGCCACCGACATTGCGTTCTTGGCGGAGTGCAGACGCTTCAACGCAGAAGTGCGAGCGCGTTTCGAAGCGGATTACCCGGACGTACGTCAGCTGACACATGCAATCGAGGCGTTCGTCGACGCAATCGACCGCTATTCATGTTCAGTGCTGCACGTTCCAGCTGCAGCGAAGGAAAACGAGGCGCTTGACAGGACCGCGGCCCGCGCAGTGACCTTCGCGCTTGTCGGACTCTGTGTCGCGGCCTACCCACTCATACCTGATTTCGCCGTCCGCATCGCAGGGAGTCTTGGGCTGGGGGTCCCCAAGCTCAGCTGGTTAGACCGCGACTGGATAGCCGAGCCAGTGCGTCTGCCTGAAAGCATAGGCGCCAGAGGCGGTGAATAGCCGGTAAAATGATTTCGGACTTACGCGGAGCCGCACATCGAGGAGCGGGCGCGGGGGAAGGCGCGCCAGGAAACGTCGGCGACACGTCTGATGTGGACGCCGATGCCGGTCGGGCCATACGCTCCATCCGTTCCCCAGCATGTGGCCTTCGGTGTTCGCGTGAGTTTCTTTATCTTTCGATAACCTTGACTGTCAGTCGATCGCCACTGCCCTTCCCCTCTCGCCGACGTCAAAGAATCTCGCATAAGGTCCGTGCGAGAAGTGGCGGCGCAACTCATGAAAATTCTCGATCGTTTGCTCTAGCGGTCGCGTTTCCTGGCGCTGAAGTGTCGCCGTACTGGAAAATCGAAGCGCCGGAACGCCTAGGAACTCCCAAATCGCTGTCAAGCATGTAGCAGGTTCGCGCAGGAGGCACTCGTACTCGATCTCAAGCATATTGCTCTTCGTGAAGGATCGCGCGACCCGAGCGTGGAAATCGTCGGCAGCCTTGAAGTATGCCTCACAGTCGGCGGTCGATAATCTAACTTGCGGCGGCGGAGCATCATTGTCCGACCTGAACTTCAGCCATTGGCGCGTTTGTCTCGCCTGTACCAGTGACCGCAGCGATTCCAAGGTATTTTCGCGAACCACGAGGATGACTCTGAGGCCCGGCCAGCGTGTCAGCTCGGCAAAAAAACCCGGACGATCATGAAATTGAGGTTCGTTGACCTTGCAGCCGACATGCGTCGCCTTTTTGTCGCTCTGCGCGGGACAGCACGAGTAGGCAAGCTCAAGCAGCTCTCGATCGCTGCGAAGCAGACGATGCTTATCGGGCCAAGTCGTGGCATATGGATTGAGCAGCTCACCGTTGCTCAGCACATTCGGATGCGCGTTCAGCAATTCTTCCAGGTAGTGCGTCCCAGTTCTTGGCATGGCCAGGATCACGAATGGCGCAGGCGGCGGTATGTGGCTATCAGTCATTGCGTGTGTTCCTAACCAGCATTAGTCGCGGCAGTTCGGGTGGCGCTTCGGACGAGAAGCCTGATTGCCATCTTCGACACTGCCTCGCTCGACGATGTTCGCAACCGGTCGGATTAAGCTCGCACTCAAGCAAACCGTACAATCGAAGGGATAGCACCACGGTCTGCGCTGACAGGGGGCGAGTGCCAAAGCCTCGGCACCGACGCAGCAGCGTCAGCGCATCAGGCGCCGACGCAATAGCGCCGCCGACAAGAAGAACGGCAAAACCGCGTAGACGCAAAGTGTCGTAATATGCAGGCCGAGGCTTTCAGCCGGGCGGCCAAGCATGACTGAGCGGATCAGGTCGACCGAGTGAGCAAGAGGCAAGAGAGACGATACCTGCTGAAAAGCGCCTGGCATTTGGCTGACCGGAAAGACGGCCCCGGACAGGAACAGCATAGGCGTGAGAACAAGCGTTTGATAAAATACGAGACAGTCGTAGTTGGGCGCAAGCGCCGTGACGATCATGGCTAGACTTGCGAAAGCAAGGCCAGTTAGGGCGATGATTGGCAGCGCGTAGAGAAGGGATGGCCACGCGGCATAGCCGAGCGTGGCAGCAACTAGCGTAATCGCCGTACCGGCCAGAAGAGACTTGGTGCCGGCCCAGGCTAGTTCACCAAGTACGATATCGCCGAGCGTGAGTTGAGTGCACAGCATCGCTTCCCAGGTGCGTTCGCCTCCCATGCGAGCAAAAGTCGAGTAGATCGTTTCGTAGGTCGCCGAGGTCATCGCGCTTACCGCGGCCATGCCAGCCGCCAGAAAAGCTACGTACGAAGTGCCTTCAACACGACCTATCATTATCCCGAGGCCAAAGCCGAGAGCGAACAACGAGATCATCGGCTCAGCGAGGTTCCCGAGAACCGCCGCAAGGGCAATTTTCTTCCAAGCCAAATAATTGCGGCGCCACACTGCAACCCAATTCCAGGCATTGGCGGGCATAACGGCCATATAACCTTCGATCATTGTTCAGTCCTTCATCTCGCGCCCGGTCAGCCGCAAGAAGACATCCTCGAGATTCGGCGGACGCTGCAAAAGGCGCAGACCAGCAACCCCACGCAGCTGCCTGAGCACCTGCTCGGGATCGGGCGCATAGCAAAAGAGGGTTTCGCCGCTCAGCTCGATGCGTTGCGCGTACGGCTTGACCAGCGATCTCAGTTCTTGTGGATTGCCGCCATAGACTTCGACCACCTGGCAGCCGATCTGCTCGTCGATCAACGCGTGTGGTCGCCCTTCGGCGATCTTGCGCCCATGCTCGAGCACACACAGCCGGTCGCACAACCGCTCGGCCTCCTCCATGAAGTGAGTGGTCAGAAGTATCGTCTTGCCCCGCGCCAACAAGGAACGCAGGCGTTCCCAGATCAGGTGGCGCGCCTGTGGATCGAGGCCAGTGGTCGGCTCGTCCATGACCAAGAGTTGCGGGTCATTAATCAGCGCACGGGCCATCGTCAGGCGTCGCTTCATGCCGCCGGACAGTTCGGCGACGCGCGCATCCGCCTTGTTCTCGAGGCGGGCGAACTCGAGCAGCGATGGGCTGACCGCTTCGACCTCGCGTTTGCTCATGCCAAAGTATCGCCCGAACACCAGCAAGTTTTCACGTACCGTGAACCTATGATCAAGGTTGTCGAACTGCGGGACCACGCCGATGCGTCCACGTGCCAAACGGGCACGTGCCGGCACTGGCACGCCGAACACCGTGATCTTGCCTGCGTTAGGCGTTGCCATACCGAGGAGCAGCCGTGTGATCGTGCTTTTGCCCGCGCCGTTCGGCCCCAGCAGCCCTAAGCACTCTCCCGGTGCAACGGTGAATGACATGCCGTCGACAACGACCCTTTTGCCATATGATTTCGTCACGCCGACAAAGTCGATTGCCACCATGGTCGCGCACTCAAACCAGCGTAAGGGCGCCGTCGACCGGCGATAGTTCAGTTTCGGGAATTTTGGTCAACAGCACACCATCGGACCATATGTGTTCAATTTTTCCCCAGCCGCAGGCTGCGGCGGCACCCGGAAAGAACCCACGTCCATGGTGGTTGGCACTCGTATTGCAAAGCAGCGGAATGCCCGTGAGTTTTTCATATTCGATGAGTAGCTCGGCCACCTTGTGCTCAGAGGTTCTGGAAATGGTCTGCAGTCGCGCAGAACCGTCGAGATGCACGACAGCGGGGACTTTGTCCCGCCATTCCGCCCGTGTCTGATGGTCGAACAACATGTAAGGATCCGGCGTTCCTGGGCTGAATATTTCCGGCGCGCGGTCCTCAAGGCAGATCGGCGCCACGGGGCGGAAGTGTTCGCGAAGTTTGACGTCGTTGAGATAATCCTTCATTTCGGGCGAAGTCGCGGCCGCGAGAATGCTTCTGCCACCCAGTGCCCGTGGTCCGAGCTCGGCGCGCCCTGTAAGGAAAATGACGGGCTTATTGCTGGCGAGAATGGAAGCGAGTTTTCGCATGCTGCACGGTTCGGAGTTCCATCCCGAAGGCAGTTGGCCATCTAGCAGGGCCGGGCCGCTGTAAACCGACCAATCCAGAGGAACGAAGCCATCTTGCACAACCATTGCGCTGCAAGCGGCACCGATTGCCGAGCCGCTGTCATTCGGAAATGGCGGCACCCAGACAGCATCGAAGAGACCCGCCTCGCGTAAGGCACTGTTCCATTTAATATTGAGACCGCAGCCGCCGGCGATGCACAAATTTCGCGCCCCGGAAAGATGTGCGTGCCGCTCCACAGCGGTCGCCGTTTCGCTGACAAGGAGACGCTCGAGAAAAAGATGAAAGGATGCAAGCACATCTTCGGGTGCCTGATCCCCCAGTCGGAGCGCACTGGCTTCGAAGAAGTCATGCACGCGCGCAAGCAAGGGCTCCGCGCTGTTGATATCCGCACGGTAATGCCTGGCTAGCTCTGTGTCGCCCGCAAAGCGCTCCTGGTAGAGTTCCTGAAACACTGCCACGATGTCTTCATCGACCGACCCGAGTGCGATGTAGGCCATCAGCTTGCCGGCAACACCTAGATCCCAGTCGCCGCGACCCGCCCGCTTATAAGGCCCGAAGTGATGGCCCGCAGCTGCGTAAACATGGCCTATCACTGGGAATAGGCATTCTAGGAACCGGGCGCCGCGGCGTTCTACATAATAGAGGCGTGGAAAGATGCACCCGTCCCAGATTAAGCAGAATGCGGGCTGTCCGGTTTTGGCGAAAGGGCTAGTGCAGTACGCCGAGGTCACATGGCCGGTAACATGCGGGTAGCTTCTATAAGAGAAAAGCCGGCCACCGAGCATCAGGCCGGAGCCGTCGAGCGAAGTGAGGAGGCCCTCGGCATGGCGTTCGACGTAGGGCGCCCCTTTGAGAGTGATCGGACCCGCCCCGCTAAGGACCTGGAACTGCGACTCCAAATCACCGTCCCAGCCGTCGATAACGAACTGATCTACGTCCCGCGGATCCAGACCGTGCTCCGCCAAGGCGGAGACAACTGACTCCAGATGGTCGATGGCTTGATATCGTCGGTTATTGTCCCGCTTCTCCTGTTCAAGGCAAAAGACGAGTTGTCCGTCCTCGACAAGGGCGACCGCCCCGTCATGCGTCAGCTTGATACCACAAATGCGCATAATACTTTCCTCGTCTAACGCAGGCAATTCGACAGATCCGGAGGCCGAACCGGACTCCGAAAACGGGCGAGCAAGCAGTCTTGGTTGGGGGTTTCACCCTGGCACTGCAGATGATCGACAGCGATCAACGTCTCGTTCAGCATTGCCATGACAGTCTCGGCACCAGCGGCGTGACCCCAGCGCCGGCAAGTGGCATCACGCGCCGATCCGAATACCAGGTGCCCCCCTGGCGCAAGCATCCGCGCAAGGTTGCGGATGGCAGCGCGCATCTCGGCTATGCCGTTGAGGTAATAAAGAACCTCCGCCACGACGATCAGATCGAACGGCTCCTCAGTCGAGAACTGTTGAACATCGGAGACTACCCAGGTGATGTGCGGTAGCTCCTTCATCCGTCTGCGCGTTCGATCAATCGCGCGCGGCACGACATCGATTACTGTAAGCCGTTGGCAATGGGGCGCTAGCCTTTCCGTGAACGCGCCTGCCGCACACCCGACTTCAAGTGCATTTGTGATGGATCCATGCAAAAGCGACAGCCGCAGCATTTGCGTGTGACGCTCCCGCTCGAACGAATTGGCATCGAGCAGCCACGGATCGTCGGCGGCCAATTCCCGATCCAACAATCGATGATTATTGTCCAACTTCAAAATTCGTCTACCTCGATTACGCAACCATCACTCATCGGAAGTCACCAGCACCGAACAGTCCCGCGCAAGATGGCGCATACGATTCGGCACCGCATCTTCCGACAATTTTGTAGTGCTTGATTCAGTGGTCAGGTTCTGGACGGGAGCCTGTTTCCCATCATTGACTGCCACGGTGGCAGCGAAGCTGCGCGACAGCCAATCGCTGTTGCTCAACGTACACAACGCATAGGCTTTCAGGGGGAGCAAGAGAAAGACGTTGATGAATGTGTGGACAGCGAAGCCTATAAATCGAAGTTGGCGAGCACGAAGCGCCACCACGCTGCAGCGAACGATGGTCATGAATACAATCATCAGGATTGTCCACCATGGCACGGTGCCCATCAGTGCGAACTGCACGAGGCCTGTTAGCACCGATACGGCGAGTAGTAGCGGCCCGAGATTCTGTCCCACCACGTCCAATGTTAGAAAGCGGTTGAGGCCCGGTAGCAGATTCAGTGCAAGCCAGGTGTCCCGGAAAGTGCTGCGTGCCCACCGGAGTTGTTGGCGCAGATAAGGCCCTAGGCTATCTGGAACGACTGTTGCCGCGATGGCGTCCGGGATGTACTCAGTTCGAAGGCCTGCTTTCAGCATTAGGATCGTAAGATGGCGATCTTCACCGAAGTCGCTTGGCTTTCCCCGAAATGTTTGGGTCTCATACTGATCCAGCAGCAAAAGGAGTGCGGATCGACGGTACATGGCACACGGGCCGCAGCAGCACATTACGGCGCCGAAGCGAGCCTGCGCTGCGCGTTCCTCGTTGCAAGCCAGCCAGTATTCCATATCGATCAACCGGGTCAGCCAAGTGTCGCTCCGGTTGCTGGCTGTCAACTGACCCATGGCTGCGCCGATCCCGGGATCTTGCATCTTCAGCGCAAGCTTTGTGACGACATCGGACGCTAGCATCGTGTCCGAGTCGACATTGAGCACCAAATCTCCAGATGATCGGCGTATCGCGGCGATCTGTGCCTTGCGCTTTCCGGCATTTTTGGGGAGCAGAATGAAGTTGAAGTTCGGGTGGCCCGCGAAGCTCTGGTGAACGGGCGCAACGGCGTCCCGGTTTCCAGAACCGTCATCAACTACATAGACTTGCAGTCTTCCGGCGTAGTCCTGGTTTGCAATCGACGTGAGGCACTCGAAGAGTGTGCGGGGGTCCTCGTTGTAGCAAGGAATGATGACGTCCACGCTCGGCCAAAGATCGGGACTGGCTAGGTTGTCCGAGACCAATGAAACGCTTGCCGTGCCGGCATAAGCGGCTTGCATGCTCTTATATGTGGTCGAGAGCAGCGCATAACACGAGATGGTGACAGTGCTGACTGTGCCAAGAAGGTCCATGAGATCTTTGGTTCGTTTAGTGTTGTTGGGGAAGCGAGCGCATTACAAAGCCGCGGTCGTGCAATGCTGGAATTATGCGCGAGAGGGCCAGGATGGTTTGGCTTCGCAAGCCGGCGTCACTGCCCGGCTTCATCTCGCTAGGAGGGCACCCGTCGTGCAAGAGCACGATTGCGCCCGGCCGGACGGAGGCCAGCACTGCATCGACGATTGCATTGACACCGGGACTAGACCAGTCTTGCGGATCTGCCGACCAGTGGACAGCCGACAGCCCAATACTGGCCGCAGAGGCGATCACTTGTTCGGTCCAGATGCCATAAGGAGCGCGCATGTACCGCACCGAGGCTCCAGGGCAGGCCGCTTTGATGGCTCTGTTCGCCTCGAAGATCTCACGCTGCACTACGCCGGGTTCGCATTCGGACAGATCAGGGTGGGTCATCGTATGGTTAGCAACCTCGTGCCCTTCCGTGATCATTCGTTGGATTAGTGCTGGCTGGTCTGCCGCGTACGCGCCAATGACGAAGAAAGTCGCCGACACACGGTGTTGCGCCAGCACGTCGAGCACCTTCGGTGTGCAAAACGGATGAGGGCCGTCGTCAAACGTCAAATAAACGCTAGGTTGGCCGGCACCGTTAGCGCACTCGCTGTACACTTCGGACAAGCAGTCGAGGTGGCTCAAAGCTCTGCTCCGTTCCGATCAATCATCTCGCCGGCGGGCCAATCGGTTATCGGACGCCCAACTGGCAAGACAACGACGAGTGCGTCGTCTATGCGCGTGGGCGGTTTGTCGAGAAGCGCGTCTCTAAGGGTGGAGCGCACGCGAACGCCCGACTTGACGACCAGCAGACCGCCTCGCCCCAATCTTGCAACGTGTTTATGCAACGCTGGCCGAACCGTGCCGAAGCCGAATGGAACCGCGAGTTCCTGCAACACGGGAAGCACGACGCGGAATGAACTGCTGATTCCGAGCCCCTCGAGATCCCGACGAATCCCGTACAATCCGAGTTCAGCCACTAGCAGATCAGCCCCATCGATTTTGATGAATCGACGCAGTATGCCCATGTGTGCCGCAATACCGCTCGAGTCATACGCGATCGCACGGAACTCAGGTCTAGCTCCGGCCCAACTTCGGCTGCCTTCGAACGGCTTGGCATTGAAGGCGCCGGTCGGTCCGTAGGTCCTTCGAAAGAATTCGGCGAGTTCGATATGGTCGGAAAGTTGCAACTCGTTTTCCCAGCACAGCTTCCACCGCACCTGAGAGCGCATACAAAGACTCCTTTTTTGATACTTCCCGAGGGCACGCATCACGCGTTCGACGCCGCGTGATCTGGTGCGAGTTCAGACGCTGCCGTCGGAGATCGCGATACTAGCCAATTGAACTGGCAGAACCTCGTACGACTGGGTTCCAGCGCTGATGGGATCTCTCAAACTTGCCGTCCTTCCTGAGCCAAACCCTTCATTTCGGGTTCCTAATGCAGCACCGCCATCGATTGGTAAAATCGATTGTTTGGATGGTTGATATTCGATCGGTGGATGTTAGGATCTATGCGTTCCAAGGGTCCTGACCGCTCATGATCGGCTGGCCGAAGTTGGTGCTGTGCGCCGTCGCGGTCAGGTTCCCCCGCAGCCAATAGGACTGCGCGCGAAGAGCAGATTTGATCGAGACCGCGTTGAACCGGCGGTGGAAATCGACACGCTCAGCCCCGCCACCGAGGGCATGGCCACGATGCCGATGGCACTGTGCGTTGTGCTCGCGAATCCATGCCTCGCCCGCCGAAAATGCGACAGGAGGCTTCCAGTGCCGGGGCCGCAGGAGCGCCCGTTGTGGTCCCATGAGGAGGCGGAACACGAGTTCCTGCTCTCCGTGACACGCCGTGACCTGGGTTTTGCCGGGGTGGTCGAGCACTGAGCGGTTATGCGGTGGAAGCTAGACTAAGACTTCTCAACCGATCCGCGTCTCTGCCGTGAAAGGCACCGGGTCGACCCGCTATCGCGCAAGCCCAGGAGCGCGCAAGAATAGTGAGCCGCCGATGTTTACGCTCGCGCCGGAATACGTCTCGGAGAACTGCCGACCGCCGTGCGAGGCGAGGTTTACTGGACCCCGGGCGTGGTATCAATACGGATGGGATTTATCCAATCAATCAATTTGACTGATTTGCTTGAGTCCTGCATTCATGATCGGACATCAACGCAAATTGAGCGAGGTACAAACCGGAGCCTGGGAAAAAAGCGGCTCTTAAGAGTCCTTGCCAAATCACATCAACACTGACATGTACCAGATTGCTTTGCCATTTCACTAAGTTTGGCGCCTTCGACCCACTTGTGACCGAAGTATAATCGCACCCCCATGCAGGCACGCCTGGAACAAGATGGCGCTCAATTCGACGTCGGGGTCAACCCTTCACAATGCGCTACCCGATTTGCCCCAAAGCGCACGGAAAACGCAGCTGTCGCTGTTACACCGGTTGAATGTTCAACGTCCGATTGGCCGGCCGGAGCGACAATCGACCGGAACGGACCAGAGCCAATGATACATTCCGACTGGTTATGGGACCTGCGCAGTGAGTGCGACGACTGCATCGGCCGCCGCAGTATATATTTGACTTTTGACGACGGTCCTCACCCGCTTTGTACACCGCAGATCTTGAATCTGCTCGCGGAACATCGGGTCCCGGCGACGTTCTTCGTCATTGGCGCCTATGCCTTGGGCCAGCCGGAGCTAATTCAAAGAATGGTCGCGGAAGGGCACGAGGTAGGCAACCACACGATGACTCATCCGGACCTGTCTAGATGCGGGTTCGACGAGGTGCAGCGTGAAATATTTGACGCTAATGCGGCTATTATGATGGCTTGCCCTCAAGCGTCAGTTCGGCACTTGCGCGCGCCATACGGGAACTGGACCGAAGAGGTCTTTGCCGCGTCCGCCATCGCTGAACTGGCAGCTATCAAATGGTCGGTTGATCCGCGCGACTGGTCTCGCCCCGGGGTGGACACGATCGTCGATGCGGTCCTGGAATCGGCCAAGCCCGGGGCAATCGTCCGCTTGCATGACGGGTTTCCTCCCGACGAGTTGCTAGCCGTATCTGGTGCAGGTCTGCGCGATCAGACCGTCACGGCGGTATCCCGTCTAATCCCAGCTTTACTTGAGCGCGGATTTCAAATCCGCTCGCTTCCGCATTTTGATTGAAACGCACCGCTGGCTAACTCCGCGCTTTGACCGCTGCTATCTACGAGGGCATTTGCGGCGGATGGCCGACCATCCTCATGAACCGCATCAATCCTGCGCTGTTTGTCGATGCGTTCACCGCTTGGATGCGCCAGACATCGCCGGACAAGCCCGACTTCGTGGCCACCTCGCGCCGCAGCCATGACCGCAGTGCCGACAAGGCTCCGCTGCATCTAGTCTCCGCCTTCGCCGCGACGTCTCGGCTGGTGCCCGGCCAGGGGGCGGTGCCCGACAAGAGCGGCGAGACCACCGCACTTGCGGCACATCTGGAGCGTCTGGGCGCAAATGACGGCCTCAAGGGAGCGATCGTCTCCATCGATGCCATCGCTACCAACGCAACGATCGCCACGGCAATCCGCAATGTCGGCGCCGACTATCTGCTCGCCATCAATGCTAACCAGCCCACCTTGTGCGCTGAGGTCGAAGCCTGCTTTGCTGATGCACCTGCCGCTGAACTCGACCGCGTCACCGACATCGAGGAACGGCGCGTCACCGTCTCTTGCGAGGCCGACTGGCTGGCGGGCTCGCGCCGCTTTCCCGACGAACTGCGCTTGCCCGAGGCCAAAACCATCATCCGCGTGAAAAACCGCACCGAACTTAAGGATCGCTGCCGCCACGACCAGATACTTCATGTCTTTAGCACGGCTCGGCGCCGAGCAGGCCGCCTCGGCCGTGCGTGGTGGTCACTGGCTGATCGAGAACGCCCTGCACTGGACCCTCGACGTCGTCTTCAACGACGATCAATCGCGGCTCCGAAAGGCCATGGCGCACACAACAGCGCCGTCGTTCGCCACTTCGCCCTCAATCTGGTCAGAGCCCTCTCCGACAAGCGATCCATCAAGCGTCGACGAAAAGTCGCCGGATGGAACCCCGACTATCTCGCCTCAATCATCGGAGAACTCGCTCGTTAACCTGGATTCAAAGCCCTTTGCTCAAAGACGTGCCGTCCCGATCCTGACGCGGCCGCTGGGGCGCAGGACTCTTGCAGCACATCTCGGGCCAGAGCTAATGAGCTCCCGGGCGGTCGGCTGCTTCATTTTGCCTCCCCGATTTGCATATAAAGACACTTTTCAAATGTGGTGTCTCGTGACATTGGTGAAATCTATTGCTCGGATGAAATGCATCCATGCGCTAGATTGGAATTGAAATGCGGTTTAAAGGCCTTGATCTGAATCTCCTCGTCGCGCTCGACGCTTTGATGATTGAGCGTAACCTCACAGCGGCGGCTCGCAGTATCCACCTTAGCCAACCAGCCATGAGCGCGGCTGTCGCCCGGCTGCGCGGCTATTTTGGTGATGAGCTTTTTACAATGAAAGGCCGTGAACTCATCCCGACACCGCGAGCCGAGGCGCTCGCCTCGCCGGTCCGCGAGGCGCTGCTGCATATACAGCTCTCGGTTATTTCCTGGGAGGAATTTAATCCGCGGAAATCCGATCGCTGTTTTAGGGTCATCCTTTCCGATTACATGACGATCGTTTTCTTTCAGGGGGTCATTGACCGTGTTGCGCGAGAAGCCCCTTTCGTCAGCTTCGAACTCCTGCCTCTCGCTGACGATATGGAAGAAATTTTCCGGCGCGGTGACGCCGATTTTCTGATACTCCCTGAAATGTTCCTGTTAAGCGGGCATCCAAAAGCGAAGCTTTTCGACGATACACTCGCCTGTGTGGGCTGTCGGACAAACAAGGAACTGTCGAGAAAGCTCACGTTCGAAAAATATATGTCAATGGGTCACGTAATGGCCAGATTTGGACGTTCGCTCAAGCCATCCATTGACGAGTGGTTTTTGATCGAGCATGGCCTCAAGAGGCGGGCCGAGGTGGTCGTGCAGGGGTTCAGCATGATCCCTCTGATGCTACCGGGCACCAGTCGCATTGGGACCATGCCCTTGAGGCTGGTTGAGCATTTCGCAAAAACACTACCGCTGCGCGTCGTCGAACTTCCGCTCTCGTTGCCGGTGTTCACTCTGGCGATGCAGTGGCCTGCGCTTCAGAATGGCGATCCGGCAAGCATCTGGATGCGGAAGATTTTGTTGGAGGAGGCATCTCGCCTGGTGCCATAGCCGAAGGCTGCGGTATGATTTGCACAACTTTGGATCTGCTCAGCGTTTCGGCGGTGTGCTTTGCGGCGAGTGGCCGCCTGTCATCTCCGCCAGGAGGCGCAACTGGACACTCCGGTTCCCTGCCCGGCGCGGGCCGCAGATCAGTACGAGCCAGCCGTTTCGCTGGCGTAAGAGCCCTCCCGCCGAATGGAGCCAGTCCTGCTGCCGTTGCTGCCTGTGAGGCCAGCGACGAGCAGATCGGGGAACTGCCGTCGGCACGCCTGCCGGCGCGGGATGGCCGGAATCGAGATCGAGCTGGTTGGTCGCTGTGCATTCGGGTCGACCGCGACGTCGATAAGGGTACGTTGAGCCGGGTGCAAAGGCGGCTCAAGCGAAAGCGCAATATGACTGCGTGTACCCGGATCGACTAGCGATGCTATTTCCGGCGTCCTGAAATTCTAGCACATCACTATGTACAGGAAAAATGCGATTTGTGAACGACGCCCTTCAAAATGAGTATTCCGGTGATGCTGGGCGGCTATTCCAACCCGACGCCGGTCGCAAACAAATAGTTCGGAGTCCGCCTCTGGGCTATAGGCACACCATCCATTGCTTGAATGATTCTTATCCAAAATATCAATTTCCCCAATAGCGCGAAATTTTGCATCACAACAATGCTGATCGGTGAATCTTTCGCGTCACCGAGATTCATGGTCGGCCGCCAGACGGGAGGTGAAAGGCATGACTAACCAGCTTACGGCCGAAATCCTGGCGGAGATCTGCAAGCACGCTGAACCGGATGGGAATCCGATCACTCTTGAGACGAAGCTGACTGATTTGGGCATCCATCCGCTGGAAATGGCGGACATCCTGTTTGATCTTGAGACGAAATACGGGATCCAGATCGAAACGGACATTACTGAGGCCTGGAGCGATTTGCAGAACGTGGGCAGCGTGGTCGAAGCCGTCCGTGCGCTTAATGAGCACTGACAATGAACAAGCGCGTTGTTATCACCGGCATAGGCGGGATTTGTGGGCTCGGCAGCTGTGCTGCCGATATTTGGGCCGCCATGTGCGACGGCCGTTCAGCAATCGGCGTGTTGAGCGGTCCCTCGCTGCACGACATCACCGCGCGCACGGGATGCGCCATCCGCAATCTTCCTCAGCATGAGATCGAGCGTAAGCAAGTTCTTTCGATGGATCGGTTCAGCGTGCTTGCAGTGCTTGCCGCTCGCGAAGCAGTCCAGCAAGCAGGGCTGACCGCGTCTGACAAAAACCGCTATCGCCTGGGTGCGACGGTCGGTGTGGGCGTCTGCGGATGGGAGGCGATTGAGCAAGATTACCGGGCTATGTTGCTCCACGGCAGAAAGAGGACCGGGGCCTTCACCGCGCCCAAGGTCATGCCGGGCGCCGCTGCTGGACATGTCAGCATGGACCTTGGACTGCGCGGTCCCGTCTACGGCATCACTTCGGCTTGTTCCTCCTCTAACCATGCCATTGCCTCCGCCGTCGACCAGATTAGGTGGGGCCGCGCTGATGTGATGGTGGCAGGTGGCGCCGATGCGCCATTGGTTTGGGGAGTAGTGAAATCGTGGGAGGCTATGCGAGTGCTATCGCCCGACACTTGCCGGCCTTTTTCCGCGAACAGGCAGGGCGCTGTTCTCGGCGAAGGCGCAGGCATGATAGTCTTGGAAAGTTACGACCATGCCCGCGCTAGAGGCGCTGAAATATTGGCGGAATTGGCCGGTGCGGGCCTTTCAGCCGACGCTTTCGACATCGCGGCACAGACCATTGAGGGTCCCGAGGCGGCGATCCGCGCTTGTCTAGCCGACGCGGGTCTGGTCCCGGAGGAGGTCGATTACCTGAACGCTCACGGCACCGGCACTAAGCCAAACGATCAGATCGAGACCGCAGCAATCAAGCGAGCGTTCGGCGACCACGCCTATCGAATGTCGGTATCCTCGACCAAATCGATGCATGCCCACTGCCTCGGGGCCTCGGGTGCACTGGAGCTGATCGCCTGCGTGATGGCAATTCGGCATGGGATCGTACCGCCTACCGCCAACTATGACGAACCAGATCCAGATTGCGATCTAGACGTTACCCCCAACGTGGCGCGGGAGCGGAAAGTCAAGGTGACGCTTTCCAATAGTTTTGCGTTCGCGGGCACCAATGCGGTGTTGGCTATCAAGGCGGCGTGATTGTTTGGATCAGTGACGATATTGGTTGCGGCCAATCGTGAAGTGAGTCGTCGTCGCTGCCTTGATCTTGGAGCAAACCAGGAACTCTCGGCAGCGGTCAAGAAATAGCCCTGGAGAGCAGATCCGGGAAAAGTGCTTTGTGCTTCCTGGATTGCGAATGGGCTTATCAGCTCAGGCAACTCGGTCGGGTGTCCGCATGGATGCCCGGCCGATTTCTTGCGCGGTATCGATAAACGACGCCTCGCGCAGGAATCATGAAAGTGCAAACAAGTGGGTATTGCTAAGTGACGTAGTCCAGGGCTGAAAGCGGGCGGCTGCTTTCGGGGCAAAGCTCATCACAAGCTGCCGTTCCGTTGTGTCCCACGGGGCAGCGGGGCGTAGAGCCAATCCAGCTTCGAGGGTGTGATGCGGCGCGCTACCCGGAGGACATCCAGAGAGTGAATGCATTCTATCCAATCAATCGATTTTACAAATTCGTGCAGCGACACAAGAGTGCTATGAAATCAATCGTGAGGAGTATATGCGGTGGCAACGCCTATCGAAGCTGGGCCCGCAGCCAATACCCCGTACGGCAGTAGCGGTGACGACTTAATCTTAGATTTCTCCAAGGTAATACTCGGATCGACGGCCGTGCTGGCAAAGACTCCATCTCGGCCGATGGGGGCGTCGACCGAGCCTTCGGCGGCGCGGACAACGACAAAGTCTTCGGTGGAGAGGGCTTAATTATCATTTCGGCGACGGTCGAAATGAACTTCGCATGGAGCATGACGACCGAGCGCTGTTAACAGTGTAGCAGACATTGAGGCGCCGCATCTGACTGGGTCCGACTTCACCTTCGTCTCCTCCAAGACGCCAGGACTAAGCATTCCCGCGCTGAGCAGTCGCCGTGTGTCAGGAGTTGGTGTCGCCGGTGACGTAGGCCGGTTTTGCGGGCCCAAAAAGTGGCAGATCCCAGCCCCGACGGTGCTTATGAACGAAGGCCTTTCCTAGGGGGTCCCTTCTTGAAAATTTCAGCGAACAAAGAGCAGTCCCCCTCGAGGCCTTTCGCCCTAACGGCCACCATTTGGGCAATTTTCTCAATCAGTGGCGTGATCAACTTGCTTGCGCTGACTTCGCCACTGTTCATGCTGCAGGTGTATGACCGCGTTCTGGCGAGCGGCAGCGTACCGACGTTGCTGGGGCTCGTCGTGCTTACTGTGGGACTTTATGCATTCCAATCCCTGCTCGACATTCTGCGCGCACGCGTACTGCTGCGGATCGGCGAGCGTTTCGACGGGGAGTTTTCCGGACGCGTTCATGAGGCAATTGTTCGCCTGCCCCTTTTAACACGCAGACCGGGCGACGGCTTGCAGCCGCTTCGCGACCTCGACAATATTCGCGGGTTTCTAGCCGGAAACGGCCCCACGGCGTTCTTCGATCTCCCATGGATGCCGCTTTATCTCGGCATTTGCTTCCTTTTTCACTTCTGGATTGGCATGACGGCGCTTGTCGGGGTGGTCGTCCTGGTTTCCCTAACGGCTCTAACAAACGCATGCTCCCGACGGGCCACACGCGATGCCATCAACCACAACATGGTCCGCAACGGCCTACTGGAAGCAGCGCGCCGCAATGCCGAAATCATAGAGGCTCTCGGCCTCAGAAGCCAGATCGCGTCCCGATGGCACAAGGTGAATACCAAATATCTTGCTGCCAATCGCAAAGCCGGAGATGTGGCAGCTGGGCTAGGCGGGATTTCAAAGTCGCTACGCATGATGCTGCAATCGGCGATCCTCGCCGTTGCCGCCTACCTCGTGATCGCACGTGAAGCTACCGCTGGGGTGATGATTGCCAGCTCTATTATGATGGGCCGTGCCTTGGCTCCAGTCGATTTGGCGATTTCAAGCTGGAAAACTTTGTTTCTGGCGCGCCAGAGTTGGGCACGGCTGAAGGACCTCATGGCCAAGATGCCTCAAACCGCTCCAGTCATGCCATTGCCCGCACCTGAACGCGAACTGCGCGTCGAAGGCGTGATGATCGTTCCACCCGGCGAGAAGAAACCGACTGTGGCGGGCCTTGCGTTTGCCGTTCGAGCGGGAAGCGCACTCGGGGTCATCGGTCCATCGGGTTCTGGCAAGTCAACTCTCGCACGCGCCATCGTCGGCGCCTGGGGGCCGTCCGCCGGAAAGGTTTGCATCGACGGCGCGGGCCTCGATCAATGGAACCGAGAAGCACTGGGCCGCCATCTCGGTTATTTGCCTCAGGGCGTTGAATTGTTTGACGGAACCATCGGCGAAAACATCTCTCGTTTTGACGACAATCCTGATTCTGAGGCTATCGTGGCTGCGGCAAAAGCAGCGGGCGCACACGAACTGATCCTCAGATTTGAACATGGCTATGAAACTCAGATCGGTGAAGCTGGCTCGGCACTTTCCGCCGGGCAGCGTCAGCGTATCGGTCTTGCCCGTGCTCTTTATCGCGATCCCTTCCTAGTCGTGTTTGATGAACCCAATGCCAACCTCGATGCGGAAGGCGAGGTCGCCGTGGTCGAGGCGATCAATTCCGTTCGTGAGCGCAACGGCATTGCCGTTGTCGTCGCACATCGCCCCAGCGCCATCGCGGCCGTCGATTGCATATTGATGCTCGAAGGTGGGCGACAGAGAGCCTTCGGTCCGCGTGATGAAGTGCTTTCCACTGTCTTGCAGAGAGCAGCGACGACGCCACGAGCTGAATCCAAGGATGTGTCTGCGATCGATGTTGGGAAGACGTCTGCTCAGGGGATTGCCCAGTCTGCGTCCAAGGGCGCTGTGTCCACATAAAAAGACCTAGGGCTACCCTGATTCGAGGATTGCGATGTCCGAAATTGACACGAAAGCCGACGCTTCCCGTTCTATTCGCCGAAACTTACTGACAGCACTTTTTTTGAGCGTCGCCGTTCTCGGAGGGGCGGGAGCCTGGGCTTCAGTGACGAATCTGTCTGGTGCGGTTGTCGCGCCCGGACACTTTGTCGTCGATTCATACATTAAAAAAGTGCAGCACCCGACCGGTGGGGTGGTGAAAGAAATCCTCGTGCGTGAGGGCGATAGAGTCAAGACAGGCGACGTTATCATGCGACTTGATGCCACTCAGCCACGCGCCAATCTAGCCATCATCATTAAGCGACTCGATGAGTTGGCGTCTCGGCTAACACGGCTCGAAGCCGAGCGTGACGATCTGGCAGAGATCGTCTTGCCGGAATGGCTGCTCAAGCGCCGAGATATTCCATCGGCTGCCTCCGCGATACTCGGTGAGCGGAAGTTATTCGAATTTCGCAGGCAATCCCGCGAAGGAAAAAAGTCGCAGCTGGCCGAGCGGATCACGCAATACAAGCATGAGATCGAGGGCCTCAAAGCGCAGCAGATTGCATATGAGAAAGGTATTGACATTCTCGGACATGAAATTGCTGTTTTGAGTAGGCTGCGCGAACAAGGCATTGTCTCGGACCAACGCTTAAACAGCCTCAAGTCGCAGGTTGCCACCTTAAGCGGTCAACGTGGTGAAACGGTCGCGAACCAGGCACAGACGGCGGCCCGTATTGCCGAAACTCGTCTGCAAATCCTGCAGATTGATCAAGATCTCAAGGCGGAAGTCGGCAGGGAACTCGCACAGGTCCAGGCCCAAGTGGAGGAATTCCTAGAACGCAAGGTAGCTGCTGAGGATGAGCTTCGGCGAATCGATATCGTCGCGCCGCACTCAGGAATCATCCAACAGCTTGCTGTCCATACGGTTGGTGGCGTGATCAGACCCGCCGATCCGATCATGCTGATTGTTCCTGATGGCGACGATCTTCTGCTGGAAGTACAGATCTCTCCGAAGGACATCGACCAGATACGCCTTGGTCAACAAGCCGTGTTGCGGATGTCGGCCTTCAACTTGAGAACCACACCTGAGTTGAACGGGTATGTAAGCTGGATAGCGGCCGATCTGACGACGAATGAAAAAAACGGCACTTCTTACTACCTGGTGCGCCTGTCAGTTCCGCGTGTTGAACTGACGAAGATCAAGGATCTGACACTGATCCCAGGCATGCCGGCCGAAGCTATGATCCAGGCGGGCCAGCGGACAGCGCTTTCCTATTTTCTCAAGCCACTGTCTGACCAGATCAATCGCGCATTCCGCGAAGAATAGTGCGGCGGTCCTGCTCGATCTCATAGTTGATCTTCTGGCCATCAATGAGGCTCTTTAGGCCTGCGCCGACAGCGGAAATGTGAACAAACACGTCATGGCCGCCGCTATCAGGTTGGATAAATCCCAATCCCTTGGTGCCGTTGGAACCACTTCACGGGTACGTTCCCGTTTAACTCCTGGGCCCGGCTTACGACCGGGCCTCCTTTTATGCAGGCCCAGTTTCGACCGGTTCGAACGGATGGCCTTCAGGATCGCGTAGGCAGCGTGCGCGTCGAGCGCGATATCCAACAGGCCTTCCGTGGTGTGAATCGAGAGAATGCCAATCACGTGGAATCCTTGACTGTCGAAGTGTGAAATTCGCTCGGCACGAAAGGCATGCCTTCTTCGTCTGGCGCATCGCTCACCTGTGTCCACAGCGCCGACAATCGCGCAACCCGACACCATGATCAAGCGGACCTAGAGGTCGGATAAACTTCATGGCCTTGTTGAGCCCGCGAGGGCGGCGATAGTCCCGCGATTCCGGGACCTGTCGGTGGCAAAAAGCCTCCGTGGACTTTCAACTTGACCCCGTTACCCGCGGACTTCGTTGCGTTCACGCCACGCCACCATTAAAAACGAGAGCTTCGGCGACATTGCTTCAGGCAAGGAGTGCACCGCGATGGAAGAAACCGACGACAACACCAGCGCCCTTATCGAGCTGACCGCCGAGGTGGTCTCAGCCTATGTCTCGAACAATCCAGTCCCGGTCGGAGATCTCCCGGCCCTGATCGATCGAGTGCATGGAGCGTTGAAGAGCGCCGGCGGCGACGCGGCGGAAAAGCCGGAAGCTCTCACGCCAGCGGTGCCCATCAGGAAGTCCGTCACGCCGGACTACATCATCAGCTTGGAGGACGGGAAGAAGTTCAAGTCGCTGAAGCGGCATCTTTCCGTTCACTATGGCCTGACGCCGGACGAATACCGCGCCAAATGGGGCCTGCCGGCTGACTATCCGATGGTGGCCCCGAACTACGCCGCCGCCCGTTCTTCGCTTGCCAAGTCAATGGGACTTGGCCGCAAGGCTACCTGACAAGCAAAAGCGGCGCTCGCTAAGAGAGGCCCGCAAGCTCCCTGAGGGCATGCGGGCTTGCCAACACTGATGGCCTTGCCCTCTGATGGTTAAATTGCCTCCTTGAGGGTGGAATGCTCCCGAACGCGGTTAGGAACCCACCTATCACCAACACTTGGACGGTATCGGAAAACTTGATAAATCGACGGTTCTCGGGATTGTTTTCATTGTTTTTTTGTCATGCAGCTTGACTATCAGACACTGACAAATTGCGGTCCACCCGCCGCCTCTGACCCCCACCGCACGCCGCTGCGCGGCAGCTGGTACGAGATCGACCTAGACGCGATCAGGCACAATTATCGCCAGCTTCGCGCACACCTGCCCGCGGCAGTACGGATTTTCGCGTGCCTGAAGCGCAACGGTTATGGGTGCGGCGCCGGACCGGTGGCTTCAGCTCTGGCTGCAGAGGGGGTTGACGGCTTCGGCGTCGCTGCGCTGCCGGATGCGGTCGCGATAAGGCATATGGGAGTCGAGCTTCCAATCCTGCTCTATCCAGGACCTCTGCCGTCATCGGCCGACATCATCGAACGGCTCGGGCTTACAGTCACGATCTCCAGCCTCGAGGAACTGGAACGCTGGCGTGCCGCAATGGACAGCACGCGGGTCTTTGTAAAGGTTGATCTTGGCTTTTACAGGTCGGGGGCAGCGCCGTCGGCTGTCAGCGCATTGCTCGCGGCCGGCCATGCTTATGACGATGTCGATGTCGAAGGGCTTTATGCGCATCTCAGCGAACTGCCTTCGGAGACGCCCTTCCATGTAAGCGAACAGCGCTCCCGTTTGCAGCAGATTCTTCAATCGGCCAATGCTTCTGGGACACGACCTCCCATTGCGATGGTGGCGAGCACGGTGGGTGTGCTTCGATACCCTGAGATGGATTTCGATGCTGTCGATCCCGGCGCCTTGTTCATTGGTGTCTCCGACACGGATCACTCCACCCGGCCTGTCGCCCTGCGGCCGGCTCTTAAAGCCATTTCGAGCTCTCTGGTTTCAATCAAGCGGACCGACTCCTCGCTCGGGACGGCGCCGAGCCTGCCTGGCTACCAGCAAGGAATGGTCGTCGGAGTGCTCGGTATCGGTTGGGGAGACGGGCTGCCACGTCAGCTCCCGCCCGGCGCTGAGGCACTGGTGAGAGGCCGGCGTGCGCCTCTGCTGCCGCCGGTTCATTTAGAACATCTCCGTATCGACCTCACGGACATCCCCGATGCTTGTTTCGGCGATCAGGTGCTCTTGCTCGGGCAGCAGGGAGACCAGACCATCACACAGCATGAGGTCGCCACCTGGTGGGGCACCGACATCGTCGGGCTGTATGCTCAGCTCCGGGACCACGTTCCACGCGTCTATGTCTGAGATTCATAAGAGCACAACAATCGAGAGCGGTTGATTCCAGAGCAACGCATCCACTCCCGCCGACCAACTCTCCTTGCACACCGCGACGTCGCGCGGCTCACTGCGGCGTCGCGCGATCGTGGGTATCCAAAAAAGCGGCCTAGGAGTCGTCCCTGCCGGAATTGACAATCAATTCGGCGCTGAAGCTCATCGACCAAATGGGGCCGAAGGCAGGCCTGGATGCGTATTCCGACGAAGCCGGCCATCGATTCCGATTTGAAGCCGGCCAGTCATTCCGATTTCATTCCGGCCGCCGTTCCGATTTGAAAGCGGCCAGTTTCGGTCTGATCCTGGGTCGCGTTAATGCGGCCGTGCTGGAAGAACGCCGACGCCATAATGGGATGCCATCATGCCGTAGCTGCGATTGATCTCGGGATCGTAGAAGCTGGCGCGGCTGGCCGGGGAGGAATCAGCGCGCTCAGAATCTCAAAGTCAGTCAATGCTGGCGCGGCAAGCCGACGCCGGGACGGCTGTGCCTCGGTTCCTAGCAATGGGAAGTGGCCGATCTACGATGTTGAGGCGTCAGCTTAGACGCCCCAGCTCGATTTATCATTGCGGGCCGCGCGGATCGCGTGCGCCCGCATTTTTTGTCGTAGGCATACGCCGCAGCAAGAGGGCGGCATTAGCGCCAGGAGGCAGGTGATGCAAGCTGAAGCGATGCCTTGCTAACCAGCAAGGAAGCTGCCGCTCATCCTTTAATATCGGTTGAGCGGCGGCCCGACGATCATGACGGTCGGATCAGCCGACAGAAGCTTCCTCGCCTCCGTGCTGACATCCTCCAGAGTCACCGCGTCGATCAGCGCGGCTCGGCGCTTGATATAGTCAATGCCCAGATTGCCGCGCTGCAGCCTGACCAGTGTCGCCGCAATCGAATCCGAAGACTTGAGGTACTTAATCGCAAACGAGCCGATCAGGTATTTCTTGGTCGTCGCGAGCTCCTCCTCGGTCGGCCCGTTCTTAGCCATCTCCTTCACCACCTTGCGCACGATCGAAAGCGTCTCGGCGGCCCGATCGGAGCGCGTCGCGGTCGTCACCAGCAGCGCGTTGGAATGCTCATGATCGACGAGCTTCGAGCTGACGCCATAGGCAAGGCCGCGCTTCTCGCGCACCTCCTCGAAGAGACGTGAGGTGAAGGTCGAGCCGCCGAGGATCTCATTCAGCAGCGCGGCAGCGAAGAAATCTGGCGCGTTCAGTTTCACGCCGGGCCAGGCAAGCTGCAGCGAGGTCTGCGGCAGGTCATAATTGATCTCGAGCTGCTGGCCGAGCTTGGGTTTGACGTCGGCCACGGGAGCCAGCGTCTGCTTGTCCGGCAGGTCGCCAAACACCTCGTCCAGCTTGCCGCTCAGCGTCGCGGCGTCGATATCGCCCACCACCGCCACATGCAGGCCGCTGCGGGCGAAAGTCGCCTTGCGGAAGGCCTTGAGGTCGTCAGCGGTGATGGTGGCGAGGCTCTCCTTGGTGCCCTGGTACGGCCGCGCATAGGGATGCCCGCCATAGATCGCGCGCAGCCAGCGCTGCTGCGCCACCGTGTGGGGGTCGCGCTCGTTGGCGAGGATGCCGGAGAGCACCTGGGCGCGGATGCGATCGATCGGCGCCTGGTCGAAGCGCGGGCTGTTCACCGCCAGCTTCAGCAGGCCGAACGCCTCGTCCATCTGGTCGGACAGCATGCGCATCGAGCCATAGGTGCCGTCGCGCGCCGCCTCAAAACTCATCTCGGCGCCGGCATCGTCGAGCTTCAGCTGGAAGGCATCGCTGTCGAGGTCGCCGGCGCCTTCGTCGAACAGGCCGGTCATCAGATTGACCAGACCGTCCTTGCCGGCGGGATCCTGCGCGCTGCCGCCGTCGAAGACAAAGCGGATGGCGGCCAGCGGGATCGAATGGTCTTCCACCAGCCAGGCGGTGATGCCCTTCTTCGACTTCACCTCCTGGATGTTCATCTCGGCGCGCGCGTCAAGCGCCGGCAGCGACAGGAAGAACAGGGCAATGCACAGAGTGGCGATGGCGCGCGCCACCTTTTCTTCTCCCCTTGCGGGGGAAAGAACGCTGCTCATCCGTTCAAGGACCAGGCTCATCATCAGTTCCCCGCCTGTTGCTGCGGCAGAAGATAGCCGGTGGTCGAGTGGTCGAGCACGAGGTAGCGGGCGGCAACCGCCTTGACCTCTGCGGCTGTCACTTTGCGGATGCGGTCGGGCCATTCCTGCACATCCTTCACATTGCCGCCGGTGGCGAGCGTCGAGCCGTACATCTTGGCCATTTCGTCCTGCTTGTCGCGGGTGAAGATCATCGAACGAACAAAGCGGGTCTTGGCCCGCTCCAGCTCGTCTTCGGTCACGCCGTCCTTGACGACGCGGGCGATCTCGGCATCGATGGCCGCCTCGACATCGGCAAGCCTGGCGTCGCCGCGCGGCGCGCCATAAACGGTGAAGTTGGTGGCATCGAGCATGGTGCCCTGGAAGTAGGCGGCCGCGTCAGAGGCGATCCCCTGCTTGACGACGAGCTCCTGGTAAAGCCGGCTGTGGTTGTCGCCGCCCAGGATCTCGGCCAGCAGGTCGAGCGCCTCCGCTTCGCCGGGCTTGGCCGTGTGATAGGACGGCACCACCCATTGCGTGGAAAAGCTCGGCACCGAAACCCGCGCGTCGGCGAGCGTCACCGTGCGCTTGGTGTTCTGCTCGGGTTCGACCGGACGGATGCGCGGCGGCAGATCCGGTCCACGCGCGATCTTGCCGTAGGTCCTTTCGGCCATCGCCTTCACGGCGTCGGGATCGACATCGCCCACCACCACCAGCACCGCGTTATTTGGGTGGTAGTAGGCGTCGTAAAACGCCTTCGCGTCCTCTCGGTTGAGCTGTTGTATTTCCTGCATCCAGCCGACCACCGAGATGCGATAAGGCTGATTCTGCCAGAGCGTCGCATCAAGCTCCTCTGTGAGCACCGCCTGCGGATTATTTTCAATGCGCGAGCGGCGCTCCTCGAGAACCACGTCGCGCTCGGTCTTGATGACGTCGTCGGTGAGGACGAGGTTGCGCATGCGGTCGGCCTCAAAACCCATCATCTGCTCGAGCGCCGAGGACGGCACTGTCTCGTGGAAAGCGGTGAAGTCGTAGTAGGTAAAGGCATTCTTGGAGCCGCCGATCTCGGACACCGCACGATCGAGCTCGCCGGCGGCGTGATTGGCGGTCGCCTTGAACATCAGATGCTCGAAAAAATGCGCGATGCCGGAGTTGCCGGGCGGCTCGTCGGCGCTGCCGATTTTGTACCAGATCATGTGGGTGACGACCGGGGCGCGATGGTCAGGAATGACGACCACTTCCATGCCATTGTGGAGTAGGAAATCGGATGGCGACTCTTCGCCGGCCATTGGCGACCTGATCCCGGTGAAGGCTAAGATGGTTATCAGCAGGGTCTTGGAAACCCAGCCGCCGGGGTTTGCAGCGAATATGGTCATGAATCTGTTCTGCTCCTTGGTGCGCTACACGTTCGACAGATCGGGTAAGCATGGAACGTGCCAAGCAGAAACGACTTCCAGAGCAACGCTTCCGCACGCAAACTGACCTGTCCATTGTCGGACATTGTCGGATACCACTCCCCGGCCTTGGCCGATGCGATTGCACGGCAGCGATGGTTCGGCACGGATTGCTGTTCACGCTGCCGAACCGGGGCCAGCATAGCTGGTGCGGTATCGCTCATGTATTTGGCCGGCGGTAGCGGACACGGTCCCCCCACCCCTTCTGCAGCATCAGTTGGGCTAAATCAGCGTGTCAGCCTCGAAGGCGAGAGCACCACCAAGCGGGTGCTCCCTCCGAACCGGAGCTGCTCTGGCAGTGCTTCCAGATAGCCGGCCAGCGATACTCCTGTGTCTCGGTGAATGGGGGTAAGTTCCTCGCAGCTGCGCCATGCGAAGCAATCTGCGCGCCATGTAATTTGCCTGCCCAACCGAACGCAGACCAAGAACGCCCAGGCCCTGCGCAATGTTCAAAGTCGCCGCTTTTACCACGTACTCGACGTGAAGTTTGGGTCCGATACCTTGTGTTCAAGTTGGCCGGACGGCGCCCAGTAAGCTCCACATATCGGCAGTTTAGGCGCTGAACAGTATCCTAGCTGGTAGCCATTTCCTCTGCACGTGGAGGGCGCCGATAGGGACAACCGCATCTTGGATCCATTTCTCCCACCTCCCAAGCCAGTTCCTCTGCGCGACGCAATTATCAGACCAACAACAAAATACTGGGCACCGTGATGGCTACGCGAGAGCCTCAATTGTTCAGCGAATAATTATTCCTGGCGCAACTGAGGTGTTGACAATTTCGCACATGCGAAAAGATTTTGTGCATTGCGATGAGCTCTTCGGCCTGTAAGGTCCCGGTGTCGGCATTGCACGTCCATGAAGTGCATGCCGGCGTGAATTCAGCGCTGTCCCTTCGTGCGCTGTTTTCGATGCGAGCCCGCTGTCGCCTTCCGGCAGCGGGCTCCTTACCAAGAATAAGAATCGGCTGCCCGAGCGATGAGCTATGCGAGCCGAATGCGCTCCAGACCTCTTTTGCCTGCCGCGCATTCGGCGAATACTTTTTGACCTTCAACCTGCGCAGCGAGCCCAGACCGCGTCAGCGCGGAGGCGTGAACGAAGATATCCTTCTCGCCGCTTTCAGGTGCAATGAAGCCCAAGCCCCTTTCAGGATTGTAAAACTTAACGGTGCCTGAGACCCCCGACTGGGGGCCCAGTCCAACACTGGATCGGTCCGCTACACGCTGAGGAGTTGATGCTTTCATGACCTCTACAATTTTGCGCCACCTGACGGCCCTTTGGCCGTTCCTCTAGGATAACTTTGAGATGCGCGCCCTCTGAGACACTGCGGCCATCCGGCCGCCTCCACCACCCGCATATGAAGATATGCGTCAGCGCCGTCGGCGAGTGCAACGAAGCCGAAACCTTTGCTGGCATTGAACCACTTCACCTCGGCGTGACGCAGTTCGAGGTGCCGGCTGACTGCCGCTGAAAATAACTGGGCTCCGGGTGCAGTTCTGAAAAAAAGGGCTCGTCGTCATATCGATCGCGACGTGACTTGCGACGGTCTTTGTGTTTGCTCATGATTGTCTCGGCTTGCATGGCGATCGGCACTGCCCGTCAGTCAATTTGTCGGGAAGTGGCCGACTGGCATGACAGCTGAAATTCGCTCTTCGTGCCGGATCTATTCTCCTGGCTAGTTCGCACAGCCTACGGCCGTGGGGGACCTGAGCCGCCGGAAGTGCAGCTAACGTTACGGCTTTTCCTGGCTGACGGGACCCCTCATTAGGGTGGCAAAGACGGTTTTATCAGGTGGTCACCCGCATTGAACCCGATGCAAGGCGGTAAATTGATTTCTGCGACTTCGGCCCTCTCTCTACTGAATCAAGTGCATTGCACAAGCCGGAAGCTAATCGCCTTTGATTGGATGCGGACCTGAGAACATGATCGAGTGCGTCGTTGTATCGCGCCATGGCATCGCTTCTAGCCCGGATAATGCATGGGGGTTGGCGGATGTGGTGCAAGCCGTTGAAATGACGTAGGATTTGGTTGCTTACGCCGATCCTCGCCATTCCCGGAGACCACACCCGCCATGAACGATCCTACGCTGCCGCTGAGCGGTTTGTCATCTGTTGTCGACGACGGTCGAAAACCGCTGATAAACGATGACACGCGAGCTGAAGCGCTGGAGAGAGCAAAGGCGGTCGCCCGCGCGCTCTTCAACTAGCGCTGTAGCGGGCGACCGCCTTTGCGGGGCGGTGCTGATCATCTGAGGTTGAGAAGGGGATAGACGCGGGGCACGTCTCCAGTCGCCCTGAGGCGGCTTTCGACTTACCCCGCCATGCGCCTGCCTTGTGGTAGATCTGCGGGTAATCAGCGCCGCAGAAACAATCCGGCGCAACACCGATCTCAACTGGCAAGTCCAGGCTCGGTGTCACGCTCCACTGACGGTGCGCGACCTGCATTATCGCATTGTCAGCGCATTCCGTCGACCTTTTCCCCGAACTCCCAGCGGCGCTCCGAAAGGACCGTCGCGGATGTTCACGGGCCGCTTCTTTCTGTGCGGCCGCTGCCGTTCGCAGGTAACGATCTGCCGCAGTTGCGACCGCGGACAGCGCTACTGCGGGGAGGTCTGCGCCCGTGCTGCCCGTCACGACTGGCGCAGAAGCTGAAGCAGATAAGTGGGCAGGCGACAGGCTTCTTGCTCCCCAAGGACGCCCCGAAATAAAGTGGATCCGCACAGAAGTGCAAGTCCGAGAGCTTGCACGCAGGCTCTCAGCCCTGCGATCGTGGCAAGAAGAATCAGACACGAGCGGAAAACTATCGGCTGATGACCGATCTCCTAGGCAGGCCCCTAAATCAAATCTGGAACTGAAACTCATTACATTGGAAGCTTGACCTCTTCGTGGGAGGTTTAGCGATGGCGCACAGCGGCTCCGGGATCAGGCTGGGATTCCACAACACGTCGGTCGGTATATCGCTTTTTGACCAGCAGAGGCCGACATCAGCCCCGCAGTCGGTTTTGCAGTGCCTGCCGATCAACGGCAAGATAGTCGAGGTGCAGCCTGGCTGGCTG